>DATDGL010000192.1:0-37275 GCA_036522115.1 Candidatus Angelobacter sp.
AGAGTATCGGCTGAAGGGGAAGGGACACCGTATCTTGGGCGTCGGCGACAAGAAGACGCAGCCGGGGGCGGCTGCGGTCCCACTCATTTTTTGTACTAGCGACTGGTTGGGCATACGCCCTGATGATGCATTCCCAAGGCAGTCGCATGAAAGATTGTTAACGTCCTTACGCGGGATTTTTATTACCAAACAATCTCCGAGAAGCACGGATGGATCCATATTCGACAACATTTAACTCTGTCTAAGCAGGCTTCCGACTTGATCGCGGATACCGTCAGAACCAAAATTGCCGTTCAACTTGTCTGAAAGCTCAAGTTTTGGGGGCAAAAAGGTTTTCATGCGATTGCCCTGGCGTCTTTGCATTGTCTTAAGCATAGCAAGAATGCCATGCTATAATTTACTTTGTTTTCATACGTTTGCTAGCGACTTGCCGAATCTCTTTCGGCGCCGATCAAGATCAAAAAATAGAGGTCAACACCATGTCTGGCCATTCCAAGTGGGCCACAATCAAGCACAAAAAGGGCGCGCTGGACGCGAAGCGCGGCAAAGCCTTCACTCGTCTAATAAAGGAAATCACCATGGCCGCCAAGAGCGGCGGTGGTGATCCGGACACCAATCCGCGACTGCGCGGGGCCGTTGCTGCGGCCAAGGCAGAAAACATGCCGGCGGACAACATTAAACGCGCCATCCAGCGCGGTACGGGCGAGTTACCCGGCGCGGTCTACGAAGAAGTTACCTTTGAAGGCTACGGGCCCGGAGGAGTGGCTCTGCTGGTGGAGGTGACTACGGATAATCGCAACCGCACCGTCAGCGAAATCCGGCACATGTTCACCAAGGGTGGCGGGAACATGGGCGAAGCCGGATCAGTTTCCTGGATGTTCCACAAGAAGGGTGAAATTATTGTTCCCAAGCCGGCAGCCAAGGAAGAAGACCTGATGAACATCGTGCTGGAGAATGGCGGCGAAGACCTGCGCGATGGCCAGGAGACCTGGGACATCACCACGGATCCCGGCGCCTATGAAGGCGTGTTGAATGCCATCAAGACGGCGAACATTGAGGTTGCCCATTCGCAGGTGGGCATGGTGCCGCAGAATTACATCAAGCTGGAAGGCCCGGCCGCGGCCCAGATGATCCGGCTGCTGGAAGCCCTTGAAGACCAGGATGACGTACAGAACGTCTACTCGAACTTTGACGTTGATCAGAAGCAGCTCGAAGAAGTGGCCAGCTAAGCCATTGCCAGAATCGCCGGAATTGCCATAATTTGGCCTACACCCTCGCTGAATTACGCGGCCTAAGAATACAGAACATTTGTTGGAATCGTTCTTTCTTCAATTCTGGCAATCTCTTCTGATATTCTCTTTGCATCGTTTTCCAAAAAAGAAGTCTTGAGGGAGAACCCATGAAGTTGACCTTCGTGTTGATGCTGTTGTGCGGCCTGGCGGGAGCGCAATCCGAAACACTGGGCGACAAGCCCTGGGACTTTGGCGTGTGGGTTGGAGGCGGGTTCAGCGTGCCGGGAGGCACGTCGGACACTCAGGTTGTGAACGCGGGCCTGCGCCTGGGCAAAGTGCTCACCGGCAATCATGGAGGCGGATTTGTCCGGGGCAATTTTGAATGGTCGGCGGATTTCATGCCTCTTTATTACGTGATTCAACCTGGGCAGAATGCTTATGCCGCGGGATTTAATCCGGTAAACCTCAAGTGGAACTTTACCTCTCGCAGCAAAGTCGTGCCTTATTTTGAATTTGGTGGAGGCGTGCTGTTCAGCAACAATAATGTCCCCGCCATTAGCAACACCAACACCAACTTCCTGACCCACGCTGCTTTGGGTTTTCATTTCTTTACTCACGAAAACCGGGCTTTCACCCTGAGCACGCGCTACGAGCACATCTCTAATGCCGGCCTGGCCTCGCCGAATCCGGGGATTAATACAGTGCAATTTACGGTGGGGTTTAACTGGTTCAAATGAAGGCATTGAATAATTGGGTAATTTGGTAAATGGGTAATTGAATGGGAGTCGTTCAGGTTTTCAATTTCCCGATTACCAAATTACCCAATTGCTCAATCGCTTGCGTTCAATCTCCTCTGACCGATATTCTTCTTTCTGATGTCTTCCACCTTAGTCGAGTCTGTTCCCAATTTTTCTGAAGGCCGCAATAAGGCGGTTGTGGACGCGATTGTTGAAGCCATGAAGTTGCCGGGCGTGTATCTGCTGGACCGGGAGATGGATTCTGATCACAATCGCTCGGTCATCACGCTGTTGGGTGACCGCGAGACCATCGCAGAGGCTGTGATTCGCGGTGTGGGCAAGGCTGCCGAGCTGATTGACCTGAATCATCATCAGGGAGCGCACCCGCGGATCGGGGCGACGGATGTGGTTCCCTTCATCCCGATTGAAGGGGTCACGATTGAAGACTGTGTGGCGATTGCGCGGCGCGTGGGCGAGGAGATCTGGAAACGCTTTCAGGTACCGGTGTATCTCTATGATGCGGCGGCGACGCGTCCGGAGCGGCAGAACCTGGAAGACATTCGTCGCGGGCAATATGAAGGATTGAGGGAGGCGATTGTCCACGATGCCGCACGCCGGCCAGACTTTGGCGAGCCGCGGCTGCATGCGACTGCCGGGGCCACAGTTGTGGGCGCGCGCAAGGCGCTGATTGCTTACAACATTTTTTTGAACACCGCTGCCGTCACCATAGCCAAAAATATTGCCAAGGCCATCCGTTTTTCTTCCGGCGGGCTGCGTTACGTCAAGGCAGCGGGATTTGCGGTGCGCGGGCTGGCCCAGGTTTCCATGAACCTGACGGATTTCGAACAGACTCCTGTTGCCAGGGTTTTTGAGTTCGTCAGGCGGGAAGCCGCGCGCTATGGCGTGCTTCCACTCAGCAGCGAGATTGTTGGTTTGGTCCCTAAAAAGGCGCTGGAGCAGGCGGCTGAATGGTTCTTGCAGGTGGAGAATTTTGATTCCTCCATGATTCTGGAGAACCGGCTGGCGGCTGTGATGGGTGGCAAGCTGGCTGTAGGAGGGTTGCGCGCGGGCGCGGAACCGTTCATTGAGCAATTGGCAGCGCCAACGGCCACTCCAGGCGGCGGCAGCGCATCGGCTGCTGCTGGAGCCATGGCTGCGGCGCTGGGAAGCATGGTGGCAGGGCTGTCGCGCGGCAAAAAGGCTTACCTGCAATACGAACAGCGGTTGAGCGAGGTCATTGCCCAACTGGCCCAACTTCGCGAAGAATTGAAGTCCGCGATTGATGCAGATGCTGAAAGTTACAACCAGGTCATGGCGGCCTACAAGCAGGCCAAGGCGATGTCCGATGGGGAAGGTTTGGTTGACTCTGCCATGAAAACTGCAACCCTGGTCCCTTTGGAGACCGCGCAAAGATGCAGGGAAGTGGCGAAGCTGATCGAATCCCTGGGGCCAATCACAAATCCGAACATGGCCTCTGATCTGACTGTGGCCTCCGCGCTGGCGGAGGCGGGCGTCAAGGGGGCGTTATCCAACGTGGAAATCAATTTAAGCTCATTAAAGGATGCAGGATTTGTTGCCGATGTTCGTTCTAAGCTGGGGGAGCTACAGAGGCAAATACCTTAGGCATGTAACTTTCGACATCCTGGGCTCCTGTTGAGGGCATCTCAGAATCGAGAAAAACGGATTAGAATAAGAGCAAATGAAACGCCTAATTGTTTTTGTACTTATCTTGATGGTGTTTACAGTAGTACCCAGCTTCGGCTCTTCTTTGGGCACGGCTACGCGCACTGTTATTCCATCTGAAGTCCAGCAGATCATCAACGTTGACTATCGCCGCATGAAGAACTCGGACACGGCCATGGCCATGCAAACCAAGTTGATCCCTCCGAACATGAAACAGTTTGAAGATGCGCTCCGGAGCATTGGAGTGGATCCGGACAAGGACCTGGACCAGATCACCATAGCCTCGTTCCGCACCAAGGAGCACGCGCTGGAGATGGTGAGCGTGGCACAAGGACAGTTTCCGCGGAAGAAAATCAGGGCCAAGTTGCTCAAGGAAAAAATTAAGGGCAAGAAATTGAACGGCAATCTGGTTTACCCGATGGCGGGCGGGATGAGCATGACCTTCCTGGATGACTGGACCATGCTGTTCGGCGATGAAAAGGCCGTGCAGGCGGGCCTGAATGCCCGTGATGACAGCTCCCAGAGCCTGAACTCCAATAGCGAAGTTACAGACATGATCGCAGCCGTGGATCGGGGAACGATCTGGAGTGTCCTGGATGCCGATGGCACTCAAACCATGCTGAAATCTATCCTGGGTTCTGCGTCCAATCTGGCAGAATACGATGGTGTAAAGAAACAGCTTTTAGGCTCGCGCTACACCCTGGATTTCGACCGGGGCGTGGATTTTAATTTGAACGTGGTAACGGCAGATAATGTGACTGCCGCCACCCTGTCCACCATTCTTAAAGCCGGAATCCTGTTCAAAAAGATGAACGCCACCCCTACGGAGAAGTTGGCCCTGGATAACACCACAGTGGACTCTGAGAGCGTGCGTCTGATTGTGCATTTCAAGGCGGATGACAAGAACTTCCAACAACTGATCGAGTCACCGATGTTTGCGGCGGTAACGCACTGAATCCATCAGGTCATCAGGGCATCGGCTCACCTGGTCATCGGAGGGCAAATTCTTGCCGCCGCCGGTGATTTGGCTGATTTGCACAGATCAGGCGGAGGTTCTTCCCAATCCTGCGTAAGCAGTTAACGTCCTTGAAATAGCTCGAAAATGTCCCTGCACGAAAGACAACTGGTTAATGCTCTCAAGGCGATTGGCGATCCCACCCGGTTGAAGATCCTGCGCATCTTGAAGCAGCGAGGGCGATGCTCCATTGGGAAGCCGGTGGGCATGTGCGCGTGTGACATTGAAGAGCAGGTAAAGCTCTCCCAACCGACCGTCTCTCACCACATGGCAGTATTAACCAAAGCAGGGCTGGTGCGCGCGGAGAAGCAGGGCCTGTGGCGTTGGTATCAGCGCAATGAGAAATCACTGAAAGAGCTGGCGGAAACCATCAAGAGCAGCATCTGAAATCCTGAATTAGAATCGGATGCATGGGAGATTCCGGCTTGTTCACGGGGAATGAACGCCGCCAGAAGGAAAAAGAAATGCTCCGGGAAGGGCGTCTGCCGCCTGGACAGTCCCTTACGCTGAAGTGGCCGGTGCTGCATTACGGATCCGTGCCGCACTTCGATCCGTCGAAATGGGAGTTTCGCATCTGGGGGCTGGTGGAACAGCCGGCGCGGTTTACCTGGGAAGAGTTTGAACGCCTGCCCCGCATGCACAGCCAAAGCGATTTCCACTGCGTCACCCGCTGGAGCCGTTTCGATAATGGATGGGACGGAGTGGCGTTTCGCGAGATTCTCCATCGTGTAAGGCCCAAAGCGGAAGCCCACTACGTTCTGGTGCATGCAGAACAGGGATTCACCGCCAACGTTCCACTTGCGGATCTGGATCGAGATGATGTTCTCCTGGCTACTCATCATGGCGGTGAGCCTCTCACGCCGGAACACGGTTATCCACTGCGATTGATTGTTCCTCACCTGTATGCCTGGAAGTCAGTCAAGTGGATGCGTGGCCTGGAATTTCTGGAGAATGATGTCCCAGGATTCTGGGAGCAGAATGGATATCACATGTACGGTGATCCATTCAAAGAACAAAGGTTTGATAAGGATTAAGCACTCAGTATTCAGCCAAAGAAACATCCATCACACACGAGAGGGCGGGGATCGGGGAAAGAAGAATCCTTGGCCTGAACGAATATAAGCATGGCGGACATTGGCCACACTGGCTGAATGCTCATTGCCGAGTGCTGAATACTATTTCTTCACAATCGCATTGTAGCCGTCGCCGGCCAGGCGGCTGCGCATGAGTTCAGCCTCTTTAGGATCAGAAAAAGGGCCTACCTGAACATGGAAGAGGGAATCGCCGGGAACATTTGCCACCATTAAGACCGGGTATTGTTTTTTGCGGAGCGCATTGACCAGAATCTCAGCATCTTCCTGCTTGGATACCGCCGCCACTTGAACCATGTACGAGCCATTGGCTGCTGTCTTTGTTTCTGCGGGCGGAGCGGCAGTGCCGTTATCGTCTGCGGCCTTTACGGGAACCAGAGTGGGTTGCGGAGTTGCAGGAGCTTGTGTGGCGACTGGATTAGCGATGCCGGAATCCGCCGTGGCTGGCTGAATTGCGTCAACGGGTTTGTTGCCACCGGCGGAGGGTTTGCCGGCAGCATTGGCGCCGGCGCCCGGAACCGTGCTGACTAGTGTCGTCGAAGGCGAAATTGGATTTGACCCGCGTCCAAAAAGATAGCCCATGGTAAAAAATGCGGCACAGACAGCTACCAGCAGGAAGAAAATGCTCAGTAGTTTGCCTGTCCCTAAAGTGATTTCGGTGTCCTGATTTGCCCCCATTTTTTCGCTCCGACCAAAACTTACTTTGCGTTGGAAAAACTCCAGCGCACAATCAGAAACTCCACGGAATATCTACTGCCCAGTTTAACCTCAAGATGGCAGTTGAACCCTTTGCTGAATCCTACTGGTTAACCCTGCGCAGGCGGAGTTTTGCCCGCTCGCTGCAGAGCGGACGTAAGCGCAGAAAGAAGGTCTACCGGCAAGGGGAAGACAATAGTCGTATTCTTTTCTACGCCAATCTCAGTAAGAGTCTGCAAATAACGGAGCTGGAGGGTCAGAGGCTCCGCGGAGAGCGTCCTGGCAGCATCAGTAAGCCGTTGCGCGGCTGAGAACTCGCCTTCTGCATGGATGATTTTGGCGCGCTTTTCGCGTTCCGCTTCTGCCTGCTTGGCCATGGCGCGCTGCATGGAATCTGGCAGATCAACTTGTTTTATTTCCACGTTGGAAACTTTTACGCCATAGGGTGACGTGTGCTGGTCCAAAATGGCTTGAATGCGCGCGTTCAGCTTGTCGCGATGGGCCAGCAGTTCGTCCAGATCGACTTCGCCCAGCACCGAGCGCAAGGTAGTCTGGGCAAATTGCTGCGTCTGCCAGTAATAATTCTGCACTTGGACCACAGCCTGCGTAGCGGCGACCACGCGCCAGTAGACCACGGCATTCACTTTCAGGGTCACGTTGTCGCGCGTGATGATGTCCTGCGGAGGAACTTCCAGGGCCTGCTGGCGGAGATCAACACGCACCATGCGGTCCACCGGCCCGAAGACCAGAATAATTCCCGGTCCCTTGGCATCGTGGCGCAGGCGGCCCAGGCGAAAAATCACGCCGCGCTCATATTCACTCAAAATCTTGATGGAACTGAGGATGTACAAGCCGATGATAACGCCCGCGACCGCAAAGAAGATTCCTGAAGTATCCACAGTGCCTCCGTTTCAGCAGTTCTAGAGTTGCTCGGATTCTAGTCGAAAAGCGGCAAATTTCAAATTGTTACGAATGCTCAACCTAACTCGCAGCCCGGTCGCTGGATGCTGCCGGTTCCACGTGCAGAGTCATATCCTGCACCTTGCGCACCACGACGTTCTGACCTACGCCGACCGCGGACGGGGAAACCGCGTTCCAGACTTCGCCGTGGACAAAGACCTTGCCGGATGGGGTGAGCGGGGCTTGCACGATGCCAATCTCGCCGATCATCCCTTCCCCTCCCGTAGTGATCTTGTTTCTCCGGGCCTTGAGAGCAATGGTCATGAGGAAGATGGTAATGAGGGCAAACGGAATGCTGACGGACAAAGCCGTGACAAGCTTGACGCGCATCTGCGGGATAGGACCATCCACCAGCAGAAGCAAACCCAGAACCATCATTACTCCTCCACCGATGCCTAAAACGCCGTGGGTCTGGAATTTTGCCTCCAGGGCAAACATGACAAAGGCGCAAAGAATAAGGATTAATGCCTCATAATTAGTAGGCAGCAAATGCAGGGCAAACAAAGACAGCAGGATGAAAATGAAGCCTACTACTCCGGGGACGATAGCGCCCGGGTGATTGAATTCAGCATAGAGTGCGATCAGCCCAATCATGAACACAATGGAGGTGATATTAGGGTCCATGAGCCAGGAGAGCAGCCGCTGTCGCACCGTCTCATCGTAAAAGCGGACTGGTTTCCCCACCAAATGCATAACCGTAGTAGAACCATCAAAGTGAGTGACGGTTTTACCCTCAAGCTGCTGAAAAAGATCGTTCTCATCTTTGGCTTCATAGTCGATCAGGTGACTGGAGAGGGCCTCATCGGCGCTGAAGGATTTTGATTCACGAACCGCGCTTTCAGCCACCGTAACATTACGCCCGCGTTTTGAAGTGTAAGAGCGAAGCAGGGCCGCAGCGTCGTTCTCCACCTTCTCTTTCATCACCGGATCCATGGTGGTACCGTCTCCCAGAACGGGGTGAGCGGCGCCCGTATTCGTGCCAGGGGCCATAGCAGCTACGTCGGCAGATTCCAGAATGTAAAAACCAGCGGATGCGGCGTAGCCTCCTGATGGAGTCACGTACACAATTACAGGTACGCGAGCGGCCAGAATTTCATGGACGATGTCGCGAGTGGAACTGGAGAGACCTCCCGGGGTTTTGATCTCAATCAGCAGAGCATCGGCATGGGTGCGCTCCGCCTCTTGAATTGCGCGCCCAATGTATTCGACGACGATAGGATGAATGGTGTCATCCACGACAATCTTCACGATTTCAGCAGAAGCGGGCGATGCAGCAAAGCAGAGCGCCAGAACAATCGAGAGCATTACCAGACAACGGCGATCCATAGATGTTCCCTCATGGCTGCAACTGTGATTTGTGGGACAGTGCAGTCGCGATATCGTGTTTCAGAGATGTAGCAGCGGCATTGCCAGGATCAATGACCAAGGCATGGGCCACGTCCTGCTCCGCGGCTACAGGGTTATTTTCCGCTAAATCCAGGCGCGCAAGCACTAAATACGCGCTGGCGCCGGGCTTGAGTCGAATGGAGACGCGGGCCTCGTTGCGGGCGCCGTTAGCGTCCTGATTGGATTCCAGTACCTGTGCCAAGCCTGCGTGCGCTGCGGCATTGGCAGGATCGAGAATCACTGCTTCCCTGAATTCTCTCTCCGCCTCGCCGGTGAGTCCTTGATCCATGAGTTGCTGTCCGTGCTCGGCATGGAAGGCAGCATGCGTAACCGGATCGCTGGACCGCAGCTTGACTTCGTTATTATTTTCAATTTCGATGGCCAACTGGCGGAAAGAGGATTCATCGTAGTTGCCTTTGATGCGCTCCTGCGGAAGGCGGTCTTTCGGGGGCGTTCCCGCGCTGAGAGCATCCAGGAACGATTTGGCCTCCGTATCGGAATGGATGGCCAACGATTCTCGCAACTCGCGGCTGGCGCCCGATACATCATTTTCCCGACACAGTTCTACGGCGAGGTTGAAGCGATAATCAGGGTCATTGGGGTCGGTCTGGATGCTTTTTTCGAAATAGGTGCGAGCATTTTTCTCTCCTCGCCGCGCTGACACCACCCCCAGATTGTTGTAGATCTCAGTGAGCGGAATGCGCGTGGAAAGAAAACGAAAGGCAGCTTCAGCTTTATCCATCTGACCTGAATCAAAAGCTGCCAGACCAAGATAGAACTGGGCTTCGTTGGAGTTGCGATCGCTCGGCGGAATCCGGCCGAGCCAATGGACCGCCTGGTCGTACTCACGGGTCTTAAAGTAGGTTTTGCCCAGTTGCAGCATGGCCAGCGTATGCTTGGGTTCCAGGCGGATGGCTTCCTTGAATCGCTTGATTCGTTCCGGGTCGCTGCTGGCTATTACGCCGCGAATGTAGTTTTCCAGGGCATCCAGGCGAACCGGTGGAAACTGCGCCTGAAACTCGTTTCTTGAAACTGTTTCCGCCAGACGCAGAGAGTGCAATATGTCCCAGGTCAGCGCCGTCTGAATTTTGATCAGATCTGTGAGAGAGCCGGACTGCGTAAGTTCGGGACTGAGCCGCAGCTTCTGCACGTCCATCACGTGCGCGGAAGCGGTGAAAGTCTGGCCATCGAAATTGTAGCGGCCCACTACGACATAGTCGGCGTCAATTTGCTGAGCCATCTCGTAGATGGTGGCCCTGGATGGTTTGGCGCTGGCCGGGATTCCCAGCCGATTGAAAGCATAAAGCCGATCGTCGCGGCTGATAATGAAAAGCGGCGCGGAGGCCATTCGGTTGCCGAGGATCTCGGGGAATGACTCTCCAATCCAATCAATGCCCGGGGCGCTGGAAGCGTTTTCAAAGGGAAGAACCAGCAGAATCTGGATAGAACGCAGCGACTGAGGCTGCTGGGCGGAAGAAGACGAAAGGACCTCCGTAACCGCACAAAGCGCGAAAAGAGAGGCAATAACGGCTGAATTCCTCACTGTTATGATTAAGATTATAAGCTAGTAGCTGCTGCCTTCCATACTATGAAAACCAAAGTTCATTCCAATTTGCCTGCTGGAACCGCTGATTATGTTGGGTTACCATGAAATCCGCGTTTTTTAGAAGCTTTAGCGAATCCACACATCGGAACTCGAATCGCAAATAAGGAAGCCATCATCGAATTCCAACTGAGATACTCTCCAAGGGCGATGTCCTCCCCTGTCAAACTTTTCGTCCTCACGGGTGCGGGAATCAGTGCGGAGAGCGGCATTCCCGTATTTCAAGGCACAAACTGGCGCGGTCACAGCCACTATGAACTGGCAAATATTGATACGTGGCAGCGCGACCCCAGGATTGTCTGGGAATATTATTCCGAACGCCGGTCGCGGGCGCGGGATGCCAAGCCTAGTCTTGCTCACAAGGCATTGGCAGAATTCGAGAGCCGGGGGTCCTATGTAAGGTTCTTCATCTGCACGCAGAACGTGGATGGGTTGCACGAGGAGGCGGGCTCCAAGAACGTGCTGCACATCCACGGCAAGTTGTTTGAGAGCAGGTGCGCGAACGACTGTAGTCAGGCTGTGTTTCCCGACTATGCCGGCTACACACCGCAACAATTGCCGCAGTGCTCTTGTGGTGCGCTGGTCCGCCCGAATGTTTGCTGGTTCGGGGAACAGCCTTTTGACCTGAACCGTGTTTACCAGGAACTCGAACTCTGCAATATCTTTGTCGCGATTGGAACATCCGGCTCAGTGCAACCCGTCGCCAGTTTTGCAGGAGTGTTGAAGCGGCGGCCAAATCCGACAACGACAATCTACATTGGCTTGGATAGGCCGGCGAACGCTTACTATTTTGACCAGGTTCATATTGGAATGGCGTCGAACCTGGTTCCCTTAGTTCTTAGTAAACTCAACCTGGCCCTGTAAAATTTGTTTCCAGGATCCTACTGCTTCGCATTCGTTCCCAATATCAAAAATCCGTCCTATCTACACCATTCGGCCACGCCGGTGGTTCTGATGAGAGTTTTTTAACATCCAATCACCTCACTAAAGATTGTGTTTTTTAGAAATCGCAAGCATAACTTTTGCGTTATTCTCAATGCCTCCGCCTCTAACCATGCGGAGATCTGAACATGGCAGTCTACAAGAACTTCAGCTCAAGACTGATTTCGACGGCATTCTGGATCCTGCTGGCGCTGGGTCTGTCCTGGCTGTCCTCGTTAGCTTGGGCACGCGGCGCTACCAATCAGATGGCTGAATACATCCATAGTTCCTGGCGATCTGAGGATGGACTCCCGCAAAATTCTGTAATGGCCATTTTGCAGACCGGCGATGGATATCTTTGGCTCGGCACCCAAGAAGGGTTGGTGCGTTTTAATGGCGTGCAGTTCAAAGTTTTTGACAAAAACAACGATCCGGCTTTCAAGGTCAATGACATTCGCGCCCTGCTGCAGGACCGGCAAGGTGACTTGTGGATCGGCAGTTTTGGCGGGGGGCTGATCCAATACCATGGCGGGATATTTCGAAGCTATCGGCGAGAAGACGGACTTTCGGACAATTCTGTGCTCACTCTTCTCGAAGACAGGGATGGCGGCCTCTGGGTGGGAACGACCAATGGGTTGAATAGGTTCAAAGACAACAAATTTGTCGCCTTTGGCAAAGACGCTGGCCTCTCCGACGTCGTTATCAATGTGCTTGCGCAGGATCGCGAGGGTGACCTCTGGGTGGGAACGAATAATGGCCTGAATCGAATTCTTCGCTCTGAATTTCAGCATCCGAGAATCGCTAAATTTCTCGATGGAAAGCCGATCAAATCCTTGTATGTGGGGCCGAGTGGCGATCTGTGGGCTGGAACACAGACCTCCGGGATATATCGGTTCTCTTTCCGCAACGCACTGCCAAACACAGGTCAAAGCGAGTCCGTACAAGCGACGATCGTTCACTATGGAACTCGCGAGGGCTTGCCGGAGTCCTCTGTCCGGGCAGTGCTGGATGAAGGCAATATGGTGTGGGCAGGCACCGACAATGGTGGATTGTGCCGCTTGTTTTTGACAACAGGAAACCGCAAATTTGAATGCTATACCGCCAGGGATGGCCTTACCGGAAATTCTGTCGCGTCCATTTTCAGGGACCGGGAGAGAAGCCTTTGGGTGGGAACCTCGACTGGAGGCCTCAATCAGTTCAAAGCAGGCGCTCTCAGCGTTTTTGCTCACGGTGATAATCCTGATGACGCGGCCCGCTCCATCCACGAAGGGCGTGATGGAAGCCTATGGGTCGCCATGGACTCAGGGCTGCATCGGTACAACGAGGGCCACGTACGGGTTTACCGGACTGACAAGGGACCGGCTAACAATGACGCCTGGAGCGTGATTGAGGATCGCGACGGCAATGTTTGGGTGGGCACCAAAGGCGGAGGCCTGAATGAAGTCATTGGAAACAGCATAAAAACCTACACTACCAGGGATGGACTGGCCGACAACCAAATCTATGCGGTTCTTCAGGACCATACAGGAGATATTTGGATCGGGACTCTTAAAGGCCTGAGCCGCCTTCATCAGGGCAAGTTCACCAACTATACCAAAAGGGATGGACTGTCTGGTCAATACGTCTGGTGCATCCATGAAGATCACGCCCACGACATCTGGATTGGCACTGAAGGGGGAATGAGTCTCTTTCGAGATGGCAAATTCACCAACTTCAATTTTAAGACGGATGCAAGCTGGGTGGGTGGCGTCACTTACATCTATGAAGATCAAGACCACGTGCTTTGGTTGGGAACGGATGCCAGTGGACTTAAACGGTTTAAAAATGGAAAGTTCACCACCTACACCAGCAAGGACGGGATGTTTGACGATACGGTGTGGGCAATTCTGGAGGACGATCAGAGCAATTTCTGGATGAGTTCCAATCACGGGATTTTCCGGGTGCCGAAAAGGGAGCTCACTGATTTTGCGGATGGCAGAAGATCGCAAATCACGTCCATCTCCTATGGTCCTTCCGATGGAATGCCATCGACAGAGTGCAACGGCGACAGCCAGAGTCCGGCCTTAAAGACCCGGGATGGCAAGTTGCTGTTTGCCTGTGTTCGCGGCGTTGTGGCGGTGAATCCCAGGAATGTGAGCCTTACTCTGCCTCAGCCTCAGGTGGTGATCGAATCTGCGTTGGCCAACAAACAGCCTTTGGCAAGAGAGGCCCGCCTTCCGGCAGGCAGAGGGGATCTTTCATTCGATTTTGCCGTCCTAAGCTATGCTTCCGCTGCTAACTTCAAGTACAAATTGGAAGGCTATAAAGATGACAGATGGACAGAGCCAAACGCCTGGCATGAGGCCAACTACACTAATATTCCGCCTGGGGAATATACCTTCCGCGTAATTGCCTCCAATAACCATGAAATGTGGAGCCCTAAAGAGGCCTCAATTCACTTTTATTTGATACCGCGCTTTTATCAGACCACCTGGTTTTATTTGATCTGCGCTCTGGGCATACTGGGCCTGGCTGCTGCCGCCTATCTGCTGCGCATTCGGGAGATACGCAAACGACAACAAGATCTCCTGATTCTGGTAAACGAACGTACGAAGGAACTGCAGCAAGAGGTGAGACAGCGGCAGCGGGCAGAAGAGGCACTGAGCCGGACGGCGGCCATCGTGGAATCGTCTTCTGACGCTATCTGGTCGATTGACCGCGACGGCAAAATTGTCACCTGGAACAGCGGGGCGGAGAAGCTCTTCGGCTATACGGCAGCGGAGTCTGTCGGTCATCCGGCGATCCTCATTGTTCCACCGGAACGATCCTGGGAACTGGAACATTACCTGAGCTCTATGCTGGAAGGTGAACCGGTTACCAATCTTGAAACGGTGCGCCGGCGCAAGGATGGAAGCTTGGTGGATGTCTCCCTCAGCCGGTCCCCCATGCTCAAAGACGGGAAGGTAGTTGCTGTTTCTGTGATTGCCCTCGACATTAGTGAACGCAAAAAAGCGGAAGAGGCCTTACAGCATGCCAAGGACGCTGCTGAATCTGCTACCCAGGCCAAGAGCGAATTTCTGGCCAACATGAGCCATGAAATTCGTACGCCCCTCAATGGCGTGATTGGCACCCTGGAATTGGCCGGTCACACCCAGCTTACCGCAGAGCAGGGTGAGTTGCTGGCCATGGCCAGGGATTCCGCCAACACGTTGCTGGTGCTGATCAATGACATTCTGGATTTCTCCAAGATCGAGGCAGGCAAACTGCAATTTGATTTAGCCGAGTTTGATCTGCGCGAAATGATTGCCGGCGCCATGCGCAACATGGTCTTGCGCGCTGACGAAAAACAGTTGGTCCTCAGCTACTCGATCGCTTCAGAGGTTCCCCAATTCGTGGTGGGAGACGCCGTTCGGCTGCAGCAGGTGTTGACCAATTTGTTGGGGAATGCGGTCAAATTCACCCAGCGCGGTCAAATCGTAGTAGCGGCGGAACCGGACGGGATGAATGGAGGAGAGGAACACCAGATCAGATTCTCAGTGAGGGACACGGGAATTGGCATTCCCCGGGAAAAGCAGCAGGTCATTTTTGAGGCGTTTTCTCAGGCAGATGCCTCTACCACTCGAAGGTTTGGTGGCACCGGTCTGGGTCTCGCCATCTGTTCGCGGATCGTGGCCCTGATGGGAGGTCGCATCTGGGTGGAAAGCGAGCCCGGCAAGGGTTCAACCTTCTGGTTTACCGCAAGGTTCAAGATGGCCGCGCCATCGGCCGCAGCCGCGAATGCTGATGCGAACGGTCACCATGGCCTGGAGCACTCCGAGAAGTTGAAGATTCTGGTTGCAGAAGACAATCTGGTGAACCAGAAGGTCGCCGTAAGGATCCTGGAGTCGGCGGGTCATCAGGTGGCAGTGGCGAACTCGGGAAGAGAGGCGCTGGAAAGACTACAAGAACTGCCTGTCGACCTGATATTGATGGATTTGCAGATGCCGGAGATGGATGGGTTCGCCGCTACCCGGGCGATACGTGAAAAAGAAAAGACAACCGGTCTTCATGTGTCCATCATTGCCATGACCGCGCACGCCATGAAAGGTGACAGGGAGATCTGTTTGCAGACTGGGATGGATGAATATATTTCCAAGCCCGTTGATTCGAACGGATTGTTGCAACTCATCGCGCGCGTCATGCACAACCGGGACCAGAAGAATTCATCTCAGGCTTGCAGCACAACGACGGCAGGACAACCGCTGGTTTAGAATACTCCAACAGCAGCAAGGGACAGCAGTTCCGTAAGAACCCAATCCCATAAGTCCATCATTGCTATGGCCAGCGCTCCTTCAACTCGTCCCCGCAATATCACTCTCCTCATTGACGCAGGCGGGCAGCAGCACAAAATCGCCGTCCAGCAATCTCCATTCACGATTGGACGCTCCCAGGATTGCGACGCTGTGATTCCCGATTTCCGGGTTTCCCGCGTCCATGCGAGATTGATCTACGAGAACGGAGATCATTTCGTTATTGACGCCGGCAGCAGGCACGGCACCTTCGTTAATGGCCGGCGCTGTGAGCGCTCCCGCTTAAAGAACAAGGACGAGATCACGCTGGGAATTCCCAACCTGAAGCTGCTCTTCCTGGAAGATGAGCCGGTCAGCAATGCTACCCGAATCCTGAACCGGATTGTCAGTGAAGCCGATGCCTCAGAACTGGAAAAGCTACGCCTTTTTCTGGAAGCTGCACGCAGCCTGAGCAGTGGAGTGGTGATCGCAGACGTGTTGCGCAACATGGTGGACTATGCTCTGCGCATCACCAAGGCAGAGCGCGGTTTCATCTATCTCAAAGGCGCCAGCGGAGGCACGGTGTTGACCTGCGGTCTGGACCGCCATGGGAAAGAGGTGCGCGACGATGCGGACGTTTCCCACTCCGTGGTGCAGGAAGCCATGGCCTCGGCCGCCGAATTC
Organism: Candidatus Angelobacter sp.; assembly: GCA_036522115.1. Taxonomy (GTDB): domain Bacteria; phylum Acidobacteriota; class Terriglobia; order Terriglobales; family Acidobacteriaceae; genus Angelobacter. The sequence goes on from DATDGL010000192.1 coordinate 16,256, forward strand.
GTGGCCGCAGATACGACGCAGCAAAGCGCTCTTGCGGCACGGCAAAGCATTGTGCTCAACGAACTGCGGACGGTTGTGGCTATTCCTCTGCGCGCGCGCCGCGCCGGTGCGCCAGAGCAGGTTGCGGCTAACACTGAGGGTGTACTGTACCTGGATAGCCGTTCCGTCTCGCGGAATCTTACTGGCGTAAGCCATGACGTCTTGCGCGCCCTGGCTGCGGAATGTGCGGCCTTGCTGGAGAGCGCCCGGCTGGTTGAAGCCGAGCGCGCCGCCCAGCAGTATCGCCAGGAGATGGAGATTGCAGCTTCCATCCAGCGCAGCCTGATCTCAGAGAACGAAGTACACTCTGATTTTGCCCGCGTCAAAGGCCTCAGCATTCCCTGCAAAGAAGTCGGTGGAGACTTTTTTGACGTCTTCACATCGCCCGATGCTGTGACTGTGATCGTGGCTGATGTTTCCGGAAAAGGCATCTCGGCTGCGCTCCTGGCCTCTGTGATCCACGGGATGTTCTATGCCCAGCTTTCCACTGGCACCCGCCTGGTCGAGATAGCCGCCTCAGTCAATAAGTTTCTCTGTTCCCGCGTGGCCGGGCGCAAATACGCAACCCTCATGGTGGGTCAGTTGCAAAGGAATGGAGCATTGCAGATCGTAAACTGCGGTCATGTTCCCGCAATTGTGATGGAAGATGGCGCAGCCATGCAGATCAGCGACGGCGATCTCCCCGTAGGATTGATTCCCAATGCCGACTTTCATGCCATCGAACAGCAATTTCCCCGAGGGGCCCGGCTATGCATGCTGACGGATGGCATCACTGAGTCAGACAATCCCAATGGGGATGAATTCGGACTTGACCAGGTAAAACAGCATCTCGGCGCGGAAGAGCCTGTTGACGCCATTCTTGCCGCCAACAGGATATTTTGCTGTGATCGAGAAGCCCAGGACGACCGCACTCTGGTGGTGCTGGAGAGAACTGGCTGAAAACAGCAAGTTCCTTGCTCCGGTTCTAATGCGCAGAATGATGCAGAGAAAACGAGTGTTCCTCGACCTGAATTCCGGCGGAAATGTCCTGGGTGCCTGGGTGTTGGAGCGGGAGACGGGGATCGAACCCGCGACCAACGGCTTGGGAAGCCGTGACTCTACCACTGAGTTACTCCCGCTTCCGTGTAGATTATATCGCACAGCCGCAGAAAACCTTGCGATCCTGATTTTTTCCTGATGCGCCTTACGCAAGCGACGCATTGCTGGTGCGTGAAATCTTAGAGCTTTCTCATCAAATCCTGTGCGCGAAGAAAATTGCGTGCGCCGCTAATTCAGGTACTCCCGTAATCTGAACTTTGCTAATCTTCATTTCGCAATAACAAATTTAGGTGAAGAATTAAGTGAGGAAACGCGGTGTTCGATCCGTCTTGCTCTAGTGGAACGGTTTTTTCGAAGTTTCCAGTAACTGATGTTTCAGTTTTGAGAGCCGATATCAAAGCTTTGCATCTCGAGACTGCCGGTTTATTTTTTACGCTGGCCAGAGTCATGAATGGGGCCTGCTGGAGGTTGAAGGGACTTGCAGCCTTGGAGTACAAACCAGAGGCCTTTGCGATGCAGATGAGTAAACACGATCCGAGTTTTGACGGTTTGAAGAGCAGCAGCTTCGATCCATTGGCGTTATTCAGGCGATTGGATGGAGACATCGAGTTGCTTCGCGATCTGTTGCAGATCTTCTCCGAGGAGTCTCCTATGCTGCTCAAGAAGATCGGCGCCGCCATCCAGCACGGATCTTTTGAAGATGTGCGCAAGCTGAGCCACAAATTGAAAGGGTCCGCATTGCAGTTTTCCGGCAGCAGAATGGCTTCTCTGGCCGCATCGCTGGAACAGATGGGTATACGCCAATCTCTGGAAGGGGCAGCGGGTATTTTCTCAGACTTGGAGCAGGAGGTTGCAAATCTGCAGCGCTCTCTGCAATCCCTGGCTGACGGAAAAGGATGGACCATCTGATCTCCCGACAGATCTCTTAACTTGTCCGCATACACAATGACGACTCTGGCTCTGGAAACCCGGCAGGAAACTCTCAGCGTTTTGCTGATTGAAGACAACCTCGTAGATGCCAAGCTGGTAGCCCGACAATTGCAAAGGTCGTCTGAGGGCCTCAATTGCCGCCATGTCAGCCGTCTGGGCGACGCCTTGCAAATCCTGAAGGCCATTCAGTTTGACGTCATTCTGCTGGACCTGAATCTGGAAGACAGTTCCGGATATGAAACCTTTTCCCGCATTCTCTCGGCAGCATCCAGCACCGCAATTTTAGTATTGAGCGGATCGGACGATGAGGAATTGGCGATTCGCACGGTGCGCGAAGGGGCCCAGGATTATCTGGTCAAGGGCTTTTTTGACGGCCGGCTGCTGGTGCGCTCCATTCGTTACGCGTTTGAAAGAAAACAGTCGGAAGAAGCCCTGCGGCGGAGTGAAGCTACAGTGCGGGCCATTTTTGAGAATTCGATGGACGCAATTGTGATCGTTGATGGCGAAGCAGCCGTGCTGGAAGCTAATTCGGCAGCCGCGCAGCTCATGGGGCTTCCTCGGGAAGAATTGGTCCGAACCCGGCTTCTGGATTTCGGCGATGAGGAATTGGAAAACGTGTGGCATCACTTTCAGAACAGCAGGCGCGCGCGGGGGCGCATCCGGATCCGCCGAGGCGATGGCGCCCAGCGCTTGGTCGATTACAGCTTTAATGCCGACATTCTCCCCGAGCGGCATCTGCTCGAACTGCGCGACGTTACTGAACAGCAGAACCTGGAAGACCAGCTACGGCAATCGCAAAAGATGGATGCGGTTGGGCGCCTTGCAGGAGGCGTCGCCCACGATTTTAACAATATTCTCGGCATCATCAGCGGCTACGCTGAATTGATGCAGATGAACGCCGTGGAGAGCGCGCAAAAATACAGAGCTGAGAAGATGCTGGCTGCCATTGAAAAGGCGGCCCTGCTGACCAAGCAACTGCTGGCGTTTGGCCGCAGGCAAGTCTTGTCGCCCAAGTTACTGAATGTCTCCGTTGTGCTGGCAGAGCTGAGCGGTATGATGCGAGTCATGGTGGGAGCGGAAATTCAGTTGAGCATTCACCAGGAAAATGTGGGCATGGTTCATGCGGACCAGGGACAGTTGGAACAGACAATCCTCAATTTAGCCGCGAACGCGCGCGACGCCATGCCCAACGGGGGCATTCTCAGCATCAAGCTGGAAAACCATGTGAGTACCGGCTCCAAGCCCCAAATCCCGGCAGGAGACTACGTTCTTCTTTCGGTTGCGGATACCGGCATTGGCATGGATCCGGATACACAGTCGCGCATCTTTGAACCTTTCTTTACCACAAAAAAGAATGGATCGGGACTCGGGCTCTCCACTGTCTACGGCATCGTGAAACAAAGTGGAGGCCACATTACCGTCGAATCACAACTCGGAATCGGGTCAACATTCAAGATTTATCTGCCGCTTGTTTCCAGCGCCAAAGTAGAGATTCCATCCCCGGAAGGCGCGAAGCCTGTGCATCCGCGGGGAAATGAAACCATTCTTCTTGTGGATGACGAGGATGAACTCAGGAATGCCACCGCCGAATACCTCGAGAGTTGTGGCTACCGCGTCTTGAAGGCCAGCAACGGCCAGGAGGCCATCGAAATTGCAGACCACTTTCATGACAAGATCTCGCTCTTGATCTCCGATATTGTCATGCCCAAAACCAATGGGCGCGGGTTGCTGGGCCACATTTGCAAGACGCGTCCTGACACGTGCGTCCTTGTCATCTCCGGTTATGCCGACGACGCGGTGATTCGCCACGGCATCTTTTTGGAAACCACCTGCTTCCTGCAAAAACCCTTTACCTTTCAACTGCTAGGCTCCAAGATCAGGAAGCTGCTGGACCGGTAATAACCAGCATTCAGCCCGCAAGCCTTGTTCTGGAGGCAAGCTCTCCAGAAACTGCTGATTGCTAAGTGCTTCTTTTTACAGCGCTTCCAGGATCGACTCCGGCGCCGCGTTGTCCCCGAATGTTTCACTGATGTGGACCATCCGGTCTACGTTTCCCGGAGCAAAGACGAAGGTTGCACCAAGCTGGAGAGGATCTTTGCCGAGCTTGTGCTGGCGATGGCCGCCGGCTTTGGCGCGCTTGCGCGCCAGCGCATTGTCTTTACGGAAAAGATGAAATAGAGACGCTTTTTTCAGGCCAACTGTCCGATAGGCCGTACGTTGTTCGTCAATCAGAAGCGGAAAGGTGATTCCTGTTTCTTCACGGAAGGAACGGGCGTAGTGGGCGTCGCCCAGACCCACCGCTGCCAGCCTTGCACCCTTGTCTTTGAACTTTTGTGCGTAGTCGCGCAACTGCGCAACGTGCTCGCGGCAGAAAATTCAGCCCCAGTGGCGAAGGAAAACCAGAACTGCGGGCTGGTCAGCCCAGAGTGACCCGAGTGAGACTTTTTTGCCATCAACATCGGGCAAGACAATAGCCGCCAGCTTGCTGCTGTAAGAGTCATTCATGGGGACACATTCTCAGTTGACGGTACAGGGATGTCAAGGTCATCCAAGGGCTGTCATTCAAGGGCTGCTGAGCAGGCCGAAAATTGTTGTCTGTGAAAGATGACCCTTGCGGCTCTGCCCTGTGTGATACAGTCAAAAACGTCCTATGCTTGGCGAAGCACGCCCCAGTGCGCGATGGTTTGATCTGGCCTGGCTGCTGTTTTTGTTGGCCCTGGCGCTCCTGCCGCCGATTGAGGAGATTCACAAGCAGATCATCTTGGTTTGTATCGGCATCTTCCAGCTCCTGGAATCCCGGCTGATCGCCGCAGCCCCAAGCCGGGGGCCGGCGTACGCTGTACTCATCAAGATCGGCCTGGCTACTCTCCTGATTGATCATACGGCACCCATCGTTCCTCACTCGACCGTAGAGATCGCCATTAACAGCAGCTACTATCCCATTTACTACCTGCCCGTCATGACGGCGGCAATGTATTTTGGCCCATGGGGAACATTGCTGTTCACGCTATTGACCTCGGGCTCATATATATCGCTGTTGCTGCCCCTGCGACCTCTCCTGCGCTCCGAATTCGTTCTCGGCCCAGAAGCCTGGGGCGAACTCGCTCTGCGACTGGTTTTCTTCTTTCTCGTGGGTATCATCATCAACCGTTTTGTCATGGGTTATCGGCAACAGACTCGCCGCTATCAGGAAGCGGCCGAGACCCTCACCATCGCCAACGACAACCTGAAGAAAGCGCAGGCGGAGGCGAGAAGGGCAGAGCGCCTCGCAGCTCTTGGTCAGCTCTCAGCAGGCCTGGCCCATGAAATTCGTAATCCCCTCGGTGTCATCAAGGGTTCGGCGGAGATACTGAACCAGAAGCTCTCGGCATCCGACGCTTTAGCCAGGGAGTTATCCAGCTACATCTATACGGAAGTCAATCGCTTGAGCGCTCTGGTAAGCCGCTTTCTGGATTTCGCTCGGCCTTCGCAACTGGAGTTGCGCGCCACCGATCTTCCGGCGCTGGTGGAAAGAGTGCTCAAGAGCGTCTCCGAACAACAATCGATGGACAAAATCACGATCAAGCGCGACTACTCCCCCAACCTCCCGCCCGTAATGCTGGATCAGCAGCTCTGCGATCAGGTTTTTACCAACCTGATATCCAACGCCTGCGAAGCCATGGGAGAGCAGGGTGGAGAATTGAGCATCAGGGTGCATGCAGAAGAGTCACGCCACGAAGTTTTGGTGGAAATTCAAGATACCGGCCCCGGAATTCCCGTCGATTTGAAGGAGCAGATTTTCAATCCTTTTTTTACCACTAAGAAAACCGGAGTAGGACTGGGACTGGCCATCGTGACCAAGATTGTAGATGCCCATGGAGGAGCAGTGCGGGTGACAAGCGACGCGGGACACGGAGCTTGCTTCTTGGTTTCATTTCCGCAACTTTCAACACGGCAAACCGTCCAGGATAAAGGAACGGAAGTACCGATACTGTGAAAACATTGATCCATGCCGAGAAGATGGCTCTTTCTGTCCAAAATGTGCGCGGGCTGAGTGCTGACTGCTTGTGCTGATGGCTTTTTTATGCCGAACATTCTGATCATTGAAGACGAACCCAAGATGCGCCGGCTGCTGGAGATCAGCCTGGGCGAAGACGGTTATACGGTTCATACCGTCCAGGACGCGGAGAACGGGCTCAAATATTTCCAGCGCGAAGCCGTGGACCTGATCGTGACCGATTTGAAATTGCCGGGAATGAATGGCCTGGAATTTCTTCAGGAGGCCAAACGATGGAACGCCTCTGTGCCCATCGTGGTGATGACCGCGTACGGAACTGTAGAGACCGCGGTAGAGGCTATGAAAGCCGGCGCCAGCGATTATGTCCTAAAGCCGTTTTCCATGGTGGAACTGCGCCTGGTGATCAGCAAAGAGCTGGACATGCAGCGCGTACGCGAGGAAAACCGCAGCCTGAAAGAGGCTCTGGGCAAACGCTATCAATACCAGAACATTGTTGCCCGAAGCGTGAAGATGCAGGAGGTCTTGGCCTTGGTGGAGCGCGTTGCCGCTACCAATTCTACTGTGCTGCTGGGCGGTGAGAGCGGAGTTGGCAAGGATTTGATCGCCCGCGCCATCCATCAGAATTCGCGGCGGGCCTCCGGACCCTTTATCAAGATCAACAGCACCGCCATTCCTGACAATCTCTTTGAGAGCGAGCTTTTCGGCTATGAAAAAGGCGCGTTCACCGGCGCCAACGCCAGCAAGCCGGGAAAGTTCGAGCTGGCCGACAAAGGCAGTCTCTTTCTGGACGAAATTGGCGACGTGCCTGCGCCCATTCAGGTCAAGTTATTGCGTGTGCTCCAGGAGCGGGAGTTTGAACGGCTGGGCGGGACTAAGACTCTCAAGGTGGATGTGCGGCTGATTGCTGCTACCAACAAAGACCTGCGCGCCGCCCTGGAGCAGGGAACTTTCCGCGAAGACCTTTACTATCGCTTGAACGTTGTTCCCATAGATATTCCACCACTACGCGAGCACAAGGAAGACATCCCGGATCTGGTCAATCATTTCCTGGTGCGTTTTACCCGGGAGAACAGCAGGCAAGTGCAGGAGATGACCCCGGAAGCGCTGAAGTTGCTGATGGATTATCACTGGCCCGGCAATGTGCGCCAGTTGGAAAACACCGTTGAGCGGGCCGTAGCACTCTCCGCCGATCCGGTCATTCACGTGGAAGATATCTCACTGGACTCAGGAGTTCTCGGCAGAGCAGCCGGATCGCCCGCAGCGCTTCTGCCGGAGGGGATGACCCTGGAGCAATGGGAAGACGAGATCATCCGCGAAGCTTTGCGCCGCGCCAACGGAAACAAAAGCCAGGCGGCAAGAATGCTGGGCCTCTCACGGAATGCGCTACGCTATCGGCTCTCGAAGATTGGCGTACCAGATGACTAAGCGACGTGTGGCCCCCAACTAATAATTAATCCGTCGCCGAATGGAAGGTAACGGTCAGTTGGTCCGCGCGAAACTCGAAGAGCGAATCACGCTGGCTACCTCCATTTCGTAGTATTCATACCATTTTGCGCGGCCGGTCTTCTGCGCCTCGCGATGGCGCATCAGTTCTCTCCATTCCCGCAATGACTCTTCGTCGCGCCACCATACCACGGTGAGCCGCTCGCCGGCCTCGGATTTGTAGCTCTTTACGTCAATGAATCCCGGATTCTGGCGCACCAGAGATTCCATCTCTGCATTCATCGCCGCATAGTCTTCACCCGCTTCGGCAGTCAGCTTGGATCGAAACAGAATGATTAGCATCGCACTGTGATTCTACTGAACTCGCGGCGATTCGGGTGAACTTGTACCGGCGTGCCGTGGATCCCCCCGCCAGCCATGGTTGATACAAATTATTTCACAGCGTAGCGCGATGTTGGGGACCTCAAAGCCCGTGGTGTGGACTTTATCAAGGTGCAATCGTTCATTCCCCGCGAGCCTTATTTCGCGGTGGTAGAAGAATCCACGGGGCATGGCTCGATGCTGTAACCTGCTCCTCTGGCTCATTTCCACCAATCCCAGTGGTTGAAAACCACCACCAATCCAAGAGAGCCGGCCACAAGAGTGTCTAAATCCAACAAAATAAAAGCCAATCTAAATTAAAACCCTGGCAATCCAATTGCTCTAAACAGGGCAACAAGGGAAAGTCTCAGTTTCAGGCGATGAGGTGATATGAGAAAGGCACTTTTAATTACTATTTTGTTTGCGGTGACCGGGCTGATGGCTGCCCAAGCCCAGGATCAAGCCCGGGTCCAAGCTCCAGGTGATGCTCAGTACGACAGCCAGCCATCCGATGGAGGCCGGTCTGTGGGTGCGGCTCCGGGCGTGGCTCGGTTGAGCATGATTCGTGGCGACGTTTCCATGCAGCGTGGCGACTCCGGTGACTGGATAGCCACGACTGTAAACACTCCAATTGCCAGCGGTGACACCGTAGCTACTAGTGAGGGCGGTCGGGCGGAAATTCAACTCGATTACGCCAACGTTCTGCGGTTGGCCTCTCAAACACAGGCCAAGATTGCCAGCCTTTCCGGCGGCAATATTCAAGTCCAGGTGGCGCAGGGCCATGCGAATTTAAGCACCTTTGGCGGCGACGCTCAGGTTGAAGTTGATACTCCGAATGTCTCCGTCCATCCGGCAAGAAATGGCAAATATCGGGTGGAGGTGACCTCCGATTCTGAAACCAATGTAATCGTGCGCGAAGGTGAAGCTGAAGTCTCCACTGCTCAGGGAAGCACTAACGTGAAACAAGGTGAAATCATCACCATCCGGGGTACTGACGATCCTGAATACAAAGTCGCTCAGGCCCCGGGCGGGGATGATTGGGACCAGTGGAACGGAGATCGCGATAACAATATTCGCAATTCCCAAAGTGTTCGTCAGACAAACCAGTATTACACCGGAGCCCAGGACCTGGATTCCAACGGCCGCTGGGTGAACATCCCTGGATACGGCCAGGTTTGGCAGCCTTACAACCAATCTGCCAACTGGGCGCCCTACCAGGACGGCCGCTGGGTCTGGGAACCTTATTATGGATGGACCTGGGTCTCCTATGAGCCCTGGGGTTGGGCGCCTTATCACTATGGGCGCTGGTTTTACTATGACACCGGCTGGTACTGGTGGCCTGGAGCAATCACTCCCTATTACCGCCCGGTATGGTCTCCCGCCTTCGTCTCCTTCATCGGTTTCGGTCGTCACGTCGGCTTTGGCTTTGGGTTCGGCTCCATCGGTTGGTTCCCTTGTGGTCCCTATGACCCCTTCTATCCGTGGTGGGGAGGTGGATTCAATACCTTTAGCGTGGTCGATATTAATTTCTTTGGCCGGGGCCGTTTTCGCGACCGCGATGATTTCCGTGGTGGTTTTCGCGATCGAGACGGTTTCCGCGGCCGCGGGCTCTCGAATTTCAATGCCGCGTTCAACAATTCGCGCGTGCGTGCGGGCATCACCAGCGTAAGTGCGGAAAACTTTGGCCGTGGCGGAGCAAGGTTTGATCATGGCATGGATGCCGGGACACTCCGGCAGGCCCGGGTGGCCCAGGGCAATCTGGGCGTGATGCCTACGCGTGAGAGCTTGAGCGCCAGAGGTTTTGCTTCTGCTCCTGCCGGAGTCCGGCCCGGCGCCTCGGGTCATTTCTTCAGCCGGACCCAGACGACCTCCGGGCCGAGCTTCCGTGAGCAGACCAGCAGAATGCAGCAGGCCATTCAGGCCCACGGCGGCCAGGCGCAAGGCAATGCCAGGTTCGGCGGCGAAGCCTCCGCTAACGGCAGATTCAGCCGCAATGATTCGATAAACATGTCCCGAGGCGGTACAACACAAAATGGCGTGGGTGAAAGCCGTCCAGGATGGCGCACCTTCTCCGGCAGCCAGGGACAAAATAGCTCCCACGCCTTTGGTGGTTCCAATCCCGGGAACAATCAGCCGCGTGGTGGCCAGGGAAATGTGAACGGCAATGGACGTGGAGGGTTTTCGGGAAACAGCTCCCCGAACTTTCCGCAGAACCGCAACGAGGGCGGTGGCTCGCAGCCGCCCTCAAACTCTAGGACCCGTCTGGATTTGAGTAAACCCATTGTTGTGCCTCGCGGGGAGACCAGTGCCTCACGAGGTGGAAACTACAACGGCGGAAATTACAACCCCGGAAACAACCGCGGAAGCTACAGCAGTGGAGGCGGATACAGCGGTGGCTCTCGAGGCTCTAGCGGCTACAGTGGTCGCAGCAGTAGTGGCCCCAGCTACAGTGGCGGCGGAAGACGCAGTAGTAGTGGTGGAGGATCACGCGGCAGCGGAGGCGGAAGCCATAGTAGCGGTGGCCACAGCAGCAGCCATAGCGGAGGACATCGTTAAGCACAGGTTTTGTGATTGCATGAATTTGTAACTGAGAAATTTCCGCAGCCTGTTTAAGCCAGGCTGCGGAAACTGCTATTTTGTTCGCGTAAGACTTCTAATTACTGTTCTTGAATGCCTGCCCGAAAAGGGGTATCGCTGCTCTGGCTGGCATGGGCCCCTTCAGTTCCGATACCAACATCGCTTCTTCATTTCCAATTCGGAGGTCCTCGATGAAAGCTGCTGCTTTGTCTTTCATTCTCTCCCTGGCGCTAGTGTCCTCTGCAAGCGCCTGGGCCCGAGATTCTGTCCTTCCCGCCGGGACGTTGCTCACATGCACTATGGACGAACCCAACTTTTCTTCAGCCACAGCCGCCGTTGGCGATCCCGTACTCTGCCATCCCCACGGCTTGCAGGTATTCGGACAAACTGTTTTCCCGCGAGGCACTTATATCGTCGGTCACCTTGCGGACGATAAGGACCCCGGTCATTTCTGGGGCAAAGGCTACATGAAGATTGAATTTGATCGTATCGGCCTTCCCGGGACAGACTTGCCTCTATCCGCCAAGATGATCGCCGTCAGCGGCGGATATAAAGTCGACAGAGAGGGCAAGATCAAAGGCAAGGGACACGCCACGCGCGACATTGTCGAATGGCTGCTGCCGCCCCTTTGGCCGTGGAAGATACTCACCTTGGCGAACCGTGGACCTCGACCCACGCTCAAGGGAGAAACCCGGGTGACCCTGCGGCTCATGGAAGACGTGATCGTTCCCGAGTCTGCCCAGTACCAGCGTTTCGGACGGCTCGATACAGGTGGTTCTTATACCCGGCCGGCCCTCTACTTGAGGCCCCGCACCATCTCGCCGCCATCAGGAATCACTGCTCCTGCATACCGTACGATCAGTTGGCAGCAGGGAACCGCGCCTGCTGACCATTCAGGCTGGAGGACCTTCAGAAAATCCGGAGCACCGGTAACAGCGGCTGCATCGGCCCAGGTGGCCCCGACGCCCGCGGCGCAAGAGCAAGAACAAGAAGAAGACACTGCCGCGCCGGCAAAGGCGTCCGCTGAGGTCGATAACACGGCCGCAACCACGGCTGTGTCCGCGCCGGCCAACGCTGCCCCAGCAGTTTCTGCTGCTCCGGCAATGGCAGCCGCTCCTGCCGAGCTGGTCACCGTCGCAGCGCCAGCAGTTACCGGAGATACAGCCGGTTTGGTGAAGGCGCTTCCGGCGGAAAACACGCCGACGGTAGCGGGCACTGCGCCGTCGTCTCAGAAGCCCAAGGTCACTTTGTTCGCTCTGCGGGCAGGAACCGTCTACGCCGCGTCCGATTACTGGCGCGACGACGACCGTTTGGTCTACGTGATGCCCAACGGCAAAGAAGGGCAAGTTGCCATGGACGAACTGGATTGGAAAACCACAACTCAACTCAACGCCGACCGCAGCGTGAAAGTAACGCTGCGCGACGGAAAGTAGGCGAGTTAGAAAGTGTTTCACATATTTTCTTTGAAGGGCACACCTTCAAACCGTGCCGTCAAAGAAGTTGACCAATTGCTGAAATTAGCCGTCTCCACCTGTTTCAACCGGGAAAACCTGTCCGGGATGAACGAAATGAGGCGGGCCGAGACGGCTGAGGCGGCGGAGTTTCCGGAAAGTTCTCCGCCGCTTTTTCTTTAGGCGCTCAGGCCATTTGAAGAAAACAGGTGCTGATTTTCGCTATTCCGCAAGCGTTCAAGATCTTGGTTTTGATTTTCAAAATCTGTCCACCATGTCCACGATCCCTCCAACATAGCCGCACCGAAAACAAAGAGCTTAAAAGAATCCCTGCCTTAATATTCGGTCCACATGGATGGCAGCGAAAACTGTTTGCTTTTGCTTTTCAATTCTGGCAATTACGGCGGTTTTGGCAATTCCTGCAATTTCTCCGTCAGCCACAAACTCAGGCATTTGAGATGCTTTCCGGGTATCGTGTGGCACAGTGCTTCAGCAGCAGACGAAAATGAGAAAGCGCCCGCAAAATCGCCTTCCATCAGTGCTGTTCTGGCAGCCTGGCGTAGGCGCCATGCGCGCGCCTGAAGACGCATGATCATCTCCAGAGCAGCGCCGCAGCGCGGGCAGATAGGGGTCGAGCGAAAATTCGCGCGGCAGACCGGACACACTACGTGCCCTCAACAAAAAACAGCAGTTCTTTCAGGGTCTTCACTGCTGCACTAAGCTTCTGGGTGTCGTGATGAGCCACGGCCGTTTCAATTTGTTCTTGCAACACGGCCGCCTCCTGTTCATCTTCCTGGTGCATTGAGGTTGACGCCGCGCGCAAGCGCTGAAGAAGTTCAATGGCATCCCGCCGATACTCCACCCAACCCGGTGGCTCTATGTGAATGACCTTCCCATTCTCAGTATTGTTGCCATTGGCGTTCACGTCCGCTTCGGCGTCAATGAGCGGCGCCTCTTCCTCTGCATCCTGGCTTTCCCATTCTTCCTCGTGGTTCTCACGCCTGGAATACAGATCTTCAATCCGCTTGCGGGCTGCCGCGATCTCCGCCTCGCTCTTGGCCTGGAGTGCATCGGCAATCGTGACTTGCTTGGACTTGCCCGTACGCTTCTCAATGGCGGCAACATGCAGCATACCGTCCACATCCAGGCTCATCCGGCATAACACTTCATTGGGTTGCTGGGTTGGTGTGAGGTTCCCAATGTGAAAATTACCTACCAGGACGTTCTTGAGAGCGTCTTCATCATCGCCCTGGAAAATCTCTATTTCCACTCCAGTTTGGCCGGGCTGGGCAGTGTAGTAGCTGTCCGTGCGAGTGACAGGCAGAGGCGTGTTGCGGCGAATGATGGGATGATAGCAGTAATTATAGGGCGCCCCGCCGCGCTCTCCCAGGTAAGCAGGGCCAAATGAGTAAGGAGATACGTCCACCAGCACGCGCTCAACCTGGTGACCCGCCAGCCGCGATGCCAGCACGCCCGCCCCGAGCGCGACGCAGAGATCAGGATGGACATCCTGACGCGGCTCCAGGCCCGTGCGCTCCTGCAATAGCCTCGAGACCAAAGGCGTGCGCGTCGAACCACCAACCAGGAGAATGGCATTCAGGTCGCTGGGTTTTGTCTTGGCGTCATCCAGGGCCTTTGAGACGCTGTCCAGGGTCGCCTCCACCAGTGGCAGTATCATCTGCTCGTATTCGTCGCGCGAGAGTTCAAACTCAAAGTGAAGAGGTTTACTGTCTTGGATTACGAGTGCTTCCTCACGGACCAGCGCGTGTGGCTCGAAGCTGAGCTTCTTCTTGGCCGCTTCCGCCGCCCACCGTAAACGCGCGTGCGCCGCGCGATGGTTCTCCCGCAGCCAGATGCCATGCTGCTGGTGAAACTCGCGTTCCAGGTGTTGCAGCAGCAGATCATCGAAGTCATCCCCGCCCAGATGATTGTTGCCGTGGCTGGCCAGCACCTCGGTCACTTCTCCCTCGGTGGTCACGATCGAGACATCGAACGTCCCGCCGCCCAGATCGTAGATCATGACCGTGCGGCGCTCTCCGTCGCCAAACCCGTAGGCCAGGCTGGCGGCTGTGGGCTCGTTCAGAATACGAACTACCTCCAGTCCAGCCATCATCCCCGCTTCCTTGGTGGCGCCGCGTTGTGCATCAGAGAAATACGCGGGCGCCGTGATAACGGCTCGTTGCGGCAACTGCCCCAGATCTCGCCGCGCCCACTCCACAAGTTCCCGCAGAACGAGCGCGGAGATCTCCTGCGGGCTAAAGGTCTTTTCTCCTAACGTAACCGTCTCAGCATTCCCCATTTTGCGCTTCACGCTGCGGACAGTCCGTTCCGGATAGAGTAACTGCTGGTTGCGTGCTGCTTCGCCCACCAGCAGCTCTCCTCCCGGAGAAATGCCCACGCAGGAAGGCAACATCCTGTTTTCACCGGGCCCCAGCACCTTGACCCGTCCGTCCATGTACGCCGCTACCTCGGAGTTGGTTGTGCCTAAGTCGATTCCAATTACAAGATCACTCATGGATTGCATTGCCTCGCGGGGTCCGCGCCACCCGGACTTGCGCCGGACGGTATACCTCGCCGTTCCACTCATAGCCGGTGCGGTAAACAGAAACTACCGTTCCATCCATGAGTTCGTTGGTTTCTTCCACATCCACGGCGCTCATCAGCCGTGGATCAAAGAGTTCTCCTTCACACTCGATAGGCCGGACCTGAAAGTGCCTTAGCAGGTCATCCAGCCTTGCCAGACTCAATCTGTAGCCTTCCTCCAGTGCTTCCACTACATCAAGAGCATGCCGGACTTTGCTCCAGCGTGCGCGAAAAATACGGTCCCACAAGGAAGGCTGGACATCTGCGCGAATGCCGGCAGATTCCACGCCCTGCAGCAGCCGCTCCCGAATCTCCAGTAGTGCATCCAATATTTCCTTGCGGCTTCGGCGCTCCGCTTCGCGCGCCAGCGATTCACTCAACTGTTTGAAGGCCCGGCCTTGGAGCTTAACCTCTTGCGTAAGCGCGGTGACTGCCGCCCACATGGTATACAGGTCCGTGGGATCACTCTCGGCGCTACTCTTCTCGCCGGCTAAAATCTCGGCAGGGATTCCCTGCGGCGGCTCCTCTTCTGCCATCGCTGAATCGAGCCATGCCTCAAAACGGCCCAGAATTTCACTCCGGTCGATCAATCCTTCTTCTCCCGCAGGACTGCCAGCCAGGGAGCCGCACCCGTGAATCGCCGCTCAGACTGCCGGCCTTCCAGCAGGGAAGTCAATGGTTGGTCGGGATTCGCCGACAGGAGCATGCTCCGCGTGCGCCAGCGTGGATCGCGCAGCATCTCGTATGCGTCCCGTACCTTCCCGAATTCGCGGGCCGACCGGTCCGGAGGATATTCCTTCACCTTGCGCAAGTAGGCCGAACGTATCTCTTGATCGCCGGCCTGTGCCCCCACGCCCAGGATCTGGCTCGCATCTTCATACTTCATATGTTGCCCTCTAGACTCCCAATAGTATTCATCCGTGCCTTTACACCTCGTCCTTGATATCCCTCTCAATAACGAGATTTTGGTTTTGTTTTTAAATTACCAACTTACCAACTTACCCAATTACCAAATTCTCTGCGGGAACGACATTGTCTCCATTAGAACTAGAATAGAATTCTCGTAACTGCCAGCATAACGGTTTAGAATCCAACATCTCGTTTTTGCTGTTTTTTCTTCCGGTGCTTGATCTCCTCATCGACTAATTCTGCTAACGCCTGAGTCACCGTTTCCGGTCCGTACGTGTTGACGAACTCCACAAACTCCTCAGGTGCCTCTTCCGCGAACTTCAGGCAAGCCGGACAGTTGCAAGACCGGTCCTCGTCCACGTGCGTTGCACCATCCGTGTTGGGATTGGACGCGGGAAATGCTGCTTTGGCCTTCTCCTGCTGAAGAATACGGTCCACTTCTTCTGTGCTCATGGAGACGTCTGATGCGACTGGACCGAGCGGACCCAGTTCTTCATCGCGCCAATTCCCGATCTTATCCAGCAGGCCGTGATCGCGTTGCCTTCGAGCAAGCTCAGACGCTGCCCCCAGGCATGCGTCCTGCCGGAGGTCCTCCCAATATGGCAACGCCCGTGCCCGTAGAAACAGAAAGCGAGCATGGCCCGCCGGACTTCCGGCCAGTCCCGCAGCGGAAGCTGCATAGGCAAGCTTGTGAGTTTCCTGATGCAGGGCCGCTTCGCCCAGCGCGTATAGTGCCTGAAGTTCGATCGTGCCATGATTAGCCGTCAGCTCACGCAGAATGGCTGCGCTCAACTTAGCTGGAATCCCAATGGGCACGCCCACGTCTTCACCCAGAGCGCAGGCCCGGCCTACAGCCGCAGTCACCGGTTCCTTACTATCTTGACTAAGGTCTGGAAGCTGTCCTTGAAACTTGCAGGCGCTGGCAGCGCCCCGGAGCACAAGACGAGTAGCAATCTCATTGTTGAGAACAGCGAATACGTCGCTCCGTTCCTTCTCTGCCTCTTCTTCCCGGCCCAAAATCATGCACCCGACCCAGTTCAGGGCGGCCACATAAGCCCGACGGTCGCCCTGCTGTGTCTGCGGCAGTGCAGCCAACTGGTTCAACTCCGGCCATGCCAGCTTCGTCTTCTTTTTCTGTAAATGACGTGTGGCCATGGAAAGCAGCAAACGAAACCGGGCTTTCCGCACCTCGGGACTCACACCGTCAATCATCTCCGCCCGCTGCATGTAGTCGAAGGCCGTCTGGAATGCGCCCCGCTTCTCGGCGGACGACATCAAGTGCAGCAAGGGTTTTACGTCTTCAGGAATGCGTGCAAACCATCGCTCTGCCACGGTATCGCTGAGCCTCGGTGCTTGCTGCTTGGTCCAATCAAACCAGCGTTGAAAATTTTCCGAGCAGGGATCGGCCTCACACGCGCGGGCGAAAACGTTGTCAGGATCGATCACGCTCAGGTCTACCTTGTTCGGCAGCATGAGCGCGCGGATCTCCGCCGGCTGGCCTTCGTAGTAGCTTGCCAGGCCCGGAAACCTCGCGGCAAACATCCAGCGCGCGTTGCGCGCGTCGTCCGGGTGCAGATGGAGGATGAGGTCCGCGATGTGCAAGTACAAGGTCGCGGCTTCAGGGCCCTTCTCGGGAAACCATCCTTCATGCACCGCGTGCCGGCGAAATTCTTCCCACACATAACAGGTCAGAAGAGTCGAATCTGGAGTTTGCTTGCTTTGCTCATAGGCGCGTGCCAATAACTTCCAAAAGTAGGCGTTCTTGAGCGACCCCCATCCGCCCAGCGCCTGTGAGACTCGTTCCCGTTTCAGGCCCGCCCTCATGCAGCGAATGGAGATATGTTGCTTCAATCGCTCCAGTAGGTCAGGGCAGCTTGTTTGGCACTCTGCCACAACACTCCGAATTTGCCGGCATGATTCCGATTGATCTCTGCGATTCAACAATTTGTCCAGCTTTTCCAGGCCGGAGCGCAGCTCTTCCAGAGTTCCGCCAACTTGATTAACCAGGGTGAGTGCTGCCGGACTCAGTGTCTGGTGCTGTCCTAGAAGCGTTTGCAGGCCTGGAACCAGCCGCGCGGCGACCGAATCGGGTTCAATGGCGGCAAGATATTTCTCACACAGGCTGTCCTCGCGGCGATAGAACGCTGCAACAGCACGGACCAGCATCTTCCATGGTGCCAGCGGGCTTTGCCGCGAAATCTCAGGTAGTGCCAATTCGGCATCTGCCATGGGGCTGGTGGTCACCGCTTCCAATGCTCTGACCAAAGCGGCAGCGGCGATTCTGAGCGGATGACCGTCTGGCAAGGCGGAGCATTCAGAAATTGCGCTAAGGTCGCTGACGCGGCAGCGGATGGACTTGAGGATCGCCATGCGCCGTTCCGGCGCCAACATCTCATCGTTGAGCGGCCGCAGAAGATCATGGATTCCGTCCCCGGCGGAGGCGAATAGGGCCGTTACTGTGCGCAGCCGTTCACGGGCCGCAGGGTAGCGTTCGGACACGAGTTGAATGAGCGCGTTCGTTTCATTCTCCAGCCCTCGATTGGCAAGCGCAGGAATGCGGGCGAGATAAGCTTCCAGCAATAGAGCTTCTGAGGCCGCGGTTCGGCAGCGCTTGTGGATGCGTTTGGCCTGCTCCAACGCTAATCCGGAATCGCCGTTGGCCAGCAGCGAAGCAATGTCAGCTTTTTCCTGGGGCGTAACCTCACCGGGAGGTTTGATGGGTGAGAGAGGTACTCTTGGTGTCTGTTCAGCGTGGATCTTTTGTTCTCGCGACACCAACACTCCCAGGAAGCAAATTTCATCCGTCAACTGAAGCTACTGACAGCGTGTCTCAAAAACAGGCTCTCCAGACCAGCCGGTGGAAGCCGGGGAGCGGATTCTTTAAAGTCCGCGGAAATCGTCGCTGAAAACGATTCCGACCTTTAGGCATGAGGCCTTCGAGAGCCGCCACTTTATCCTCGAACTATTTTCGAAACACGCTCCAGTACTTTTCGATCTGCCGGAAGGCGAAATTGTAATGCAATCGCCCAGCGATTCACGTGTGAATAATCGCGAATAATTGTGGATAGCTGTGGATAACAACGGCAGATTTCAAGAAATTGCCTCTGGAGACTTCTTGATTTGCGAAAATCAGTGTAATCAGTGCAGTCAGTAGTAGAGGTTGGTAGTCGTTCGAACAAAGCTTACTCCTCTTCCGCTGCCTCAAGCTTGATCTCCGGCAAATGCGCGTTTCGCAATTGCCCGTTGAGCGCCGGAATGTCCTGTGCTTTGATGGCCTCCCAGCGTTGCATCAGTGGTGGAACCTGCTGCTCCAGTTCGCCCGCTGCGCTGGTGGCCTGCGTGGTGGGCGCGACATCAGCTTCCTGAAACACTCCCATGAGCGTCAGCAGCCGGGTACGCATTCCACCCAGGCTCGGCGCTTCATTGCCCGGCCCCGGACGGCGCGCCTGCGCCCCAGCCAGCGCTTGCAGCTTCTGGTCGAGAGCGTTGACTTGAGTCAGCACCTCGCCCTGCGCCTGTTTTTGTAGATCCTTAATCTGTTTGCGAACGCCTGCAAGCTGGCTCGCGGCTGGCGCCACCGAAAGCAGATGGTTGTAGAGCTTTTGCGAGAGTTGAAATTGCTTTTCCAGGTCAGCCGCCGGAGTTTTCACTCGTGGGTCCATCTGAATGGTTAAAGGCTGGGAATAACTCTTGCCGTTCACCGTAAGCACCACGGTGTATTGCCCCGGCATCACCCAGGGTGAAGTGGCTTGCGGCGCGGTATTGTGGGGTACGGCGGCAATGGGATATTCCGGAGGGATGCCCGCCAGCGGCGCATAGTGCATGTCCCAGAGGAAGCGATGCATGCCGGCAGCGCTGGAGAGCGTCTGCGGTGGACGCACCCAGTAAGTGGGAATGCTCAGCATCGGATCAACCGGTTCCACCGGATCAGTGCTGGAGTAGCGCCGCACTGCCTTGCCCGCTTTATCCCGGATCTCTAGCGTGACCGGGCCCGACGCTGCAGATTGCAGGTAATAGTCAATCACTGCGCCATCGGGAGGGTTTTCAGCGGCAGGGAAGTCAGGTGGCAAAGGCGTGTCCGTATTCATGTCCCAGCGAACGCGATACGTCAATTCCGGCTTGAACAGAAATGCCGGCCCGGAGGTGGCGCTGGCATCGAGCTGCCGCAGAGGAGTGATGTCATCCAGGATCCAGAAGCCCCGGCCATGCGTAGCTGCCACCAGATCGTTATCCTTGATGATCACATCGCGCACCGAGGATGCCGGCATATTCAGACGTAGAGACTGCCAGTGTTCGCCATCGTCGAATGACACGTAGGCAGCCTTCTCCGTCCCGGCAAACAGCAGGCCTTTGCGCTTGGGATCTTCGCGCACCACGTCAGTGGCTTCGCCGTTGGGAATGCCGTTGACCATCTCCGTCCAGGTCTTGCCCGAATCGCGTGTGCGCAGAATGTGCGGGCGCAGATCATCCAGCCGCAGCGTGTTGATGGCGGCATAGGCCGTCTGGGCGTCAAAATGGCTGGCTTCCAGGATGGCAATCTTCTGGAAGGGCGTCATGTTCGGCGGCGTAATGTTCGTCCAGTTCTTCCCGCCGTTGGTGGTCAGATGGATCTGCCCATCATCAGTCCCGGCCCAGATGCGATTGATGTCCAGAGGCGACGGCGCCACTGCATAGATCACGCCGCGCTGTGTGGGCTGGGCCGTTTGCTCAGTGCGGAACTTGCCCACGCTGGCCGGAACCTCAAACGTGGGCCGCGTGAGGTCAGGACTGATCTGCTGCCAGCTTCGTCCGCCATCTGCGGTCTTCCACAGCGTGTTGGAAGCGAAGTAGAGGATATGGGGATCAATCGGCGAGAAGACGATTGGCTCCGTGCGCAGCACGCGAAAATCCTGCGAGCGGAATGGCTTAGGCATGATGTTCTGCGCCTGTGCCGTTCGCCGGTCGTAGCGCGTGAGCTTGCCGCCATAGATGATGTCCGGATCGAGCGGGTCAGGGACAACATAGCCATACTCCTCTGCCGCCACCGGATGCCATTCGCGGATGGTTACCTGGCCATCATCGCCGCGGCTGGAGATGCAGGCAGAACCACTCTCCTGCTGCCCGCTGCATAGCCGGTAGGGAAATGCGTTGTCGGCGTTTACGTGGTACATCTGCGCCGTTGGCTGGTTGTACCAGGAACTCCACGTCTGCCCGCCGTTTACGGTGACAATTGCCCCCTGATCGCTGACCAGCAGGATGATTTCAGGATTGTTGGGATTGATCCACATGTTCTGGTAGTCGTCGCCGCCGGGAGCGCCACGGAAGCCAGTCCACGTCTTGCCGCCATCCGTGGACTTCCAGGTGACCGTGCTGGTCACGTAGACCGTATCTGGATTCTTGGGATCAACTCGCGGCACAGACAGATCGCCGCCCCCAATGCGTCCGGCAGGCCGGGTATCCGTTGTGGCCTGAGTCCAGCTCTGGCCGGCATCGTCCGAGCGATAGATAGCAACCGCAGTCTTGGTAGCCACAGACGAATACAGCCGGTTGGGATTGGCCGCGCAGATAGTAACGTTGGCCTGAACGATTCCTTCGGGCAGTCCCTTGGTGAGCTGCGACCAGGTCTGTCCGCCATCAGTAGACTTAAAGATGCCGCCGCCAGTTCCATTCCAGGAGCCATTCTCCCATGGCCCTTCCCGGGCCTCCCACAGCGT
>DATDGL010000193.1:0-10100 GCA_036522115.1 Candidatus Angelobacter sp.
AGCGGGGGTAAATCGGAGGGACCTTGCGTTCAGCCGTTAACTCAAAAGGTTCCGAAATCTCCTAAGTAAGCAGTACTGTATTTAGCTAAGAACTGCTGCTTTTAGATTTTTGGCAACCCGTCCCGGCTTGCCGTGGATCAAGGTGATTGAGGCAATTTAGCAATGTTTTAACGGAGGTTTGGCATTTCCGATGACCCGACGACTCGATGACCCGGGCCCACGGCGCGCGCCGCTGTTGCGCGCGATGGGGTGGTGGTGACCCGATGGCGCGATCTCAGGGCACTTCCGGCTTCTACAAATTCATGGCCGCCGTGTTTTTTGTTCTTGGTGGAGTTTTTATCTGGGCGGCGGTGCATCAGCATAGCTGGTTTTTTGGGGCATTCGGAGTTATCACGATTATCAACGGACTCATGAGCACGCTTAAGTCTTTCGCTGCGGGAGCGGCCGGACAGTAATGGCCAAGACCGTCATCTTAAAAATCCGGCGCCAGGAAAGTCCAGCCACCAAACCGCGTTGGGAAGAATTCGAACTCGCCTGGAAACCCGCCATGAATGTGATCTCCGCCATGATGGAGATTGCCGCCAATCCCATGACCCGCGCCGGCAATCCCACCACTGCCATTGCTTACGACTCCAACTGCCTGGAAGAAGTTTGCGGCTCCTGCGCCATGCTCATCAATGGCCGCGCCCGCATGGCCTGCTCCGCGTTGGTGGATAAGCTGGAGCAGCCCGTCCGGGTTGAACCCTTAAGCAAGTTTCCCGTAATTCGTGACCTGAGTGTGGACCGCAGCGTCCTCTTTGAAAATCTCAAGCGCACCAAGGCCTGGGTGCCGGTGGACGGCACATACGATCTTGGTCCTGGCCCGCGCGTTTACCCCACCGAGCAGGAACAGGCGTATCCCATCTCCCGCTGCATCTCCTGCTGCTGCTGCATGGAAGCTTGCCCGCAATTCAATGAAAAGACCGGCTTCGTCGGCGCCGCCACCATCGCTCAAGTGCGGCTGTTCAATCAGCATCCCACGGGCAAGGTGCTCAAGCATGAACGGCTCCGGGCGCTCATGGAAGACGGCGGCATCCAGGAGTGCGGCTTCGCCCAGAATTGCGTGGAGGTCTGCCCCAAAGAAATCCCGCTCACCAAAGCCATCGCTGATACTGGACGCGAAGTCATCAAGCAAGCCCTCAAAGATTTCTTCAGAAGCTAAAGGCTGGTTACCGCTTTCTCTGCGTCCACGTCAAATACGCATCCAGGCGCTGGATCGCTGCCTGATGAGCAGCCAGCAGGCCTTCATCATCCGGAGAAGCCAGCGCTCGTTCCAATCTGCCCAGCGCCTCATTCACTGCGAAAGGATCGTTTTCGGGCTTGAGCGCGAGCCGCGTCTGGATGGTGTTGCGCAATACTTCATGGTGTTCCCTGGCAACTGCCCGGAACCTCGCCATGTCAATTTCTTTGGGTGATCCAACCAGCAACCGTGCAGACTCCTCAGCTTTAAGCCTGGGACTGGTCTCACGGGTAATGGCCGCAAGACGTGCCATCACATCCGCCTCTTCCTGCAACAGTTCGCGCGCCACCACCGCCTTTGTAGCATGCTTATAGGCAATGGAAAACCCATTCACGGGCTTTCCATCCAGCACCTCGGTAAATCGGACAATCACCAGGCTGCCCAACTCGCTGGATACCTTGCCGAAGCGTAGTCCCAGCCAGCGGTCTTCGCCCGGTTCCATGCCTTGTAGCACGATGCGTCCCGACTTCTGGAGCGCCACATTCTGGGATTGCCGGCCAATGATCGCTATGGTTCCGCTTTCTACGAATCTTTGCGATTTCGGGTCCACGCCGTAATCAATCACAATATCGCGCTTCACCTTTTCGATATTGTGGATGATGGCAAAGGATTCGCCGCCTGCGCCTCCGCCGCCCACCGTCTGCTGAAGGTTGCGTTGTGCCTTGTTATTGTCCGCCAGAATCAGGGGATCGCTCGGTCCGGGGGAAAGTCCCGACAGTGAAGGCATCAAGTAAGCATCTCCCGGCGCGCTAATCTGAACTGCAAGACACAAATGTGTAGATGCCGTCGCCGCCACGTTCCACGACACGGCAGGTGTGACTACGGTGTTGTCAACAGCGTTCATGGTCACCATTTGTGAGCCAATCGGCGCAAACGGAACGCCCAGCCCAAAATCGGCGGCCAGGAAGTCAGCCGTCACCGTCACCGGAGCACTCGTTGAAGATGCAGGTGCTCGTCGCGAGATTCTGGCGAAAGCATAGTTGGCTCCGCTGCGAACCGGAGCATCGCCCAGGACCCAGTCGTTGACCGGCCCGTACGCCGTGTTCGTAACCTGGTTCCACACGTCGCTTGTTTCATAAAACACCGGGTTGGTCGAGGGCTCCACGCCTGTATCGTGGTCGCTGGCATTGTTGGTCCAATCGCGCACAAAGAAATCCGATGGCAGGTCGGTCACCACGGTATAGGCAAGAATATTGTGATTGGCAGCTGGCGGAAGATCGGAGGGCGCCGTACCCGAGGCCCAGATGTTCAACAACCGTCCGCCGCCAACCGCCAGGCCGTTATAGTCGCCATACTTGGGACATCCCGAAGCAGTCTGGCAGCTTTCTCCAGCCGGGCAGGCAGGTCCGCTGCTGAAGTCGCAGGCTTGAAAAGAATCGGTATTGTTCGGAGGAGAATGCCTGCACCTTCCTCCCAGTTGTGGCTGGGTTGAACAATTCTCGCAGTCACCCACGGCGCGCACTCCACAACTCCAGGGACTGGCGCATTGGGTGTCGTCAACGCCCATCAGGTCGGCTTCCGCGCCCGCGGTCAGCGTGCCATTAGCTGCTGAAACGCTTCCGCGATAGTACCGGGTGCGATCGTTGTTGCCGGCATTGGAAGTGCGGCGGTCGTACCAGCCTACATAGGCGGTTCCTCCCCACGCTCCAAGCCAGGGCATGTAGCGCACGCCCGTCGCTGCGCCATTGGCAGCCACCAGCGGATTGGGAAATGACTGGCCGCCATCCTGGGAGTCAGTGATCACAATGTCTTGCCCCGGGCCGCTGGTTTGCGCCCAGCCGATGTAAACATGATTGGGGTTCGTGTCATCCACGGCTATGGTTGGACTGGAAAGCGTGTTCCCGTTATTGCAGCGGTCCAGCCCGGGCACGGGGCAAGGCACGTCAGAGATGCTGATTGTGGCTGGAAAGCCGGCCTGCTCGGTCAATCCCGCATCGCAGTTGCTGAACTTATCCACCACAATGTTTCCGCCGGAACGTGATACCACGTAGACCATTCCATCTTTTCCCACCGCCACTCGGGGAAAGCCGAAGTTGCCGCTGCTGGCAGCCACTGGAGCGCCCCACGTCGCACCGCTGTCGGAAGAACACGCCACGCGGGAAACAAAGCTGCCTGTCTCATGCCACGCAACATAAACTCGGTCCTGGCTGCTGGCTGAGGCGTTCCAGCGGTCCGCCGCGATATGCGGTTGATCGACATTGATCGCGGGCGGCGCACTGCGGTTCACGGCATTCGTAACAAAGTTGAAATTGGCCCCATTGTTGGTTGACCGGAAAAGCGAAATCCATTCCGGCGCATGCGCAGCCCCGCTACCCAGCCATCCAATGTAGAAGTTGCCGCTCTGGCCCCAGGCCAAGGTGCAGTCGCCGTCCAGCGCCGGCGCGCCCGCGAAACTGACATTGCTGGCGGTAAAGCTGGATCCGCCGTTGTTGGAATAGGAGATGCTGCAGGCAGCGTCAGTCAACAAATTCTGCCCATCCATGGACGCCGCAGCTTCAATTTCGCCGCCGCCATTCACCTTGACCGAACTCCCTCCGGCATTCCCCCCAACTCCGCGTCGCTCACGACGGACGGTTGGCAAAGCCACGGTAGAAGGCGCATGGGAGCGCACGCTTCGAGGCTTGGGCCTCAAGCTCCCGCCCTGCAGTTGTTTCAGGTCTTCCTCTGACTGGGCTCGATTGGCAGGCGGCGCAGTCAGTGTCCGTCCCATCGAAAGTGCTTCATCCGCCACGGCAGCGCTGGCGTCCGGCTGCAGAAGAGTTTGCAATCGCACTACAAATTCCCCCACCGCTGCCACCGTAGTTACGCGGATGGAGGTCTCGTTGCCTCGGCCATGCGGCATTCGCGTCTGGTCCGTTCCCCCCGCCTCCTGCAACTCCCGTTTTTCCTGCCCTTGCCTCTCCTGTCCCGGCAGTTCGCCAGGATACTGAAAAGTGACGGTCGCCTTCCGCTCGAGTGCCGGCCACCCGGCCAGCAGCATGTACTTGATCTCGCCCGGATGCTCAACCTCAATCTCTGCCAGACGGCGCACCGCCTCCTCATGGGTTCGCCGCTTCTCCACATGAATGGTCATGGATGCATCCGCAATCTTGCCGCCGGAAGCGTGCTCCACCAGAAAAGTTGTACGGGTATCTTGCTTCGCCTTCCATGTAGGAGGCACGGTCACTGTGATTCCCGGAGCGATTGTGAGTTTTTGCGCGGAAACGGTCAAGGGCAGAAAACAAACAATGAGAGCGAGACGCAAGTTTCTCATGCACATTCCTCGGCAGCCAATTTTTACGAAAAATGATTGTCAATGATTAGAAACGCAGGTCTAACGTTATTCCCTAAATATTTGGGGGGGGTTATAAACCGCAATGCTGGTCAAGTAGAGTTCTGTAACTGATCTTCAAGTCTGAAGCACAACCCTGCGGTCCCAATTCGCGTTCTCAAGCGCTCGTTGCACCTCCTTCAACTCTGCCTGGTCTCGCGCCGGCCCGACGGTGGCCTTCAAGTCATTCCTGGCCGCAGCATCGAGATCAATGAGTTCCATAATAGTATGTTAAGAAATTTTAATTACCTTTAGCAGCATCTTTTGCTTGAATTATTCCGTTCTCGGTTAAACTCCAGTTATTGGATGCTGGCGCCGTTAGCAATAAGGCTTTATCGGATTCAAGCATGCTTTAAGTTTATCTTTTTGGTCCTATCAAATGTTTTGGTGTTCGAATTTCTGGTTCAAAATGAAAAAACAATATATATTGTTGAACTGTTCCTCAAACTCCCCAGATGAAATCGACGGAATCACTGTAAGCTTCCTACGCCATTGCAACTTCAACTGTATCTAAACCTTTATTGAGAAAGAGGATTACGAATGAGCGATACCAAACCCAAAGTATCCACTGATATGACTGCTGACTTCAGATTCTCGTTTGTCCGGCCGGACCACAAGGTGGTCCCTCCACCTCCGCCGCCGGCGCCCCTCGGTCCACTCGCCGCATTTGTTGGAGATTGGGCTGGACAGGGCTTCAACACAATTTTCCGCCCGGATAACACGGTGACGCCAACGCCGCTGCCCTTTCCCGTTACCAGCGACAACATCCTGGAACTCAACCTCACCTCTGAGAGCCTTTCCTTTTCACTGCCTTTGGGCGCGGTTCCCAATCGGGGTACGAACCCGCAGGGGGACATCTTCCTCAACGGGGTGCCTTATGTGCAGAAGATCAATGACATTACAACCCACGGTGAGAGCGTCGGTATCCACTTCGAGCCGGGAATCTGGATTCATGTGCCGGCAACGACCGTGCCGCCTCAAGGGGAAACTGTGACACGCATGGCCTCAATCCCGCACGGGACTACGATCGAGGCTCAAGGGACCTCTGTCACTGTCGCCGGGCCGCCGAAAATTGAACCCCTTGACATCACGCCATTCCCGATCGGAAACCCCGCCAAGAAAATCAAGTTCCCCAGCCAGGTCGCAACTGACTCCAAAACCGCGAGGATTCCACAGGATCTAACCAGCTTCATCGCTGCCGGCACCATTACACAAGCTATTTTGGACGATCCCAACAAGCTGCTTCGCGATCACATCAGCAAGCAAAAGATCATTAAGACGATAGCCATCATCATTAACACCCAGTCGCCTCCCGTGCCTTTCGGGGGCGGAACCGATAACATCGCTTTTTTGATGGGCACGGCTGGAGCGACTGCGCCGAACGCCAACGCCGTGCAGATGACGGCGATTTTCTGGATTGAAACCGTCGAAGAGGTGATTCTTGTCCCGCCCTTCAGTCCAGGCCAACCACCCCATTTGATCAGCGCCAAACCGAGCGCTCCTGGTCAACGTGCGCCTAGATTCTCCGTCCAACCACCGGCGGAACTGAAGGCGCCGCGCGAGATTACCGTTCATTTCACCCAGATTCAGTACACTCAAACGGTATTCCTGAACTTCAAAGGCCTCACCTGGCCGCATGTCTCAGTGAACACCCTTGTGCCGGCCCACGACATCGTTGTTCCTCCCACAGTCTGGGGTTGAATCAGTCCCTTGGTTTGGGCGGCGGGAACAAAATTCTTGTTGCCGCCGCCCATTCCGGACTAAAAATCTTAGCTCCGCTTTATTGACAGGATGGTGGAAAACTCCATTTCCATTTCACAGGCAGCGTCCTGCTTAGGATTTCCTTCGATTTCGTCGAAGTGGGAAGCTGACTGCTTCGTAGATTCGAACGCTCACGCAAAGCGCAAAAGGTTTGGTTTTGCAGTTGAGTTTATATCGGTTTAAGAAATAATGTGACCTCTCAAGCCGGGGGCCTATTGTTAATAACAAAGAGCGGCAATGGGTCACAGTAAAACTTAAACAGGTATAGTTAATGTTATAGCCACGAAGCATGTCCTCAAACGAGTCGTCATCTCGAGGGGTCTGTCCGCCCTGGCGGCAGACCCGGAGAGACCTTGTGTTTCTGCGGTGAACTGGGCAGCCACACGATTGACTTAAACGGCATCGCTGAATTCTTATAGCCACGAAGCATGTCCTCAAACGAGTCGTCATCTCTCCGGGTCTGTCCGCCCTGGCGGGCAGACCCGGAGAGACCTTGTGTTTCTGCGGTGAACTGGGCAGTCACACGATTGACTTAAACGGTATAGCTGAATTCTTATTGCCACGAAGCATGTCCTCAAACGAGTCGTCATCTCGAGGGGTCTGTCCGCCCTGGCGGGCAGACCCGGAGAGACCTTGTGTTTCTACGGTGAACTGGGCAGCCACACGATTGACTTAAACGGTATAGCTGAATTCTTATTGCCACGAAGCATGTCCTCAAACGAGTCGTCATCTCGAGGGGTCTGTCCTCCCTGGCGGGCAGGCCCGGAGAGACCTTGTGTTTCTGCGGTGAACTGGGCAGCCACACGATTGACTTAAACGGCATAGCTGAATTCTTAGTGTCAATTCTTGAAAACCAGTTAATTTCACCTTGAGAAGCGGCGATTTGCAGCTTATTTCGCGCTGAACAGAAGAACGGATACAAGTTGAGGCCCGGCTGCGCGTCAAGCCGCATTTTTGGCAGACAAAATAGAATTTTCAGGGACCTCGAGGCATCCTGCGCAAAGCTACCGGAATCGCTTTGTGCAAATTCCCATGATATCGACGAAACGCGCTATGCATGGCCTCTTGATGACTAAACTGTCCCTACAGGTGATTCTGGCATTCTGAAGTGGCCCACTTCGGCGGTTTAATTTGGCCCACCTGAGGCAAAGCGAACTCCGTAATCTGATTGAGTCAAAACTTGATCGGAGGGGGAGTTGGATTGGAGAGCCAAGGTGGAGATATTCGAAGAGATTCGACGGGAGTATGAGTTTGGAGTGGGAACGATTCTGGGAGTGGCACGGAAGCTGGGAGTGCATCGGCGGATGGTGCGAGAAGCGATCCACAGCGCAGTTCCAGTGCGAAGAAAGAAGACCGATCGCCCACGGACGACGATGGGGCCGGCGGTAGCTTTTATCGAAGAGATTCTGGAAGCGGACCGTAAGGCGCCGCGCAAACAGCGGCACACTGCGCACCGCATCTGGAAGCGGATAAACGAGGAAGTGCCGGGCTGCACGGCGGCCGAGCGGACGGTACGGCAGTACGTGGAGCAGCGGAAGCAAGAACTGGGCTTGGCCGGGCGCGAGACCTTCGTGCCACAAAGCTACGACTGGGGCATCGAAGCCCAGGTCGATTGGTATGAAGCCTATGCCGATCTGGATGGCGAGCGGGTGAAGCTCCAGGTGTTCTCGCTACGTTCGATGGCCAGCGGGGCAGTCTATCACCGCGCTTATCTGAGGGCGACCCAGCAGGCGTTTCTGGAAGGGCACGAGTTGGCGTTCCATTACTTTGGTGGCGTCTTCCGCCGTGTTCGCTACGACAACCTGGCCAGTGCGGTGAAGAAAATCCTTCGGGGCTACGAGCGCGAGTTGACAGCGCGCTTCATTGCCTTTCGTTCGCACTGGCAGTATCAGGCGGATTTCTGCACACCGGGGGAAGGCCACGAGAAAGGCGGTGTCGAGGGCGAAGTGGGTTACTTCCGGCGCAATCACTGGGTTCCGATCCCTGGGGCCAGCGATCTTGCAGAATTGAACGCGAAGCTATTGGCCGATTGCCATCATGATGAGAAGCGCATAATAGCGGGCCGGCAGGAGAGTGTCGGCGCACTGTTACTGAAGGAAAAGGAACACTTGTTACCCCTCCCCGCAGAAGACTTCGAGTTGGCCGAAGTCAGTTTTCCAAAAGTGGATCAGGCGGGATGTGCCAAGGTGCTCACCAACTTCTACTCGGTACCGCTGACAGCCGGTTCGGTGGTTGAGGCCCGTGCCTACTCCAGCGTCATTGAGTTCCGGCAGAACGGAACGGCAGTGGCGCAGCACCAGCGCAGTTATGCGCGCTCGCAGCAGATCCTCGATCTGGAACACTACCTGGAAGTGCTCGAACGAAAGCCCGGGGCCTTGCGCGGATCCAAGCCCCTGGCGCAGTGGAGAGCCCAAGGGCGATGGCCCGAAAGATATGACCAGCTCTGGGCGTTGCTGAACCAGAAGTACGGACGCCAGGGCGGAACGCGATCCATCCTTGCGATCATCCGCATGGGCCGCGAGTTCGGCTACGCCAAGCTGGAAACGTCAGTAACGCAAGCGCTGGGGTTGGGCTGCACGGATGGGGCCGCAATCCGTCATCTCCTCATGAGTGACCAACTGCAGCACGCGGCCGCAACCACGATCGCGCTCGGCGCCCTGGCGGCCTACGAACGACCGCTGCCCACCATGACCGAGTATAACCAGTTGCTGACCATCGAGGTGTCGGCATGAGTATGGAAGCCGCAAGCATCGCTCAGCACTGCCAAGCCTTGCGACTGGGAGCCATCGGCGCGCAGTTCGCATCCCTGGCCGAAGCAGCCAGGCAACAGAAGCACTCTCATCTGCATTACCTGGAAGCGTTGCTCCAGGCCGAGGTCGAAGAGCGCGAACGGCGCTTGATCGAACTGCGGGTCAAGGATGCGCACCTGCCGCGAATCAAGACGCTGGAGGAGTTCGACTTTGGACAGTCGCCGCACCTCCCGGCCGCGCGCATCCGAACCCTGGCCGAAGGCGGCTATCTGGAACGTTCCGAGCCTATCCTTCTGGTGGGCGAACCGGGCACGGGAAAAACTCACCTCGCCACCGGCTTGGCCATCGCGGCCTGCCGTCAGAGGAGACGCGTGCGTTTCACGACTGCTGCTTTAGCCCTAGATGAGCATTCGACAAGTAACTATGCAATAATGGGATGGTATGTTTCCATGAGGATATGCCATTCCTCAAAAAGCGCAAAGCTGTAATCCTGAGCGAGGCGGAACGCCAGCAGCTCGAGGCGATCCGACGCTCCCGAACCGAAGAAAAGCGGCGGACGGTACGAGCAGCGATTCTACTGGATGCCGCTGCGGGAAGGAGCGATGGAGCGATTGCTCGTGCTCACGGAGTGAATCGCAACACCGTCCTGCTGTGCGTACAAAAGTATCTGGGTCTGGGCTTGGAAGCAGCTTTGAGTGAACTGCCACGGTCAGGCCGTCCACGCAAGATCAGTGACCCTGCTATTGCTTGGCTCGTACAATTGGCTTGTCAGAAACCCAAGGACTTGGGCTACGCACCGGAATTGTGGACCTATAGTCTGTTGCAAACTCATGTGCGTCGGCAGGGACCAGCCGCAGGATACCAGGAACTGCAAACCCTGAGTCTATCGCGCTTGCATGACATCCTGCAGAAGGCCGACCTCCGGCCGCACAAGGTTCGCTATTACGTGGAGCGGCGGGATCCGGAGTTCGAACAGAAAATGGCTACCATTCTCCACGTT
>DATDGL010000194.1:0-7381 GCA_036522115.1 Candidatus Angelobacter sp.
TACAGCGAATGGCAAAGTCGATCGTCGCACCTTGCCAATGCCTGCCGGTGAGCGTCCAGCCCTGGAACAGTCCTATATCGCACCGGCAACCGCTACGGAAAAGCTGCTCTCGTCCATCTGGGCCGAAGTGCTGCACATAGACCGGGTGGGTGCACAAGACGACTTCTTTGACTTAGGCGGAAACTCACTGTTGGCTGCCCAAGTCATTTCTCGGGTGAGCAAGGCGTGTGAGGTATCCCTGCCGTTGCGCAGTTTTTTTGAGAGGCCAGTTCTGACCGATTTGGCGCAATGCGTCGAGGCCGCGCGGCGCCAGGCATCCAGCGCTCAGGTCCCACCCATTGGCGCAGTGCCACGCGGTCAAGAAATTCCGCTGGGGTTTTCCCAGGAGAGAGTTTGGTTCTTACAGCAACTGGATCCCTCGAGCATTGCTTATCACTTCCAGGCGACCCTGGAGATAAAGGGCGAGCTTAATGTATCCGCACTGGAGCGCGGTCTCACAGAGATGGTCAAACGGCATGAGATCTTGCGCACCACCTTCACGGAGAAAGATGGACGACCCATTCAAGTTATTCATGAGCCGGTGCCCGCCTCGTTCAGCGTGATCCGGCTTCGAGAAAATGCGAATGACAGCCCAGGTGAGACAACTGAAAAGATCATCCAGAGTGAAGTGGCCAAGCGTTTCGATGTCAGCCAACTTCCGCTGATTCGTTGGGTCCTCCTGTCGTTCAGCGACCAGGACCATTTGCTGCTGCACATCGAACATCATTTCGTTCATGATGGCTGGTCGTTCAATGTCTTCCTGGGCGAGTTGCTGGAGCTGTACCAGGGCTTTGCGGCCGGCCAACCGTCGCGGCTTGCGCCTCCGGGTTTTCAGTTTGCGGATTTTGCCGTATGGCAGCACGAGTATCTGCGCTCAGACGAAGTCCGGGCGCAACTCGATTATTGGACGAAAAAATTAGCCGGCAGCCCGCCCATCAGTGAAGTGCCTACCGATCATCCTCGATCCAAGGTGCAAACGTTTCATGGCGGCTTGCTCAGAGTTCCGCTGTCAACAGATCTTTCCAGAAAACTTCACGCTTTGAGCAGTCAGGAAGATGCGAGCTTATTTGTCATCATGATGTCCGCATTCTTCGCGCTGGCATATCAATATACGCGACAACCCGAGTTCTGCGTGGGCACCAGCCTGGCGAACCGCCAACGCCCTGAAACTGAGGGATTGCTGGGCATGTTGGTGAATAACGTTGTCCTGCGCGCGCAGATACCGGCCCATGCCAGCTTTCGCGATCTTCTGGCGCAAGTACGCGAGTTGACCTTTGAGGCATATGACAACCAGGACGTTCCATTTCAGGAGGTGGTGAAAAGCCTGAACGTGAATCGCGATTTGAGCGTAAATCCACTTTTCCAGACAACCTTCAACTTCCACAACTCGCCAGTGTCAGTACCTGAGATTCCGAAACTGAAGTTGAAGCTGCAGGAAGCCCTGGGAAATGGGGCTGCGAAGTTCGATCTGGGCGTGATCGTGATTCCCGCCTCCACACAAAGGCTCCGGCTCAATCCAGAGTGGGAAAAAGACGCAATCACCATGCTGTGGGAATTCAACTCGGACCTGTTCGAGCAGAGTACAGTCTGGCGCCTGATAGGGCATTACCAGCAGATTCTGCAGAGCATGATAGCGAATCCACAACAGCACGTTGCGGAAGTCTGTCTGCTGACAGAGGAGGACCGGCAGGCCATGGTGGATTGGAACGAGACCAGCAAAGATGCTCCTTTAGACAAGTGCGTGCACGAATTGTCCGCGCTCCAGGCCCAGCAAACGCCTGAATTAGCAGCAGTCGTGTGCGGCCTGCAAACCCTGACTTACAGTGAGTTGAACAAGAAGGCCAATCAGCTTGGACATTATCTAAAAAAGCAAGGGATCCGCACTGAGGTCCGGGTCGGCATGTGCATGGAGCGTTGCCCAGAAATGGTGGTTGCCATGCTGGGCATTTTGAAAGCCGGCGGCGCGTATGTGCCACTGGACATGAATTATCCGGTGGCCCGCCTGCAATACATGATTCAGGACGCAGGGGTGGATCTGGTGCTAACGCAACAAAGTGTGAGGCTGCCAGGGATGGCAGGCAAGTGGATGTGCCTGGACCAGTTGTGGAACGAGATCGGGCAAGAGAGTGATCGGGATTTTGAAAGCGGCGTATGCCTGGAAAACCTGGCCTATGTGATCTACACCTCGGGCTCCACGGGCACGCCAAAGGGAGTGGGAGTAGATCACAGAGGTATTGTGCGACTGGTGAAAGGCGCGAACTATGTGGAACTGGGAGAGGGGGATGTGTTCCTGCAATTGGCGTCGGTATCGTTTGACGCAGCGACGTTTGAGATTTGGGGAAGCCTTTTGAACGGATGCCGGCTGGTGCTATGCCCGGCGGAAATGCCGTCGCTGGAAGAGCTGGGCCGGATTATAGAGGAGAGTGGGGTTACGGTGCTGTGGTTAACATCGGGACTATTCCACCAGATGGTAGACACGCAACTGGGCAGATTGCGGGGCGTAAGACAGTTGTTGGCTGGGGGAGATGTTTTGTCTCCAGCGCATGTACGCAAAGCGCTAGCGGGGCTGGGAGAGACATGCTTGATCAATGGTTACGGACCGACGGAGAACACGACCTTCAGCTGCTGCCACCGGATGAGAGCTGAGGATGGCAGGATGCTCGAGGAGACGGTGCCCATTGGGCGGCCGATCACGAATAGTCAAGCTTATGTAATGGACGAAGAGGGATATGCGGCAGTACCGGTTGGGATTGTAGGGGAATTGTACGTGGGGGGATCTGGGTTGGCGCGTGGTTATTTGAACAGTGCAGGACTTACGGCGGAACGGTTCGTACCGAATCCATTCAGTAAGAGCGGCGGGGAGCGGTTGTACCGGACTGGAGACCGTGCGCGGTGGCGAGGCGATGGAACGTTGGAGTTTTTGGGTCGAATGGACTATCAAGTGAAGTTCAGAGGTTATCGAATTGAGTTGGGAGAAATCGAAACCGCGCTTCTGGAACACCCAGGCGTCAAACAAGCAGTTTCAATCTTGAGAGAAGAGAGCGGTGGCGAGAAGCGGCTCGTCGCCTACTTTACGCCCAAAGACGAAACGGTTACCGGCGATGCCCTGCGTACATTTTTGCAGGGGAAGTTGCCAGGGTACATGGTGCCCACGGCCTGTGTAGAGCTGGAGGAGCTTCCGTTGACCGCAAATGGAAAGGTGAACAGGGAAGTGCTTCCCGCTCCCAAGAGGGACAGCCAATCGCACCGGCCTCCACGAAGTGCTCAGGAGGAGTTGTTGTGCGGAATTTTTGCTGAAGTGCTGTCGCTGGAGCGTGTAAGCATCGACGACGATTTCTTTGCTCTCGGCGGCCACTCGTTGATGGCAACAAGGGTCGTCAGCCACGTGCGCAAAGCACTTGGCGTAGACCTTGCCGTGCGCGCCATCTTCGACACGCCTACCGTGGCGCAGTTGAGTGATTACCTGGCCAATGACCAGCATTCTCCGCTTCCCCCTGTCGAGTATGCCAATCCGGCTTTAGTTAGAAGGGCCAAGGACACTACCAGCAATGCTTGAAGTTATTCCACAATTTGGTGAAGAAGCACTCGATACTCAGACGGGAAGAACCGTCTGGTGGGATGGGTATGGGTGGTCTTATATCAAGCCCACGGGCCTCGAGAAATCCGCAATGGCAGGTAACGGGTACAAGCCTGTGCCTCCATTTTGCGCGCAGGAGCGTCCTTCTTGTGTTCCTCTTTCCTTTGCCCAGAGCCGGCTTTGGCTGATTGATCAACTGGAAGGCTCAACCACCGCATACAACATGCCTGAGTCGTTGCACC
Source organism: Candidatus Angelobacter sp. (assembly GCA_036522115.1). Lineage (GTDB taxonomy): Bacteria > Acidobacteriota > Terriglobia > Terriglobales > Acidobacteriaceae > Angelobacter. Next base: position 3,859 of record DATDGL010000194.1, read on the forward strand.
TGCGCGGCAACCTTGACCTGCAGGCACTAAAACGGACCATCAATGCGCTGGTCGAACGGCACGAGATCCTTCGCACTTATTTTGCCATCGTGGATGGGGAACCCGTGCAGGTCATACGTCCGGAGCTGTTCGTTGAGTTGCCTATCGAGGACTTAAGTAATCGCGATGAAACCTCCCGGCAGGAGCGGATCACAGCCGCCCAACGTGAGGAGTGGGCACAACCATTCAATCTGGCACACGGTCCTCTACTGCGCATGAAACTGTTTAAGCTCGGAGACAATGAGCATGTTCTTCTGCGCACCTTTCATCACATTGTATTTGACGGCTGGTCTGTGAGCGTCCTCAACCGGGAGTTCATGCTGCTTTATGACGCCTTTCATGAAGGCCGGCAGAATCCTCTCAAGCCGTTATCTATTCAGTATGCGGACTTTTCCTTATGGCAGCGTAAGTGGCTGGATAGGGAATTCTTAACTGGGCATTTGGATTACTGGAAAAAACAGTTATCTGGAATTTCCGAGCAACTGGAGGTGCCACATGATCGCCCACGAGGCACGCGTCAAACCTACGCTGCGGGTTTTTGCTGTTGTTCACCTGCAGCCGGCTTGACGGCAGACCTGCGACGGACAGCCCTGGCCAACCGGGCCACGACCTACATGACATTGCTCTCCGGCCTGGCGGTTCTGTTGCAGCGCTTCACCAATCAACAAGATGTCGTTGTCGGCTCTCCCATTGCCAACCGTCAGGAAGCGCAGTTGGAGCAGCTGATCGGTTTCTTTGTTAACTCGCTGGTGATGCGCGTGAACATAAACCCCCAAGCGAGTTTTATTGACTTGCTTACTGCAGTACGAAGAACAACCCTTGATGCCTATGCTCACCAGGACCTTCCGTTCGAACGCCTGGTCGAAGAATTGTCCCCCCAGCGCAGCCTCAGCATCTCCCCCATCTTTCAATTTCTGTTTCAAGTGGAAAACCTTCCCATTGAATCGCAGAAGCTGAAAAATCTGGTGGTTGAAGTGCAACGGATCAGGAATGAGAGCGGCCGTACCCGCTTTGACCTGGAATTACACGCAAGGGAACAGGGAAACAACCTGGAATTTCTTTGGGTTTACAACCGTGATTTGTTCGATGCCTGGCGCATCGAGCAGATGGCCCGCCATTACGTACGGCTGGTGGAAGTGGCGCTAGCTGCTCCGCAATTGCCTGTCCACGAACTGCCGATGTTGTCCGACAGCGAGACACACCAGCTCCTGGTGGAATGGAATCAGACTCTGAGCGCCGATCATGGTTGTTGTGTGCATCAACTGGTTGAACAACAGGCAGGGCGAACGCCCGAAGCGATCGCTGTACGTTTTGGAGAAAATAGATTCACTTATAGCGAGTTGAATCGACACGCTAACTGGCTGGCCCATCATTTGCGCGCCCTGGGCGTTGGACCCGAAGACAGGGTTGCCATCTCCATGACGCGCTCCGTCAAAATGATTGTGGCCCTACTGGGCGTTTTGAAAGCCGGGGCTGTTTGCGTGCCCCTCGACCCCAATTATCCCCAAACGCGGCTGTCCCTGATGATTTCCAATGCGCAGCCGGCGGTGCTGCTGACTGAAAGTTCATTGCTGCCCCGGCTACCGCAAGGCGCCACTACTGTGGTGTGCATGGATAAACTGGCCCACCTGGAAGGCTACCCCGATGAAAACCCTCGAGTAAGAATAACGCCAGAGCATCTGGTTTACATCCTCTACACTTCTGGTTCCACCGGCGTGCCCAAGGGAGTGGCTCTTTCCCACGAAGTGCTTTCGAATCTTGTTGCCTGGCAGGCCGCTCATCCGTCTTATGCGCCAGGTCCGCAAGTCACCTTGCAGTTTACCTCGCTCAGTTTTGATGTCTCTTTTCAGGAGATCTTTTCAACGCTTGGAAGAGGAGGCGTGCTGGTGCTGGTTAAGGAAGAAGTCCGGCTCGACCCTGACGCTTTGCTTGCTTACATTGCCGGTGAAGAGATTGAGCGGCTGTTCCTGCCTTTTGTAGCATTGGACCATCTCGCCGCCGCTGGAATCCGCGAAGGAGCGCCGCTTCCGCTGGCACTGCGTGACGTGATTACCGCAGGCGAGCAACTGCATACAACTTCCTCTGTCCGATCTTTCTTCGCTCGCCTGCCACGTGCCCGATTACATAACCAATATGGCCCTGCAGAAGCCCACGTGGTCACTGCCTATTCTCTGAGTCCAGCAGTAGAGGAGTGGCCGAGTCATCCGCCTATTGGTCGTCCCATCAGTAATGCACGAATGTACGTGCTTGACTCGTCCATGCGGCCGGTTCCCATTGGCGTCCCGGGGCAGCTCTATATTGGTGGTAGCACTCTTGCATGCGGCTACTTCAGATCGGCAGCGTTCACGGCTGAACGCTTCATTCCTGACCCATTTTGTGCGCAGTCGCCGGACCGATTGTATCAGACAGGAGACCGAGCCCGTTATTTGCCAGACGGCAACCTTGAATTCCTCGGGCGTGACGACTTCCAAGTCAAAATTCGGGGCTTTCGCGTAGAACCAGCTGAGATAGAAATGACGCTCAGGAGGTACGCCGGCGTGCGCGAGGGTGTGGTTGTAGCGCGTGTCGAGGGCGATTCACCTGCCTTCCTGGTCGCATATTTTGTGGCGGAGACAGGGAGGCAAATCTCGGAACACGAGCTGCGCCCTTTCCTTCAGGATCGCCTCCCGGACTATATGGTACCTGCAGCTTTTCTTCGTTTGGAAAGCCTTCCACTTACCCCAACCGGCAAGATCGATCGAAAAGCTTTGCCTTTACCGGAAAGAAGGATTGAGGCATATCGTGAGCCGCGCACCCCTCAGGAACAGATCCTTTGCGAAATCTTTGCCGGAGTACTGGGGCTGGAATGCGTGGGTGTAGACGACGACTTCTTTCACCTGGGCGGCCATTCCTTAATGGCCATGCGGCTGGTCAGCCGGGTGCGGGCGACATTGGGCACGGAGCTGGCATTGCGAACGCTGTTTGAATTTCCAACCGTATGCCAGTTGGCGTTACACCTGAGTCATGAGACCTCGCCTCGTCCGCTGCTAACGCCTCAAGCACGGCCTGAACACTTGCCGCTTTCTTATGCGCAACAGCGCCTTTGGTTTCTTGACAAGCTTCAAGAAGGCACAAGCCCCGAATACAACCTGCTGGAAGCGCTCTCCCTGCATGGCGCGCTGGATTTTGCAGCCCTGCAGCGCACACTGGCCGTCCTTGTGGACCGCCATGAAATTCTGCGCACGCATTTTGGGGAACGTCAAGGCGAGCCGGTGCAGGTGATTGAGCCAGTTCTGCAGATTGCTTTGCCGGTTGAAGACTTCAGCAGCCTGGAGGAAGCAACGCGACGGGAACTGGTGGCTGAGGCCATGCGGCAGGAGCGAGAGCAGGCTTTTGATCTCATGCGTGGTCCGCTGCTGCGCATGAAGTTACTCAAACTCAGTTCCCAGGAGCACATCCTGCTGCGTACCTTCCACCACATCATCTCCGATGGATGGTCGCAGGG
>DATDGL010000195.1:0-18682 GCA_036522115.1 Candidatus Angelobacter sp.
AACTGGTTCGGAGTCGTATCGCTTTAGCAGAACCTTGCGCAAGAAACGCAAAGAATGATCCTGAGGAACTCGCAGTGCTGTTCTGCCTCCGCTCCGCCCTCCGGGCTCCGCTCCGGCAGAGCAGCACTCAGTCCTCTTAACCCTTAACTTAACCCTTAACGCCTCAAGGTGGGCCAAATTAAACCGCCGAAGTGGGCCAAACCAACTTGCCAAAAGCAACTCGCCGCTCTTCATCGTTTGGGCCTTCTCCGCACTTGCGCACGGATACTATGCCCTCTGCTGACTTCTGCCGCTGGATCAGAAGGAATTACTTCCTCCTCAGTCACGTTTCCGTGACCAACAGCAGATCTCCCAAGGTAAGTTCGACCGCCTTCAACGCACAACCGCCGGATCTACCGTTCGTGCTCTTGATGGATCGGAGCTTCGTGGTGGAGAGCCCACTCGCTCAGCACTGCGGCCTTGTATCCGGTTCTTGTCCATCGGCTCGCGTCTTTGTTTCACGCTTCTTTCAGACCTCGCCTCGCGGCGATAGCCCTTGCGCTTCCCTATCACTTCGCCTCCATCAGGCTGTGAAGAGGACTTTCACCTCTAAGCTGTCGAACATGCTTGGCACACTCCCTCTGGGTCTGCGCTTCGCGCACACCCCTCGAGATGACGAATTGTAATGGTGGTCACAGTATTGCTTAAATTGCTCTAACTGACACTAGGTTTGCAAAACAGGGGGTTGTTGCAATGTGGTATTCCGTTTCAACATTCGCAGTTGCACAACGGGATCAACATAGCGTGAAGGAGCCGCTTTGGGAGGAACAGATATTCCTGGTTGATGCCGAAAGTGAGAACGACGCGAAACACAAAGCAGAGTTACTAGCCCAACGCGACGAGTGCGAGTACACCGTCAGGAATGGTTCCAGTCTCACATGGCGTTTTAACTGCGTCAGCAAGGTCTATAAACTGCCAGACGAAGACATCCGCGATGGAGTGGAGATATTTTCAAGGTTCCTTAAAGATTCAGAGGCAAAAAGTCTGCTGAACCCGATTGAGTGACTGTTTCTCCTTCTCTTGGAGGCTGCGCGGTTTGTTCCATGGCTTTTGCTGTCTCTGGCAATGACCAAGATACACCATCTGAGAGCCCCACCGGACCCATGCCTGGAAAAGGTTGGACGCATGCGGCTTGGCGCGACATTTCCCGGCAGTAGTCTGTAGAATCGCCAACACTTTTCCAGTTTGGCACAAAAACCAAAATGCTAATCCTGATTTTGTCTAACCCTGTGATTGCCGCCTCTGCGGAGATCTTTTGATCATCCTTTGTGAGGATGATCTTTTTCGTTGTGCTTGGAGCCGCCTTCCCGCGCACGCTCCTGGTTTTTGTCTTCGAGATTAACGCGTGGGTTGTTCGCTCCGCCATTCCCGCCGTCATGACCGCCTGGGCCGTTCGCTTCACCGTTTTCCTGGCAATCACCACCTGCCGGCTGCTTCTTGCCGTAGTTCGCGTGGTACGCCTCGCAATCGCATTCTTTGCCGTGGCGCGCATGCCCGGACTTGCAGGTGCAATGCTCGTGTTTTTCCTGGCCTGCTCCGCAAGGGCAATAGTAAGGACAATATTCAGCATGGCAGAGGCAATGCTTCCTGTAGCAAGTGCACGTTGCTTCATGACAGCCACAGTCTTTTATGGGATGGCAGCAGCAATCTTTGATATGGCTGCTATCCAGCATGATCTCCCATTTCGTTTTGCCTTCCGTCGGCAGCTTGTCGAGGACTTCGACGATGGAACAGGCCAAGCCAAAGGGAGGAACGAAGTGCATGTTTTTGGGGAGCCCTTTGATCTTGTTGGCCATGGCAAACAGGAGCGCCACCGGATGGCCGTCTCCGATCACCAGCGAACCGGAATCGCCGTTGGCCATGAAAGTGGTGTCCGAGCCAATGAGGTACTGGTCACTGAACTCGAACCCTCCGCCCCGTTTGTTTGCGTCCTCAACGAATACTCTATTCAGGCGGCAGATAATTCTTCCTGAGGTGATGCCGGTGGCATTCCCCAGCTTGTATGCTTTCATACCCAGCCTGGGCTCCATCGGATGAGCGCAGTGAATCTGGATTCCATCATAGATAGCTTCGATTTCATCGCTGTCGATGACTTTTGCGATGGCCGCATCCACCAGATTCGAGGTATCTCGAAGCCCTATAAATTGCACCTCCCGGCTGATGAGCGTCTGCCCTGCACCGCGCACTTCCACCGATTCGAGCCGCTGGTCCTGTTGCAGAAGAACATGCTTGTTGGAGAGCAGCCAAGCAGGATGCGAGGGTGACGTTCCCTTGGCCTTCAGAAAGGCCCCAATAGTTCCGTTGGTGCTGTCTCCCAGCTCCGGAGACGTTGAAAATACCCTCGCCCCCGGATGTAGAAGAGTGCTGGGACGGTAAAAGATCCCGGCCTCCGGCTGCTGGAAAGGCTCTGCGACAATTATGTCAGTCTTTCGGCCAAGACTGTCTGAAGATCTCTCTACATGCTCCTTCAGCTCCATGTTTTCAATTTCATACAAAGCCTTGCCCTCGGCGTTCCTGGAGAGCGAATACTTATAAGCCAAAGATTTCACCAGCTCGGGAACGTTGCCGTCGGGTTCCACCATCAACAGCAGGCGTTTTTCAGGTTTTTTCTCCTCGGTGGCCTTCGGGTGTTGCTGGCCAGAACAATGGCAGTCTTTGGAGTCGTCTTCATCAAAACAGCACTCTCCGTACGCATGCCATTCCTCATGACCTTCTTCTTTTTTCTTGCACCAGGCTTGGTCAATTTCCTTGCATAACACGTCCCAATTCAATTCGCTGTTGGTTGGCATATCGGCTCTTTCCTTCATTCGCTCAGCTTCCAATGTAAGCCGGAAAATCTGTACAACTGGATGTTCCTTGCCCTCTACGGGCTTCGTCGAGCCAGCCCCGGCTGTGCTGCTTTACATAGTGCCGTTGGCTCCGCCGCAGACCGGGCTGCCTCCTCCGCTTCCGGCATCACGCGCTTCAAACAGTTCTCCGCTGCGCACCTGAAAGATCATCTTGAGCACGTCGGGATCGCGCTCATCCAGCGTGGAGGTCTCGCCCGGGAGCACTCCCGGCAGGATCAGGTCATTGACCTTGGGGATTGTGCAGCTATCCAGAAGCGTTACCGTGTTCACACCCAGAAACTGAAGGCTTGTGTTGAACTCGCGCAGGTTGTGCTCGGCTGGAACTTCGGTCTCGGGCTCATCATAGATGTGTACCGTGGACACCAATCTTGGCACGTCTTCCACGTGCGCCGGCGGAGGGCATTCCCAGATGCAATGCCCGTAGTTATCGAGCAGTGCGACGTTCCTGTAGTTCTCAAATCTATACTCAAAGACCCGCAGTCCTGAAACAATCGTGGGGAACTTGGAGAACCTGCTGGTCTCCCCGGAGCACGACGTATGGCGCACCTCTCCCTGGTTGAAGTGATAGATATGCTTGGGGCGGGGCAGGGTAATCACCGCGCGCAACGGCACCTCCGAAGGATTGGGGTGAACGGATAGCTTGACGATGAAGTTCAGCCCTTCGTCCAGCTTGGCCTGGCCTGGCTGCACGCCCACCAGTTGCATCTGCAACGGCGAACCGTCGCTCGGCTGCTTCAAATCTCTTTCCAGCAGCCAGTTGCCGCAAACATACTTGTGGTCTTCTCCCACATCCAGCATGTACCCGAGAAAGCCCAGCTTGCCCACATCCACCAGGCAGATCAGGCCGTGAAGAAAGACGTATAAAGTCTTGATCGGCGGTTTGGAATGTTTATGATAGTGGCGCAATGGGGAATATTTTTCCCCGCGAATCGTTTCTGCTTGTGTCACCGCGCTTGCTCCTGATTGGCTTTGCAAGATGAAAATGCCTGCAAGAGAAAGAACGGAGGCGGTCCCAATTTACCTTTAGGGAAAATCCATGAGAACCGTGAGCGAATCCCGGTTCTATGGCCTGCCGAACACCCGGAATCCGGCCCAGTAATATGGGTGAGGCTTCTTCTGCCGGACGCTTCGGGCTGCCTGGCGCAGGGCCTCGGCTGGCCGATTATCGGCCAAGTGGCCGTAGAAGGCGGTCATCAACTCGTCCGTGGCCGGAACATCCACATCCCAATTGGCGGCAATCACGCGGCGCGCGCCCGCCTCCAGAAGGGCGCGGCTCAGGCTGTCAAGGTTCACAATGCCGGACTGCTCTCCCACGCCCGAGGAGCAGGCGGCAAGCACCACCAGTTCCACAGGTCGGAGATCCAGCTTGGCAATGTCATTGGCTGTCATGTACTGGCTATAGATGTCACCTCCTGGCGAGCGGGCGAGCAGCAGTGCGCCAAAGCCTCCAAAGCTGACTCCATGGCCGGCGAAATGCACCAGCGAAGCCTGCGGCGCGTGTTGCCGGAACGCATTCGCCGTGGCGTTTTCGCGCTTCAGCAGCAGCGAACCGGGAAAGCGATGGTTCACTCTTATGGCCTGGCTGACGGCATTGGGAAGGTCGGGATACTGCCTAGCAAGATCCCCTTCCAGCTTCGGAGAGCCGAAGATCAGCGCCTTGGAGGTATCCGGATGGAAATCTCTTCTCGGCTCCAGGGCCTCGGCGATGCCCAGAGTCTGGCAGAAGGCGAAGCGCTCAATGAGTGGCGTGCCGCTTCGGTCTTCCAGAGCGGCCCACGGAATTCCTGCCAGGACTCCGTCCGCATCCACCACCACCACCCCGCTCCGGGGCAGCTTCTGGGCAAATGGTTCCATCAACCGCCGGTACATCTCCTGGCTCACCTGAGAAATCTCTTTCAGGGAAGATGCATGGGTGGCGGCGAGCTCGCTGAAACGCAGGGCAAGCGCCTGCGTTCCTGCCCCGTCCTCGATCCACCTCTGCTCCACCACTCCCGCGCTGTTGACGATCCAGCCCGACAATCCATCCGGCAGGATGGCGTACACGAGAATGCTCTCGTTCGGATCCACAGGAAACGCCGCCGATGCGGTACCGGAACAATCTGGATGGCTGGTCAAGGCGGGAACCGATTCAGGACCGCGGCTGGACCGGAACTCCTCCCACACCCGGAGGGCCTCCGAGAAATGACCCTGGCGGATGGCGACATCCGTCATGCCGCGCCAGGCGGGTTCGATTTCATGCAGCGCGTTGGCGCGTTGGGTCCGATCATTTACATCCTTCAGCTCCTGTAAATTCTCCTCGATGGATTCACGATAATTTTTGCAGGCATCGTCAAACCGGCTGGCGGCCAGGTAGGCATCGCCCAGCGCCGGGAGCAGCGGCCTGCGGGCATTGCGCAACAATGTGTTATAAGGCCACTTCAACTCGCGTGTCTGCTGCTCCAGCAACTGGAGTCCTTCCGCAGACCTCCTTTGGGAAATCAGCGCCGCCGCTCGGATAATCTCCGATTCCACCCTGGGTTTTTCGATTTCCCCGGGATTGATCTTTCCGTACTCATCATCCATGGCGCGGAAGTCCGCGTCGGCGTCCCGCGGCAGGCCGGCTTTCAGCTCCTGACAGCCCAGATAAGAAAGCAGAAGCGCCTCCAGGACGGTTGTTCCTTCTTCCTTTAACAGCAACGCGCTTTCCCGCAGCAGTGCGACCGCGGCATTGTGTCGTCCCGCCTGGCTGGCCGAATCCGCCAGCGAATAGTAGAGCGCGTAGCCGCGCAGGGCTGGTAAAGGCTCGCTCCAGAAAGACTTCAATCCCTGCTCGCCGCGCTGCCAGAGCGTTAACCGGCTGGCTGCGCTCACATATTCTTCCGTAGTGAAGCCCAGCGCCCGCAGACGCAGCCCTTCATAGCCCGTATGATTGGCGATCCAGTTGTACGCCTCCTGGCGAAGCGCAATCACGTCTTGCTGCCGCGTCTTGGTGCGGCAGGAAATTTCCTCCAGCCATGCCTGAGCGGCGATCCACACATAGCTGCGGCTCATCGCGCCCTTGCGCAGAGAAGACGAGGTATTGATGCAATCGCCGGGGTTTTGCCACTGCCGGTCGGCTGAGTACACGGCTTCCAGTTGAGCGCGAAGCTCACCAGCCCGGTTGTGTGCGCGCACGAAGAGTTCCTTCGCCTTGTCCGCGATCTGCTCTGCCGCCTCATATTCCCCGCGGACGTTCAAACGCACCGCCCGTGAAAGATTTTCGAACGCCTCCTGTACCTCGCTGGAAGGCGCGGCCTTCAGTGCGTCAATCAACCAGAGGTCGTGATGGAGGTGACGAAGCAGATCTCCCAATTTGAGCAAGGCTAGCCGGGAATCGGCAGAGTCCCGCATCTCCGGCAACCAGTTTTCCACCGCTGTGTTCAGCGCCAACTCAACGCCCTCGTCGGCTCCTTCGGCGTGCGCCAGGAACACCTTGGGTGACGAAGAGAACATCGCGATCCTCTGCTTGCGTCTCTCCAGCGTGGCCACAAGCGCATCGTGCCGTTCGCTGTCCTCGGGGTACCATTGCGAAGAGCGTTCGGCATCCGCCGCTTGCGTCCATTGTTCCCTAGCCTGGTTCGGAAGCTGCGCTTCTTGCAGGAGCAATGCCGAATCGAACAGAAATTCAGACGAGGGGCTGGCCTGGCCGGAAGCGAGCATCGCCTCCAGTGCGGCTTCATAGTCCAGAGCTCCTTCCAGCTTCAGATCTGGATCCATGAGGGCATCCAGCGTGTAGGCGATCCCCAACTCCAGGTTCAGTGAGGGATTATTGGGTTGCAAGAGCAAGGCCAGTCTGTATCGGGAGATGGACTCCCCAGGCCGGCAGAGAAGCAGGTATTCCCGGCCTTCGAGCTGGAGTGACCACGCACTCTGCCCGATGCGCTCCTCGGCTTCGGCGATCCACTGCGAGGCCTTGTTCGTCTCCTCTTTCGATATGCCGTTGCAACCGCTGTTCCTCCCTTTCATCACGGCGAAAGGAACTCCATTCCAGCGGTAGGCAAAAGGACGATGCTGCGCGTAAAGCTCATCCAGCAGGGCCGAAGCCGATCTTAAAAGATAGTAGGGCCACGCCAACCACGCTGCAAGGGCCATCAGCGCCGCCGCCGCAAGACAGGTGACCGCCAGAAGTCTTGGTTTCATGTGCGACAAATGATTTTTGCCAACTGTAAGGAAGTTATTTTGCGGCGGAATTATAGCAGGATAGCGACAGACCCGAAGAAGATCGATTTTTACTTGCCGAGGAGTTCCTGCACGTTCTTCAGATGCGTCTTACCCTCATTGCGCCACCCTGCATCCGTTTCGATGTCGAGGAAGTTCACCCAATCCGCTTCCGATTCGTTAAGGGTCTCTTTGAACTGCTCAAGGATCAATGCCCGGTTAAACAGTGCGACCGAGTTGCCAGGGTCTTGCTGCAAAATCTTGTCGAGCTCCCCGCGCGACTTTTCATACCACTGCGTGTCGTGGGTCTGCTTGCCCTGAGCAAAATAGGCCATGGCCAAATCCAGCCGTAATTCGATCCGAGCGGCAACGGAGTTCGTGGCCGACTCCAGGAGGGTTACTGCGGCGCCAGGATTCCCGGCGGCGATCTCCTTTTCCGCGATCGCGCGCGTCCACTTGTCTTGTCTCAATTCTGCCACCGGCAATTTGCTCAGTGCTTCTTCCGCCTCCATCAGAGGGCGAGGTGTCGATGCATGGTCGCTGCCCATGGTGCCTGAAAAAGCCGACCATTGCGCTCCGGGCCATCGCATCTCGAGGGTCCGCTGCTGCGTGTAAGCCTGGGCCAGCAGGGTCTCCACCGTTTCCGGCGTGGGTGGCCGCGTAGACCAGAAAATCAGGATGGCCCCAACGCACGCGGCGGCTGCCGGAATCACGGTCCATTTCCATGAAGGAAACCAGCCCGATGGCGTGGGACCGGGCTGCATATTTTTTTTGCCGGGGCGGTGAGTCTCGCTGAAGGCCTTTTCCTCGGTCGAGGTTTCCAAAGCAGTCTGTAGCGTCTTCCGGGCTGCTTGCCGTTGCCAGTCAGGGGAAGCGCTCTTGATCTGCCCGAGCAGGGCCCTTTCTTCCGGACTGAAGTCATCGGAAAAATCTTCCACATAGGTCCGCAGCAGCATAGCGCAACGGTTACAGGCGGCAACGTGCCGCATCCATTGGCTGGCCACCGCTGCCGGAAAAAGGCCCGCTGCCTGCTTGCGAAGATCTTCTTCGCTGAGACAGTCCGGAGTGGTTGCCGTCTTCACCGTTGGGGAAGTGCGCAGCTCTCCGCCGTCGAGCCTCTGGTCTCCGGACGGATCTTGCAATCCTAAAGGCAAGCCTGACGCACCGGAATCTTGCCGGTCCGGCCCAGCAGCCTCTCTCTCCGGGAGCCCTGCATCCGCCGGGCTGGATATTCCACGGCTCGTAGCTATCAGTCCCAGCCGCCTGCGCTGGAACTCAAGCACACGGCTGCGACAGGAAGGGCAGGCAGCAAGGTGCTTCTCCACCTCTATGTCTCCATCCGATCCCGGGCCGGAAGTATGAACCCAGTAGTCCTCAATTTGAGCACTACTCAAATGCTCAGATTGCTGGTTCACAGCAGTACATCCCCCTTATATGAACGCAGGCTAACCCTCCCACCCTTTACTTCATTTTGCCGAAATTCACTAGATACCCATCATACCCAGCCTTGCCGTAAATAGCTGCTCCGTTCCGCACGAGCCTGGCTTTTGTCCCAATTGGGTTCAAACTTGCCACAAACCGCCTCATTCCGCCCCGGACATTTTCTTCTTGCGCAGTGGAGGACTGTTTAGCTCGGCCCCTATCAGTCGGGTAAGGCGGAGCAGCAGGGTTTCCACGCCTTTCACTGTCAGAGTGATTTCCGGACGCTCTGCAATGGCCTTGGAGGTAAATCCCTCCTTGTAATAGAGCAAGAAAATGGTGATATCGCGCTTAGCATTCGGTTGTCCGGCCAGTTTTTTTTGCAGGCATTCGCTGATCTCTCTTAACAGGACGGCGAGGTCCGCAGTTTCAGCAAAATTGGCGGCCGCTGGAACCACAGCCTGTGCATCTTCCAGGTTTTCCTGGATGTATTCGCCTCCCCGTTTCAGGTTCTTTGAACTACGGAAGTAATCCTCCACTGCATTTCCCGAGACCACCTTCAAAAAGCCGTACAGAGACTTTGCGTGCTGAAATTGAAATCCGCGCAGCGCTTTAAAGTCTTTGTCACATATCTTGAACAGGGTTTCGTAGATCAGGTCATCCACCAAGTCGGGCTGAGGCATGCGGCCAATGTGGGACCGGATTCGTTTGACGATAACACCGGCGATCGTAGGCTGAAAACGGCGAATAAATTCTGTCCAGAGAACTTCCCGCAGAGCTTTATCCTTTGTGTCGAGACAAAGCCGCACCAACTCCTCATCGGACAATTGTCGAGGGTCCATGGCTAGAATGGTTGATGCATTCTAACCTATTCAAAGGTAACGACAACGCTTTATTTGCGTTGGCCGTAGATTCCACTTTGGTGCAATAAAATTAAACACTGCGGTGGCCGCCCGATCCGAAGCTCGGCTATTACGCATTCGCATATTCCCAGGCATGGCGGCGTACCGGAATCGAGCTGGCTCCGCTGACCATGCCACTCAATGATCCTGCACAATCATCCTTTGAACACCGCAGCGAGCTCTGTCACGGTTCTAAATGCATGGATCGAGTTCACTTCTTCTGGAGCAATGAATTTCAGCTCCTTACACTCTTCTGATGGAGTGAAATTGAGATCTTTGGTTTTGATCCCGAAGACAAGATTGAGGGTCCATTGGCCCTTCATGTTCTGGCCGAACAAGTGGTAGGAGGGAGCAGAACTCACTTCCGTCAGTGTTAATCCCATCTCCTCTTTGAGTTCACGCCTGAGGCATGCCTCGGGAGTTTCGCCCCAATCGAGTCCGCCACCGGGAAGCTCCCACCAGCCGTTATCTTCACGGATGATCAAGAACTTCTTTCTGCTCGCGTCGAGAATCAAACCCTTTATGCTCACGCGATAAAATCCATTGGGAACGTCAGGTTGCGCCATAAAGTTGTCCTAATTTAGTCCAATCCTAAACTGCCCTACAACAATCGGGTAATACAAATCCATTTATGCGATGGCTTGTACAATCAGAGACAGCTCAAATGGCTGATATTGCTACTCCCAGCGCTCCTGTCCTGACTGCGGTTGAGACGCAGGGACTCACTCGCCTGTTTGGCTCGATCAAAGCCGTGGAAAACCTGAATCTCTCGATTTCCGCGGGAGCGATTTTTGGTTTGCTGGGGCCCAACGGGGCGGGCAAGACCACCACCATCCGAATGCTTACGACCATGCTCGCGCCCAGCGCCGGAACGGCACGGGTTGCGGGTTTGGACGTGGCTCTTCAGTCCAAGAAAGTCCGCAAGGCCATCGGGTACGTATCGCAGATGCTCTCCGCAGATGGAGCGCTGACCGGCTACGAAAACCTGTTGCTGTTCGCCAGAATCTATGGCATTCCCCAGAGCGAACGCAAGATGCGAATCGTGGAGGCGCTGGAATTCATGGGACTCACCTCCGCCGCAGAGTTGCTGGTGAAAACTTATTCAGGCGGGATGATTCGCCGCCTGGAAATCGCGCAATCCATGCTGCACCGTCCGGTCGTGCTCTTTCTGGATGAACCCACGATTGGTCTCGATCCAGTTGCCCGGCACACTGTCTGGCAGCACCTGCGCCAGTTGCAGGAGCGCTATGGAACAACCATCTTTCTGACTACCCATGACATGGAGGAAGCGGACCATCTTTGCCAATCCATTGTGATCATGCATCGCGGCCATGCTGTGGCCGCAGGCTCGCCGGAATCATTGAAGGCCCAGGTTGGTCCGACAGCCAGCCTGGACGACGTATTTGCGCATTTTGCAGGAGGCTCAGTAGAAGATGTCGGAGGCTATCAACAAAGCTCCCGAATTCGCCGCACGGCCCGCCGCCTGGGATAGGACAAATCCCATCGGCGATTTTGTGCGGGACACGCTGGCGCTGGCTGACGTGGAGTTGCGCAAGCTGCGCCGCGATCCGGCCGAGTTGCTGACCCGCGCCATCCAGCCAGCTTTGTGGCTGCTGATCTTCGGGCAGGTCTTCGCCAGGATCAAAGCAATTCCAACCGGACGCCTGGATTACCTCACCTTCATGGCCCCGGGCATACTGGCGCAGAGCGTCCTCTTTATCGCCATCTTTTATGGCATCAGCGTGATCTGGGAGAGGGACCTGGGCATCCTGCAGAAGCTGCTGGTCAGCCCGGCGCCGCGCACAGCGCTGGTGCTGGGCAAAGCTCTTTCCGCCGGCGTTCGCGGACTGGCCCAGGGCGTCATCATTTACATGCTGGCGCTAGCGCTCCGCATACCACTTGATTTCAGAATTCCGCAGGTGCTCGGGGTCATTGCCTTCATTATTATTGGCTCGGCGCTTTTTTCCACGTTTTCGCTGGCGGTGGCGTGCCTGGTAAAAACGCGGGAACGCTTCATGGGCATCGGCCAGGTGCTCACTATGCCTCTTTTCTTCGCCAGCAATGCAATCTATCCCATCGCCACCATGCCGGGATGGGTAGGCGCAGCCGCAAAAGCCAATCCTCTGAGCTATCAGGTAGATGCCCTGCGGGCATTGATGGTGCAAGGCGGCAGTTCAGTGTTTGGGGTTGGAGTGGATGCCGCCGTGCTCCTAGCCGGGCTGGTGGCGCTGGTGCTGGTTACGGCGGCGCTGTATCCCAATGTGGTTCGGTAGGGCCGTTTTATCCGCATTTACAAGGTTTTTGTTTTCCATTGCAGTAAAGGCAATGTCGAGAATTGGGTAATTGTGTAATTTGGTAATTGGGTAATTGAAAATCGAAGAGGAGATGGTGCTGAGCACCGTCTGTACGGATGGCGGTTATGCCGGAGCATTTCCCTGTCTGCGGATACCACCTCTCGCTCAAACATCAAGCCAAAAAGTACCGCTGGTCCTTCATTGAACCAGCGGTAAGGATTTAAAGATTTCGCGTTTTGCTTATCCCTTGCGGAATTTGCGCAGCGCCAGGGCGGAGAGCATGGAGCCGAATCCCAGCAGCGCAAGCAGGGGCAAGGGAGAGCCGGTCTTGGGCAATACGGGCGGCAAAACCTGGGCAACTACTTCAGGATCAAATGTGGGATGCCATTTCACGGTTGCCACTTCCGTCGCTGTTGCACGACACGGGCTGGTAGCCTTGATCTTGTATGTGCTCCAGCCTTTTTCGGGATCGTAACTCGCAGGCATGAACTTGACCGGCAGATCGCCTTCTCCTCCGGTCACAGGCACAGTAATGGTTTCACCCATGGGATCGATGAGCTGAATCGAATTGGCATTTTTGGCGCTCCAGTGCAGGTTCACTGTGGGATCTTCCACAACCCTTTCACCGATGCGGTGGTAATTCACTACTTCAGACGGTGCAGTCAAAGTGACATGAGGGTCTCTGTCAACCACTACGGTCTGGGGATCACTCAGGTGCACGCCCCAACGGCTGAACCACTCCACGCGGTAGGTAGTGCCCGGATCCACAGGCACCAGCCCGGTGGGCGGCAACTGCTTGGAGACGATCCGATCGTCAACCTTCAATAAGGCATAACCGGGAGGGCCGGCAATCTCCAGCTCTGCCTGGCAATCAGGCGTGGCCAAGCCGTGAACCTTGTAGCTCACCGGAGTAACACTTCCCTGACCAGCACTTCCCTCACCAGCATTGCTCGCGCCCGACGTTCCCGCCGAGTACGCAGGACCATTCAACTGCATTGCCGGGCCAGTCCACGCTTCGTAGTAGCTATCGCTTTTATCTACATGGAGCGTTGCTTTCTGCCCTGCCTTGATCTGCACATATCCGGAATAGACCTTCTTATCGCCATTGGGATCCACCAGGATGACGTGTTGCTGTCCCGGAGGCAGAACTACATTGCCGGTCTGGGTGTCCTTGACCGTGCCTATCTTGAAATCCGGCCCCTGGCCATTCAGATACACGATATCGCTACCCTTGACGCCCTTGATCTCAAGGCGCCCGCCTGAGAGTCCGGTACCGGTTTGAGCGGATTGTTGCGCCACAAGAGCGCAAGCAACAAAAAGGACCACCAACATGGCAACGTAACGGAGAGATTTTGCATAACTCATATGTTTTGGCTCCCTCAAGAAATCTCTTTATTGGCCTGCAACCGGCTTTGCCTCTTGCTTCAATGTAGCCTGCACAATGTAGCGCTGCGGCGCCGAACCCAGGTAATAAAACGGATAGCAGGTCACCAACGTCAGTTCAGACCTGGGCCCCGCCCGGAGGACGTTTACGTCTTCCGGCTGGGTAATGTAAATCTTGTCTACCACGTAAATGTCTTTCCGCTGCAACGTCAGCAACTCGATGGTGTCGCCCTTGGCAATGTCTTTCAAGCCGCGGAAAAACCCGTCGCGGTGGCCGGCAATGCCGATGTTGCCAAACTGCCCGGGAAACGCCGTCCCCGGAATGCGGCCCACCCCGCTATTTAACGTCAGGTCGTCAGTGCCTTCCAGCACTGGGGCCTCAAGCCGCAGTTTCGGAATCTTCAATACCGCCAGCGGATCCGAACGTCGGCGCAAACTGTTCTTGTAAGCCCTGATCCGTTGCTCTGACCACAACGTGGTGTCTGTATGCAGCGAACCTGCTGATGGCAAATGCCTGGCACTGGCGTCGCCACCGGCGGCTGACCTGCGCTCCTCCTCAAAGGTGGCTAGAGCTGCACGCAGCGAAACCACGCCATGGATTCTAGCGAGCACATAAAAGCTCAGGAGAATGAATCCTACTGTAAGGAGACATCTCTCAGTAAAGCGTAACCACGAGGCCCGTCGCTTCCTCATGTCGGTCACCTTTCTCAATTTCCAGAAGGTTTTTCGGCTCTGGATCAGCTCTGATTTTTCGCTGACCTTAACCGATGCCCTACTGTTTGTCAATAACCGCCTACTGGAAGGAAGCAACGTGTTCTCAATGTGTTACTGGTCTTTATCCTGGCCAAAAATCGTCCGCAAACACCTCATCTTGCGGAACTCTCCCGGCCAGAAGACTATGCTAATTTCATGCCACACTCGCGCGGCCATCTCTGTGAACTTGCTCAGGCAATGCAAGTCTTTGATTTAAAAGCACATGTAGGAGGCCTCTAAATGTGGAAAAGAAGGTGGAGTGGGCCAATTCCAACGCGGTTGAGCTACATTCCTGCCACTGATATGCACTTTTTTGCGATTGCCGAGTCGCAAGCAAAAATCAACACCCCACCACGAAGACGCCGAGGCACGGGAGAACCCGGCGTAACGAAGCCACAACCAAAATCAAAAAGATCACCACGGAGACGCCGAGGCACGGAGACAGGTAACCTCAAAAAATCGAGGTAAACTGCACACAACAAAACCGATTACCTTTGCCGCCGCTACTCAAAAAAAAATGCTGGACTTAATGTACCGGAATAGGAGTTAATAGTGAGAACTCTCCCCCTTGCAACGGTAAACAAATTTAAAGAATGCCGCATCACGGATGAGGTGCGCCCAGATCTGCAAGGTAACAGGTTTCGAATGAAGAAGATTATTAGTTGGATTTTCGCTCTTAGCTGTGTAGTGCCGGGTGCAGCGGCCCAAAGTAACCAGCCGCTTCGAGCCGATGCCACGCCATCCAGTCCCGAACTGGTGGTGGCCAAGCGCAATCTCTCGGTGCTGGTCGATACCGGCAAATTGAATGACCTGCGCTGGCGTAATTTTTCCGACTACCGCACTCAACTCCGGGACTTCTATCAGCCTGCAGATTATGGGTTGGCCTGGGTAACGGGAAATCAGCCCACGGCCCAGGCCAAAGCGATGATTCAACTTTTCCAGAATGCGGACAAGAAAGGCCTTCGCCCGGACGATTACGATGCGCCGCGCTGGGCGGACCGCATGGCGCGACTGACGCAAACAACGCCCCAGGCAACTCTGGATGAATCCTCGCGCTTCGATCTTGCCCTGACCGTGTGCGCCATGCGCTACATCTCAGATCTGCACAACGGCCGCATCAATCCGAAATATTTTGACTTTGGGCTGCATGTAAATCGCAGGGCCTATAAGCTGGCAGACTTCCTGCGTAACCAAGTGGTCAGCGCCCAAGAGGTAGCCCAGACCCTGGAACTGGTAGAACCTTCTTTCCCAGCCTATCGCCGCACTGAGGCTGCGCTGGAGCATTATCTCGAGTTGCAAAAGCAGGGAGATGGAGCCGGGATTGCGGTTCCGGCCTCGAAAAAACCCATTAAGCCCGGCGAAGCCTATGACGGAATCCCGGCACTGGCCGAGCGCCTGCGTCTGTTTGGCGACCTGGCACAGGATGCCAAAGTCGCGGCGGATTCCAAGGTCTACGAAGGCCCCCTGGTGGAAGCAGTCAAGCAGTTCCAGCGCAGGCATGGATTAACAGATGACGGATCTTTAGGGCAGGACACGTTCAAGCAGCTTGCCAAGCCTATCAGCTACCGTGTACAGCAACTTCAGCTTGCCCTGGAGCGCTGGCGCTGGGTCCCCCAGGACATGCCGATGCCCATGGTCCTGGTGAATATTCCTGAGTTCCATCTGTTGGCGTACGACGACCCGCAGAAACCCGCTCTCTCCATGAAGGTTGTGGTCGGCCGCGCCGATGAGGACCACAAGACTCCGGTCTTCGCCGACCGCATGGAATACATCATCTTTCGGCCTTACTGGAAGGTGCCGGACAGCATCATCCTGAAGGAGATCATTCCCGCGGTTCAAAAAGACGCCGCCTACATGGGCAAGCACCAGTACGAAATGGTGAACAAGCAGGGTACGGTTGTGATTTCAGATTCGGTGGATGCCGAGACCGTGCGCAAGATGGCGACGGGCGATCTGGATATTCGGCAGAAGCCGGGCAGCGCCAACGCTCTGGGGTTTGTGAAATTCGTCTTCCCGAATTCTTATGACGTCTACCTGCATGGCACTCCCGAGCACCAACTCTTTGGGCGGTCCCGGCGAGACTTCAGCCACGGATGTATCCGGGTGGAAGATCCGGTAGCGCTGGCTCTGTGGGTGCTACGGGACCCAGCATGGACGAAGGAACGCATCCTGGCTGCCATGAAAAACGAAAAAAAGGATGCTTTCCAGGTCAACCTGAAAAAACCTGTTTCGGTGTTGATCCTTTATGCCAGCGCCATGGCCAGGGAAAATGGCGAAGTGGATTTCTACGACGACGTCTACAGACAGGATTTCAACCTGCAACGAGCCCTGGCGCGCGGATACCCGTATCCTGATTGCTGCGACCCGGCACTGAAGAAGAAGAAACCGCCACTGGTACGCTCAGCCGCAGTTGCACCGCCGCCAGCGCCAGCGGCAACAACACCGGCTCCGCCTGCGCAAACGCCGGCGCAACAGCAGTAGTCAGTAATTAGCAGTTAATTTAGTATTGGTAATTATCCCTTGACAGTAGGTATGCGTCCATGCCATAATTTTCCCTCAGAGTAGGTAAGGAAAAGACATG
This sequence comes from Candidatus Angelobacter sp., assembly GCA_036522115.1. Lineage (GTDB taxonomy): Bacteria > Acidobacteriota > Terriglobia > Terriglobales > Acidobacteriaceae > Angelobacter. Next base: position 16,397 of record DATDGL010000195.1, read on the forward strand.
AACCGCAAACCAAAGATGCAACGTTTCACCAAGAAGCACTTTGACAAAATGTTCCCCGATGACGCGACATGCCTTGATTGGCTGTTTCGCCGTTTCTTTCCAGACGGAATGCCATTCTGTAATAAATGCCAGAAGAAAACGAAGCATCATCGTGTTGCGAGTCGCCCGTCCTACTCTTGCGACTATTGCGGCCATCACGTCCATCCAACTGCGGATACGATCTTTCGCAAGTCGCCCACTCCGCTCACAACTTGGTTCTATGCCACATATCTGATGGCATCTACCCGTTGTGGCATCTCGGCAAAGCAGATCGAACGGGAAACGGGAGTCACGTACAAAACCGCATGGAGAATGTTTAAGCAGATTCGCTCTATGTTGGAAGAGGGAGATACTGTACTTGGTGGCCCTGAGAGCAAGGGTGTAGAGATGGACGAATCCTACTTCGGCGCAAAGCGTAAACGTGGTAACAAACGTGGTCGCCCGTCTGCTGCTGATAGTTCTAAGCAGTGCGTCATTGGAGCCGTAGAACGCAAAGGCAAAGTTGTTGCGATGACTTCTGAGAACGCAAGCAAGGCGAATCTTCTGAGTGTTGCTAAGAAGCGCATCCTTCCAGCATCCACTGTGTTCACAGATGAATGGCTTGGCTATACAGGGTTTGAGGCTCATGGCTACGTTCACAAGCGAATCAATCACTCTGAGAACATCTACGTTTCCGGTGATACGCACACGCAAACAATTGACGGATTCTGGAGTCTCGTAAAGAACGGGATTCGCGGCGTATATCACAATGTTGGCAAGGGCTACTTGCAGACCTATTTGAACGAGTACAGCTTTCGTTATAATCGCCGATTCGATGAACAGCCGATGTTCCTGAGTTTCTTGAACCAAATCGAAAAGCGGGACGTGGTTGTGAATCTCCCCGCTGTAGAAGTAGAACCTTTTTGACTGATACGGCGTCATCGCTGTTGCTCGTTACTTTTTAGGCGAAATCTTTCTGCTAACCTGCTTTAGAGCATTGTTAAAGTCTTCTTGTGTGAATTGTGTTTTGGTGTCTGTTTTTGCCGAGTCCATACCCGGAACACTTTTGCGTATTAAGTTCCGCTCCTGCTCTCTTCTCCGTTTCACCAGTTCCTCCCGATAAAGAGTTTCTAAAATCTTCAGTGCTGGAGTAACGATACAGATTCCTAGATTCACTCCCCGCTTTCTATCATGCGTAAAAAAAGGCTTATTCATCTCTGATTCTTTTATGTCCCAATGCCCATGTGCCAATCCCAAAAGATTTACTCCAGGTCCCGGAGCATACATCAGAAGCTTTGAACCATCAGCCGTTACTCCAAAGGTCGCCATCGTTGGACGAACAAAAACCGGTGAACCGCTCAGACCGCCAATTGATCTTCCCTCGACCAGATACACGTCTGCATACCCCAATTCGGTTTGTATTTGTTCATCTGGCATCATCGCAATGTTTCCATGCCGCACGATTGGCAGGTTCTTATCTTCTCCCGGAGCTTCCGTAAACAACCCCGTCATGAACACTTCGTCTCCAACTCCTATATCCAAGCGCTGAATCAAATCTGGTGTCACAAAATGCTCCGCTGATACGTTTCGCCAATCAACTCCGGCTTGACCGCCAACCTCAATCACCGCCACATCAGCAGCCTTGTCATCTGGATGGAGCCACCAATTACCGCCATGCTGCTCAATCGTGGTTACACCCCCACCAATTTTGTTGACAAGAAAATAGACTTCTTTACCTTTCAGATCGAGCGCAACATGTTTTGCGGTCACAAAATAACAAGATGTAAGGTGCTTGAGTTCCTCAGCCTCACACGGAACAGATATGAAGAAACCAGTAGCGTGAAGATCGCCACTAGAGCCGGATTCGTCTTTATGGGTTACTTCACCGATGAACCCAACACACTTAAGCACTTCATCTGGAACTCTCACGGACGGGTCACTCTCCCGCCATATTTTAAACCTGCCGTTTCTGATAGTTACCGTCTGCTCCATCATTGCACCAATAAGAAACCCGCCATTCTCAGGCGGGACAAGTTGAGAATATCCAGATTGTTAACGTTTACGTTTCCGCTTGCCTTGCCCGAAAGCTGGCCTTTCAGGGTTGAGGTAGTGCTCTCTGGCGATCCGCACTTTACCCCACTCAAAAGCCTGATTCTCTTCGACATCTGAGAGAGTTTCCAGAAGTTCGCTATTGAGTAGCGACTGCATCTCTTTGGCATACCCGCGAAAAACGCTGATAGCTTTTGAATCGAATATGCTGCCTTTTTC
>DATDGL010000196.1:0-1694 GCA_036522115.1 Candidatus Angelobacter sp.
GATCTACCTGCTCGATGTGAATGCTCTAGTTGCTCTTGGGTTCATTAACCACGAATTCCATGATCGTCTTGCCTCTTGGGTCCAATCTCACAATTCAATTGACCTGGCGAGTTGCTCAATCACCGAACTCGGGTTTGTACGTGTGCTAGCCCAAGCCCCGGCTTACGGATTTACCGTGACTCAAGCTCGTACACTGTTGCTACGCCTTAAGGAGGCGCGCAGCTCTCCTCTCACGTTCATTCCGGATGCACACGATGTTTCTCATCTTCCCGGTTGGGTCAGAGCGCCTAAGCAAATTAGCGATGGTCACTTGAGCAAGCTTGCGAGCGCCAACGGCGCCGTCCTCGCGACTCTGGACGAAAACATTCCTGAATCGTATCTGATTCCGAGGTAGTGTTTCTCCTTCCAGTTTGGCTTCAGCGGGGCTTACGATTCTCGGCAGCTCTACCGGACGAAACACTCGGCGCACCGCCGGGAATACCTCATCGAATTGGAATAGCAATGCAGTTATGTTTTGTGTCAAGTAGTTCGCCTAGCAAGCAATCCTCCGTACACAAAACAATAGCCAGCAGCGAGGCTCACATTGCTCGTGGGCGGCCTCTGCGCACTTCATCAATTGCCAGCACATAAAAGGGATTATCCGTCATGGAAATCATCGTCGAGAAATCGGAGCTTCTGAAAGAACTGTCCATCACTCAGGGCGTTGTGGAACGGAAGTCTACCGTTCCAATACTTTCCAACTTCCTTTTTGAAACGGCCGGTAACAATCTTCTGATCACCGCAACCGACCTGGATGTCAGTCTGCGAACTTTCTGCCCAGCGGCCATTAAGAAACAGGGTTCTTGCACCGTTCCGGCTCGCAAGCTTTATGACTACGTGAGGCTACTCCCTGACGGTGAAGTCACCATCAGACTGCTGGACAATGGTTGGGTCCAGATCCGCTGCGGGCGGTCCAACACAAAGATGGTGGATTTGGAACGTAAGAATTTCCCGAACCCGCCACTGTTTCCCGCTGAGTCGGCAATCCGACTTCCCGCGCCGGTCCTGCGGACCATGATCAGCAAGACCATCTTTGCCATATCGCAGGAGGAATCCCGCTACACGTTGAACGGAGCCTTGCTCGTCTTAAAGCCGGGAACGATCACCATGGTTGCCACCGACGGCCACCGCCTCGCTCATATTGAAACGGCGAAGAGCAATGTTGCCGTGGATAGCGAGATGAAGATTCTCCTTCTTCGGACGGCACCGTGTTCAAAGTCGGGGGCCTTTTGGTTTTTGCGGCGCATTTCAGAATTGCGCCGGCCGGAGGCAGCGTCGTCTAATGGACCAAGGAATCCGCGGTGATGATTCACGAGGTCGCCAGCAAACCTCCTGATTTCGAGGCACTGCCGATTCCCGGCGGGATGAAAGAACTTCCCGCGAAAGCGTCTAAGCGGATCTCCCGGCGAACGCCCAAACGTATGCCATCGACACATCGCCGCAAATAAGTTTTCGGGCGACGTGTTGGTCACCGCTTCGATACATAGCAATACGGCGAGTAGATTCTGATATCTCAAGAAATCTGGTGCCAGCGGAGAGATTCGAACTCTCAAACACCTGTTTCTAAGACAGGCTGCTATTCCAATTCGCACACGCTGGCACTCTGGTGCACAGGGGAGGATTTGAACTTCCGCGTCCCACTAGGGGAGACCGGG
>DATDGL010000197.1:0-18210 GCA_036522115.1 Candidatus Angelobacter sp.
CAAACGCAAACCTAAGGTGCCTCGCATCTACAACCTCGGCGGACGTCCTGCTGTTGCCGCCGTAACATAACTATTTCTGTAAGGAGGGGTGACATTTTATCGTTGCAGTTAATACGACATTTTTTCGTTGCAACAACACGGACGGGATCGGGGCATCGGAAGAGAGATCAGCAAATCTGCCTCCCGGGTTTCCACGCGCCCCGATAAGCCGATGCACCGATGTCCCGATCCTGATACTCTTTTAACCTTAACTCTGATGATCACTGAAGCCCTGCACAAAATCGCCAACCACGGCCAGGCACTGAACCGTGATGAGGCTCGCGCCGTGATGGAACAAATCCTATCCGGCCAGGCGACCGAAGCCCAGATCGCGGCCCTGCTGGTGGCGCTGCACATCAAGGGCGAAACGGTAGAGGAGATTGTGGGCTTTGCTGAGGCCATGCGCGCCGCAGCCACTCCGCTGCAATTTCCTGAAGACTCCACGTTGGACGTGAGCGGCACTGAACGCGAGGCCCTGGTGGACACCTGTGGCACAGGTGGCGATGCCAGCGGCACTTTCAACATCTCTACTGCTACAGCCTTTATTGTGGCTGGCGCCGGCGTGCGCGTGGCCAAGCACGGCAACCGGGGCGCCACCTCCAAGTGCGGCTCCGCCGACGTGATGGAAGCCCTGGGCGTAAACATTACTCTGACTCCGGCGCGCCTGGTCGAGTGTCTTCGGCAGGTAGGCATCGCCTTCATGTTTGCCCAGTCGCTTCACACCGCCATGAAATACGTTGCTCCCACGCGGAAGCAATTGGGAATTCGCAGCGTCTTTAACCTCCTTGGGCCGCTCACTAATCCCGCGGACGCTTCGGCGCAGGTTGTGGGTGTCTATTCTCCGGACTTGGTGGAAAAGCTGGCCATGGCGCTCAAGATGCTCGGCCTGAAGCGCGCATTGGTGGTGCACGGCCTGGATGGATTGGACGAGATCACCATCACCGGCCCCACCAAAATCGGTGAAGTCCGGGGAGAATGGGTGCGGCTGTATGAGATCACGCCGGAGCAGTTTGGCCTGACCCGCTCGCCCCTCAGTTCGATCTCCGGAGGCGACCTTAACGCCAACGCGCAGATCATCCAGGAAATTCTGGAAGGAAAAAAGTCACCCCGGCGCGACGTGGTGCTGATGAACGCGGCGGCAGCCCTGGTCGCGGCGGGGAAAGCTGATTCTCTCTCGGATGCAATGCCCATGGCCACACTGTCGCTCGATTCCGGAGCAGCGCACAAAAAGCTGGAAGCCCTGGTGGAGTTCACCAATCGATCAGAGTCACCCAAGAAGCTATAATTGCATCATGGCCAAGCATGTGATCCACATTTCGGAATTAGAGGCGGCGCGCCATTTCGCCACACTTTTGGCCGACCTGCGTGCTGGCGAAGAAATCGTCATCGAAGACGATTCGCGTCCAGTGGCCGTTGTCCATCCTGTCGATGCGCAACGCCGGACCATTTCTGAATCAATAGCTCTGGCCGAAGCCCACGCTCAAGAATCCGGCAATGAACCCACCCTCGATCCGGATTTCGCAGAGGATCTGGAAGAGATCATCAAGAGCCGTAAGCCTCGTAATCTTTCAACATGGGACTGATTCTGGATTCGAGCATCCTCATTTCAGGAGAGCGCAAGGGTGAAAGTGTGGCGCAAATCCTCCGGAGGGTTCGAACTTGGCAGGGAGTTGTCGATACCGCGTTGTCCGTCGTGACTATCGTCGAACTGACGCACGGAATCTATCGTGCCAGGAGTGATACGGACCGGAAGCGACGGCGGGCGTTTTGCGACGAATTGCGTCGAGATATGGTGGTGCATCCGCTGACAGTTGAGATTGCCGAGCTCGCAGGCCGAATCGAGGGAGAACAGGCGGCTGTTGGCGTCAGTATTGCATTCGAAGACTTACTGATTGGAGTAACTGCGCTACATTTGGGCTACGCCTTGGCCACGTTGAACCCGCGACATTTTCAAAGCATACCCGGCTTACAGGTACTTCAACCGTAAGTCGGGTTGACGGGCGGATTGGCTGCCGATCAAATCGGTGATCATTCATGCTGCAGCGATACGATACTGTCTTCCCTCTAACGGAAAAAAGCTCTTGCCGGTGACCGGCGCCGGCTTAGCGCTCACAGCGAAACCTGTCTACAATAGATACCGTACTTTTTTTTGGGAGTTTCCGTGAATCTTTCCGTCAGCAAGCGAGCGGCGCGAACGGTGCAATCCGAAATTCGCGTGATGTCCATTGAATGCGAGAAGGTCAAAGGCATCAATCTGGCCCAGGGCGTCTGTGATACCGAAGTCCCGGAAGCGGTGCGTGAAGGCGCAAAACGGGCCATTGACGGCGGCATCAACAGTTATACGCGGGCGGATGGATTGGCGGAGATTCGCCAGGCCATCGCGGAGAAGATGCGCCGCTTCAACGGAATCGAGTGCGATCCGGAAACCGAGGTCATCGTCAGCGCAGGCTCAACCGGATCCTTCTATGCCGCTTGCCTTTCCCTGCTGAATCCCGGCGACGAGGTCATCCTCTTTGAACCCTACTACGGATACCATCTGAACACTCTGATTGCGGTGGAAGCCGTTCCCGTGTTTGTGACCCTGCAAGCGCCGAACTGGGACTTCACGCCAGACGCTCTGGAGCGTGCCGTTTCGCCGCGTACCCGGGGCATCATGCTCAACTCGCCCGCCAACCCTTCCGGCAAAATCTTTACCAGGCAGGAACTAGAGTGGATCGCCGCGTTCGCGCAAAAGCACGACCTGTTCGTGTTTACAGATGAAATCTACGAATACTTTGTCTATGAAGGCCGGCACATCAGTCCGGCCACGCTGCCGGGAATGTGGGAGCGCACCATTACCATCTCCGGATATTCCAAGACCTTCAGCATCACCGGGTGGCGGATCGGCTACACCATAGCCGACCGCAAGTGGTCGAAGGCCATGTCGTTCTTCAACGATCTGGTATACGTCTGCGCGCCCGCGCCGCTCCAGGTCGGCGTGGCCCAGGGAATTCTCAAGTTGCCGGCAAGTTTTTATCAGCACATTTCTCGGGACTATGTGAAAAAGCGCGACTTGCTGTGCGGAACGCTGCAAGAGGCAGGACTGACGCCGTCTGTTCCCAAAGGCGCTTATTATGTGCTGGCGGATGCCTCCATCCTGCCGGGCACGACGAGCAAAGAGAAATCCATGTTCCTGCTGCGCGAAACCGGAGTGGCCAGCGTTGCCGGCAGCGCCTTCTACAGCGGTTCCGGAGGCGAAAATCTGCTGCGCTTCTGCTTTGCCAAAACCGATGAAGAGCTGGCGCAGGCATGCAGGAAGCTGAGTGTACTCACAGAAAAGATCAGCCAGCAAAAGATGCTTTTACATGCTCGATAAGGGATTGCGCAACCGCGGAGCCATCAATGAAGAGAACATCGTCATCCGGAAAGTGTAATCTGTGCGGAAAGACCTTCAGCAAGGCCGCCATGGGGCGACACTTAAGCAAGTGCAAGGGGCCGGATGCCAGTAGAGCAAATTCTGGCAGCGCGGTGTTCCATCTGCGTGTTCAAGGTGGCTACGGGAATACGTACTGGATGCACCTGGCAGTCCCACAGGATCTTACGCTGAAGAGATTGGACCAGTTTCTTCGCCATACCTGGTTGGAATGCTGTGGCCATATGAGCGCATTCACCATTGATGGTCAACGCTATTCCGGCGCGCCGATGGAAGACACATTCGATTCCGGATTCAAAGAAAAAAGCATGAATGTGACCGCAGGCCGGATCCTCGATATCGGATCCAAATTTTTACACGAATACGATTTTGGCTCGACCACTGAGCTTTCACTTGAGGTCCTCGGACTTGTGGATGTTGGTTACAGACCGAAGGGGGCAGAGATCTTAGCCAAAAACGATGCTCCGCAGATTGCTTGCGAAGAGTGCGGAGAAAGCGCGACCCAGGTTTGCACTCAATGTCTGTGGCAAGGAAAAGGCTGGCTGTGCGACGACTGCGCCGAGGACCACGATTGCGGTGAAGAAATGTGCCTGCCGGTGGTCAACTCGCCGCGCGTTGGAGTTTGCGGCTACACGGGCTAGAAAACGTTCTCCCGATTTTATAATTCATTCAATGAACTTTTCTGAACTGCTGCACGGGCTTCAAGTCCCGCACAGCGGCGGCAATCTACAAATTCTTGGGCTGGACTACGATTCGCGCCGCGTCAAGCCGGGATGGGCGTTTGTGGCCATGCACGGCGAAGCCACGAATGGGAATCGCTACATTGATTCTGCGCTGAAGAATGGCGCTGTGGCCGTGGTGACCGATTCCGCGGAAGAAAAGCAGCGTCCGCAGGTTGCGTGGAGCGTGGTCCCGCAGGGACGCAAGGCGCTGGCGCAGTTGAGCGCGAATTTCTACGCGCGTCCTGCCGAAAAGCTGAAGCTTATCGGGGTCACCGGGACCAATGGCAAGACCACTACCACTTTTTTGATTGAATCTATCCTGAATTTCTGCGGGAAGAAGCCGGCGCTGATCGGGACCATCGAATATCACGTTGCGGGTAAGACTTTGCCCGCGCCGCATACCACACCGGAGTCCCTGGAACTGAACCAGCTCTTTTCTGAGGCCCTGGCGGCAGGCGGCAATGACGTAGTTATGGAGGTGTCCTCTCACGCGCTGGAGCAAGGCCGGATCTTCGGGATCCACTACGACGTCGCAGTATTCACCAACCTCACACGCGACCACCTGGACTACCACAAAGACATGCAGAGCTACTTCGCCGCCAAGCGCATGCTGTTTGCCGGTGCAGGCGGCAGGCCTCCGCGAGCGGCCGTCATCAATGCCGACGATGAATACGGAAGCGCGCTGCTGAGCGTGAGTCGGAATGTAAGCGAGCAACTCATCAGCTATGGAATCAGCCGAGGTGAAGTCCAGGCAACGAACATTGATCTCCAACCCCAGGGAACTGCGTTCGACCTGATTACGCCCTTTGGTAAAGTGAGGATTCGCTCGTCGTTGATCGGGCAGGTGAATGTCTATAACGTGACGGGGGCCGCCTCTGCGGCGCTGGCGCGTGGATGTTCGCTGGAGCAGATTTCCCAGGCTGTCGCGTGTTTTCAACAGGTGCCGGGACGTTTTGAGCGTGTAGACTGCGGCCAGCCTTTTACCGTGGTGGTGGACTATGCGCACACAGATGATGCGTTGCGCAACCTGACAGCCATTGCCCGCGATTTTGCCGCACGCTCCGGCGCTCATGGTCGCGTGATCACCGTTTTCGGCTGCGGCGGCGATCGTGATCGCAGCAAACGCCCGCTGATGGGAGAGGCCGCAGGCAAGGGAAGCGACTTTGTGGTGCTGACCTCAGACAATCCACGAAGCGAGGATCCGCAGGAAATCATCGAAGATGCCTTGCCCGGACTCAAGAACAGCGGCACGCGCTATGCCGTGGAAGCGGACCGCCGCAAAGCTGTTGCCATGGCGCTCGCCCAGGCCCGGGCCGGAGATGTGGTTCTGATTGCCGGGAAAGGGCATGAAAAAGTCCAGATTACGCGCGAAGGTGCTGCGCCTTTCGATGATGTGCAGGTAGCCCGAGAAGCGCTACAAAAGATGCAACAGGGCCGATCATGAAGCTACCTCTATGGCGCATCGCCGAATTCACCGCCGCCAAGGGCGATTTTGACCAGGAACTGGTGGCGACTGGGTATTCCATTGACTCGCGCACCCTCAATCCGGGCGACCTGTTTATAGCGCTGCAAGGCGAGCATTTTGACGGTCATGACTATGTTGCCGCCGCCCTGGAAAAGCATGCTGGGGCCGTGATTGTGCAGAAAGACAAACAAGTTTCGGCCCCCGGGCGGTTGCTGCACGTGGAAGATACCTTGCAGGCCCTGCAATCATTGGGCGCGGCCGCGCGCCGGCTGTGGGGCAAACCGCTGCTGGCCGTGACCGGCTCCGCCGGCAAGACTACCACCAAAGACATTCTTGCCCACCTGCTGATGAGCCGCTTCCGCGTGATGAAGAGCACGGGAAATTTGAATAACCATATTGGCTTGCCATTGCAATTGCTCAAGCTGGAACCAGAGCATGATCTGGCGGTGCTGGAAATGGGAATGAACCACGCGGGAGAAATCCGTGCCCTGGCCACCCTGGCCCATCATGATCTGGCAATCGTCACTTGCGTGGCCCCGGTGCATCTGGAGTTCTTTCACTCCCTGGCGGACATTGCCCGGGCCAAGTACGAGATCATCGAGACCCTGCATCCGGGAGGCGTGGCTGTGCTGAATGGCGATGATGCCTATGTCTCCCAGTTCGGCCGCGATTTCAAAGGCAAAGTCATTACCTTCGGAATCCACCACCCGGCCGATGTGAGCACGCAGAACATCCGCACGCATGGCAGTGACGGTTCCAGTTTCGACCTGGTGATTGAGGGGATTCGTGAGCCGGTAACGCTGCCGCTCATGGGAGAACACAATATCTATAACGCGCTTGCTGCCAGCGCCGCTGCTCTGGAGTGGGGAGTTGCTCCGTCCCAGGCTGCGCGCAGCCTGGAAACCGTCCAGCCCGGTGAAAATCGCGGCCAGGCGCTGGAACTCGGCGGAGCTGTCATCATTAACGACTGCTACAATTCAAATCCAACAGCTCTGCATGCCATGATTGATACGCTGGCCGGCATGGAGGCGCGGCGTCGCATCCTGGTGGCGGGAGAGATGCTGGAACTCGGACCCACCGCAGAAAAGCTGCATGCGGATGCCGGACGGCACGCGGCGGAAAAGAAGATTGACCTGGTAATCGGTGTACGAGGATTGGCCAAGGCATTGGTTGACGGCGCATCGGCTGCCGGTGCAAATGCGCGATATGTCGAAACCGCGGAAGAGGCAGGCGAATTGTTGGCAAAGGAGTTGCACCCCGGCGATGCGGTCTTGCTCAAGGCATCGCGAGGTGTAAAACTGGAAAGAGCGCTCGAAAGATTACAGCACGAAGTGAGAAGGCAGAGCGTCAGAGGTGGCTGAGCCATCAGTTTGGCGACTGTTGGCTTGGATGAACCAAAGGCAGTTGTTTGCTCGAGTCGCGTAACTGGATAATTTGGTAAATTGGAAATAGAGACCTCGGGAATCCGGCCCTTGCTCGATGCGGCCCAGGTTGTGGGCCCTTCAAAAGTGCGGCGGCACTCAGAAATAACTTAGCGGAGGAATATTGCTTTACTGGCTTCTGTACCAGCGTCTGTTTTCCCACTTTCCTCCTTTTCGCATTTTTCGTTATCTGACCTTTCGCACGGCCTTTGCCAGTCTCACGGCGCTGTTCATGGGGTTGATTGTCGGCCCGGCAATCATTAAGCGCCTGCAACATTTCCAGATCGGCCAATATATACGCGAAGTGGGGCCGAAGCACCAGAAAAAGGCGGGCACGCCCACCATGGGCGGCGTCCTGATCAACATCGCCATCGTCATTCCTACCCTCCTGTGGGCCGATCTCTCCAACCGTTTTGTCTGGCTGGCGATTTTTGCCACCGTGGCCTTCGGCGCCATCGGCTTTGCCGATGATTACCTGAAAATAGCCAACAGGAGAAATCTGGGATTGACGGCGCGGAGCAAGCTCTGGCTGCAATTCGCCGCGGCCGCCATCGTAGGCATCGTCCTGGTGGGTCTGACTCCCAGCAACCAGTACTCCACGCAACTGATGGTGCCCTTTTTAAAGAACTTTCGTCCGGATCTGGTGATTGGGGGATTGCTGCGCCATCCGCACATCTGGCCGCTGGCTTTTGCTCCCTTTGTGGCCTTCGTGATGCTGGTGGTGGTGGGATCGAGCAACGCGGTGAACTTGACGGACGGCCTGGACGGCCTGGCAATCGGTTGCACCGTGATTTCTGCCGGGGCCTTGACCGTGCTCACCTACGTGAGCAGCCACGCAACCTTTGCCGGATACCTGGAGTTACAGAAAATGCCGCAGGTGGCGGAGGTGACGGTATTCTGCGGAGCCATGGTCGGCGCCAGCATCGGCTTCCTCTGGTACAACGCGCATCCGGCCGAAATTTTTATGGGCGATGTTGGCTCTCTGGCCCTGGGAGGCGCCATCGCCACGGTCGCTGTCATCATCAAGCAGGAATTGCTGCTGCCCTTCATCGGTGGAGTGTTCGTGATTGAGGCGGTCTCTGTGATCCTTCAGGTAGGCTCGTATAAATTGCGGAAAAAGCGCATCTTCAAGATGGCCCCCATCCACCATCACTTCGAGCTGGTAGGCTGGTCCGAATCCAAAATCATTATTCGCTTCTGGATCGCCTCCCTTGTGTTCGCTCTGTTTGCACTGACTACCCTCAAGCTGCGCTGATTGACCTCTCTTACCACGCCCAAAATTTTGCTATCCTTCAGCCAAAATTGCTTGCGGGCTGAATGCCGAACGCCAGTGTCAAGCAAAATGCCGTGTCTGCAGTGGTACACAGCCGTCAAAAAAGCCGTAAGCAGGAAAGTTCATGGCACAATGGTTTGAGTATGGAGTTGAAGGACAAACGGGTGCTGGTGGTGGGGCTGGGACGCTCCGGCGTGGCTGCGGCATTTTTCCTGCAGGACCGCGGCGCCAGAGTCAGCGTTTCTGATGCCAAATCCGAAGCGCAACTGGAGAAAGAAATTCCCGCGCTTCTGGATCGTGGAATTTCTCTGGAGGTAGGCCGCCACAGCGAAAGGACCTTCCGTGACCAGGATTTAATTGTTGTCAGTCCGGGTGTCCCTTCGGATCAGCCTCAGCTACAGCATGCTCGAGCGCTGGGCATTCCAGTGATCGGCGAGGTCGAACTGGCATACCGATTCCTGCAGGGAAGGGTTGTCGCCATCACCGGGTCCAACGGAAAGACCACAACCACAACTTTGGCGGGCGAGATCCTGAGCAAAAGCGGGAAGAAAACTCTGGTGGGCGGCAACATCGGCACGCCGGTGATTTCTCTGGCCGGCCAATCCTCACCCGAACATCTTCTGGTGCTTGAGATTTCAAGCTTTCAACTGGAGACCATCCAGCAATTCAAACCCTGGATCGCGGCTATTCTGAACATCACGCCCGACCATCTTGACCGCCACCATACTTTTGCGGCTTACGTGGATGCCAAGGCCCGGATTTTTGAGAACCAGCAGGCCGGCGATTTTGCCCTGCTCAATGCCGACGATCCCACCTGCGCAGGCCTGAAAGCCAGGGTCAAAGGAGCACCGTACTGGTTCAGCCGCAAGCAGCCAGTGGACGGCGGCGCATTTCTGCGCAACGATCAGATCGTCTTTATCAATGCAGGACGCGAGACGCACGTCCTGCCTGCATCCGAGATTCAGCTCAAGGGCGCGCACAACCTGGAAAACGTTCTCGCGGCCGTCGCCGTTGGCATGCTGGCTGGATGCGAGCCGCAGCAGGTGCGCAAGGCTGTGGCCGAGTTTCGCGGAGTGGAACACCGCCTGGAATTGGCGGGCGAAGTCCACGGAGTGGCGTACTACAACGACTCCAAAGCCACCAACGTGGATGCGACGATCAAGGCGCTGGAATCCTTTCCCGGCAACATTCACATCATCCTCGGGGGCAAAGACAAAGGCAGTGATTACACCGTGCTGGTTCCTCTCCTGCGGGAGCGCACCAAGGGAGCGTACCTGATCGGCGCCGCGGCGGAAAAGATTTTGTCGCAAATCCAGGGCGCATCCTCCATCGTTCAATCAGGCACGCTGGATCGCGCAGTGCGCCAGGCATCTGAGGCTGCAGTTGCCGGCGACATCGTGCTGCTGGCGCCGGCGTGCGCCAGCTTCGATCAGTTTGAGAATTACGAGCAGCGTGGACAAGTCTTCAAGAGATTAGTCCAAACACTGGCGGCAAAAACAGTAGTTAGTAAAGAGCAATAGTCAGTTAGTAACCAGCAAAGGCAAAGATCTTTTTAACCGCGAATTAACGTGGATCAACGCGAAGTGAAAACGAAGGCAAATAGATCAAAGTAGTCCCGGATTCCTGCTCTGGCATCCGCGGCACTGAATGGCAAAACGAGTTGGCGTAGATAAGTGGCTGTTTGGCTCGACCCTGGTCCTGGTGGTGATCGGGGTGGTTATGGTGTTCAGCGCGTCGGCCGTCATGGCCAGCGAGCGCTTTGGATCAGGATATTACTTCCTCTTGCGCCAGCTTGGCTGGGCCCTGGCCGGGCTGGTGGCCATGGCGTTGATCATGAAGCTGGACTACCGCCGGCTGAAGCGCCCTGCCATTGTCTTCTCTCTTCTGGCGGTCACCACGCTGCTGCTGCTGGCAGTGTTTTTTCTTGACCGCTCCCACCACACGCATCGCTGGGTGCGGCTGGGCGTGCTTTCTTTCCAGCCATCAGAGCTGGCCAAACCGGCGTTGATCCTGTTTCTGGCATTCTTCCTGGAGAGCCGCACAAAATCCATTGATGACTGGCGTCACACGCTCTTGCCCGCCATCATCCCCGCAGCTCTGTTTGCCGTGTTGATTGTGAAGCAGCCGGACCTGGGCACGGCGGTGGTTTGCCTGGTCATTACCGCGGCCATCCTCTATGTGGCGGGTATGCGTCTGCGCTATTTTGGTTACGCGCTCATTCCCATTCTTCCCGTGCTGTACTTCCTGCTTTTCCACGTTGGCTGGCGGCGGGACCGCATGCTGGCTTTCATCAATCCCTGGGCCGACCCGCAAGGCCGGGGTTTCCATGTAATCCAATCTCTGATTGCCGTGGGCACAGGCGGAGTGGCCGGACTGGGGCTGATGGAAGGCAAGCAGAAGCTTTTCTATCTGCCCGAGCCGCACACGGACTTCATTTACGCGGTCGTGTCAGAGGAACTGGGATTGATTGGCGCGGTGGCACTGGTGGCGCTGTTTTCCATTCTTGCCTGGCGCGGATTCCGCGCAGCCCTGCGCACCCGAGACCTCTTCGGCCGCTACCTGGCTGTGGGCATCACGGCGATGATCGTGGTGCAGGCGTTCTTCAACATCAGCGTGGTGCTGGCCCTGCTGCCTACCAAAGGCATTCCGCTCCCGTTTATCTCTTACGGAGGATCATCGTTGTTCGTGATGCTGGCGAGCGTAGGAGTCCTGCTGAACATCAGCCAGCAGTCGGAATAATGGCCGATCAGGTCACAAGGACCATCCGCGAAGATTACGATAAGCTCGCGAAAGAGTACGCGCGCCAGATTTATGACGAGCTTCGCTATAAACCGCTGGATCGCGCGCTGTTGAATCGATTCGCGGATGCCGTAAAAGGACGAGGCGATGTCTACGACATGGGGTGCGGCCCCGGGCAGGTGGCACGCTATCTGCACGAAAGAGGGGTATCTGTTTTTGGTCTGGATCTCTCATCCGGGATGCTGGAGCAGGCGCGAGAACTGAATCCCGATATTTTTTTTCGCGAAGGAGACATGCTTGCCCTGGATCTCCCGCAAGAAAGCCTTGCCGGCATTGCAGCTTTTTACGCAATCGTGAACATTCCCGCGCGCTACCATCGCGCCGTCTTCGAGCAAATGATAAAAGTCCTGAAGCCGGATGGACTCCTGTTACTGGCCTTTCACGCCGGCAACGAGATCATCGAGGAGAAGGAACTTTGGGGGCATAAGATATCCATGAATTTTCTTCTTCTGCAGCCGGATGACATTCGGCGTGATCTGGAGGCGGCAGGCTTTGCCATTGAGGAAATCGTGCAGCGGGGGCCATACCCGGAAGTCGAGTACCCAAGCCGAAGGGCGTACATCTTTGCGCGCAAGGCATTGCCGGAACGGGAACCACCAGAGTATTCTGTTGGCTAAGAAACGTTTGATGGAGGACGCAGATGCGTGGGCGATTCTCTCTAAGTTCAATAGCCTGGCTGGTACTCTTAGCCATAACTACCGCAGTTCCGGTTGCACCGGCCCAGGGTGGCCCTGACGTTTTTGTCACGCCTATTCCTAACGCTCCTTTCAGCGGCGTAATCCAGGTGGAACGCTCATTCGTACAGCGTGATGGCTCGGTCGTCAATCGCAAAACAATCCGAGATATTGGCCGCGACGGCCAGGGCCGCATCTTCAACCAGTACAGGATGCTGCTGCCGGATTCAAGCAGCGAGACGCCCCAAGTGCTGTCCATCCTCGTATACGACCCGCAGACACGGGCCTCCACCACACTTTTCCCGCAGCAGCGAACTTTTCGCACAGGCACCGCCAATCGTCCGCCTGAGACCATGCCGCCGAATTTTCTTGACGCGTCCTCCACGGGCAGCGGCCGCCCTCAGAACCAGTTCACGAAACAGGAAGACCTGGGCATTCATGAGATAGCAGGGCTGCCGGCGCATGGCCTTCGCGAAACCCAGACCATCCCGGCAGAGAGCAACAACACTGGCCGGGACATTGTTGTTACGGATGAGTGCTGGTATTCCGAAGATCTCCGCATCAACCTGGTGGTCAAACACAGTGACCCGCGCAAGGGAGCAGTAACCATGACTGTGAATCAGGTCACTCGAACAGAGCCTGATCCCGCCCTTTTCAGAATTCCGGACGGCTACACGCCCGCCGGAGCAGCGCAGGAAACGAAGCAGTAGCTCCTTCGTGATCTCACTTTGAATCGATCTTGATCATTTATCTCCAGGACCGGCGACGCCAGGCGGCGGACCTGCTGACCAAGATGCAGCATGCATTTGGCGGCTTCCCGCTACTGTTCATCGGGCTAAAGAAAATAACCAGCGGACCGCCAGAATGGCCCATGGCGATCCTGGAGGTGGCCATCGGCGCCGTGGTGGCCGTGACTTTCCTGCGCGAGCTGCGCCAGACGCTGCGGGCACCGGGAACATGGCCATTCATCAGCCTGGCACGCGGCCATCGGCTGGTTCGACCTGCTGCGGGGGCCCTGCTGGTCTTTGAAGCCTTTCACCAGCCTCACGTGAAACCAGGCTACCTGAGGCCGCCATTTCTTTCCGGAATGGTCACCATCGGCATCGGCCTCTTCCATGGACGTTTGCGGGCCAGCAATCGCCGCCGCCGCTATTTGAAGCTGGATGCAAACGGAGTGGAATGCCGTTGGAGCCGCTTTCGCGGATTCAGTTTTTCCTGAGCAGGTGAGGTCGGTTGAAATCTCCGAGAGGACGGTAGTGTTTTACGGAAAAGAAGGACGACCGCGAACCATTCGCCTGCTCGCCTACAGCAATGGCGATGAGATACGAGACGCGATCATCGAACACGCTCGCGCAGCCCGCTTGCTGACCACAAGCCTTGACGAGGAGTCCAGCCCAAGCCAACGACAGACGGGCGAGCGCGGCGGTCAGCCAGATAGAGCGTAACCAAAAACCTGTCTCAAGACATGCGGTAAGCGTCCTGATCGAGCGATCTGCCCTTTCTGAAAATCAAAATGCGGTCTGCACCGCACTCGCCACACTCACCCATCGCCGGTGGTGCAGCGTGCGGACCTCTCGCTGCGCTTCGAGGTAAACTAAAAAATTAGTCTTTGGCGTTGAAGAGATAGACGGCGAAGCCGCCGAACAAGAGAAGAGTTCCCAGGCCAACCATCAGGGCTCCCGGTATCTGAACGATGCTGGAAAGCGGCACCCACAGATTGGTAAACCAGGCAGTTAGCTGATTATGCTGCCACGCCAGCAGGGACACCACCCCGAGAACCAGGACCACCAGGGCAAATTTTTCCGCTATGGCCACCGGTTTGGTCATGAGTTCAATGGCGGCGTTTCTGCGGCGCACCTGGGCGCGCCACCACAAGATTCCGGGTGCAGCCCTGGGCATTGACTGCGTAGCTTCTGCATGCGCCTGCTGCAAGGTTTGGGCCACCAGCACCAGATCGCCGCAGGAATCACAGGAGTCGACATGAGCGCGCAGGGCGGGACCGCAGCCTTCAGGCCAATGGCCAGCCCGGAGCGCCGCTGCTACAAACTCGTATTGGGAACAGGACCGCATCTTCATGCGCGCTTTCCTGATACCAGTGTACGCTGCCGCAGCAATCGCGCCAGCTTATGCCGCGCGCGGAAGAGCAACAAGCGAATGCTGGGGCTTCTTAATCCGGTGATATCGGCGATCTCCTGATGACTGCAGCCTTCCGCATAGGCCAGCCAGAGCAGTTGCCGCTCGCGGGGCTTCAATCGCGAAAGGGCCGGCCCCAGGAGCGCCTGAGAGTCAATGCGCTCCAAATCGCGGCCCACGAATACCGGCAGCGCGGTTTCCGGAACGTCCTCAATCGGCGTGGCCTGAGGGCGGCGCCAGTGATCGCGCAGGAGGTTTGTGGCTATGCGAAACAGGTAGCTTCGGCAGGCGACTTCACCATGACTCCAGGGGGCGGCTGCGCCGAGGAACCGGACATAACTTTCCTGAAGCAGGTCGTCCGCCAGGGTGGCGTTGCCGGAGACGCGCGCCAGATAAGCCCAGACCTGCCGGGAGGTGCGCTGGTAGAAGGCGGCGAAGGCCTCTTCATCCATAACAGGCTCGGCCAGGGCTTCTGCCGTTGCGACGTTGGCTTGCGTGATCACGTTTTCCCAAGTCATAGTGTCTTTTTCGATCCGGGCTCACATCTGCTCTCTGGCGGCAAGCTGCGGAACCTTCTTCGGCAGCAGGTCCAGATGCCTAGCCAGGAAGAATGCAAGTCCGGCTGAGATGATAAACCCAATCCCCAGCATCAGTCCCAGGGTCCCCAGAACCAGCATAGGCGTCTGGGAGTCAACTTCAACCCTGCTGCGCAGAAAAAGAAAACCGAACCCAACCAGGGTCAGCACGGCCCCAAGTTGCAAGGGGACAAGGATCCTGGCCAAAGACATCTTGGCCGGCGACGCCAACTCGGACCCTGCGGGCATGGGGGCGGCTTCCAGAAAACGTTTCCCCGCCTCTGTGTTCATGTAGGTCAGCAATTCCTGGTTGTTTCCGAACTTGTCCAGCAGTTTTCCATGAACTTCACTTTGCAGCTTCAGCATCTTGGCCCAGCGCCGGTTTTCCAGAAGCACGCGCAGAAGCCAGAGCAGGCCAATCAGAAAGACGACAAAGACCATGAAGGGCATCAGATTACTCCACATTCTTTCCGAGGTGGTCTGGTGAAATCCCGATTCAGGGAAGACGTACTGTTCCAGGCGCAACCCGGGGCGCGAGTGGTCAGCAAACAGATAAAACTCGGGGTTGCGGGCGATCTCGGGATGCTGCTGCAGGAATTGCGCCAGCGCCGGGTTGCTCCGGTTTACATATTCCTGATCGCTCAGCAGCGATGGATCGCGACTGAGGACGGCCGCCAGCTTGGGGCTCAGGCGCAGCATGCTGAAAAGCCGTTCGCGCGTTGTGGACAGGTCTTCCTCACTCATCGGCGGGGAACTCAAAATTGCAGGGTTCGCAGCGGAATGGGGTGTCGGCGTCTGGGCCGCGGTCCAGCCCGCAGGCAACATGGCCAATAATGCCAGAAGGAGCCGAAATCTCTTATTCATTCTCATTTCTAGAATTCCTCTGCCTCGTATAACGGCGGAAGAGGAAAGAGGTTAACAAGAACCATAGGGAAGTCACAGGGATGCGCCTTGGTTTTTGGCTCTTGGCTTCAGCGGTGCCACAACCAATCAAGAGATCGCCACGGGAGACACAGAGAAAAGCAAAGTCAACTGCAAAACCTCACCACACATTCGCTCCGCTCAGGACTCGTAAAGACCGGATATAACCACCGATCCAGTAATCATCTGGTAACAACTGCCGGCTTTGCCCAAGAATGACGGTTATACCCGCATTTATTGGGCAACTCCCTGAGTTTTTGGGCAAGTCGGAATTTCCTTGCCTGTGACGCTGTGACGCCCTATAAACGACAAACGGGCCGCACCACCGCGCTAACGGTGATGCAGCCCTGACCAAATCACCTGTATAGGAGGCAACTTGGCTAGACAACATCTTAGAAGAAAACTCTCGGTTTACCGTAGTCTTTCCTGCGTCAATCAACACTTCGCCGCGATCTCGCGCCATGTCCGCAGTCTTGAGGAAACGGCACTCATGCCTGTTCCCAAGATGCAAGCTCTCGCTGGCCTTGTCCGCGAATTGCAATGCCTGGTTTCCCACGCCGTAGCTGACAGCATGCACGCCGTGGAAGAGCACGACTGTTTCAGGTATGGGCGAGTTCGTATTGATTGGGAGCATCATTTAAATCCTCAAAGACCAGCATTCAGACAGCAGTAAGTGTTTTGGTGTTTTGGGCTATTAGCCCCCTTCTTGGGGGCTTTTTTGCTGCTCCTGTGCCTCTTCAATCCCCGGCCATGTAACGCCTGATGCTCTTCGCTCTCGGAATACACCAATTGAAAACTGAAGATCACGGATGCGCTGTTCCGCATCCTTAATGGCATCATCCCAACTTTTTACTTTCGCTTTTATTTCTCGTCTTGACATTGTCTCACCTAATGCCTAATATTTGCCTAACATGGATAGCAACACAGACGAACAGTTAGAAAAACTCTTCAAGGATGAATACACACGCCTCTTTTTTCGCCAATGGAACAAGGCTGAAGGGATAAACGAGGAAATCGAACGTCTCAAGCGCGAGAGAAGTAAGCTTGAGGCTCTGATGAAGGCCACCTACAGCATGATGCCCGAACGTGACAAAGAAGCCTTCGCGGAGACAACGCAGATATTTGAGAAGGAGAGATTGGGTCTCACAGCAGAGATTCGAAGCATCCTGCAATCCAATCCAAAGATTTCGTTTTACGCGATGGAGATCAGGGATTTGCTTGTGTCGAAAGGTTTTGATTTTAGCGCCTACGCGAGTAATCCACTTTCTTCCATACATTCCGTTTTGAAACGGTTCAAGAAGTCTGAGGTCAAGGTTATTGAACACATTGATGGGAAAACTAGCTATAGATGGAGGGGCAAAGTCAAAGAGCCGCCCCAGCCTACGACAGAACCACCAAAATTTGATTACAAACAAGCATTGGAAGAAATACAAAAGCAGGCTAATGCAAACATGAGGAAATCTTGACTTTGGGGCATCCAGAGACGCGAATCCATGAATGCCCCGAAGGTGCCAGCGTCGTCTAGTCAGGTCGAGGACAGCCGACTTTGGATCGGCTAACGCGGGTCCGAATCCCGCCGCTGGCACCAGGAAATTAAGCCCCGCAACTTGCTTCAACAGGCTGCGGGGTAAACCAAACATAGCGGGGTTAGCCACAATGTCAGGCGCAACTTCATTGTCTCGTAACCCCGCTCCAATCGCAAGGAGCGAGTTATGGACACCAGGGAACAACGCGGTAAGGTCATTGCAGCAACCGGACTGGTCAGAAAAACCAAAACAGACAGCATGATTTGGGAAGTCCCTTCGCAGAGCGAGAAGGGCTATTACCGTGTTGATCTCGCCACTGATGAGCCAACCTGCACCTGCCTCGATTATGAGTTGCGAAAGATGCCATGCAAGCACGTTTACGCCGTTGCTCATGTCGTGGTTGCACACGGCAATCCCGATGGTTCCACGACCATCACAGAGACGCTGACCGTCACTAAGAAGAAAACCTACCCGCAGAAATGGCGTGAATACAACGCCGCTCAGACTGGCGAACAGGACAGGTTTCAAGAGTTGCTGCGCGATCTCTGCGCTGGCGTTCAGGAACCCATTGTGCAGCGCCGTGGCAGACCTTCCATCCCGCTCTCTGATGCCATCTTTGCCGCAACCTTCAAGGTCTACTCCTGCTTCTCTGGACGGCGCTTTATGAGCGATCTCCGCGAAGCAAACAAGCGGGGTAAAAGCATGGTCCAAGCCCGTTTCAGCCATAACCGGCATCCGGCGCGCGAAATCGGAGATTTCGGTAACATTTGAAATGGGGGATTTAACCTATATCTCAGCATGGGGCTGATTCGTCCTCTTCGTCCTCTTCCTCCACTGCGCTGATTCCGTTGGAGATAAGTGGAGGACGAATGGGAGGACGGAGGACTTTGATTCCTCCACCATTCCTCCACCAGAGACCCTACGGCGAAAACAGTTGGTGAAACACTAAACCTAACTCCGATCCAACACCCAGCACCAAGACCTTTTTTAGCCGCGAATCCGGCGCGGCGGACAGGTCCACGCGAACGGACGCGAATCAAGACCTCCTGGCTCTGAAGCTTCAACTGTGAAAACCTCCTATTACCCTTTTACCCTTCTGTAAAACTTAAAAAAAATGAGTCAAACTCCTGCGCTACAAACGGTCTTTGTTCCACGCAGGCAAGGGACACACTTCTCCTTCCGCCGCCCACAAAGAGGAAGAGGGGTTTAGGCCCTTCCTCAGCGACACTGCTCGCTTCGGCCAGAATGAC
>DATDGL010000198.1:0-3898 GCA_036522115.1 Candidatus Angelobacter sp.
TTTGTGAGCTGTAAATAAAGATTGCCCGAGGATTCCATCCGCTGGCAGGGCATACCTCGCTGAAACGATCTGCGCTACCTTCCCCACAGGAAGGGTATGCAGGTCAGGGAAGACGAAACGGAGCATCCCCTCTAAGCAGGCTCGGCGCCACCGTCGTTACCCCATCTCTAATTTGGCAACTGGAAAATCTTCCGCGGGTGAGCGGAATTATGGCTGCCTGCGGCAGCCAGTCCCGAAAGCTGGGATCGAAACAAGCTCCCGGTGCGTGGGCACAGTTGTGGTTTGCCCTGAGGAAAAGGCGAAAAGGACATATGCCGACATTCAATCAGTTAGTCCGCAAAGGCCGCAATGCTCCCAAGTACAAAACGGCGAGCCCTGCGCTCCAGGCCAGTCCGCAGCGTCGCGGAGTTTGCACTCGCGTTTATACGCAGACGCCCAAGAAGCCGAATTCGGCCCTGCGCAAGGTGGCCCGTGTTCGCTTGACCAACGGAATTGAGGTCACTACCTACATTCCGGGCGTCGGTCACAATTTGCAGGAGCACTCCATTGTTTTGATCCGTGGAGGCCGCGTGAAAGACCTTCCCGGCGTGCGTTATCACGTGGTGCGCGGCACCCTGGACGCCACGGGAGTGGCCAACCGGAAGCAAGGGCGCTCGAAGTATGGCGCGAAGAGGCCCAAATAAACAGATTTTGGGGCGATTGGAAGTCGCCTGAGGAATAGCGAAATATGCCGAGAAAAGGACATGTAGCGAAGAAGGAAGTGGTTGCTGACCCGATCTATAGCTCCACGCTGGTCACCAAGTTCATCAACACCATGATGTGGGGAGGCAAGCGGTCAACCGCCCAATCCATTTTCTACAAGGCCATGCTGAATTTGCAGACCAAAGGCGGCGACGAAGCGCTCAAGCTGTTCAAGAAGGCGGTAGAGAACACCAAGCCCCTGCTGGAAGTGAAGACCCGGCGCGTGGGCGGCGCGAACTACCAGGTACCGGTGGAGGTGAATCCTGACCGGCGCACCTCGCTCGCCATCCGCTGGATCGTGGGATATGCCCGTGGCCGCGGCGAAAAAGGAATGATTGACAAGCTCACGAACGAGCTGCTGGATGCGGCCAACAATCGCGGCGCGGCCATCAAGAAGAAAGACGATGTCCACCGCATGGCTGAAGCGAACAAGGCTTTTGCGCATTACCGGTGGTGAAGAAAGCTGCTAGCCGCTAGCTTCCAGCTGCTAGCTAAAAACAGATGAACACTGCGTGATCAGCGCAGGCTTAAGTTTTTAGAAGCTGAACGAACCAGGAAAGAAAGTTTAGGAATCAAGTGCCAAGACAGGTCCCATTAGAGCGTTGTCGGAACATCGGCATCATGGCCCACATCGATGCCGGCAAGACCACTACGACTGAACGCGTCCTCTATTACACCGGTATTACTCATCGGCTGGGCGAGGTGCATGAAGGCACCGCCACCATGGACTGGATGGAGCAGGAGCAGGAGCGCGGCATCACCATTACCTCTGCCGCAACCACATGCGTGTGGCGCGATATCCGCATCAACATCATTGATACACCGGGCCACGTGGATTTTACCGCTGAAGTCGAGCGATCGTTGCGCGTGCTGGATGGCGCCGTAGCGGTGTTTGACGCTGTACACGGCGTCGAGCCGCAGTCGGAAACCGTATGGCGCCAGGCCGATAAATACGGCGTCCCGCGAATTTGTTTCATCAACAAGATGGACAAGATGGGCGCCGACTTCGAACACGCAATTGACACCATCCGCAAAAGATTGAATGCCCGCCCCGTAGCAATTCAAATCCCCGTTGGCCAGGAAGCAAAGTTCAAAGGCGTGATCGACCTGATTTCCATGAAGGCGATCATCTGGAACGATGAGACCCTGGGAGCGCAATACGAAGTGGAAGAAGTTCCCGCCGAGTTGCTCAAGAAAGCCGAGGCTTTCCGGGCCCAGTTGGTGGAAAGCGTGGCTGAAAACGATGATGACATGCTGCACAAGTTCCTGGAGGGCGAGACGATTACCCCGGAAGAACTGCGGACATCGCTGCGCAAGAGCGTGATCGCGCTGAAGCTGTTCCCGGTCCTGTGCGGAACAGCATTCAAGAATAAAGGCGTGCAGACGCTGCTGGACGCCGTGGTTGATTACCTGCCATCCCCGATTGATATTCTTCCCACCGAAGGCGTAGACCCTGATCATCGCGAGAAAAAACTGACGCGCAAAGCAAGTGACGGCGAGCCGTTTTCGGCACTGGCTTTCAAGATCATGGCGGACTCGTATGTCGGCCAGCTCACTTTTATTCGCGTGTATTCCGGCCAGCTCAAGACCGGGGACAGCGTGATGAACGTGACTCGCGGAAGGTCAGAGCGCATTGGCCGCCTGCTGAAGATGCATGCCAACAAGCGCGAAGAGATCAGCGAAATCTATGCCGGCGACATATGCGCCTGCGTGGGACTCAAAAACATTACTACCGGCGACACCATCTGCTCGGAAAAGGCCCCCATCCTGCTGGAATCCATTGAATTTGCCCAGCCCGTAATTTCGGTTGCGGTTGAGCCCAAGACCAAGAGCGACCAGGAGAAGATGGGCATGGCGCTTGGGCGCCTGGCACAGGAAGATCCCACATTCAAGGTCCACACCGACCCCGATTCCGGACAAACCATCATTAGCGGCATGGGCGAGCTGCACCTGGAGATCATTGTTGACCGCATGATGCGCGAGTACAAGGTGGAGGCCAACGTCGGGAAGCCACAGGTTGCGTACCGCGAGACCATCCGCAAGCATGCCGAATCGGAAGGCAAATACATCCGCCAGACGGGCGGCCGCGGCCAGTACGGACACGTAAAGCTGTATGTTGATCCCAACGAAAAGGGCAAAGGCTTTGAGTTTGTGAACGAAATCAAGAGCGGCTCGGTGCCCAGAGAGTTCTTCAAGCCCATCGAGCAGGGCATTAAAGAAGCCATGGAAGGCGGTGTTCTGGCCGGCTACGAGATGGTGGACATAAAAGTAACGCTGTACGACGGCAGTTACCACGAGGTGGACTCCGACGAAATGGCGTTCAAGATCGCGTCGTCCATCGGATTCAAGGAGGCTGCGCGCAAAGCATCGCCGGTGCTGCTGGAGCCCATTTCGTCAGTGGAGGTCGTGGTGCCGGAGGAGTACATGGGCGTGATCATTGGCGACCTGAATTCCCGCCGCGGACGCATTGAGGGTTTGGAGCATCGAGCGGGTTCGCAGGTCATTAAGGCCATGGTGCCGCTGGCGGAAATGTTTGGGTACGCAACCCATATGCGCTCCAGCACTCAGGGCCGCGCCACTTATTCCATGCACTTTGCTTACTATGACGAGGCGCCGCGCTCCGTCACAGAAGAAATTGTGGCGAAGGTGCAGGGCAAGACGGTTTCGCGATAGTTGTGCCGCAGTACGTGATCGTCTGGGAGTTCAGGGCCAGGCCGGGAGCGGAGGCGGAGTTTGTGGAGAAGTACGGGCCGGAAGGAACATGGGCCCGGTTTTTTCGCCAGTCGGATGGTTACATCCGGACTGAACTGGTGAGAGACGTCACCGTGGAGGGGCGGTTTCTCACGCTGGATTACTGGAAGACAGAAGAAGAGTTCATCCAATTCCGTAAAGAGCATCTGGCCGAATACGAGCGGCTGGACAAAGAGCTTGAAAGTTTAACCGAGCGGGAGACACGGTTAGGCGTAGTGGTTCCCTGACTTTAGAGATCAACAAAGTAGCTAGGAGCTAGAGGCTTAAGAAATGGCGAAGGAAAAATTTGATCGCAGCAAACCGCACGTGAACGTGGGGACCATTGGTCACATCGATCATGGCAAGACGACGCTGACGGCGGGCATTACCAAGGTGCTGAGCAAGCACAACCCCAAGATCAAGTTCC
>DATDGL010000199.1:0-9336 GCA_036522115.1 Candidatus Angelobacter sp.
AAGGGAAAAAGGGGAAAGAAAGTGTATGAAAACAGAAGATTTACCTTGACAATGATTATTATTTGTATTACGATTATTATACTACTGTCTTAGTGAAGGATTGCGAGATGCCGAAGCGCAGAAAGCCAGGAAGGCCGAAATTACCCAGAGGATGGGTGAAAAGCCGCATTCTCCCCATTCGCTTTACCCATGAGGATATCCAGGCCATGGCAGCCAGGGCGACCGAAAAACGGCAGAGTGTTTCCGAATGGATCAGGAACACCGTCATTGCCGCCCTTCAGCAAAGCGCAGACAGCAGCGCGCAGAAATAACATTTACCAACGGAGAACGCACACCATGACCAGCACTACGAAACAAGACGCACTCTTAAGAATCGCCGTACTGTACGCCAGGGTTTCCAGCAAGGACCAGGAAGACGGCTTCTCTATTCCCGCTCAATTGAAACTGCTCAAGGAATATGCGCTCAGGCTGGGCTTCAAGATTGTCCGCGAGTTTGTGGACGTGGAAACCGCCAAGTGTGCCGGACGGAAAGAGTTTGGCGAGATGGTCAAGTTCTTTGAGAAGAATCCCAAATGCCGGGTGGTCATTGTCGAGAAGACAGACCGCCTGTACCGCAATTTCCGCGATTGCGTGACCCTCGAAGATTTAGAAGTAGAAATCCACTTGCCGAAAGAAGGCCAGGTTATCGGCAAGGAATCGAAGTCTCAGGCCAAGCTAGTACACGGCATCCAGCTGGTGATTGCCCGCAACTACATTGAGAACTTGCGCGAAGAAGTCAAAAAAGGACTCAAGGAGAAAGCCGCCCAAGGCTTCTATCCCGGACGTGCTCCCTTTGGCTATCGGGACAACCGCGACACGCACAAAATTGAACCCCACCCGGAGAACGGTCCCGTCATTCATAGAATGTTTCAGCTTTACGCTTCCGGCCAGCACTCATTAGCCCAACTACGCCAGATCATTAAAACCGAGACCGGCCACGCATGGCCCAAGAGCCACTTGCAGCGCATGCTAAAGAATCCGCTCTATTGCGGCCTCTTTGTTTGGAACGATAAGACCCATCAGGGCAAGCACACGCCGCTGGTTTCCGCCCAACTCTTTGAACAAGTGCAGCAAGTTTTCCGCAGTCACAACCGCAACCAGTGGCGTAAACATGACTTTGCCTTTACTGGCTTGCTGCGTTGCGCCTTTGATGATTGCATGGTGACTGCCGAAATCCAGAAGCAGAGATACATCTATTACCATTGCACGCGCTACAAGGGAAAATGCGCCCTGCCGTTCATGCGGGAAGAAGAAATCAGCCGCAACTTAGGCCAAATCTTGCAGGACATTCATATTCCTGATGACATTTTGGCCCAACTGCAAAAGGAACTCACCGAAGATCAGCAACGCGACAACTCAGCCAAGAAAGAAGAACGCGCCAAGCTACAGCACCGCCTTACCTCAGTCCGCAAGCGCATGGACCAAGCCTATATGGACAAGCTGGACGGCACTATCACTGCCGAATTCTGGCAGCGCATGACGGCGGAATGGCAGATGGAGGAACAGCAGATCTTGTTGGCGATGCAAGGGCTAGAACACGCCAGCCCGGACACGCTTGTAACCGCAAAAAAGACTCTCGAACTCGCTAACCGTGCCTATTTTCTATATGTTAGCCAGCCACCAGCAGAACAAGCGAAACTGCTAAAAATGGTACTTTCGAACTGCAAGACAGATGGCGTAAGTCTTTTCCCTTCATATAGAAAGCCGTTTGACCTGATCTTTGAAAGAGCAAAAACGAAGGACTGGCGGGGAGAACGGGACTCGAACTGAAGGGTGCCATAAAGAGCAGCCGGGGAAGAATCTTAGGCGAGAAGGCGAGATGGGCTGGGTTTTAAGGGAAGAGCCGGGGTGATCAATAAGCGAGACTTTCTTCCGCGACTCAGGACAGTAGATTAAGTTTTCTCATTAACGAAACTCTTCTCCCGCGCCGCACCGGCGCAGGTTTCACACTTTCCAAATTTTATCTAAATTTTACAATTGTTTAAAAATCTCATGTTAAATTCTTGCCGAAACAAAATGCTTGGCTACGAGATCCATCATCGAACCGGCTGCATTTTGCGGGTGTGCGGGACAAAGGGAGATGCGATGAGCGAGCTTCCATGAGCTTTTGAAAGCGTCCCTGGATGCCGTTCGTACCGGTCAATTCCCTGACGATCTGCGGAAAAACTTCGAGCGGCTCTATTGCCGGCAGGGCTTCCGCGAAGAGGGGGGCCGCCAGTTTGGCCGAAAGTGGTGCGGACGCAGAAAATTCTCAAAAAAGTTGAGGCATTCTCATCCCGTTTCACGCTATCTGAGTGAACTGCCGATGACGAGAGGCCAGGGCGATGGCTTACAAAAATGCATTTGCATCACTTGCCCCTCTCTTCCCCGGGGGTTACTTTTTGAAGGAGAAACTTTATGAATTCCGTTGGTCCCACAGGTCCGTCGTCACCCAAAGGCGCATTCTCGCGCATGTGGTCCACTTTCAAATCATGGCCGGCCGGCTGGAAGGTGGTAACAGTTTGCCTGGTTGCTCTGGGGATCTATGGAATAAACCAGAACTCCACGTCAACCCAGAACAATCCCCGTGGCGGCTATGGATCCGATCGAAGGCCGCCAGGGCCGAACAATCCGCGTAACGTCAATGGATCCGATCCAAACTCCCAGGTACTTGCCCAACTCTGGGCGCAGCACAAGCAACTGACCGATTGGGCCCAACGGTGTATGGCGGAGATGAATCAGACAGCAGCAGCCAATGCACAACGCGCGATGAATGGGCAAATGCCAGTGCAAGCGCAGTGCACGCAAACCATGTACCAGGTAACGGCGAAACTGGCGGAGATTGAGACGGAGATCAAGCAACTGCAAGGAGAGAAGGGAGGGGTTTGCGAGTTGTCAGGATATTGCGCACCGACCCCGAGTGGCAACCATGGCCCCGGAGGCGATGGCGGACTTAGAAGCGTCGAGCGAACGAGCCGGGAAGGGACGCTTGGAGAATGTTTCTACGTCAGTGACGAGGGCTACAAAGTGCAGAAGCCGTGTAGTGGCGGCGATCATTATTGGCAAAAACGTGGATACCGGAGCCTGGAGCGCCCAGGCTGACGAGCCAAATGACGGCCACAACCACCGCAGGTACGACTATTCAGCCGAGTAGTCACCGATCCCTCTCTTTCGTCCGACCCGGAAGAAAATGATTCCGGGTTGGACGAACTTATAATCCGAGATAGACGAAGATCTAAATCCGAAATGGCCGCTACGAATTTCAGCATTATTTAAAAGCATACCCTCCTGATTCCGGTCCGGGCTCCCGCCCAGGGCCTTAAGACTTGTGCAATACGCTTTTTTGAATCGCTGCAACTAAAAGAAAAGGTTGGACATCCTACTCACGTTCAGGAGCACTCTAACCCCTGCAGAATGACAAAAAGCGTTCTGGTAACCGGCGGGGCCGGATTTGTCGGATCGCACCTTGTGGACGCCCTGCTGAGTGCGGGACACAGAGTGCGGGTATTTGACAATCTGACCCAACAAGTCCACGACAACCAAATTCCGGATTATCTTGCTCCTGACGCCGAACTGGTTCTGGGCAATCTCTGTGACGAAGTTGCCGTCCATCACGCCTTGGAGGGGATTGAGGTGGTTTTTCATTTGGGCGCCGTCGTGGGAGTCGGCCAGTCCATGTACGAGATCTCCCGCTATGTGGGAGTGAATACATTGGGCACGGCGGTTCTGTTGCAGGAGATCCTGAACCAAAAAAACAAGATCGAAAAGCTGATTTTGGCGTCGTCCATGTCGATCTACGGAGAAGGCAAATACGTCTGCGATCCATGCGGAGATATGGCCCCACCACTGCGCAGCGCCGAACAACTCAGGACGAAGCACTGGGAGACGCTGTGTCCTGAATGTGGCGCAATCCTCAAGCCCGCAGCGACTGACGAATCCAAGCCGCTACAGTGCAGTTCCATTTACGCTCTCTCCAAAAAAGACCAGGAAGAGATGAGCCTGCTGTATGGACGGACCTACGGTTTGCCCGTGGTGGCCCTGCGGTATTTCAACATTTATGGAGCGCGGCAGGCGCTTTCTAATCCTTACACCGGCGTAGCGGCAATTTTTGGTTCGCGGCTGCTGAATAGAAAAGCACCGCTGGTATTTGAAGATGGCAGGCAGATGCGCGACTTCGTCTGCGTGGATGACGTGGTCCAAGCCAACTTGCTGGCCATGGAACGATCGGCAGCAGACGGGATGGCGCTGAACATCGGATCAGGAGAGCCGATTTCCATTCAGGATGTGGCGCTCACGTTGTCCACAGCGCTCAGAACAACGATACCTGCTGAACTTACGGGCAAATATCGAGCCGGCGATATACGCCACTGCTTTGCCGACATCTCCAGGGCCCGGAAGCTGCTGGGGTACAAGCCCAGATTCAATTTCAAGGAAGGAGTAAGAGACCTGGCGGCATGGCTGCGTTCGCAACAGCCGAAGGACCGCGCGGCTGAGGCGGATGTGGAGTTGAAATATTACGGGTTAACGGCGTGAAAAGCAGCAACCAGTAGTCAGGCCGTTATGCAGAGACCCAAGGGACATCAAGGGCGAAGCCCCTCGGTTAGTCATTCATGCTAAGCACTAAATACTGCCAAGAGGAGTATTGATGGGAAGGCAAGATATCCGTTCTGTGTTGATTTTTGGGGGTGCAGGTTTTGTAGGCTCTAATCTTGCGCACTACCTGTTGACGCAGACGGACGCGAACGTACATCTATTTGACAATGTTTCCCGGCCGGGTGTGATCCATAACCTGAACTGGCTCCAGGAGTTGAATCTGCGTCCGGGGCGGCTTCGCGTAACCATAGGTGACGTGCGAAATCTTGAACTAGTGAATCGGGCGGTGGCAGAGGCAACGGAGATTTACCAGTTTGCAGCCCAGGTGGCGGTGACAACTTCAATTTCCGATCCGCGCCTGGACTTTGAAGTAAATGTGGGCGGCACGTTCAACATTCTGGATGCTGCACGCAAAAGCGGCCACCAGCCGTTCATTCTTTTTACCTCCACCAACAAAGTCTACGGAGAGCTGGGATTCGGTCCGCCGACAGTAAGCAAGACTCGTTATATCTATCCTCAACATGAGGGAGTCAGCGAGTCACAGCCACTCGATTTTCATTCTCCCTACGGTTGTTCCAAGGGCGCCGCGGACCAATATGTACATGATTTTTCCCGCATTTATCACCTGCCGACGGTTGTCCTGCGCATGTCCTGCATTGCCGGACCAAGACAGTTTGGGACGGAGGACCAGGGATGGGTGGCGCACTTCCTGTATTCCGCGTTGCAGGAGCTACCGATTGTGATCTACGGGGACGGCCGCCAGGTACGCGACGTGCTTTGCATTTACGACCTGATCCGGGCCATTGAAGCAGTCAGGAGAAACGTGGCCACAACCGCGGGCCAGGTTTACAACGTGGGCGGCGGCCTGGCCAATAGCGTTTCACTGTTGGAGCTGATGAGTGAAATCCAGGAACTCACCGGTCATCCGCTGGAATATGTGCGTGATGAATGCCGTCCGGGCGACCAGCCGGTTTACGTTACCGACTCCAGCAAGATACAACACGATACCGGCTGGAAGCCCGAGATCGGCGTGAAGCGCACGCTAGAGCTGCTACGCGCATTCTGGGAGGAAAACCGCGAATTCATTCACGATCGCGTTGTCACCGAAGCCGCGGCTTTTGCAGCGGCAACGGAGGTCTCTGAGAGGGCAGGATGAAGTTCGCCCTGGTCAATCCCAACTGGGACTTCAAAGGCTCGACCTATTTTGGCTGCAAAGAGCCACATGTCCCGCTGGAGTTGATGTTTGCTTATGACCAGATCATGGCCAGCGGAGGGGAGCCGCTGCTGATCGATGCGCAGACGGACAATCTTACCCTGGACGAAGCACGGAAGAAGGTGCGCGCCTTTCAGCCGCATTTCCTGATCATTCCTACGGCGCCGTCTTATCTTTTC
This sequence comes from Candidatus Angelobacter sp., assembly GCA_036522115.1. Lineage (GTDB taxonomy): Bacteria > Acidobacteriota > Terriglobia > Terriglobales > Acidobacteriaceae > Angelobacter. The sequence goes on from DATDGL010000199.1 coordinate 6,004, forward strand.
TGGCGCTGTCCGCCTCCAGAGCTGCGCGTGCCAATGGAATGGATTGAAGGTTTGCGCTCAAGGGCGGTGACGGTGGCGATCGGGCCGCATCCTTCAGTAACTCCTGCGGCCACCATTCGGAAGACCAAGTGTGATGTGGCCCTGCGGGGAGAACCGGACCAGACCATCGCACAACTCGCCTTCAAGCCCTGGCGTGAAATTGAGGGTTGCTGTTTCAAGACCGAGAAGGGCATTCACCTCAACGCACAATTGGGCATCACGGACATGAAAGCGCTCCGTCCGCTGGACTTTCACAATTACAACGTGAAGGCCCACCATCACCGGCACCATGTTTTCACCCATGATGAGGGAATTGGCGCGGAGCTGGAGTTTGCGCGCGGCTGCCCCTGGGCCTGTACCTTTTGCAACAAAACTCTGTTTCGCAACAAGTTTCGCGAGCGCAGCGTAGAAGCCGTGCTGGAGGAGATCGATGTGCTGGCGGCCCGTGGAGTCGAGTACGTCTATTTCATCGACGAAATCTTTGGCGCAGGCAAGAACGTACGGAAGCTTCTGGAAGGCATTGCTGAGCGGCAGATCAAAATCGGCCTGCAAACACGGATTGATCTGTGGAGAGAGGAGACATTAGACCTGCTGGGCCGCGCACACTGCATCTCGGTCGAGTGCGGGATTGAATCCATCACGGAGGAAGGCCGTGACGAATTGAACAAGAATTGCCGCATGGATACGGACCGCATCAGCGACTTGTTGATCTATGCCCGGACGAAGATTCCGTGGGTGCAGGCAAATCTTATTTTGACGGACAAGGACGATCGCGTTCAGATCCGCGGGTGGCAGGAATATTTGAGGACCAGAGGTGTATGGGTGAGCGAACCGGTGCCTATGTTTCCGTTTCCGGGGAGCCCGCTGTATGCGCAAACTTTTGGCGGACCACCTGACGATCAGGCCTGGGAGAGAGCCCACCACTTTTATACGGCCACTTTTGCCGACAAGGGTTACAGCGATATTCAAGAGGCAACACCGTCCCACCTGGAGAGCCTGGAACGATGCGCATCCTGATCACCACCGATACGGTAGGCGGCGTTTGGACTTACACCCGCGAGCTGGTGAGCGGACTTGTGGACAGAGGCTTCGAAGTCGTGCTGGTCAGTTTCGGAGGCGTTCCTTCAGCCGAACAAACCCGATGGATGGATGGACTTCCTAACCTTGACTACAGGCCAACCGCATTCAAACTGGAGTGGATGCAAGACTCCATGGATGATCTGCGAGCGTCCCAGGAATATATGGAAGCTGTGGCTGAGGAAACCAGGCCGAACCTACTTCATCTGAACCAGTTTTATTATGGCGCAATGAAGTACAATGCGCCTCGCCTGGTGGCGGCCCACAGCGACGTAGTGAGCTGGTGGGTTGCCGTTCACGGCTGCGAGCCGCCTGATTCCTCCTGGATGCGCTGGTATCGCCGGATCGTCACGCATGGAGTGACTAGCGCAACCGCCGTGGTGGCGCCGTCGCATTGGATGATGGAGCAGGTTGGCCGTTACTATGCGCAAGGCACGCTTACCGCCGTGATTCATAACGGCCGCACGCCTTCACTGTTTTGTTCCGGTCCAACAAAAGAAAGAATGATTACCACAGTGGGACGATTGTGGGACACGGGCAAGAACGCTGCACTGCTGACGCAGGAGGAGATGCCGTGGCCGGTCTGCATCGTGGGTCCGGGAAAACAACCGGGAAGGGAAGAGACTTCTACGGAGCAACAAGGGCGCCGGCCCGGCATCCAGTTCCTGCCGCAGCAGAGCGAGGAACAATTATGCGAGTTGCTGAGCAGGACGGCGGTGTATGCGGCGGTCTCTCGTTATGAGCCCTTTGGCTTGGCTCCGGTGGAGGCTGCTTTTTCCGGCTGCGCCATCGTAGCCAGCCAGATTGAGCCTTTTCGCGAGCTGTGGGGAAACGCCGCTCTCTTCTTTCGTAACAATGATGCCGGCAGCTTGCGGCAGGCGCTGACTGACTTGGCGGAAGACCCTGAGTTTCGGCACGCCTTTGCAAAACGAGCATACGACCACGCCCGGCGGTGGTTCACGGCTGACCGCATGGTGCAGCAGTATGCGTCGTTCTATAGAACGCTGGCGCGGGAGAAGACTGTGCTCCACCAAGAGCACGCAGCCGCCCTGGCGGGAACACAACATACCGGTGGATGAAACAGAAGCTGAACATAGCGCTCTTTTGCCATTCCCTGGTTTCCGACTGGAACCATGGCAATGTCCATTTTCTGCGCGGCCTTATGCGGGCCCTGGCGCGAGAAGGCCACCGGGTACGCTGCTATGAGGAGTTGGGGGCATGGTCTCTGAGCAACCTGATGCAGGAACCAAGCCAAGTGGCCATTGATTCGATTGACCAGTTTGCGCACTCGTTCCCTGAGCTCAACGTGCGTTTTTATGACACAAAAACAAACTTCACTGAATTTCTGGAGGAGGAACTCAAGGAAACGGATGTGGTGTTGTTGCACGAATGGAATTTACCGTTGGTGGTCAACAGCGTCCTGGCGCTCAAAAGAAGGTTTGGCTTCGTCGCCCTGTTCCATGACACTCATCATCGCGCCTACACGCGGCCCGGCGAAATCCTGAAGTTTCATCTTCACCTTGTTGATGGCGTGCTGGCGTTTGGTGAAGCCGTACGCCATATCTATGCTGAAGGCTTTGGCGTGCCTCGAACATGGACGTTTCATGAAGCTGCAGATGTGGAGGCGTTTAAACCTCTGGAGCGATCCAAAGAGATTGATTTGATCTGGATTGGGAACTGGGGCGATGAAGAGCGCACGCGCGAGTTGCAGGAGTTCCTGATGGAGCCGGCGGCAGAAATCAAGGGTGGCCGAGTGGTGGTGCATGGAGTTCGCTATCCGGATGACGCGCTGCAGAAATTGCAGGCGGCGGGAATTGAATATCATGGCTACCTGCCTAACCTGGCTGCACCTGAAGTCTACTGTAGAAGCCTGGTCACCATGCACATACCCAGGCAGCAATATGCCGATGGTTTGAGTGGAATTCCCACCATCCGCGTGTTTGAAGCCATGGCCTGCGGGATTCCTTTGCTGTGTTCACCATGGAGAGATGACGAACATCTGTTTGATCCAGGGGCGGACTATCTGGCGGTCAAGGATGGCACGCAGATGAAAGCTGTTCTCCCGGAGTTGTTAAAAGATGAAAAGGCGCGCCGGCAGATGGGCGAGCATGCGGTGGAAACCATCCGCCGCAGCCATACCTGCGCGCATCGGGCCCGGCAGTTGATTTCAATCTGCGAGGAAATTGCAGCATGAAGCTTTTCGTTTTCGGTTCCAGC
>DATDGL010000200.1:0-4718 GCA_036522115.1 Candidatus Angelobacter sp.
AGATGAAAAGGCGCGCCGGCAGATGGGCGAGCATGCGGTGGAAACCATCCGCCGCAGCCATACCTGCGCGCATCGGGCCCGGCAGTTGATTTCAATCTGCGAGGAAATTGCAGCATGAAGCTTTTCGTTTTCGGTTCCAGCATCACCTCTTCTTACTGGAACGGCGCAGCCACCTATTACCGCGGAATTTACAAAAAGCTGCACGCGCTTGGACATGAGATTGTTTTTGCCGAACCGGACGCCTATGGCCGCCAGGAGAAGCGGGACAGAGGCGATTTTTCTTACGTGACTTCCATTGTCTACAAGAACGCTGCCGCCATTCCGGACCTGCTGGACGCTGCCTGCCAATGCGACCTGGTGATCAAACATAGCGGCGTAGGCGTATTCGATGAACTGCTGGAGGTAGAGGTCCTCCATTGCCGGTCGGATCGAACCAGGGTTGCATTCTGGGATGTGGATGCTCCGGCGACTTTGGCGCGCGTGGAAGAAAATCCGAGTGATCCGTTTGGCGCCTTGATTCCTGAATACGATTTCATCTTCACCTATGGCGGCGGAACACCTGTGATGGAGCACTACACCAGACTGGGCGCAGCCCATTGCCACCCCATCTACAATGCGCTCGATCCGACAACTCATTATCGAGTGCGCCCATGCGAGACGCTGCGATGTGACCTTGTATTCGTGGGAAACCGGCTGCCAGACCGTGAGCGGCGAGTGGAGGAGTTCTTTCTCCGCGCCGCCGAACTGGCCCCTGAGCACCAATTTGCCCTGGGCGGAGAAGGTTGGGCGGGGAAGCCGCTTCCCGGCAACGTGAAATGGATCGGGCACGTGGGGACGCACGACCACAACCGGGTGAATTGTTCAGCCCACATGGTGCTGAACATCAACCGCGATTCTATGGCGGCCGTGGGATTTTCGCCGCCGACGCGCGTATTTGAAGCGGCGGGCGCAGGAGCGTGCCTCATTACCGACTCTTGGGCGGGAATCGATACTTTCTTTGAGCCGGGCAGAGAAATCCTGGTGGCCAGCGGGCCAGAAGAACTGGTTGGGTATCTACGCAATATTTCGGCTGCAGAGGCGAGAAAAATCGGACGCAATATGCAAATGCGTGCTTTGCGCGAGCATACCTATGCGTTGCGGGCGAAGCAGTTTGATTCGATTGTCGCCATGACGCAAGCGGTGGCAGTATTGAGCTAAAGCAGAATCGCATGAAGATCGTCATATTCGGGCTTTCGATTTCATCGGCGTGGGGCAACGGGCACGCGACCACCTTCCGCGCGCTGTGCAAGGCCCTTCATGACCGGAAACATGATGTGGTTTTTTTTGAGCACAATGCCGAATGGTACGAACATAACCGGGACCTCCCTGATCCGTCCTATTGCACGCTGAGAATCTTTGAAAACTGGCACGAAGCGCTGCCGGCTGTGCGGGCCGAATTCAGAGATGCCGACGTCGCCGTGGTGGGGTCGTATTTTCCAGACGGCATTGCGGCACTGGATGAACTCCTGGACTCCAATGTTCCCGTAAAGGCTTTTTACGATATTGATACTCCCATCACCGTTACCGCGCTGCGACGGGATGGAAAAACGGACTACCTGCTGCGACGGCACCTTGCAGGACTGGATATTTATTTCAGTTTCACCGGCGGGCCGATGCTGCAGGAATTGGAGACACGATTTGGCGTTTCCCTGGCCGTTCCTCTTTATTGCGCAGTGGACCCGGAAAAGTACTGTACAAGGCCACCCAGCGTGGAATTCCGGTGTGATCTGAGTTATCTGGGCACCTATGCTCCTGACCGTCAACCCAAGGTGCAGCAGTTGCTTTGCGAACCGGCGGAACGGCTGCCGCAGAGAAGATTTATTGTGGCCGGCGCACAGTATCCGGAAGCAAGCGCCTGGCCCGGCAATGTCGAGCGCATTATTCACCTGAATCCGCGGCATCATGCCGACCTGTATTGCTCGTCTCGGCTGATTCTGAATGTCACGCGGAGGCAGATGATCATGGCCGGCCACTCTCCATCGGTAAGGCTGTTTGAAGCGGCGGCCTGCGCCGCCACCATGGTTTCCGATCATTGGGCAGGATTGGAGAATTTCTTTGTTCCAGGCAAAGAAATCCTGCTGGCGCAAGATGCTGACGACGTATGCCGGTATCTAGGGGAGACGGATTGCGAGTTACAGCGAATCGGAAGCGCTGCCCAAGAGGGCGTGCTTGCCGCGCACACCAATGTAATACGCGCGATGGAATTTGAAAAAGCCGTGGAACTTGCTATGGGAAAGAGCCATCAGCACGGTCACCACCCCGAAAGCGCAGTCCATACAGGCCGGTAACTGTTCTGTGCTTCAGGAAAGGAAGGGGTTGGTTTCGCGCTCCTGGCCGATCGTGGTGCGAGGACCGTGGCCGGGCACAACCTCTATGTCGTCGGGCAACGCCATGAGCTGCGTGCGCAGGGAGCGCATGATCTTTTCGTAAGATCCGCCGGGGAGATCGGTACGGCCGATGCTGCCGGCAAAAAGAGTGTCTCCGGCAATCAGTTTTTTCTCTCCCGAGAACAACAGGCAGACGCTGCCTTCAGTGTGGCCCGGGGTTTGAATCACCTGCGAGTCAATCTTGCCAATTTGCAGCTTTTGTCCTTCGTCGAGAGACCCATCCACCTGGACGGCCCCCGGCGGTGGCATGCCGAGCCATGAGGCTTGCACGTCCAACATTTTCAAGAGGGCGAGATCATTCTGGTTTAGAAGAATGGGAGCACCCGTGGCGGCTTTCAACTTCATTGCTCCGCCCACATGGTCGATGTGGGCATGAGTGATCACAATATATTTCAACTTGAGATTGGCAGCGCGGAGAATGCCGAGGATTTCTTCGATCTGGTCGCCGGGATCAATCACCATGGCTTCATGCGTCTGCTCATCGCCCACGATGGAGCAGTTGCATTGCAGCACACCGACCGGAAGAATTTTATGGAACATAGGAAAATCGGCCCTGGGCTACCAGTTTTTGCCCGTAAAGGTAATTCAGAATCATCGAAAGCAAAGGCTACGCTTACTTTTTCTGCTGGGCCGGAGGAGTTGCCGGCGTGCTGGGTGCGGGCGCGGCCGGCGCGGCCTTCTCACCCTGCATGACTGACGACGTCGAACGACCACGGGGGGCCAGCGTGAGCGCAATGGCGGTCACCATGAAGATCACTGCGCACCAGGTTGTTACCCGGGAAAGAAGCGTGGCAGTGCCGCGCGGGCCGAATGCAGTCTGGCTGCCGACGCCGCCGAACGTGGCGGCGATATCAGCGCTTTTACCATGCTGAAGAAGCACAACGATGATCAAAACTACGCACACCAGAACGTGAACTGTAGTGAGGAAAGCGATAAGCATTGCTTTGTTGGAAATTCCTTTCGAAGACTATGGTGCGGAAGGGGGGATTTGAACCCCCACGCCTTTCGGCGCCACCCCCTCAAGATGGTGTGTCTGCCAGTTTCACCACTTCCGCAGGAGGTAAAGCTCTATTTTACAATAACCGCATCTATTCAGATCAGGAAACCCTCCATGCGGCCCCACCTCCCCGGTCTTGAAGTCACTCCAGGTACTGCGGCGTCTTGTTAACCCAGGGGGCGGTTTCAGCCCACCGTGCGGAGGTGATTCGCGACCTTGTTGGTGTGCGCATCACCGGCTCGCTTCTCCCGGGCATCATGCCGCAGCCGTCGAGATCTTTTGATTTTGTAAACTTTGAAAAAATGCGGATGATTCGTCCTCTTCCTCCACCTCACTGAATCTAAAGAGCAAAAGTGGAGGACGAATGGGTGGAGGAAGCGTTTCAATTCCTCCACTCTTTTAAGCACCTGGCTCCCTCACGCTCCCGCTTTGGAGGATGGAGTCCAGCATTTCGACGGGATCTTGTTTGTCCATCCGGCGCCTGTGGCCGCCAACTCTGCGCAAGGGTTGGGGAAGGGTCGTGTGCGCGATCATATATTAAGTTCTCCAAAGATCGTAACTTGCTGTCGCCCTGAGGCGATCTATAATCATCATACAAGTATTGTTTAGATGTTGTCAAGCATTAATTCTAGATAGGTTTTATGTTTTTTTACGTTGTCGAAAAGGTTGGATTCGTCGCTATTTCGAGCCGACTCAGCGAAGGTCACAGAGATCGGGGTTCGAATCCCTCTCTCTCCGCCATGTACTATTATTTTCTTGCATTTACAAGCCTTCCTGTCTATGATCCTGTCTGTAAGTAGCTAGCGTCGAAACTCAACAGACAGGAGATTTCCCCAGGTGCCCAGATCCGAAAGACGGCGCGAAAAGAAGACCGGTTATTCCTGCCGCGTCAACATTCTCAAATACGTCAAGATTGCCGATAAGTGGCGCTTTGCCCCGGCGCAGATGGTCAACAACAAACTCAAGTTCGATTGGGTGCTGATTGACGGCCAGCCGCAGCGCCATGCGGAAGGAACCTATTACATCGAGTGGTACGAGGACGGCCAGCGCCGCCGGCAGAGCGTCAAGGAATCCGGCGAGGTGCTGGAGCAGGCGCGGCGCAAAGCCATTGCTCTCGATGCCGGTAAAACTGGTTTGGAGATCGCCGCCGAGGACGGCCAACCGGAGCGGGTTCGCCTGGCGGATGCCGTGACTTCGTATCTCAAGGAGATCGAGCCGCCACAACGCGAGCCCAAGACCTACACGGCGTACAAGTACTGCCTTGAGCTGTTCCGAGCTAATTGCGCCAGGACTTA
>DATDGL010000201.1:0-22429 GCA_036522115.1 Candidatus Angelobacter sp.
AATACCTGTACGGAAAAGGGCGTCCATCCGCAAAATCGTTCACTCACCGATACAGGTTTATTACCGCTTTCATCAAGATAAGGATCTGGTCGAAATCCTGCATTTCTGGCACGGCGCCAGAAAAGGCCATCGCTTTAAAAGTTAGTTGGGCTCCCTTTATCAGCCGTAGAGCCGCAGTTTGGGGCAGAGTTGTCTGCACCATAAGAAGTGCAGTCAAATTCCGGTTTTACAAATCCGCCCGAAAGCGGTTTCTTGGTTTTTCCGATCACCGGATCACCCGATCACGTGCGATCTCCCGATTGGGTTTGGCTCTCTTACCTTCCCAGGAAGTTGACGTGAATGTAGGTTCCCAGGCGCACGTTGAAGGCCAGGTACCAGCCCACATGGTCCGGATCCTCGTAGATCACGACGCGGTCGCGGTCCCAGTACCAATTGTCACAGTAGCGATAATCGTACTGGGCAACGCCGAAGTAATAACCATTGAACCAGAACCGGTCTCGGGCGCCGCCGCCCAGCACCCATATGTGCCTGGGGCCGAATCCGCCTACAAAGCGCCCATGTTCCCAGGGATGATCCAGATGGTAATGAACGTCCGCGCGGCCCCCATCGTGTCCAACCCAATGGCCGTCCGTATGGACGTGCGGCGCATCCGGGTGGTCGTCGCGGTCGCGGAAATGGCGGTCCTCCGCCTGTTCGTGATGTTCACCCCGGCCCCGGTCTCGGTCCGGACCGTGTTTGGGAATGTACTCATGATGGTCTCGGTCGCGGTCATGTCCCCGATCACGATCGTGGTCCTGAGCAAGACCGTAAACCGATACCACCAATAAGACCGCCAGCAGTTTCACTAAGTTTTTCATGTGCCTCCCGTCCATTGGCTCGAACTATACCATAGCCTCGTCGCAGTAACTTGTTCGAGGAGGCTAATCCCTTAAGTGCAGTAAAAAGGCCCCATCGTTTGGACCTCAATTGGTGTTATGTCCGTTGAACCCAGGCTCAAGAATTTAGTTTCGATTGCCCCTGGCAGTGCCGGCGGCTGAGTGGCTATTTCCTGCTTCCTTCCTGTCTCAAGGCCTCGGTGGCCGGCAACCCGTGCCCTGCATTAAGGCCGGGTTTTTCCTGTTCCTGTGACCTGTTCCCTGCCCTTTGTTTTACCGTATATAACCCCGCTTGTAATAACAAGCCTCGTATTGACTGGTAGACGGATATAAACGTCACATGCACAATCTGTGGCGATGGCTACAACACAGACATTACCGCAAACTTTTGGAATTCGCTGCCGCGAGTTACGTACAGCAAAAAGCTGGTCTCAAGAGGTATTCGCCGATAACTGTGAGATTCATCGCTCCCACATGGGTGAAATCGAACGCGGCGAGGTGGACGTGTCTCTTTCCACTTTGGGCAAGATCGCTAAAGGCCTTGGAATGACTGCCGGACAGGTACTCAAAGGGATTATCTGACGGCAGCTACTAGTAGATCGATTCCTAAATAACATATCAATATTCTAGGAATCACGATGCCACGGATTCCGCGGTCAATTCTTCGATCCGGTATTTCCATTTGAACACGACCGGCTCTTCGCTCACTTCTTTCAGATACAGCTCAATCCGGGTCCGTAACTCCTGCTTGGAATTCACCCGGATGCCGCGCAGCAGCGTCCGGGCAAGTTTGCCGAAAAAGGACTCCACCAGATTCAGCCATGATCCATGCTTTGGGGTAAATACGAATTCAAAGCGATTGGGAACCGTGGCCAGGTAAGCTCGCGTCTCCTTCGAGATATGGGCTGAGTGATTATCCAGCACGATGCGAATGCGTGCTCCAGCAGGATAATGCTGGTCAGCTAGGCGCAGAAATTCCACAAATTCCGCACTACGATGACGCTCGCGTACCAACCCCAGCACCTCCCCGCTCAACAGATCAATGCCTGCCAGCAACGACAACGTACCGAAACGCCGGTATTCGTGGTCTCGTCCCAGCGCAGGATGGCGACCTGGAACCGGAGGCAGATCGGGCGCCGTGTTGCCAATGGCTTGAATCCCAGGCTTTTCATCGTAGCTCAAAACTCCCACGATTTCCTGCGGAAGCCCGGTGGTGCGCCACAGCGCTACTTCCCGATAAACGTGGAGGATCTCAATCATTTTGACTTGGAATTCGGGATCGCGTTGCTCCAGATAGTACTCAATTTTGTGGGGACGAATGGGGTGGCGAGCGAGAATTTTCGATACCGTCCCTCGGCCTAACTTCCGCAAGCTGGGATAGCCGGCTGCATCACAGTGTTGCCGCACATGTTTGGCCAGCAAGCGCGTGGTCCACAGTTCCTGGGCATAGCCCAGATCCTTGGGTTTCTGGCAAGCCAAATTTACCACCCAGGTTTTATCCTCTTCTGTCAGGCGGGCAGGGCGGCCCCGGCCCGGCAGGTCACTCAAGGCGGCACGCACCCCTAATTGCAGGGCTTTGCTGAGGCAACGCTCGACGCGGGGGCGGTTAGTGTGTAAACCCGCAGCAATGGCCGAGACCGTCTCCCCTTGGGCATAGCGCAGCAGAATTTGGGCCCGTTGAACTTGGATTAGGGGTTGGGATCGCGATTGTGCCAAACCCTGAAGAAAGGTTTGGTCTTCACTGGAGAGACTCAAGCTCGCACGTGTGCTGATAAAAGGCATCGGCCTCCTCCCATAACGGTAGGGATACCAACAGCCTACAACACAACCGTGCTTATTGCAATGTTATTTAGGAATCATTATACTAGCTCCTGGCTCCTGGCTTAGTGAAAATCAACACCCGCTTTGGAATTCGAGGTCGGATCTTCCAGAACCAGCTAGCAGCTAGCCGCTGGAAAACGGCGATTTCTGTTATCATTTTGGCAAGTGCATGTTTCATTCTCTGCAAAGGCTGGCATTGCTGGTGATGGCTGCGGTTGTGATCCAACCATTGTGTCCAGCGTTGCTTCACAGCCCAGCACCACCCTCTGCTGCTCCGGCTGACTCCGCGGACTGCCACGGCTCCGCTCCTGCAATGCCGTTGACGCCTTCACCGACGGAAAAATGTTGCGTGGCCAGCCATTGGCAAGTGGCCATGCCGGCCCTGCGCTACGCTTCACCGCCACCCAGTGTGACCCAGCCGCACGTCTCGCAACCTTCTGTGTGGACGGCTTTCGATCCGGTCTTTGATTCACCGGCTTTGTTTTCCCCTTCCAATCTTCCCCGATCCTCTCCGGTCCTGCGCATTTAAAACATCACATCCGCTCCAGCCGTTCCATTCGTATTCAAGTTAGTTCAATCGGCATAGCTGCGCGCCACCGGGTCGATAAAGACTTTAGGCACTTTAGCTCCAGGCCGTTTCAGACTCTTTACCGCGTCCAGGCATTGGCTCTTTCTCTCGATTGCCGATGATCGGAGTAGTGGTGACAGGATAATCCGATGACCCGATTTGAAAACTCTCTCGAAATGGTTTTCTTGTTCTTGTTTCTGTTTTTGCCCGGCAAGGAAAGCAAAATGGCGGCGCAAGACCTCGGGTCCCCAACGAGCGGCACTTCTTCGCGCCTTGGAGTGGAAGATGTTCTGCCGGAATTACAAACCGATCAAGCCATGCCGGGAATGGACCATCATCACCATATGGTTCCCCAAAATCTCATTCAAGAGATTCTGCACCATGGCGCTTCCGGCACCACGGTTGAGCCGGACTCCTCTCCTCACGACATGCTCACGGTGGAAAAAGCCGGATGGGATTTGATGTTGCACGGAGTGGCGTTCCTGAACGCCATCCAGCAGAGTGGGCCGCGCGGTAAAGACAAAGTCTTCTCCACCAACTGGCTCATGGGGATGGCGCAACGCCAGGCCGGCCCGGGGCAGCTTACACTGCGCGCCATGGTTAGCCTGGAGCCGGCCACCGTTACCAATCGGTTCTATCCGGAGCTTTTTCAGCAGGGCGAGACCGCTTTTGGTAATCCCATCACCGACGGGCAGCACCCCCATGATTTCTTTATGGAACTGGCCGCCCTCTACGACATCAAGCTGGGTCAACACGGGTTGCTTTCCTTCTATGCAGCGCCCGTCGGTGATCCCGCAATGGGTCCGGCGGCCTATGCCCATCGCACCTCCGCATCGGAAGATCCGCTTGCGACCCTGGGGCATCATCTGCAAGACTCCACCCACATTGCCGCCGACGTCATGACCGTCGGGCTGGCCTACAAATCTGTTCGCCTGGAGGGTTCTGGATTTCACGGCCGCGAACCCGACGAGTTTCGCTGGGACATCGATTCAGGAAAGATCGACTCCTGGTCTACTCGCCTGACCGTTCAACCGGGGAAGAATTGGAGCGGACAATATTCTTTCGCCCATCTCACCAGCCCGGAAGCCCTGCACCCGAATGAGGACATCCAGCGAATGACCGCATCGATCATGTATAACCGGCCACTCGCCAGAGGCAATTGGGCATCGACCCTGCTGTGGGGCAGGAATCATTCACTGGCCAGCGGTGAGAACTTCAACGGCTATCTGGCGGAGTCCAGCGTGCGCTTTGCCCGGCACAACAACGTTTGGGGCCGCATTGAGAACGCCGACCGCACCACCGAGCTACTGTTGAATGGAGGCCCGGAGCCGCCGGGATTCGACGAGAGTTTTCTGGCCCGCGTGCAGGCCTACACCGTGGGCTATGACCGGGAATTGGGCCGCATTCCTTATCTCGCAACCGCCATTGGTGGCCAGGTCACCTTGTACAACAAGCCGGATGCTCTGACTCCCACCTATGGCAGGCATCCCGCTGGCGTGGTCTTATTTTTGCGCGTCCGTCCTGTGCCCAGGCATTGACCGAAAAGTCGTAAGCCTCACCCGGCAGTGAGCTGTTAGATCTTGCGTTCCGGCGAAATTGTTAGAATCACCATTCATGTCTTCCCGCCCCCCAGGTTTTGCATACCGCAAGGGAGAGCTCTATTGTGAGCAGGCTCCTCTTCGCCGCCTTGCCGATCAATACGGCACCCCTCTGTATGTTTATTCCGCGACGGCCATGCGGCAGCGTTACCACGCTTTTGATCAAGCCTTTGCCGGCATTGCGCACACCATCTGCTACTCGGTGAAAGCCAACTCCAACCTCAGCATCCTGCGTCTGCTGGCCCGCCTTGGCGCCGGTTTCGACATTGTTTCCGGAGGTGAGATGGAACGGGTTCGCTTGGCTGACAAGCGAGCGTTAAAAAAGATCGTATTTTCCGGGGTAGGCAAAACCGCCGATGAGCTCAAGCTGGCGCTGAAGGCTGGCACTGGCATCCTGCTCTTCAACGTGGAGAGTGAAAGTGAATTGGAGCTCTTGGCCGAGTGCGCAGCCAGGCTGCGTAAGACTGCCAACGTGGCCCTGCGGATCAATCCTGACGTGTCCGCGCAAACGCATCCTTACATTTCCACTGGCCTGCGCGCGCACAAATTCGGCGTGCCCATAGGCCAAGCTTGCGCCTTGTATAAAAGAGCTGCCGCCCACAAATTTCTGCGCGTGGCGGGTGTGAGCCTGCACATTGGCTCTCAGATCACGGATGTCTCTCCTTTTGCCATTGCCGTGCAGCGTGCGGCTGAGCTTGTGCGCCGGCTTGCCGCTGAAGGCCATAAGATCAAATTCCTGGATGCCGGTGGCGGCCTCGGCATCTCGTACCACAGCTCGTCGCCCATCAGTTTTCCGGATTTTGTGCGCCAATACGCGGAGAGCATCATCCATCCGCTGCAGCAGCTAGGTAAATTGCGCCCTCATCTTCTGCTGGAGCCAGGACGCTCCATCGTGGCTCCGGCGGGCGTCTTGCTCACCCGCTTTCTGTACGCCAAGCGCAATGGAAACAAGAGCTTTGCCATAGTCGATGCCGCTATGAACGACCTCCTGCGGCCTGCGCTGTATCAGGCCGCGCATGAGATCGCTCCCGTGCTGATTCATTCAGGGGAACAGCGGGCTCCTTCCGATGTAGTGGGGCCGGTCTGCGAAACCGGGGACTTCCTGGCGAAAGACGCCTCTCTGCCTCCACTCATGCCGGGCGAATATTTGTGCATCTTTGATGCAGGGGCTTACGGCATGGCATTAGCTTCAAACTACAATACCCGTCCACGCGCGGCGGAGATTCTGGTTGAAGGCGCCAAAGCGCGCATTATCCGCCGCCGCGAGAGCCTCAAAGATCTGGTGCAACAGGAGACAGCCTGCCTATGACCCATCACCCGCGGCCACGCAGAGATCTTGCCCACTTGGGCACGGACCTCAAGGCGCTGGCCTATGAACTCTTACGCGAAGCCCAGCAGCAATTGCAGGACGAAGACCATCTGACTCCCACGGCAGTTGTAATCACTCCGCGCGAGAACATGATCCTGGAAATTGAATATGCAGACGAAGATGAGCGGGAAGAAATCTATGCCGAGCTGACAGACGTAGCCCGCGAGCACAACGCCCTCGCCGTCATTGCCGTGAACGATGTCTATCTGGATAACGTGGGGCCGCTGGTCACGCTGCAAGCAAGTGCAGACGATGAGTTAAGTCAATCGGCTCGGGAAGCAATCATGATCACCGTCTCCGGCGGCGGCTTCGAAACCTGGAGCCTGATCAGCCCTTACATCCACCGTGGTGAGCAGATCATCTTTCATCCGGCCCAGGAGAAACGCGATCCCGGAGCAGAAGTGGAATTGTTGGGTGATTGGACCGGACGCAGCGGCGCCGCGTAGGGTAGTAGACTACTTTGGCTTTATGGTGGCAGCGTTCAACGTATTCATCTCACTCCCTGAAAGTGCATGCGGTTTGACTTTTTGCCCACAAAATATCTTTGTTTGCGGCCAAAGTAGCCCACTACCCCGCGTAGGGAGCAGCTTGCTGATCAGCTTGGTCTGGGACCGTGTTTATCCAGCCAGACGGAGAGCGCCTGCTTGTTTCGGTCTCCCAGCAGATAAAACTTGATGCCCATAAATCCTTCCGTATTGGCCCAGGCGACCTCTCCCCGCCCCTGAATCTCCGCCCCAGGCACGTCGAAGGTGAACTGAACCGGCGATCCCGGCTCATAGACATGGTGGCAACGTACGGCCATGCCACCACGACTAACGTTGGCGGTGATCGCTTTCTGCTCTTCTTCCCGCAGCCGGATCATTACCGGAACCATGAGCTGATAGCGCAGATAACGCTTTCTTTCCGCGGCAATCAAGGACGACGCAGAATCCAGCGCGTCCAGAACGGCGCTGGGCAGCAGAGGTTTGTACAGCACGAAGTTGATCCCGGCAACCAGAAGACGGGAGGCATCCTCGGCCGGTTGAACGCAGCCGAATACAACCGAGTTGCGGTTTGAGCCGCCCTGGCGGATGCCCTGGACCAGTTCCAAAGCTCCTTCCAGCCCCATGTCCAGGAAAATTCCGTCAATCTTTCGGCGCTCGATAAAAGCTTTGGCTGTGGCGATGCCTGAAGTGTAGTCAACAACCGGGTTGTTTTTCCCCAAAGACCGGGTAATGGTCTTGTAGGCAGCGATATCGCTGCAAATCACCAGGAACTCCCAGCGAGTCGGTTCCATCACCAAAAGAGCCTCCCTTTCTCCAAGACACAACCACAGTCTTTGGCCCTCGCTAACCGACGCTAACCAAGCCCGGCGATCAGCCGACCCAAGGAGAAACCGCGATACCTATCCCCTTGCAAGGTCGAGCATTCCCAATAATGAACAACTTTCAGATGATTGTCATCGCCATTGTATTAGGGGAAAAGCTTGAGGATTGATTACCTAAGTACTTAGCCGATTGACTTTGCCCGCTGTCGAAAAAAATCGGGATCCGGTGCTTTTGCAATTTCTTACCTCTATTTTCACAAGCGATAAAACCACAAAAAGGGCTTGCAGCCGCATGGATACTGGACTTCTGAGCAGGCGTGCACAAATCTCATGGCAGGGATCTGTGGATGGATTCTAACCCATTGATTTTATTATAGTTATAATAACATAAATTTCGTTGACATCGAAACGAAAGAGAGTAAATTCACAATCGTTCTTTGACATTTTAGAAGTTTTTCCGGTTGGTGGTGAGTCCGGGATTCAAGCCAGGTCACCGTGCACAGCGAAAGCTGAAAGCAATGGAGGGTCGGTAAGAATCTGTTAGCGATCTGCTGGTCGAGAAGAACATTAAGATGTTCGAAGGCAAGATAGAAGCCCCGAGTTGTTGACCGATTTACCCGGTTGACGGTGAGCCCGGAGCCCAAGCTTCAGCGCAAGCTGATTAAAGATCGCACTTTAGAAAGTTTCGCAAGGAACTGGATAGAGAAGGCAGGTCGGCGAGGGTCTATAGTGAGCCGTTGGTTGAGGCGAATGGGTCAACACCAAACTCGGGGCTTCTTATTTTCACTCCAACCCTCCATACACCACTTTTCCACCCACAAAGGTGGCCTCAACCTTCACGTCTTTAATTGCGGTAATAGGGATCTTGAAGATATCGTCGCTGAGGACAACAAAATCCGCCAGCTTTCCTGCGGTGATTGAACCTTTTTCTTTTTCTTGGAACTCCGCATATGCGGACCCCATGGTGTAAGCTTCAACTGACTCGGCCACGCTAAGCTTTTCTTCCGGGACCCAGCCGTTGGGATTCTTGCCGTCGAGGGTTGCGCGGGTTACGGCTGCGTAAATGCCCCACATGGGATTGAGCGGAGCTACTGACCAGTCAGTTCCAAAGGCCAGCTTGACGCCGTGATCGAGAAACGTTCTGAAGGCATAGGTGCGCTTGATGCGCTCCGGCCCAATTCTCTTCTCCGCCCAGCGTCCATCGTCAATGGCGTGGTACGGCTGGACGGAGGCGATCACTCCCAACCGCGCATAGCGGGCAAAATCTTTGGCCGCCAGATGCTGCGAATGCTCGATCCTCCAGCGACGATCTCGCTTGCCATTGGCCTTCTCAATCTGCTCAAAGATATCCAGAATCATGGAGATGGCCCGGTCGCCAATGGCATGTATGCAAAGCTGCAATCCCGCCGCATCGGCGCCTTGCAGCCTTTGGCGCATGGCTGAAGGAGGATGCATCTCATCACTCAACAGTCCGTGACTCTTGGGAGCATCCATATAAGGATCGAAGAAATAGGCCGTCTCCGAACCCAATGAGCCATCAGCATAGCCTTTCACTGCGCCCATGCGGAGGAACGCCGTGCCGAACGCTTGTCGCACGCCGATCTTCGCCTGGTCTTTCCATCCAGTTTCCATCGGCGCCACATAGATCCGCGTGGTCAGTGCTCCTTGCCCGGCAAGCTCGGAGTAAGCCTTCACATCGTCATAGGAAGGATTCATGTCCTGCACGCTGGTCACTCCCAGCGAGGCAGCGTGCTCCAGAGCGCGACGAATCGACCGCATGCGATGCTCGCGAGACATGGGCGGCATGACTTTCAAAACCAGGTCCTGCGCCGCATCGCGAAGAATGCCAGTGGGATTTCCCTGAGCGTCCCGGACAATCTCCCCTCCCGGCGGATCAGCGGTTTTGGATGTAATGCTGGCTAGCCGCAAGGTGACCGAGTTGGCCAGCGACTCATGGCCATCGTAGCGATTCACCCATACCGGAGTCTCCGGCGTGACCGGGTCGACCAGTTCTTTGGTAGGAAGGCTGGGAAGCGACCATCTTTGCTCATCCCAATCGCCGCCCGTAATCCATTCTCCCTTGGGTGTGATCTTCGCCCGCTCTTCAATCCTGTGGACGAATTCCTGCGGTGACGCAGCCTCCTTCAACTGCACCGCCTGAAGGTGATCGCCACCATCCACAAAATGAACATGCGCGTCATTGAACCCGGGAAGCAGCAGTTTTCCCTGGGCGTCAATGACTTTTGTCTGCGGGCCATGCCAGGCATCCACCTCCGTTGAGCTGCCTACGGCTACGATGCGGTCGCGGAGCACAGCCAACGACTCCGCCTGGGGCCGGGTCTTATCCACAGTCCAGATTTTGGCGTTGGTGATGATGAGATCAGCGGCTGGCTTGGTCTGGGCCTCAGCGCAGACTGTGAGCAATAACAGGATAATCAACTGCAAAGGCGCTAGCCACGAATCCGCCACCGCGGACAGGTCAACGCGAATGAACGCGAATGGGCGTGGGCTCACGAGGGGCTGCGTGAATTTCCATGACCCAAATCTAGACATCAGGCCCTTCTCCCTCATTGTGAAACATAGTCACACCCTGAAAATCAGCCGAGAATGATCGGGAGTAAAACGAAGTAGAACCGGTCACCCGATCACGGCGATCATCCGGTTCCTTATCTTTCTCCCCACTTGAGCTTGGTACGCAATACGTCAAAGAAGGATCGCTCTGCCAATTTGAGCAGCTTCACTTTGAATTCCGATTTCCGGCAGACCACCACATCTCCATCAGTAAGAGGCCGGCCCTGCTGTCCATCAACCGTCAACAGGACCAGATTGCCACTGTCCCTGATCGCCACTTCAATTGTTGCGGTGTCTTGGACAACCAGCGGCCGGTTCGTCAAAGCGTGTGATGCAACTGGAGTAATCACAAATCCCGGCAGATCGGGCGCCAGGATGGGGCCGCCGGCAGCCAGGGAATAAGCCGTTGAACCCGTTGGGGTCGAGACAATCAAACCATCTGCGGTGTAGTTTGCAACGAACGTTCCATTCACCCGCACATCAAAAACCGCCAGGCGCGCCAGAGCGCTCTGGTGGACCACCACATCATTTAACGCTTCGAAACTGGCCAGAGGTTCCTTTTCCCGCTGCAATTGGCAGTGCAGCAGGGCGCGCAGGCTGACGTCACACCGCCCCGCATCGATTGCTTCCAGGGTGCGGACAAGCTCCTCCTGCTTCACCTCGGTCAGGAATCCCAGGCTTCCTAAATTGACGCCCAAAATGGGAATCCCGGCCGGAGCCACGCTGCGCGCCACCGAGAGCAGCGTTCCATCGCCGCCCAGTACCACCACGAAATCCGGCTTCTTGTCCGGCAGGTCCTCGCGTTCGGCCGCTTCGCATCCCTCGCAGAATTCTCGGCTGATGGAATCGGCAGAAATGGTGTAGCCGTGTGCGCGGAGCCAGAGCACAAGGCCGCGGACAATGTTTGGCAGGTCCGGCTTGCCTCGCTTCGAAATAATGGCTGCTCGTTTCATCGGAATTCAGCGTACAACAGAAATTCGCGGTTGCCCTCCATCCCCAAAATCGGGGAGTCAATGACTTCCAGCTTGCGCCCTCCGAGCTTCTCTACGGCTTCCTGGACTCTGGCGACAGCTCTGCGCTGGGCCTGCTCGTCTTTTACGATGCCGCCCTTGCCCACGGCCTCTCGTCCGGCCTCGAACTGCGGCTTGATTAAAGTTATCATCTCGCGAACTGGAGAGCAGGAAGCGGCAAAACCGGCTGCAAAAACCGCCGGGAGCACGAGTGTAACAGAGATAAAGGAGACATCCAGGGCGATGAAACTCAGGTTGTCACGGACGCCGGCGCGCTGCAATTGCTCGCGCGTCAAATAGCGGGCATTGGTCTTCTCCAGCAGCTTCACTCGAGGGTCAGCGCGCAGTTTGGCTGCAATCTGGCCATACCCCGTATCTACTGCCATCACCTCCGCCGCGCCGTGCTGCAACATGCAATCCGTAAAGCCGCCGGTGGAAGTTCCCACGTCCATGCATGCTCTGCTGGTAAGATCGAGCTGCCAGTGGTCAAGCGCCGCTTCCAGCTTGAGTCCGCCCCGGCTAACGTATTTCAGGTCTTCTCCCAGGAGCCTGATCTCAGCGTCCTGGTCAACACTGGCACCGCTCTTCTCAACTTTTTGCCCATCCACAAGCACTCGTCCGGCCAGGATCATGGCTTGCGCACGCTCGCGTGACGCAACCAAGCCGCGCTCCACCAGCAGCTTGTCAATTCTGAGCTTCATATGGAGGTTCGAGTAACTCAGCCAGCGGAAAAAACGGTAGTGGGCTACTTTGGTTTTATTGTGACCATGCAGCTTCTCCTTGTCATTCTGAGCCGAAGCGTAGCGAAGGGGAAGAATCCCCACACAGCATCCACGAATCAAGCAGCGTTCGACGTATTCATCTCACTCCCTGAAAGTGCATCCGGCTTGACTTTTTTGCCCACAAAATATCTTTGTTTGCGGTCAAAGTAACCCACTACCGAAAATCGGCCAGCAGTCTCTTCTCAAAATCTTTTACCAGTGGAGGTTTGCTGCCTTTGGTCTTTTCCGTGCGGTGCCCCTCAGACAGCAATTTCTTCTTTTGACCGGCAACCCCGCCAGGGAATTTGGGATTGAGTCTGCCCTCATGAGTCAGGACGCGCCAATAGGGCGTGACCCTTTTCTTTCCTGAACGCCGCTCCTCTTCCGCAGCTTCGGCGGCAATTCTCACAAAGATCCCCGTCGTCAACGGGCACGCGACGTCAGTTCCGCAGCGCCGGGCCAGTTCCTGGCGAAGTTGGGCAACAGTAATCAGCTTTCCCTGGGGAACTTGCCGGATCAGCGCGTCTACATCCAAAGGCTTTGGAATCACCATAGTGCCTCTGCCGAACCGCGCCTGCATGCGTGGAGGAATTTGCACAATCTTGGCCTCCTGCACGCGCTCCAGTTTTTGTCTCCACGGAATCTTGCTGCTGAATTTTGAAGCCATTGCCGTGTCCCCCTTTTCCGAAGCTACTCTACTCTCCAGTCTCCCTCTGAGCAAAAAATTAACACTCCATTCACAATTCGCACCCCGCGATGTGCAAAGAGTCACAATATGCATTTCTAATAGGGTTAAGGCATGCGCGTCGGGATTTTCCACATCGTTTTTCACGCAACTGTTGAAAACGCGTAAGCAAAGTTGGAAGCCATCTTGCCACGCGGCCCAGAACTTGAGTTTTCGTCAGGCTGAATACCGCGCCAAACTCTCTGTGACCAATGCCGCGTATCTTCAGGGTAAATCACCTACAGCGCGCAGAGTGGAACAGCCGATATACTAATAATATGAATGCAAAACCAGCACCTGCCCTGGAACCGGATTTCCAGGAAGTCTCTGAATGGGTTGAAGCTTTTGACCAGGTTGTAAATGAAGAGGGCCCCAGCCAGGCCACGCGATTGATTGAAGCCCTTACCCACCGGGCTCGCGAGTCAGGCATTGATCTGCCAGTCCAGCTCAACACGCCCTACATTAATACCATTCCGAAAGAAGATGAGTACCCGTATCCGGGAGACCGCGCCATTGAGCGCCGCATTAAAAGTCTGATTCGCTGGAATGCCTTGGCCATGGTTCATCGCCAGAATAAAAAAGACCCCGGCATTGGCGGCCATATCTCAACTTATTCGTCGCTGGCGACCCTGTTGGAAGTCGGCTTCAACCATTTTTTCCATGCCACATACGGCGACCAGCCGGGTGACTTCGTTTACTTTCAGGGCCACGCGTCTCCCGGAGTGTATGGCCGGGCGTTCCTTGAGGGAAGATTGACTCAGGACCAGGTGGAGAATTTCCGCCATGAGCTGCGCGGAAAGCCGGGACTATCGTCTTACCCCCATCCCTGGTTGATGCCGGAATTCTGGCGCTTCCCCACCGTCTCCATGGGACTGGGACCGTTGAACGCGATTTATCAGGCGCGTTTCATGCGCTACCTGGAACACCGCGGCATTATTCCTCAAACACCGCGCAAGGTGTGGGCGTTCGTAGGCGACGGCGAAACGGACGAACCGGAAACATTGGGCGCGCAACTCACGCTGGCTTCGCGGGAAAAACTGGACAACCTGATCTTTGTCGTCAACTGCAATCTCCAGCGCCTCGATGGGCCGGTGCGCGGCAACGGAAAAATCATCAATGAACTGGAAGCGGCGTTCCGCGGCGCCCGATGGAACGTAATCAAGGTGATCTGGGGGTCCAACTGGGACCCGCTGCTGGCCAAAGACAAGTCAGGCATGCTGCTCAAGCGCATGGAAGAGTGCGTGGATGGTGAATACCAGAGCTTCAAGGCGAAAGACGGCGCATTCGTTCGCAAGGAATTCTTCGGCAAATACCCTGAGACTCTGGCACTTGTCAAAGACATGACGGACGACGAGGTATGGCATCTTCAGCGCGGCGGCCTCGATCCACAAAAAGTTTTTAATGCCTACAAGCGCGCGGTAGAGCACCAGGGAGGCCCGACAATCATCCTGGCTAAGACCATCAAAGGCTACGGGCTGGGTTCCGCCCAGGCCCGCAATGCCACGCACCAGGAAAAAAAGATGACGGACGAAGCGCTGAGCGCGTTCCGCAAGCGCTTTGAGATTCCCATTCCGGAAAAGGCCGCCAAGGATGGCTCTCCCTATCGCCCTCCCGATGACAGCCCTGAGATCATTTACCTGCAGGAGCGTCGTCGCGAGTTGGGTGGCTACATACCTAAGCGGCAGTCCGGCAAACTGAATTTTGAAAATCCTTCACCGGATGTCTTCACTGAATCCTTGGAAGGCTCCAAGGGCCGCGCCGTATCCACCACCATGGGTTTTGTCAGTTTGCTGCGGCACTTGCTCAAAGATTCCAGCGTGGGAAAGCTGGTGGTGCCCATTGTTCCCGATGAGGCGCGCACATTCGGTATGGAGTCCATCTTCCGGCAGGTGGGAATCTATGCCTGTGAAGGACAGAAGTATAAGCCTCACGACCAGGACATGCTGCTCTACTACCGCGAAGAAAGCACTGGACAGATTCTGGAGGAAGGCATTACGGAAGGCGGGTCCATGGCTTCGTTCACCGCAGCCGGCACCGGGTACTCGAATTATCGCGTGCCCACCATACCGTTCTTCATCTTTTATTCCATGTTCGGCTTCCAGCGCGTTGGTGACCTGATTTGGGCATTCGCTGACGCGCGCGGAAAAGGCTTCCTGATGGGCGCCACTGCAGGCCGCACCACCCTTCTGGGCGAGGGCCTCCAACATCAGGACGGACACAGTGTTTTGGTCTCCAGCGTAGTTCCCACCTGCGCCGCCTATGATCCCGCCTACGTCTATGAAGTCGCGGTGATCGTGCAGGACGGAATCCGGCGCATGTATAAAGAAGGCGAAGACCGCTTCTACTACATCATGCTCTACAACGAAGATTACCTCATGCCGCCGATGCCGGAAGGATGCCGTGAGGGGATCCTGCGCGGCATCTATAAACTCAAGGCGGCGGAAGGCAGGAAAGCTGTGGTGCAACTCTTCGGCAGCGGCCCAATCCTGAATGAAGCGGTGCGCGCACAGAGCATCCTGGCGGAAAAATACAGCGTTGCGGCAGATGTCTGGAGCGTTACCAGTTACAACGAGCTTCGTCGTGACGGTTTGGCCGTGGAGCGTTGGAACCGGCTCCATCCGGCGGAACCTGCAAAACAACCTTATATTCTGGCTACGCTGAAAGATTCCGGCGCGGAAGGACCGATTATCGCCGCCTCTGACTACATCAAGGCGGTGCCGGACCAGTTAGCGCCCTGGCTCGGCGGAAAGTTGACATCGCTGGGCACAGATGGCTTTGGGCGCAGCGACAATCGCCAGTATCTCCGGCAACACTTTGAGATCAACGCGGAATCCATCGCCGCAGCCGCGCTCTCGCGTCTTGCACGCGACGGCAAGTTCGACGCAAAGCGCGCAGAGAAGGCAATGAAAGAATTAAGTGTTGATACGGAGAAGATGGATCCGGCAAGGGCGTAGATCAGTTGATTCTTGAGTTCCGCGACGTTGACACTGCGCATGGGAATACCTCTTGCCGTTCATGGCTTTAGGTTGAGGATGCGCCGGACTGCTTTTTCGGCAATGTCTTCTCCCTCCCCATTTCCATCAACTCGCGTGCTGCTTGTTCTCCGGCGGCATCGCCGATTTCCCGGAACATGGCTGCCGCCGATTGCAGAAAACCTTGGCCTGCCGCCAAATTGAGCTTTCCCAGTTCCATGAAGGCGAGGGCGCGCCCTTTTTTGTCGCCGGACTTTTCACACAGATTGGCCGCCTCTTCTAAGTGCGATTGCGCCACAGTCCAATTTCTGACGTCAAAGTAAATGCGGCCCATCGCAATGTGAGTTCCGGCTTGCAGTGAGATGTTTTCCGTTTTTTCCACGAGCATAAGCGCCCGGCTGTGCAGTTCGAGCGCGCGCTCTATTTCACCACCGGAGGAGTGCAGGCTGGCAATCCGGTTCAGCACCATGCCCTGTCGCTCCAGTTGATTCAGTTTTTGCCAGAGTTCCAGCGCCCGGCCGTAGTTGGCCAGCGCTGCCTGTTGGCCGCCCATTTCCCGGTCAGCCGCCGCCATATTTTCAAGCGCCTGCGCCTCCCAGGAAGTAGCTTGGGCCGCGCGAAAGAATGTAGCCGCCAGAGTGAATTGTTTCTGCGCATCGTCGTAACGCTTCAGCACCAGATTGACGCCACCCAGGTTGTTGATGGTCATTCCCTGCCCGAACGCCTGCCCCAGAGAGCCGTAGGTGCCCAGAGCCATGGCAAAGTACTCAAGCGCCTTCTCGTATTGGCCGGCATCATGGTAGGTGCCGCCCAGATTGTTCAAGACCGTGGCCTTCCGTTCCAGGTCCTGTAATACGGAGAAGAATTCCAGGGCCTTAAGGAAATACTCGGATGCCTTGGCGGTCTGGCGCCCTTCTTTGTAGTGTGTGCCCAGATTGTTCAGGGCAATTCCCTGCTTCCACGGATCGCCCGCGCTTTGCGCAGCCTGAAGGTGCTGCTTAAGCTGCTCCAGACTAGGCTTGGTCTCCTGCAACGGAAACTCCCCCTCAATTGCATTCGTAATGGTGTCGCTTCTGTGTCTGAACGGACAAAAGATTGCTGACTGATGGTTGGTTCAATCATGTACCGCGCAAGGCGTTTGAGGCAAGCCAAAAACCGGACATGGACATTCGGCAGTGGCTGCTCCCATGAACCACGACTCCGCGGCTTTTGTGCCTCTCAACGCTGCCTGCGAGACACCCGTGCGTTGGAAGAAACATCGCGTGCAGAAAGCTTATCCAAAACGGCCGGGTGGCCCACCCAAGAACCGGGTGCCCCGTCCTACCCGGTTTTGGTAGGGCGGGCTTTTGCGGATAGGTAACACAATCCCCCAAGATTCGAACGGTATTCCAAACCCAGGCGCATATCTTTTCTGTAGCGTTTTTACCGTTCCGTTTTTTTCATGCGATTGCCCTGGACTGTTGACCGAGTCCTCATTTTTGGTATCTAATTATCGGGCATCAAAGGAGGGAGTTATGAACGACCGCAATAGCCAACGGGTGCTCAATCGAAGAGGCGCTCGCGAGTTGACTCAGCAGGAGGCCGAGCGAATCAGCGGCGGTCACCGTAGTTTTATCTTAACCTTGAGCGGTATTCCGGGGGCTGTCGACGACTCTCACTTCGATTAGCGTACTGCTCCGGTTCCCTCTTCACTTGTAGAGATCGTACCTTCGGCGTTTTCACAAGCCGAGGCATTCGGCTCTTAGGCGCTCAAGCCTGCATCACGTCTCCAAAGCTGCGAATCGTCACCATAGGCTCAGGCTCCGTGGCATCCGCCGCTTTGTCTTGTGACAGCAAGGGATCGAGTCCTCTGCGGGCTATCTCGTCGTGCAAGACCTGTCGGGCCACACCGGTGAGCGAAGCCTCATCTTCCGCAATCTCCTCGATCTCGCCATCAGCCATGCGTGAGTAGACGTCCATCAGGCGGTGTCGTTCCCGTTCAGGATTGGTTGCCATTGTACCTCCTCTAACTGCACGTACTTAGAGTAAAGTGAATCTAGCCCCCCTTAATAAATAGTGCAGGAGAGATCAAGATCGTTACAGCGGGGAACACAAAAAATAAATGTTACAAGTGATTTTTCAAGCTGCGTTAAGGAATGGACAAAAAGCATTTGATTCATTGCTTTCTCGGAGTCTCATCGGCGTCTGTTAGCGCCCAGCAGCAGATGCCCTCTTGCGCAGTGTCTGATCGTTGCCGAAGTCGTCTATGTGAGTCTGTTTCCCGAAGGCTTCCTTACTGGACTAAACGAACGGGTCCCCCCAAAACCGCTGGAGCAAAGGCGGTCGTCTCATAGGGTTGGCCCCAATACCGTTCAGTTAAGGAAACCAGACTGTACTCCCAAAGATGTTGGCTTCGTCGTCGCGCTTATTAACCTAAACGCTCTGTCATCCCGACAGCCCGTAAAGCGCACGCGCGCTTTCTTCAGCGCCGGGGCCCCCAGCACGCGCAGCTTTTGGTGTTTTGCGCGTGATGGGGTGGAGGGCGGGCGTAGGGCCGAGGGATCGGCTCCGCCCCAAGTTTTGTTCCACCAAACCGTTGGCAATACCGGAGCTACGAGGATCATTTGGGTTACACCTTATCCGCGCCCTTGCGCCTCGTCCCATTAACTAACGAGATTCAATCTCCCCTTAAGTGAACAGTATTGGGGTTGGCCCGTAACTGGCGGCGGGTGGCCCGTCTAACAACTGAGGGTGGAGGGTGCCCCGTCCTACCCGGTTTTGGTAGGGCGGCGGGGTGATTCGCTGCTCTGAGCTGAATGAAAAGTATGGGGGAGAATGGGACGCTTATCGAACTTTTTGGCTCCTAAACCCAGGAAATGGGCTTTTGGATGTGCATAGCACTCTGATTCCAACCACATAAGTTTAGCGAGATCCTTTTAACTTCGTGGCTACCGTTTCTTCAAAAAATGCTGTTTTTTCAAACTCCTTGAGCAACCTCCTTGTCGAGCCTGAGCCTCCTGGCCGCTGCTTTGAACTGGACAGTGATGCAACAGCAGCAAAATCCTGGCCTGGGTTGATCCCTGCATTAATGGAAGCTAAATAGAGGGCGGCAAGGCCACATAATGTATCGCGGAAGTCTAATTGCGTATCTTCCAATGAAGCAGCAGCCAATCCTGTTTTCAGCAGCATCTGATCTGAAGGCAATTTTATGTGGCGCGCGCACCATGTCGGATGATCTACAAGGGCTTCACGAAGCTTCCGTTGATTGGCAATTGAACCTCGCAAAAGCTTTCGATTCAGACCGTTAGCGTTCAGATAAAAATGGCAAGCCCTATCAAGCCTTTGATGCAATTCCTCATATGCCGGTCCCAACGAATCCATGACCCGATTCTTTGTTTCCATTAACCAATCCAGGCTAAAAGCCCTTCTCCTAGCCGCCTTTCCAATCCACCATTTTTTACGCTGCCGAACATATTCATATTCCATCTCCCAAACCGACCCCGTGCTAACGCCTTTATGAACCTCAGCAAACCGGCTTTCTAGATCGCTAAGCTCCGATTGCATATTTCGAAGATCATCCGGAATAATGCCGGGAGAACCCGCCTCATCGTCCTGGTCCTCTTCTTCTTTTGGTTCCGGCTTCCAGTCGGGCGAGAGCGTTAGGTTAAGCGAGGATACAACCGGGTCTGGCTGTCGTCGTAGCCATTTCAACGCGGTAAAAAGCTTCAATTTCCGGATACCTCTATAAAGTTAGTGATTTTTTCTCCAAGATCGTTACAGCTCGGTTTCATGCGCGACCAGTAATTGACTTTCGAACTGTCCACAACCCTCAGGAAAGAAAGAACTTGTGTTTAATCTCGCAGAAAGCCGTAGGAAGGGGTATGTCGCTAACACCTTGAATCAAAAAACAAAACAATCTGCCGGGGATTCGCGAACGACTTTCGAACTTTTACACTTCTTAACACAGGAGGAATGCCGCTCGAAATCGCAGCCCTCTAAACATACCTTGTCAATTTAGCTCTTGGCAGAGCTTATCAATCGCCCTGAGGGGTGAGCTTTCGTCTTTTGTTAAAAAAAAAAAAAATCGCGGGCGCTCGCCGCCCCCCGCCCCCGGCTCTCGCCTCGAACCCCCATCTCTCCTACCGCCACTGAGCCTGCACACCTGAGCGAACTCTACCCGATCCAGACCAACCCTATAAAATGCCAGAAACCACGCATCCTCACCTAAACTGAATCGATGAATCGCTTATGCTCGGATCAGCAAGGAACGTAAAAATTGGCTTCAATATTTCTTCCGCTAGTAATTCGACCGTGTACTGTCTGCCGCTGTCATCAACGAAACATGGAGACAGTTGCTCATCAACTGTAAACCGAAACCGTTCTGGCTTGGCCTGTCTCGCAGGCCCAAAACCTGAGACGATCTGAGTCATATCCACCGAAACGAAGCCATCGTAGGTTTTAAAAATATTTACCTTGATAATTGGGAAGGCCGAAGTTTGTATCAGCAAATGGGTCACACTCTGAGAAAGTGCACTCAACCCTTCTGCGGATTTTTCCAGCTTGGAGAACTTCTCAACTTCAGTTTTGAGAGTTTCAGTTAAGCTGCTCCACATGCCAGGTACATGCTTGGCGATCGCCTCAGCTTTTTCCAGATCTCGCTCCCTCGCCAATTGATTTTGCTGTTCAAACTCAATTCTCTGTCGGCTGATTTCCGCCGCCATCCGTTCTGCAATTCCCATAAGCACAAATCTCCTAATCGCCTAAGTCGTCTTCAACGCTAACCGTCTCCGGCACCGAGCCCAAGTCCGCTGTACCCCAGACCACCAGCGTTTGTAAAACCAACCAGTTCGCAGTTTATGTTTACGACCTACAGAGTCCACGGCACACCAATACTCGACCTGTGAAAAATCGAAATCCTTCTGATCAAATTTCACTTGCAAATATTTACCTTCGGTCAACTCGTACGGAACCTTCGGGGCAACATCCGTGAAGTACCAGCAACGGTGCGGATGTAAGCAGGTAACGTATATGCCAGTAATTGTCACAGGGCGACGCCCAGAATTGGCAACATCCACCATAGTGAATAAAGTTTGCGAAGGGTCACCAAACAAGGCCATGTCTGGACGCACGGAAATGCGAATACGCACTCGATCACGCACATAATTAATGATCTGAATCCCGGCGGTCAAAGTTGAGAGTACAGCTGCGTAAATCGCCACAGCCGTTCCGCTGATTGTCATGTGCATTTCGTGCATTTCTGCTTTAATGTCTGCTTTCTCAGCCATAATAGATTAAGAGCATAGTCAACATCAATATTTGAAATCCCGTCTAAAATTGGATGTAAGAAAGTCGGCGTTGGATCAAGAGTCTGGCGTTTGCTTTCCTTATGAAGACTCGGAGATGATCGTCAGATTTCAAGCAAACCCTTTGGGTTCGCACACTCCCCGGATCACAGAAGGTAAGACCATGGCGGAAAATCTCTCGCCATTTGGAATCAAAAGTTGTATTCTCCCTTAAGGAGTGGACTGCTGTGAATCAATCCGATATAAGAAGAGCGTTTTTGACGAATGATCAGACATTGCTCAGACAATTTGCGCAGGAGTATCCTGCTGTTCCAGCACCAGTACCCGAGTCGATCATTTCCATTGTTTGGAAGATGGGGAAGCTTCTCTTTGAGGAGCAGGGCACCTGGTATTTTCGAGGTGCGGCAACCAATGAACTCCGCGGTCCATTTGAGTCCGAAGCCGCAGCAATAACAGCATTGAAGCAAGATTACTATCAGTGAAATATCTTAATCGTCCGTCTGTGTCCTTAACTTAGCTCAATACTGGGCAGGGCGGAAGGATTATTGCAAATCTTTCCCAGCCTTTTCCTTTTAAAAAGTCGTTGCCCGGGTCCGAAATCTCTTCATTAATCCCTTTGCCTCGAACAAATTACAAGCTATGTTAATGTATAGCCCATGAACGAGCAGCCGAGCCAATCGCCTCAACAACCAGACTCGGAAGTGGTGGACGAGCTGTTTGAACGCTTGGACTCCATCGAGGAACGACTGGGCCAAATGGAAGAGGCTCAGAGGCTAAGAGATATTGAGGAACGACTCTCCGGTTTGGAAGATAACCCGTCCGCGCAACTGGGGGAATTTAACAGCGCAACGCCGCCGAGCGAAGGGGAAGGTCAAAAGGCCTTACGCCTTGCAATGGCAGCTCTCTTAAACAATGAGAATGTAGTGCGTGGCTTCTCAGAATTGCCGAAAACTCTGATCGATGGAATCAAGGACCTCCTGGGAAGGAAAAACAAAGAGGCGCAGTTTCAAAAGCAGGTTTCCTTACGGACATATTATCTTGGGCTTGGTTTCAGCGCATTCGTGTTCCTGGTCCTAAGCACGCTCTTGTGGTTTGACAAAATTAACAAGGAATTGGCTGCTGGTCTCATCGGATCCCTCATTGGCTACTGGTACAACCGCGACAAAGGGAGAACTTAACCTTCCCTCACTCCCAAATTGTACAAATGTGCTTTTGGTTTCCGTCAACTTCACTTCTGGTTGTTGGTGGACGCCCACGGGAATTGACAGTAGAACTGAAAGAGAATTGGCGGGCATGACATCAGTTCCCTCAATAGAATCATGATTACTGAAGACACTCTCCGAAAGTCCCTTGCCCTCCGCACCGAAACAAAGAATCTGGACTACAAACAGTCCATGAATTGGGCTTCCGCTTCGAATGAAGACAAATGCAAGTTGGTAAAGGACATTCTAGCCATGATGAACACACCGGACGGCGGCCAGATCGTGATCGGCGTGGAAGATAATACATATAATCTTCTTGGCGTAAACGATGGCGATGCTGCGTCATTCGATATCACAAAAGTCAACGATT
>DATDGL010000202.1:0-23962 GCA_036522115.1 Candidatus Angelobacter sp.
TCCCGCCGCCCCAGCTCCCGCAACCTCTCCGCCAGTTCCTTCTCGATCCTCATCGCCACGCTTCCTCCGCGATGGCTCATCACCGCCGCCCGCCGGTGATCGGTTGGCAACTCCAGCACCGCAACCTCCGCCAGTTGCTCCCGCCAGTACTCCATCTGCCGCTCCAGCTTCTCCCCCTTCAGCCACTCCCGCTGCCACACCGCATAGTCCCCATACTGCAGCTCCAACTCCCCCAGCGGCGACTCTTCCCCGCCCACATATACTTGATACAGCGTTCCCAATTCCTGGACGAGGATACTGAAAGACGATGCATCACATACGATGTGGTGCGCCACGATGAAAAGGACATGCTTCTGGAAACCTCCGCGAACCAGCATGAACCGCACAGGTGAGTCATGATCCAAAAGAATTGGCCGGCTTACTTCCTTGCGCGCCAAAGACTGAAGTTTCTCGTGGGTGTCACATTCAATATCGAGGTCAACGACCAAGGGAGCCATGGCTTCCATGGGACCTACCACTTGGCAGCCGTATCCATCTCTGGCGGGAAAAATAGTGCGCAGAATTTCATGACGCCTGACAATCTCGCGAACCGCCTTCTCCAGAGCCGCCCGGTCAAGAGACCCCGTCACCTCGATTGCCAGCAATTCATTGTAGGCGCAGCTGTCCGGGAAAAGCTCCTGCATCAACCACACCTGCTCCTGCGAATACGAAAGCGGAATCAAGCTGGGACGCGCACCGAGCCGCAGCCGATGACTTCCGCTGTCTGTCTGAACCTTTGACTCGATCTGCTTCCAAATACTATCGCTGACGGACGCGATGTCTTCGCCTAGTAGCTTTTCAACCGGGACAATAACCTCGAGTTCCCGCTCGATCCTGCGCTTGAGCTCAAAAACCATCAATGAATCCACGCCCAGGCTGGTAAGCAGCTGCGTGCCCCTGATTTGCACTTCAGGGTGGTGCAATACGCGCGCCACAGCCTGCTTGACGTGGGTCTCTATCGCGGCCCTGCCACTACCCGGTGATTCGCGGAGAGTGCTTTTTGCTGACTGGGCTCCCTGTTTGTCATCGTCAGGTTGCGAGCCAAGAACGCTTTGCGCCAGTACCGGTAATTTATTTTCAAGAAAGAGCGTCTTACATGCCTGCCGCTGGACTTTGCCGCTGGAGGTCTTGGGCAGACCTCCTGCCCGTATCAGCACTACGGCAAACGCCTGAAGTTCATGCCCTTCAGCAACCACTCTGCGAATGGCTTCGATTGGACCGTCAAAATCGTCCTTGCCCTTTCTTTTTATCTCGCTGACGACAATAACCTTTTCCTGTCCATCGTGCTCAATCGAAAAAGCAGCGCTTCCGTTTTGCCGCAGCGCACTGTGGCACGCTTCCACGCCCTTTTCTATGTCCTGTGGATAATGATTTCTTCCCCGGACAATAATGCAGTCTTTCAATCTTCCTGTGATGAATAGCTCGCCTTCATGAACAAAACCGAGGTCACCGCTGCGCAAATATGGCCCTGTGCCGGTCCGGGTCAATGCGCCAAAGGTCTTTCGAGTGGCGGCCGCATTCCTCCAGTAACCGGACGCTACGCTTGGACCCGAAATCCATATCTCGCCCACTTCATCCGGCTCGCATACCCGGCGCGTAGCCGGGTCAACAATCAGCACATCGTGCGGAGCGTGCCAACGCCCGCAGCTTACAAAGGTGGAACTGTTTCGCGCACCCGCATCGGAAAGACAGACTCTGTTCTGTTTAATTTCCTCGCCATCCACAATGCAGCACTTTGCGCCAGATCCCGGATCTCCGCTGGACACTTTCAGAGTCGCCTCTGCCAGTCCATAAACAGGGTAAAACGCGTGGCTTCGGAATCCATACCGGCCAAAATGCTTGGAAAATCTCCCCAGAGTATCCGCCCGGACCGGTTCTGCGCCACTAAATGCGACCTGCCAGGAACTCAAATCAAGAGCGCGCCCCTCTTCTTCGCTGACTCGTTCAACACACAGATCGAAAGCAAAGTTCGGTCCGCCACAGTGCGTTCCACGATAACGGGAAATCGCATCGAGCCATCGCAACGGCTTATGAATGAATGCACTGGGAGAAAAACCCACCACGGGAAACCGCGTATACATGGGTTGGAGAATTCCATAGACCAGTCCCATGTCATGAAAGTGGGGCAGCCAGTTGACCGAGCGACTGGATTCGGTAAAGCCGCCCTGCGCGGCGATGTATTGCAGGTTCTCAAGCGCATTGGCGTGTGAAACCTTTACGCCTTTGGGAGCAGAGGTCGAGCCTGAAGTATACTGAAGGTAAGCAATCTGGTCCCGGGAGGCCTGGGACCCCGTCCATTGTTCCCACATTCCATCGTCTGCGGTGTCCGTGGCAAGATAACGAACTTTGAGATCATTCGCGCCGAACATTTTTCGGACTGTCTCAAGCGAATCATGAGTGCTCAGAACGATTTCGCAACCGGCATTCCGCAGAATTCCCTTGATTCTTGGAAGCTCACGATTGTTTCCGGGCACGTACGCGGGAACCGCGACGATGTCTGCATACAAGCAGCCAAACAGTGCCTCAACAAACTCTAGCCCCGGCGCGTACAAAAGCAAGGCATTCCTGGGCTTCGGCCTGAGCGATTGAAGCGTCGCCGCCACACATCGCGCCCGCCGGTCTAAATCCGCATAGGAAAGCGCCCGCCCTTCGTGCTCGCCATCTTTGAGCCAGGTGTAAATCCGGGACAAAGGCCTCTCTTGAGCCCGGAAAAGCAATAGTTCCGCGAGACTACGAATTGGCGCACCACTGATCTGATCAGGCATACGGAGTAGTTTTGTAAAGTTGTGTTTTCAGTGGGCTCAGTCTGGCGACTGGCCTCTCTCTGCCGGAAACAGCAATGGAACAACAAATCATCAACGCAGGCAAATTCGTGCTCAGCACGGACGGCCGATCATCGCCGGCAATTGCTGAAAATATCAGGCTCTGTTGGGAAAGGCCATAGTATTTGCTCTTAATAGAGCAGC
Source organism: Candidatus Angelobacter sp. (assembly GCA_036522115.1). Classification (GTDB taxonomy): domain Bacteria; phylum Acidobacteriota; class Terriglobia; order Terriglobales; family Acidobacteriaceae; genus Angelobacter. The sequence continues at coordinate 3,006 of DATDGL010000202.1, forward strand.
GGCTCAATCAGGCGGAATGAAGGATTGCTATTCAGGTTGAACCGCCGGGTAGGGAACCCATTCGGCGGCGCCGGATACCATTACACTGTCTGGCGGCTTGCCATCGTCAGTACTGTTGGCTCTTTCGCGGTATCGCTGACAACCTGTCCTTCATCCAGCTTGATGATCCGGTCCGCTACGTGGTAATAACGGTCATCGTGGCTGATGACAAACACTGTCTTAGACCTGGATTTGAGGTCGGGAAGCAAATGCGTATAGAAGATGTCTTTAAAATACGGGTCTTGGTCGGCTGCCCATTCATCGAAAACATAAATAGGGCGGTCTTCGAGAAATGCCGTAAGCAGCGCTAATCGCTTGCGTTGCCCCTGCGACAGATCGGTGGTGGAAAGCTTCCCATTGTCAATCTGCACCTTGTGCGACAGCTTGAGCTGCTCCAGATATTCTGACGCCTGACGGTCAAGCTCAGGGTGTACCAGTCCCAGCATCGTCTCGAAGAGATAAAAATCGGAGAAGACCACGGAGAAGTGCTGGCGATAGAGTTCCCTGTTGTCTTTTCCGACTGGCTCGCCATTCAGGCAAAGCTCACCGCTTTCCGGCGCATAAAGTCCGGTCAGCAATTTTACGAGTGTGGTCTTGCCGCTCCCGTTCCCGCCGATGATGAACACCATTTCTCCAGGCCTAAATGTTAAATCGATCGGACCGAGAATAAAATCACTGCTTTCCCCCTCGCGATAGTAGCGATGTGTGACCGCTTTGAGTTCCAGCACCATCCACTCCTTTGGAGCCGTTACTTCAGCGGACTCCTCAGAACCCTGGCTCGCTAGGGTGAAGCCCAGTTCGTTCACCGTATTGAGTGCCACATTCGCGCGGGTCAGTTGCGGCAAGGTATTCATAATCACCTGCAAAGGCGTCATGAGATAGAGCAGTGTCAGGACATACCCAATCAGCATCGGGCCGGTCAGGCTGCGGATCGTCGGAAGAACGAACAAAATCAGACCAATCACGATGAAGACCAATACCTGCCCCCAGCTAGCTGCGGCCGTGTAGAGGTTGAGACCCGTAATATTGTGTCTCTGCACCGCGGTGGCGGTTGCTTCCAGTCCCTCTTTCACGAAAGCCTGTCGCCTCTGATTGTGCATTTTGAGTTCTTTTGCGCCATAGGTGAGACCTCGGAAATGGCGTTGCAACACATCTGCTTCGCGTCGTGCAAGGCCGAAAATCTTCTGCACCTTGATGATCGGTAGTTGATAGGTTGCGATTCCCAGGACCATGAATACCAGCACGACCACCAGCACCGTCCACGACAATATACCCAGGTAAATGAGGCATCCTACCACAAGGGCCGCATTTACACAGAGCAGCGGGATGATGGATACAGCATTGGTAATTGCAGGGATGTCATCCGTAAGGGTCGTGAGAAGCCGCGGAACCCCAAGTTGCTCCAGATGCAGCAAGGGAACAACCAGCATCTGACGGCACAATTGGAGGCGCAGGTTGTACATCGCTTCTTGCCCCAGCCGCGACAGCAGGCGCTCCGAGGTGTACCGAGCGAATGGAAGCAACAGGCAAAGCCCTGCAAAACCCCAAATCAGAACTGTGTCTGATCTTCCGGCCTTCAATGCCCGGTTGATGACAGCCAATAGGGCCGCATTACATATACCGCTGCAAATCCCCGCTACTACGCTGAGCAAGACGATCTTTGGGGAGTGCTTTAAAAAGAAGGCGATGATTTTCATTTAGTTTTCGCACCTTTATTGGCTTCCTGGCCGCTGGGTACGTAAAAACCGATGCTTGCGGCAGCTGATAGCAAGACATTTAGTTTGCCAAGCAATCGGGCGAAGATTATCAAAGACTGGCGGTGAATTACGCAACAAACTGACTTCGCGCTAAGTGGACGCTTCCATTCGAGGTTTTGCATATGATCTGGCGGCCCGCTGCATCGCCACCGATCATGCCGTGCACCAGTTGCCTACTGTTACGCTTGACCGACTTTAGCGGGAACTCCGTTGAGACCCAGCCATTCGACGTTTCAGCCCTGAATTCGGTGCTGGCGTCAGGGGGCAGCTGGACCCTTATTCCGCCGTTTTGAGTGCGGAATTGCATAGATCCGTCCCACTGCGCTGCCTGGATTGATACGTCAATCTGGCCATTCCTGGTCTCGGCGTTGGCAGACCTGGCATCAACAATATGAATGGAGCCATTACTGCTAACGGCTTCTACATCCGTGATTTCCGTTATTTTGATTTGGCCATTGGATGTGCGTCCGACAAATGATCCCTCCCGCGGGATCTCGATCATGAAGTGGACATGGGCATCGCTCGACGGCGGCAATCGGTCGCTGTAAATAGTGCGGATTATTGTCTCACCCGGCTGCTCGCTAACATCGAAGCTGATCCCGGGCAAGTCGCCAGCTTCTCCGCGCTTGAGGGCGGTCACTCTGAACTCTCGTACTGACGTTCCTGCCACTTCTATGTTGCCGGCCACGTTCATGATCTTCAGGGTTGCGCCCCGCGGCATCTCTCCGGTCCAATTGCAGGTCTCTTGCTCCATCGGCGCTGCACTTCTGTCTTTCTTGCGGACGGAACCTCTTGTGAGTTGGCTAAACCAAAAGGCGATATGTCTCATAGGAATACTCCATCTTTCTGTTTTGTGAGTACCACGAATTCGTTTTGATACAGCGTGCCGAGGACAGAAAAGCTTTCTAGATGGCCTGGAATCAGGGGTGATCTGCCGTCCTTGAGTCTCAGTTCGTCATTGCCTGCCGTTATTCCGCTTTCGATTAGACACAGCGTCAACTGCGTTTCTCGGCTGATCCAGTTCAGCGCTGGTCAACTGAGGTAAGGATCCGTCCTTGTCGCGTCCGATCGCTCTTTGGCCGCGACCGCGACTAATTCATGTCTCAATGCGCTCTATGGACTAACTTCATTTATATTAATCTCAACCATTACAGATCTCATAATCAGAGGTACGGATATGACAAGCCTCCGTCGCGATTTAATCGTCACTACAGCACCACTTATTCCCGAAAGGGCCCTCGTGAGATGGTTACTCTATCTCCAATATTAAGGTAAGGTACTGGCGTTAAATCGAGTTTATGCTCAATCGTTCGCTGCAAGGCCAGTATTTCCTCGTCAGGAATTGGCACCTGTTTCCTTGGCCTACAATCCGAACTATCCCAGGCGTGGATGGGATCAACCCGCTCGGCACTCCTTGCACCCGGCAAAATACATAGCCCGGGAACAGGGGTACCTCCAGCATTTTTATCCTATCCGACCAGGTTCTGCGTACTTTATAGGTTGGAACAAAGAACTGATATCCCTTCTGCTCTAAGATGGTTGTGACATTTTTTTCCCTTTGCGACATAACCTGGATTGCAAACCACGATCCGAATCTTTGCAGTATCATCGCAGAGATCCCTTATGAAGTTTGGCTGTGAGGTTGGTCTCGGGAAAATTAAGACTTTATGCTGCTGGCTGTAAATTTTGAACAGGCTACCGCCATTTCCAGTCACAAGTGGGTTAGTTAGATTTACGATAACTAAACCAAGAACCGGGGAACAAACTTTAACATAAAAGTCTAACCAGGAGCTGGACGTAAATTTAAAAAAGAAAGAAAATCTCAACATTAGAACTTTTTAATAAATAGAGCGCCTTTTGCGTTAAATCTCACCCTGGCAACAAAGTCGACTTCAAGGTCGTCGATCCGATTGTGGTGAACGGATTAGTCGTAGTTCTGAAGGACGGTATCGCATGGGGCAGGGTTGTGAAAGCCGAAGGAGGCCGCAACCTGGAGCGAGTAGGACACCTCAGAATCAACATTGAAGGTGTATCGTTAGCGGATGGCGAAAAGTGTTCACTTGTAACGGAAGCGAAGTATCACGGGGAGAAAAAATCGAAAAAAAGCGAAGACCGGAGCCGGGATTGGCATTGTGCTCACAGGAGGGCTTTCCGTGCCTTTCCTGATGCATGGCCACGGCAAGGATGCGAAAGTAGCAGCGGGAGCCAGAGTCACGGCTTACGTTGCTGAAAAGATGGACCTTGATCCAATTCGGTTCGAACCTTCGGGGCAGGGTCCCAAAGCAGATGCCCGGATTGCGCTGCCCCTAAGCGGGTTGAGCGTCATTTCGTTCCAAAACCAATCGGGCGGGGAAGCAGTTGTTCGGCTCACAGGGCCTTCAGCCCAGGTTTTGACCGTGGTGGATGGACAGTCCTCTAGCGCTCGTGTTGCCGCTGGCGACTACTACATTCTGGTACGCTACGGCGGAAGTCTTGCAGAGTACCGTTTTGAGAAGGCGGGCCCCATCGCCGTTACTGAAACCGGCGGTCAGCACTCGGTGGTTCATATCACCTTGCGACGCCCCGTCGCCGACAATCCGAAGGCTCAGGAAGAATTTTACAAGGGGCAGTGAATGGATTCTCATGAGCAACTCCAAATAAGAATCAGTGGAGTGAACCCCTAAACTGAGACACAGTGTAGATGAAATTGAGGCGGCGAGAGCCTGGACTGCGCCCCCAAAATGGGACAGTGTAGAGTTCGACACTTTTCAGCGAATGGAGAGCGCCGATGGCAAAGCAGAAACGGTATTCATTGGAGTTTCGGGAGCGAGCGGTCCGGCGCATGAAGCTGGGAGACAACGTGAGCCAGCTGTCGCGTGAGTTGGGAGTAGATCGAACCTGTCTCTATGTTTGGAAGCGCAAGCTGGACCGGCGACCGTACAGTCGTGTGCGTGCGCCGGCAGCGGGATTGGCGAGATAACCGGATCGAGGAAACAGGGGCGGAGGAAGGGCACGGATGGCGAGAGAACCTCTACGCCGAGATCCGCGACCGGATGCGAGCGCAAGGCGGACTGAGCATCCAACGCATGTGTGAGTTGGCCGGGGTGAGTCGGGCCACCTTTTTCGCCATTGGGAGAAGGAAGAACCGACGACGGCGGAGATGGAATTGCGCAACATCGTGCAACGGCTGGCGTTGGCACATCGTCATCGCCGAACGGTTGGGGGGAACAAAGGCGCTCCATAAATGTGCCTCGTGGTGTTCGCAAAAGTGAAGCTTTTCCCTCACATCTACTCCGAATTCACGCTGAAAGACGGAATTCATGAATTCTGCAGCATCGCGGGACACAGCCAGGTGGGAATCCATCAAGGCATTGACCTGCGCATCCACCAGGAGCCTCTTTTCTTCCGCCGCCTTTACAATCAAGTCCAGGTCGTTCCAGCTCACACCGGAGTCTTCCAGACAATATCTGATCGCCTGGGCAGGAAAACAATTTGTGTGTTTCAGCCGATTCAGCCTCTCTTCTTCAATGGCGGCAAGAATTTCTCTGTCCTGCATCAGCACTGCAGCCGCATCATGCCAGTGCTCGTGTTCCACATCATCATCATCATCATCATCATCATCATCAGGACGTTTTGTACCTCCACTTAGCCCTAGTACGATCATCGTTCACTCCAAATATGGTTCATTCCGGCTCCAAGCATCCCGGGGGCGGCGCGGAGCTTGTCCGATTATGTTGTTGTCGAGAGCAGGTGAGAACGTTTCGAACTGTTTCAGGCCACCTTTGCTGAAGCCTGAAGAATTGATTCGTCAATGATGTCGGCGACTTGCGCGACGGTCGGGCCTTCAAAGAGTTTTGCTAAGGTGATATCATCACCGAAGTGATTTCGCAATTGCGTAACAAGCTTGGTAGCGAGCAAAGAGTGGCCGCCAAGCTCAAAAAAATCGTCGTGAATTCCGACTTTGTCCAGTCCGAGCACTTCCTCCCACACATGCGTGACTTTGCGTTCGATCTCATCTTCCGGTGCAACATAGACGTTTCGGAGATCCGGCCGTGGATTCTTCTGAATGGATGAAGCGACCAATTCGAGACCAGGTTCACCGGAGACGGAATGTTGCTGATGATCAACCCTTTGAGCCAGATCACCGGTGGCCACAAAAACCTGGCCGGCCACAAACGACGTGAAAATGCGAAGGATGGCTTCCTGCGCTTCTTCACGGCTCATTGCGTATCTATGCTTCAGCTCTAAAGCATTGAGTATGGCCGACTCACTCAGGCTGGTGTACGCGACGTCCGTATAGGACACCTCTGTCCTTTTGATCACCTCAGGCCAGTGGTCCCAATTCGTGCAAATCCAGGCAGGTCCATCGTTGCGGAGGGAACGTGTTGCGACAAAGCTATCCAGGAATGCATTTCCGGCAGCGTAAGCCGCAAACCCTACTCCTCCTACTACTGTTGAATTGGACGAGATGAGCAAGACGAAGCCTACATCCTTCCTATTCTGCAAGAGCTTCTCCAGCAGGTGGATGCCCTCGGTTTTGGCCCTCGCCTGAACTTCGAAAGCATCCATCTTCAACTCGCGGATGGGCGAGAACGCTGATGGGCCGCTGGTCACCCCAGCTGCGTGGATAATGCCATCCAGTCGGCCAAAAATCCGATAGCAGTGTTCAAAGACCTCTTCCATCTGCCCAGGATCGGATATATCTGCGCTCAGGAGTTCAACCTGTGCGCCGCTGTTTTCAATCTCTTGCAGCATGTGGAGACGATGGGCAATGATCGGGTCGGAAGTCGTTTCGAGGATTGTGTTCCATTCTTCCCGACGCGGCATCTTCGAGCGACCGACAAGCACTAACTTTGCTTTGGCGACGCGCGCAAGCAACTCCGCGACGAATAGTCCAACCGTTCCCAGACCACCCAGTATGAGATAGACTCCCTGCTGCTGAAGCGTTCTTTTCTGCTGACCATTGGAATCCAGAAGAATACGTTCAAATGATGTGATCCAGCGATTACGTCCGCGGAATCCGACGATCGGTTCCCGTGCATCACTGCGCAAATCCTCGAGAATCTTCCCGGCGATGTGAACGCTTTCGACTTCATTTGCCGGCCTGACAATATCCAGGACACGGCATAAGAGATTTGGATGTTCCTGTGGGATTACTCGAGCAACAGCCAGAATACCCGCCTTCTCCGGTGTTACCGAGTCACTGCTTTCGATCTGCAAAAGGTTGGAAGTGACCGTGACTACTTGGCAGGAAGATGCCGAATCATTCGCGAGGAGTGCCTGCACTGCATAGAGCAGGACTTCCAGGTCAGAGACAAGCGGCAATTTGGCAAATCCATTTCTACCAGGATGGGCTTCACTTGAAGTCACGCCCCAAAGATTCAGTAATCCAACAACAGACTTAGTGCCATCGCCGATTGCATTCATCAGGGCGTTGTAATCAGCCGGGCGTGTCGGATTGATGATGATTGTGGTCCCATCTTTCTGCTGGAAGTCGTCGCCACGGTACACGCGCACGACCTCATGGCCGCCCTGTTGAAGGGCGGAACAGAGCGACTCTGCCATGCTGCAATCGTCAAGGAACAGGAGCCATGAGCCTCCGGTTACAGGTTGCGCTTTTGGCCGAGTGGGTGGAGGAACCAGCTTCCAGGAAGGAATCCAGAACCAGTTGGAGAGATCGGCAAGCTTAGGCGGCGGTTGCGTTCTTTCTGTCGACGCCGTCTGAGTTGCCGATGATTCACGCCGGGGTTCGATCCAGTAACGTTTGCGTTCGAAAGGATAGCCAGGAAGTGGAATACGCCGGCGACGCCGGCCAGCATGAAAAGCTGACCAATCGATGATTGCGCCGGCCTTCCATATTTGCCCGAGTGCCTGCAACAATGTCTGCGATTCGGAATCTTTGGCGCTCTCCGGCATTGAAAATAAGGCTTTCTCAGGTTGAATCTCCAACCGGCGAAGGGCCATCTGCTGCAAAGTTTGCCCTGGCCCAATTTCCAATAAGATTCGCCCGAAATCCAACAGCAACTCCTGAAATGCCTCATCGAGAAGAGCGGGGCTTTGCACTTGACGCAACCAATATGCCGGGTCTTGTGCCTCCTCTTTGTGAATCCATGTTCCAGTGGCGGCTGAAATGAAAGGAATTGATGGTGGCTGCAATTTCACTTTGCGTAATGCGTCGAGGAACAAATTGGACGAATCGCGCATTACGATCAAAGATAGAGCATCTTCCAGAGTCATTACCTCTGCCAGACATGCGGCAGTGTACTCACCGATGCCATGACCCAGCATCGCGCCAGGCTGAATTCCCAATGACATCCACAGTTGCGCCAGAGAATACTGGAGTGAGAACAAGAGGAGCGCTGGCGCAGGAGTGGGCTTTTGTGCGATCGCCGGATTGGACAATAGATCGATGAGATCGCAATTGAGAAGGGGCTGAAGAATCTTGGAACAACGTTTCAGGTGTTGCGCGAAGACCGGCTCCTCCTGAATCAATTCACGTCCCATGCCCGCATATTCAATGCCAATATCCGAAAATAGGAAAGCGATGGCAGGTTCCACATCTTCCGTGTTCTGGTTTTCAGCAGGCAAGTCGGTTGTATGGCTCAAAGCTTCTATCGCCTCTTCCTGACTACGGACCACAAAAGTATTGCGGCAGGCAAACCGTCGGCGGCCCATCTGCAGTGTGTAGGCCACGTCCGCCAAACCCTGATCGGAATGGCGGCGGAGATGGTCTGCGAGCCGCATCTGGCTGCTCTTCAGGGCTGATGAGGTGCGGGCTGAAATCGGCAGTAGATGCCAGGTACGGCCGGGATCGATTGGCGAAGACTTCGGCGCCTCTTCCAAGACCACATGGGCGTTGGTACCACCAACTCCAAATGCGCTTACTCCGGCGCGCAAAGGTCCGTTCGCCCGCTTCCACGCTTGAAGCTGTGTATTGACGTAGAACGGAGTGCCGGAAAAGCTAACCTGCGGATTGGGCTCGGAGAAATGCAAGGTGGGCGGCAGCATCTTATGTTCCAGGCTCAGCACCACTTTCATAAAGCCAACAATTCCCGCCGCTGCATCGAGGTGGCCCATGTTGCCTTTGATCGAACCAAGCGCGCATGTAGCCGGCTGTCCTTTGCCCATGGCCCTGGTCAGGGCGCGCAGTTCAATGGCATCGCCCAGCAAAGTTCCGGTTCCATGGCATTCCACAAAGCTGATGGAATCGCCGGAGACTCCTGCGTTCAAAAGAGCTTCTTTGATAACGCGCACCTGCCCCTGAATGCTGGGAGCGGTAAAACTGGCCTTTGCCGAACCATCATTGTTGACTGCCGTTCCTCGGATAACCGCATGAATGAAATCTCCATCACTAAGCGCATCTTCCAGCCGCTTCAAAACCACAACTCCAACTCCGCTTCCGAACACGGTTCCGCGCGCGGCCGCGCCCAGAGGACGACAATATCCATCTGGCGACTGAACTGATCCCTCTTCATACATATAACCGGCGATGTGCGGAACATTCACGGCGATGCCGCCTACCAGCGCCATTCTGCATTCGTCCAGCAGCAAACTCTGGCACGCCAGATGTACGGCAACCAGAGAGGTAGAACAGGCGGTATGCACGGAGCAACTGGGACCTCGCAGATTCATGAAGTGCGAGACTCGAGTGGTCAAAAAAGCAAGATCATTGCCGAGGCCGATGAAACATGCCAATGGATTCTGCCATGCCGGGGTGGCTCAAAATGGCAGGCAGATAGGTATTGGTTCTGGAACCGGCAAACACACCGATAGGTTCACCATAGTTGTGAGGATCGTAACCTGCGTTTTCCAGAGCTTCCCAGCAGCATTCGAAGAACAGCCGCTGCTGCGGGTCAGTAATTTCAGCCTCTCTCGGAGTGAGACCGAAGAATGAGGCGTCAAATGATTCAATATCCTGGAGCACAGGGGCCGCAGCCACATAACTTGGATTTCTTAGATGGCTATCCTTGACTCCCTGAGACCGAAGCTGCTCCTCAGTGAAAAATGAAATACAGTTCTCTCCGTCGCGAATTCTCTCCCATAGTTCGTCTGGATTTTGAGCACGTGGAAAACGTCCTGCCATGCCCACAACTGCTATGTCATAGGAATGAGTTTGATTCAAAGTTGTACCTCCCACGGGACTGTAAATCCCACGTTTATAAACTGAATATGACGGCTACGCATGGTAGTGGAGATTCATCGGGCTAAGGCTGATTCGAAATTGCTGTTCACCCGCTCGAGGCAAGCCTCCAGATATTTCGTCAGTATCCCGAGTGCCGTTGAATTTTTCAGAATGCTGTAATGATTGCCGGGAACGATGTAGCTGTTAATGTCGCCCGTGACGAGCGGACGCCAAGCCTGTGCGGGATCATCATGCGAGGCTGACCGATTCTGGGCCTGGAAGAGGACCAGTTCACTTTCACACGGCAATGCGCGATGCGCCCGGGCTGCTTGCAGATTCTCGCTGAATACCCTGAAGAGACGTTCCGCTTGGCTGAGTTCAATCTCAGGCGAGATCAGGCGTTTCGTTTTAGCAATTTCGATTATCGAGCTGAACACTGCATCAAAGTTTTCCCTGGCCGAGTTGGGTTGTATCACTGGGAGATCAGCAATTGAGAGACCGAGGTCACTGGCAAAGGCCCAGAGCAAGTGCTCGCGGCCTTCAGGCCCTGAACGGCTGCCTGGAGGTTCAGGATAACTATCAATCAGGCACAAAAGAGCGACTGGCAGATTACGTTCCCTGAGTTGTCGCGCCATTTCAAATGCAACCACTCCCCCCATGGACCATCCGCCGACCAAATATGGGCCTTGAGCATCGGCCTGCAACAATTCGTACACATAAGCCGTCGCCATTTCCGTGATTTCGGAGTGGGGCTGGAGATCGGGATTCAATCCCTTCGATTGAAACGCATAGACCGGCTGCTCCGGCCCAAGGAGTCCTGTGAGTTGGTGATAACAGACAACGTTTCCACCCACTGGATGGACGAGATAGAGCGGTTTTCTCGATCCTTGTTTTCGCAGGGGCACGAGACATGACCATTTTTCAACCTGATGATAGCCCTGCAAGAATACTGCAAGCTCTTCAACCGTGGGATTGTGGAAGAGATCGGCAAGCGAAATTCTGTTACCAGTCGTTTTCTCGATCAGCGCGAGAGTGCGAATGGCATCAAGCGAATGGCCTCCAAGATCAAAGAAGCTATCGCGTATACCCGACCTGACTGCAAGCACGTCGTTGAATATGCCCGAAAGAACCTGCTCCAGTTCCGTTCTGGGAGCAATGAGCGAAGCCCGTTCCAGTCCAGCAGCTTCAGGGGCAGGCAGTGCCTTACCGTTGACCTTTCCACTATTGGTCAGCGGGAAATGGTCGAGCAGGACTATGGAAGGCACCATGTATTCTGGCAGGCTCTTGCGTAAATGCGCTCGCAGTTCGTCGTCCAGGTCCGCTGCCTGGGGGGCGGCTTTTACATAAGCAACCAGCCTTTTTTCCCCAGGGCGGTCTTCTCGCACCATTACGACGCACGCTTGCACCGCTGGAAGTTGAGCGAGTGCAGATTCAATTTCACCCAGTTCAATGCGGTATCCGCGTACTTTAACTTGATGGTCTCGGCGGCCGAGATATTCGAGATCTCCGTTCTTGCGACAACGGACGAGATCGCCGGTTCGGTACATTCTCTCGCCGGGAGTGGCGCTGAAGGGATTGGGCAAAAAACGGTCGGCTGTGAGATCCGGCTGGTTCAAATATCCGCGCGCTAATGCCACACCAGCTATGAATAATTCACCCACCGTGCCTACCGGAAGCAGTTCCATATCATCGCTCAAGATGTAAAGCTGCGTATTGGCAATAGGTCTGCCAATGGGAACAGGATCGTCTCCTAAACAGCACTCGCTCCAGGCAACATCAATGGTCGCTTCGGTTGGACCATAGAAGTTATACAGCCGGGCTGATGGGAGGGCAAAGCGACATTGCGCCGCCAATTCTTTGCTCAAGGCTTCTCCGCCGCAGTAGATTCGTCGAACACTATTGCACTTTTCCAAACCACCTTGCTCCAGCAGCATGCGTAGCTGCGAGGGAACCAATTTCAGAACGGAAATCTGTTCCTCTTGTATGCAACGCAGCAAGTACTCCGGGTCCTGCTGTCCCCCGGGTTTGGCCAGCACGAGGCGCCCGCCCGTCAGTAAAGGCGCATGGAATTCCCAAACCGCCGCATCAAAAGTGAATACGGTTTTTTGCAACACACGATCTGCGGAGCCGATCGGGAAGCTCTCCTGAACCCAGTTCATATGATTAGCGATGGCAGAATGGGTGATTACAACCCCTTTGGGTTGACCAGTCGAGCCCGAAGTGTAGATTACATAGGCTGGGTGACGCCCCTCGACTGCCACGTCAGAGGTTTTGAGCATCGGCTGATCGGCAGATGTGTTCTCGACGAACACTACGGGTAAGGAAGGATGTCGCGGCAGATTCGCTACTGCAGCAGCGTGCGTAAGCACAAGTTTGGCCCTGCTGTCTTCCAGCATGAACTTCAGCCGGTCGGTGGGGCTGTCGGGATCCAGTGGCAAGTAGGCTCCCCCGGCTTTGAGAACGGCTAACACTCCAATCACCATTTCCATACTGCGATTCATGCACATCGCCACTACTGCTTCCGGACCAACTCCAAGTTTGTGCAGATGATGCGCCAACCGGCCAGCATGGCGATCCAACTCCGCAAACGTCATGGATTGGTCTTCGAAGACGACGGCTTCATTTTCCGGGGTAAGGGCTGCCTGCTGCTCAAACCGCGCGTGAATGGTGTCTTGAGGATATTCCGCTTCGGTGCGGTTCCATTCCAACAACTGCTGCTTCTCAGCTTCTGCGAGCAAAGAAGTCGAATCATAGTAGCCTTGAGGATCATCTGTCATTGCCTTCAAGGCCGTAAGATAGTAACCGGCAATTGCGGCAATGCGGTCCTGAGGGAGCAATGTTCCATCGTAATTGAGCGTCAGCTCAACGGCAGAGCCGGCGGGAGCGACAGCAAAGGAAGTTGCCAAGGCGAAATTTGTCCGCGCGGCGCCGCGAGTATCGAGAATCTCAAGACCTGCGCTCTTGATCTCGCGCAAAACGTGGAAGTGAACAAAATTGAACGTCACATCGAAGAGAGGGATTCCACCCGCGTTCTGCTGCAGCTTTGACAACGGATAACGCCGGTGTGGCAACAGGGCCTGCTCGGCCGCCGCGGTTTCCCGCACCAAGTCAGTCCATCGGCCACTGGATAATTTGCGCCGCAGGGGAACAGTGTTAAGGAACAAACCAAGGACCCGCTCTCCATCTTTGGTCTCCACGCGGCCATTGGAAACCAAACCGGTGATGATGTCTTTTCGCCCGCTGACAAAACTCACCACACGGATATGCGCGGCCAGCAGGACGCTCTTGATAGAGACGCCCGTCTCTGCCGCCAGCTTTTTCAGTTGATGAAATAACGTCGTTGGTATTTCAACCTGCCGGCTGAACAAAGTTCCCTGAGCGTGTCCGGTCTTTGCAAACACCTGCGCCACTTCCAGATCGTCCATCTGCTGTTGCCAATATTGCCGGGCCTCTTCGGACTGCGAGGTTTGTCTTTCCAGTTCCACGAATTCGTGGAAGGAGCTGGCCGGGGCCTCTATCTTCTTTTCTTTTGCTTCCAGCAGGGAGAAGTAGAGGTGGAAAATCTGAGTCAGGAGCATGGCCACGCTCCAGCCGTCGAGAATGGCGTGGTGCTCCGCCATGGTGAACTGGAAGTATCGCCAGAGCGATCATGGACCTGGAACCGTAGCAGCCCCGGCTGGCAGACATCGAACGGCCTTTGCCTTTCCGCTTCTATCCACGCCGTAAGAATGTCCTCCTGTTCGGCGATCGAGAGGTGCTTGATGTTCTCGAATGCGACCCTGATTCTCGCGTCGAGATGAACAAGCTGCAACGGCTCACTGTAGCTGCCTAAATCCAGGGAAGTCCGCAAAACGGGATGCAGGATCACAACCTCATCCACAGCTTTTTGGAGGATCTCAGCATCGAGGTGCGCGCGAACATGGCAACTGAGGACGTTGTGATAGAAAGAGGTTGCTCCTCTGAACTCTGTATGGAACAACATCCCGGCCTGGAGTCCACTGAGCGGGTATGCATCCACCACACCGGCTGGAATGCGTCTGCAATCTTCCTCTGAGAGCAATCGAAACGGCAGGCCAGGCTGAGCAGCCTGATCATCTGCTATCACTGTGATAGACCGCGCCAATTCCTTGATGTGTCGCGAGGCAAAGAACTGGGCCAATGAAAATTGAAGACCAGCCTTTCTTGCCCGCGCCATGACCTGGATGCTTAAGATGGAATCGCCACCCAGTTCAAAAAAGTTGTCCTCAATACCGACCCGTTCCAGTTCTAATACGTCCTCCAGGATTCGGCACATGGTCTCTTCGATAGGTGTTTGCGGCGGCGCAAATCGCCGCTCCGAGAGAACCTTTTCTGGCTTGAACGCCAGAAGCGCTTTGCGGTCTATTTTTCCGTTGCCGGTGAGAGGTATTTTTTCGATTGGAACAATGGCGGCAGGAACCATGTATCCGGGCAGCCGGTGTTTGAGCTTGGCACGCAGTTCCTGCATGAATTCCTGATTGCCGGCGTTTTCCAACACAACATGTGCGATTAACCGCTTTTCACCTGCGCCTTCCTTCTGGGCCATGACTACGGCTTGACTGATGCCGGCTTCCAGCAATGCCGCTTCAATTTCTCCCAATTCGATTCTGAAGCCCCGAATCTTGACCTGGTGATCGATGCGTCCCAAATACTCGATAGATCCGTCGTTTCTCCATCGCGCCTGATCACCACTGCGATACAGCCTTTCTCCGGCAGTTTGACTGAATGGATTGGGCACAAAACGCTGGGCGGTGAGATCGGGCCGATTCATATAGCCGCGGGCCAGCCCTGCTCCACCAATAAAAATTTCCCCTTTCACTCCTACCGGTACAGGTTGCATGTAGTCGTCGAGAATATAAATTTGCAGATCCGGTATCCTGTCGCCGACAACACTGGCATCCCGGTGAATGGCTTCTCTGTCCAATTGCTGGTAGGTGGCATGTACGGTGGTTTCAGTTATGCCGTACATGTTGATCAATTGAGGCCTGTGCGCACCGTGCCGGGCCAACCATGGCCGCAGGCTACTCATTTCCAGGGCCTCTCCGCCAAAAACCACGCATCTCAGGCTCAACTCTTCTGCGCCAGGCGGTTTTGTCGCCTCCACGTCACTCAATTGCCGGAAGGCTGATGGGGTCTGATTCAGCACCGTTACCTTGTTTTCTTGCAGCAACTGATAAAACGCTTCCGGAGAACGGCTTAGCCAGTAAGGAACCACGATGAGACGCCCTCCATACAGCAGTGCTCCCCATAACTCCCATACGGAAAAATCGAATGCATAGGAATGAAACAAGGTCCACACATCCTGGTCTGTAAATCCAAACCACTGCTGCGTAGCTGTGAAAAGGCGAACAACATTGCTGTGCGTCACCAGTACGCCTTTGGGCTGGCCTGTGGAACCAGAGGTATAGATCACATAGGCGCCATTATCAGGAGAGATGGAGAGTTCCGGATTGCTCGGGCTTTCTTCTGCTATGGTTTCCCAATGTGGATCCAGCGAGAGGATTGGAATGGAAGATTCCGGGAGCGTTGACTCCATCGATGGATGTGTGAGCAGCACTTTCGCGTTGGAATCATTCAGCATGTAAGAAATTCTTTCAGGTGGGTAGCTCGGATCAATCGGGACATAGACGCCTCCGGCCTTCATGGTTCCTAGTATTCCGGCGACCATTTCCAAGCTGCGTTCCATGCACATCGCAACCTTGATTTCCGGACCCACGCTGAATTTTTTGAGGCGATGTGCCAGTTGGTTGGCGCGTGAGTTCAGGCTGTTATATGAAAGCTGCCCATCTTCGCAGACCACTGCTGTTGCATTGGGCGTGCGTCTTACCTGCTCTTCGAACCATGCCGGCAGGACTTTGTCACACGGACAGCGATGGAGCTGATTCCATTCGACCAATACCTCCTGCTGTTCGGCACCAGCCAACAACGACCAACCGTGGATAGGGGTATCTGGAGCCCTGCTCATCAGTTCCAGGACCGATTCCATATGCCTGGAGAATCTCACCATCGTCTGCGGTTCAAACAGGTCGCAGCAATAAAGCAGTGTTGCATCCAGTCCCTGGCCGCTCTGGTTAAAGAACAACGAGAGCTCATACATTGTGGTGGGGACCGGCACATCGAAGGGCGAGAGGCTCAGATCGGGCAATTCGATGCTGCCTTGTTCGGCATTTTGCAGGGTTAAGGTGATCTGAAAGACCGGAGTCCGGTTCATCTCGCGTTCCGGCTGCAACTCCTCCACGATCTTTTCGAAGGGAACATCCTGATATTGATAGGCATCAAAGGCGGTTTGCTGTACCTGCCTGAGCATCTGCCGAAAAGTCGGGTTGCCCTGCAAGTCCATGCGAAAGGTGAGCATGTTGACAAAGAAACCGATCAGATTTTCCAGTTCCACGCGGTTCCGGTTCGCAATGGGTGAGCCGATTGTCAGGTCCGATTGTCCGCTGTAGCGTGATAGAAGCACGGCAAAGGCAGCCAGCAACTCCATGAACAGAGTTGTTTTCTCTTGCTGGTTGATCATCGTCAGGTTCGAAACGATGGTTCGGCCAATATGAAAATCGACGCTGGCTCCACGATGGCTAATCACAGCAGTACGAGGACAATCTGTTGGCAGGCCCAGAACCGGCGTATCCTGCAACTGTTTCCTCCAGTAATTGAGCTGGGCATCCAGAACCGGTCCGCGTAACCAACCCCGCTGCCAGACGGCATAGTCAGCGTACTGGATGGGCGGGATAGTCAACGGCGCCTCACTACCGATTACATAAGCTTTGTAGAGTTGGCTGAACTCTCGCATCATGATTGCCGTGGACCATGCGTCACTTACGATGTGGTGCATGCTGACGACAAAAATATGTTCCTGGTCCTCCAGCGCAACGAGCCTCGCGCGCAGCAACGGTCCCTCCCTCAGATGAAAAGGTCGCGCGGCCAACTCCTGGGCCAGGTTCGTAGCCTCGATTTCTGCCTCGTGATGGTTTCTATGACTGACGTCAAGGTATTCCACTGGCACATGCAAACTGAGCGCCGGCTGCTGGAGAGGCACACCATCCTCCAGGAGAAATGTGGTTCGCAACACCTCGTGCCGCCGGACAATTTCGTCCACGCTCCATTGAACAGCCTCACGATTTAGTGCACCAGATAGGCGGACTGCAAAAAGAAGGTTGTAAGCAGTGCTTTCAGGGTCCAACTGGTGAATAAACCACAGCCGTTGCTGCGCATGTGATAAGGGAAGCTGACGGCGATTTTCAACGTGCACAATGGGGAGGCTGGCAGGACTTGAAGAGCGTTCGCCTCGCAGGCGTTGTTCGAGGAGTGCCTGTTTAGCGGGAGACAGGCTGGCTCGACGTTCGTCTAATGCGCTGAACATGATGAATTACTAGGACCTCAGCAGTGGTAGTTATCCGGTCGAAATAGATAGTTGGTGTAGGCTAATCAATCGAGTTTCTGGAACCGGCAAAGGGTCCGGCTACCGGCTCCGGAATGGATTCGATTTCCGCTAGAAGCGCTTCTTCGATAGCCTGCGACAGATCTTCAGGATTCGCTGCTTCGAACAAGACTCGTAATGGCAGTTTGATCTGGAACATTTCCTCCAGACGCAGAATGACTTTCGATGCCAGCAGAGAGTGGCCGCCGAGATGGAAAAAGTTGTCGTGCAATCCGATTTGCTCCACTCCGAGCACCTGCGTGAAGATCTGACAGATAAGTTGCTCGGTTGCAGTTCTGGGTGGTACGTATTCCTGTTCATGCCAATCCGTGGCATTAGGTTTGGGCAGCGAACGTCGATCGACTTTGCCGTTCGAGGTAAGAGGAAGCGATTCCATCGGCACAAAGGCAGCAGGAATCATGTAGGCAGGAAGTCGCCGCTGCAGATGGCGGCGAAATTCTGTAATAGAAGCTACAGAACCCGTGACATACGCCACTAATTGCTTCTGTCCCGCCTGCTCCTCCAGCACAGTCACGACGGCATCACGAACTCCGGATATTTCCCGCAACGCGGTCTCAATTTCACCAAGTTCGATACGGAATCCGCGTATCTTCACCTGTTCGTCTGCGCGCCCCAGGAACTCGAGTGTTCCATCCAGCCGCCACCGCGCCAGATCTCCAGTGCGATATAGACGCGCGCCCGGTTCCTTACTGAAAGGATCCGGAACGAATTTTTCTGCAGTCGTTTCCGGATGATTGACGTAAGAACGCGCCAGACTTGCTCCTCCGATATACAGCTCCCCTGCAACCCTCGCCGGGACAGGCTCCATTTCGCGATCTAACACATAAACCTTCGTGTTGCGGATTGGATGTCCAATCGGCGGGTCCATTTCTTTATTGTGATCCACCTCTATAGAGGTTGCTACCACAGTGCATTCTGTCGGCCCATAGTTATTTACCAACACAAAAGGAAGCGGGCGCGAGACGCACCGGTGTAACTTGTCTCCTCCGGCTAACAACGTCTTCAGACTCGCCGTTTCCGGCCATTCCAGAGCCAAAACGCTCTCTGCGACTGGAGTTGGCATAAAAGAAACAGTGATGTTCCGGGCGAGAATCAAGTCGCGGAGATCGGCGGGCGACAAACGCACGTGATCATCAACAAGGCACAACTTTGCACCCGCAACCAGACAGGGCCATATCTCCCACACCGCGGCATCGAATCCGAGGCTGGCCATCTGGCTTGCTGCGTCAGTGGAACTCATGTCGAATGCGTGCAAATGCCAACGAACCAGATTCAACAAACTGGCATGCGATATCTGAACTCCCTTGGGCTGCCCGGTTGAGCCGGAGGTATAGATGACGTATGCCAGATTCAGCGGCAAGAGTCTGGTTCGTGAATTGGCGGAACTTTCTTTTGCTACGGCGTCACGATGATCATCCAGAGACACAGTGAGTTCCCGCCGCCAACCCAGGCGGTTGGCCAAGGCAGCGTGAGTAAGAACCATACTGGCGCTTGCGTTATCCAACATAAAGCGCAGGCGCTCCGGTGGATAGTCAGGATCGAGTGGAATATAGGCGGCCCCAGCTTTCAGCGTGGCCAGCATCGCCACAATCATTTCTGTACTGCGTGGAAGAAAGATGCCCACCAGTTTCTCTGGCCCAAGATTCAGCCTCATCACGTAGTGCGCCAGTTGATTGCTCCGCTCGTTCAATTCACGATAAGTAAGTTCGTCTTCGCCATGTACTACGGCCAGAGCTTCCGGTGTCCGCTGTGCATTTTGTTCAAACAACTCGTGGACGCAGTGGTCGAGTTGATTCTCTTGAGCCGTGGCATTCCATTCCTCAAGGATCTGCCGCCGCTCTTTGGCAGCAAGCAAGTGAACACTCGGGATTTCTTTTCCGGGATCCGCCACCATCTCCTCGATCGCATGTTGCCAATGCTCGAGGAATCGCTGCACGGTTTGCATTTCAAAGAGTTCAGTGCTGTATTCGAGCCAGCCCTCGACTCTACCTCGTTCTTCCCAAACCGACAGCGCCATGTCGAATTGTGATATCCCGAGATCCAGGGTGAGTGGTTCAAGCCGAAGCCCTGCGAGACGGAAGTCGGGCGCTGGCGCATTTTGAAGCGTCAACATGACCTGGAATAGCGGGCTGCGATTCAGATTGCGGTCAGGATTCAGTTCGAGCACGAGCTTGTCAAAAAGGGACGTCCTGATGAGCGTAAGCGCCCAGACAGACCAGGCGAACGCGATGCAGCAACTCGCGGACGTTCGGGTTCCCGCTGATATCCACGCGCAGCGCAAGAGTGTTGATGAAAAACCCGACCAACTGTTCCAGTTCAGCTCGTTCCCGATTCGCTGCCGCTGTGCCGATCGCAAGATCGTCCTGCGCCATCCACCGTTGCAAAACCAGAAGGAGGCCGGCGAGCAGCACCATAAACAGCGTCAGCCCTTCCTGCCGGCCAATTTCCTGCATTTTGCTGAGCAGCTCTGCTCTAAGCTGAATGCGGAGTTTGGAGCCGGCATGCGTTGGAATCGCCGGAGGAAAACGATCTGAGGGCAGGTACCCCGCGGGCATGTCTGCGAGTTGCTTGCGCCAGTACTGCAGATGAATTTCCATTTCACTCTGCCGCTCTGCGGTCCGTTCTTCGAGAGCAAAATGCCGATACTGAATTTTCAAAGGCGGCAGAGCGCTCAATGCGCCACGTGTAAATTCTTCGTAGAATGATGCTGTGTCCCGCACCATGATGCCTAGCGACCATCCATCACTGATAATGTGGTGCAGCGTTATCTGTAACACATGGTTGCGATCACTGAAATGAATAAGCGCGGCCCGTATTCCCGGGGAGCGCTCCAGGTCGAAAGGTTTGCGGGCTTCGCTGGCGAGGAAATCAGGAAGTTCTGCCTGCCGCAAGTGAACAAGCTCGAGATCAAGAACAAAAGCTTCGTTGATTTTCTGATAGGGAAGTCCATCCTGTTCGCCGAAAATAGTTCGTAAAACCTCGTGCCTGCGCACAACTTCGTGCAGCGCCCATAGCAGTCCATCCCGATCAAGAGGTCCTGTGCAGCGCAAAGCCATGGTCAGATGATAGGAAGGATCGGCGGCATCCAGACGATACAGAAACCACATTCTTTCCTGGGCAAACGAGAGCAGAAACGCGCTTTCAAAAAACGAGGGCTGGACCTGGGACATTGCGTTCATAACAAATCAAATTCGCCGCCAACGCCGGGCAGTTCGTGGAGGACGTGGGTACCCGAGCACCCAACGGACTGGGATTACAGGTTGGTTAAATGTATTAAGCTGTCTTCTGTAATATCACTTGATAATCAAGAGACATGACCTTGTAGTCTCCTTCAAAGATTTGCAGAAAGGAATCAATGGCAATTTTGGGAGAAGCAAGCGGGCCGGAATCGTGAGGCGACTGCCACCTATAATCATCAAAGATCATAATTCCGTCACGCGTCAGCAGGTCCCAGGAGAGGACTGCATGACAGACACGCTGATCGGAGACAGCGACGGGCTTTACCATCCGGCGCTCTTTAACGATCGCTTGGTGCTGGGATTAAAGGGCACCATGTCGGAGGCGGAGCTACACATCCTTCGCGCACGACTCGACGGTGGCATCC
>DATDGL010000203.1:0-7264 GCA_036522115.1 Candidatus Angelobacter sp.
AATAGTTCGTAGTGTCAACGATAATCTTCGTACTTTATGCCAAATCCGCAGGTACTGCAGGACCCCGTGAAGGTAAGTCCGATACCCCGCCCCCGTCCATTTCCGCTTTGCAGGCATCGAAGAAAGAATGGTTAATCGCCATACCAAACCGGCCATTCTCATCGAAGAGCGGGGGTGCAGCACGCGGAAGGCCGTGATAGTAAAATCCGGGCCGCTCCGGACTTCTGCGAATGCTGATGACTCCAAATTCAAACCGGGAAAAATGTCTTCTCAGAAATGTCCGGAGCGCTTCCGAATCGGCATTGGCAACATAGTACTGGTGCTCCATGACCTGGGCCATGATGTCGTAGCGACGAATGCCGCCGACGAGCCATGAATCCAGTTTTTGCCTATAGATAGGGCCCGCTTTCTGATGACAAAGCAGAGTGATGATATGGCAGATACCGGTTTCAGTAAGGTGGGCATGGATGCCGCCGAAGATTCGGCCCAGGATTTCTTCTCCTGACAAACCACCGCTCCAGTAATCCGCGCCCGCTGCTACTAAAGGGCTGGGGTTATAGGGCGGATTCGCCAAAATCAAGTCAAAGCGGCGACCAGCAACAGGGGTATACAGATCGCCCAGCAAGTATTCAAGATTGCTCCGGTCGTTAAGGCGCTGATTGAATTTTGAAAATGTGATGGCACGCGGATTAATATCCACACCAACGGCATGATCACAATGTTGGCTCGCCAGCAACGCATGAATGCCGGAACCTGTCCCCAGGTCGAGTGCAGAGGGCAACCGGGTCGTGCGATCCACTAGTCCACCCAGGATATAGGATTCCTGGTACAGCCACATCACGCGACTAATACCCGGATTTTCGTTCGGGCCGAAGGACGAACGATCGGTCGCCAGATAGCTACCATAGCAGGGTAAGAGATTAAGCCGCGAATAAACTTCCCGGCGATTCACCTCCACCAACGACATCGTGCGCAAAGCATCGAGGTCAGAGCCGGGAAAGAGCTGGCCTGCCTGCTCGAACGAGATTTTTTCGTTCATGAGAAAAAGCGTGATTGCGATGTCCAGCAGGTCCGGCGAAGGCCGGAGGTAGGGCCGCGCAACCTGGCTACCAGCGAAATCGGGCAGATTTTCTATTTTTCCGAGCCGTTCACCACAATGCTTCTCATCAAACCCGATTTCTCTTAGCCGACCCACTACCCGCTTCATGGCATCAGTATGGGCGGGGACTGGCGCGGGGATGCGGGAATCCATTGGGAGCATTCTCCTTCGCGTGGGGTATTGAATCTGTCATCTTCTTGCGTGCGACGATGCAGACTGGCGGGGGAATGATCGACATAGGTAAGCGGTCGCCCGCCATCCCTTTCACACCACCATACGTACGCTTCTATCTTTCCGTTTCTTTCCCACTATCTTCGTCGGCTGTCTTCCCCGACCGGTTCGCCGATTGGCTCGGTCACGCGGCTCTCCCGCGCTTGTGGTACTACTCAGCCGTCCGACGACTGGCTGTGCATCGCTCACCTATTCGCCCCGCTTATAGGCTTACTTATTCCGGTGCCACCCGAAAACACTGCCAGCCCTCCTGAAGTCACGCTTTGTTCTTCCGTACCATGCCGTCTGCTAACACCTTGGTGCGGTGGGCGAATGAGAACGCCTTCGCCTCCACAATGCAGGCTCGACCTTGTCCCACCATTGGCCGACCAGTTCATCTTCGGGGTAGCCAAACATGCTCGGCATACACTCCAAGCATCTGGCTTGCAGGAGGAATCAGTATTATTCTGCCAGATCCAATGCCACAATTCGCAGTTCGCACGAATAGCGATTGCCGGCCGCATCTGATAACCATACCTGATCGGGTGCTGGAAGCATTTCCGTGACATCAATGATAGGGTTAGGAAGCCCTGCTTCGGCAGTACGCCGGACCATGCGGCAGAATATGTCAACAAGTATTGGACTGCTCAAATCCAAGTAAGTTGGCTTGGTTTCGACGGGCACTTTGTAAAAGACAAACCTAGGCAGTCCGTGCGCGAGCCCCCAATCTCTACACTGAAGAAACCGCTCGGCTCCTTCCGCCTGCAGGGCAAAAGACAACTCATCCGGGGTAAACCGCCACAATTCACGTTTCAGGATCATTCGATCTATTGAGATTCTGGGGCTGTGGGAGGATGGGATAAACATCTTGAACGAATCGCCTACCATCTCGGCGAAACGCCAGCCCGCGAGTTCGACAGCGGTAAAGACCCGCCCATCCAGGGCGCGAACTACGATCTCATCATCACAGCGCTCAACCACGAGCGAAGAGACTGGCACGGCCTTGGAGCGATCGTAGACAAAACCATTCAAAGTGTATTCCAGCCACAGGTCTTCGGGAGAGATCAATGAAGTTGCCGTTCGGGATATTAATTGCATTTCGCCCTTCGGGGGCATGGGAACCAAGTTGGCCGTTCCCATGTCCTGCTCAACTTTCCTCATCAATTCCCGGGGGACAGGATATTGATTGACAAACAATGACGCGGCCAGAGTGTTAGAAGCAACATGCATTTCTCCGAGCACGATCACGTATTCGCCACGATTGACAGCTTCGGCACTGGCCGCGGCAACCATAATATCGGGGCTGTGGTAGCGGGCACGAGGCCATCCTGCGCGGGAGGTCGCAAATTCCTCCCGCACCCGATCACGCAATTCCTCGCTCGACAATTGAATGGGACCTGCTGAGGGTTTGAGCCGCAGAATTCGCGCCCATTTTTTCTGGAATTCCTGCTGGATCGGAGCGCCCAGATCCACGTGCCCCTCCCCCACCAGAAAAGGCATGGCCTTAAGCCAGAAATCAGTCGCCTTGATCACGGTCTCGCCAGTGGCAGAACTGATCTCGTCATACAGATCTAACAGCTTCTTCCTGTAGATATTAACGATTTGCCAAGTCAACCAGCGCGCCCCAGCCAACAACAGAGTCAACGGCTGGACCATTTCACGCAACAATTCCGGGCCAATCCGCACCTCAATATCACGCCGGCAATCTTCATACAGAATCGTCCTACCAGCGTAGGTTTGACCATGAGCACGGGTTGCGCTCACCCCGGTCAGCCGTGAGAATGTGCACTCAAGATTATCCAGGGCGCCATCGAGTTTTTCGACATCGCCGGCTGAAGTCCCAACGCGATCCCGTGCAGCCTCAAGCTGTTCCAGCAATGCCAGAGCACGTTCGCGGGACGTTGAATCGCCGATGCGCTTAAGCATCTCGCGTAGGATACGGTCGGGATGGGGACAAAGCGGAACATCGAAACCCCAGAAGACAAGGTTTTTCGAAGCCAGCTCAGCGAGACTATTGTAGATCTCCAACTCATTCCTAAAGAACGAGGGCCGCGAGCGCAGCAGTTCTTCGGCAATCTGCCTGGCACTGGTGACACCGTCGCAGGCCCGCAAGACTGCAATCTGTCCGGAAGGAATCCGTAAAGCACCGTAGATCGGATGCAGCACGACCGAATCTTCTATCGAAATAAAGGGCATCCTGATCGGAGCCAGCCAGCGATAGATTGTGCGGTCTCTTGCAATGACGTTGGCCAGTTCCTGAATAGGCCAGGACTCAAAATACAACGTCCTAGCAGCAATCAGGCTGGAGCCGGGATTCACCACCAGATCTTCCCCCTGGGAGACAAATTCTGCCCAGCCAACCGGACCAAAAAAACCTATGGTGTCATTCTTGACGGAATAGCGCTGCAGGTAGCTGGCAACCAGTTCCTCATTCTGCCGTTGTCCGGATGTTCGGGAGTCATTGGCCGTCTTGCGCAAGAGTGCGTCCAATGCCGTGTGGAGGGCGGTACGGTTCTGCCACATGACGGCTTCGCGGAACCGGGAAGATGCGGCCACGTCACGGATGATTTGAGAGGTCCGGGCAGTAGACGCTGCAAATTCCCTCTGGAATGAATCCCGTTGAGAATCAATCTGCACCAATGCATCACGGAAACGTTGCAAGGATCGGAAATCTCCCAACTCGGGAGCAAGCTGCGGTATCGCCCCAGATTTCAGCTTGTCTCTTGCTTTCATCAAGGGACCGCGCTTCGTCTTGTCCTCCCACTGGTTATTTGCTCGAAGGGAATCGAGGGCAGCGTTAACTTCCACCACAGCCTCTTCCTTGTACCTCTTCAAAGAGTGTTTTGCCTGAAGGAGGGCATCCGCAGCTTTCAGCAGATGTTCTGGCGCACTGATTTGGAACACATCCTTTGCAGGGAAACCAGCACCACGGAGACAGACAGTCCGCCACAGCGCCCATGGTTCACCGGGAAGAGCGACTAAGTGGTCGGGTAATACGCGAGACAGACTACACAGGGTCGAGGTTGCCATTGAGATCAGTCTTCCTCTTTTAACGACAGATGGATAAAGTTAAGTAGGACAAACCTGCTGGCCGGAGAATGGCCGGCAATTGCATTCAATTATGCAAATGGAGTTCCAGCAACAGAATGACTAACAAAAGGGCACTCGGAATGAAACTGCCCACGGTTGCAGATAAAAACTATTACCGAGAGACTACATTGGAAAGGTTGTAAACAAATCTGAAATTCAAATTGCAATTCCACCCGCTACTCATACCGCAAAGCTTGCGTCGGGCTGATCCTGGTAGCTCTCCACGATGGAAGGAACCCGGCCAGGATCGCGATGCAGCCTAAGAGTGCAGTGGCCACCAATAGCGTTCGAGGATCTGAAGATTTCAATTCGTAGAGTTGGGACTGCACTAACCGGCTCAGCCCGATGACCAAGGGGATCGCGATCACAATGCCTATGGCCACCATCCAGATTACATCCTGCAAAACGAGCCACAAAACGTTAGGGCGACTGGCTCCCAGGGCAAGGCGGATTCCGATTTCGCTGGTGCGGCGCGAAACCGTATAGGCCATAACTCCATAAAGACCGACGGCCGCCAGCAAAGCGGCCAACGCGGCGAAGAAAACGGCAAGCATCGCAAGCATTCTCTCCCGGTAAAGCGACCGGTCCAGTTGAGCATCCATGGTCTGAACGTTGAATATGGGAATATTGGGATCAATTTCCTGCAGCGCGGCCCTCACCTGGCCTGTCACAGCCGCGGGCTCCTGAGTCGTGCGAAGCAAGAAAGTCATCAGCCCCAGATTGGTGTCCTGCATGTAGGGCAGATATACGTAGCGGGGAATATCTTCACGCACGGTTTTGCTTTTGGCATCCTTCACGACTCCGACAATCTCAATATCGATTTTGCCTTCACAGCAAAAGCCGAAATGATGTCCTATCGGATTGGCGCCATGGAACCAATAGCGCATGGCCGTTTCATTAATCATGCCGACTTTGGGAGCGCCCTTGATGTCCCGTGGGGTAAACTCCCGGCCTAAGATCACGGGGATTTTCATGGTAGCGAAGTAGGATGCTCCCACAAGGTTGATCGCGGCATTCATATCTTCGTCCGGCTTTGACGAATATCCTTCAACGCTAATCGTCTGGCCGGCGGAAAAACCGGAAAGGGGAGCGACCTCGGCAGCGGAAACCGATGCGACTCCGGGCAGGTTGGCAAGCCGCTGCTGCAATTGCTCAAAAAGGGCCAGGGCGCGGTCATCGGGATAAGAATTCAGCGAGGGATCTACCGCCGCCTCCAGTAGATGGTCGGTCTGAAAACCCGGGTTGAGAACGCGGAGATTGTACAAGCTCTGAGCAAACAGGCCAGCACCTATCACGAGCACCAGGGACAGCGCGACCTGGGCGACAACCAGGATTTTACGGAATCGTCCATGCGCGCCTCGACCAACGCCTGCTTCCAACTTCAATGTGGGCACCATGGCAGGACGGCTTAGCTTGAACGAAGGTAGCAATCCAAAGACCAAACCGGTGAGCAAAGAGATCCCGAGGGTAAAGAACAGCAACCGAGAATCAATTTTCGTGGAAAACGTCAGAGCGTTCGGTTGCGCGGGAATCATGCTCAGCAACGCGGAACTGAGCCACCAAGCCAAAAATATCCCTAGGGCTCCGCTGACGAGCGAGAGGAGAATACTTTCCGCGAGCAATTGCTGAATCACGTGACGGCGCGAAGCCCCGACCGCCAAGCGAATCGCAATTTCCCGCTGCCGCGCCGCGCCGCGGGCCATCAGCAAATTGGCAACGTTGGCGCACGCGCTCAGCAGCACCAGAGCAACAAAGGCCATCAGCACCAACAGAGGAGCGGAAAAATTTTCCCGCAAAGAGGAGATGCCGCGAGAACCATCCAGCAAATACAGATGTTTAGTGAGAAAGGCATCCTTAAACGCCCAGTTTGCGGGTATTTTCGGGTCTTTAATCTCTTCCTGAAGAATCTGGTGGAATAGAACGTTAACTCCTGATTCCGCCTGGCTTGGCGACACACCCGGCTTGAGCCGGGCAAAAATATTTACCCACATATCGCGGCGGTTTTCGATTCCATCCCATCCAGGGGTCATTTTTGCTTTCATCAACATGGGCACAAAAAGATCGCTGGCCCTGCCCACTTCCATGCCAAAGAACCCCGGCGGTGCGATTCCAACCAGGGTCAAGATCTGGCCATTGACATTGATTGGTTTGCCGACCACCGATTGGTCGTCGCCAAACTGGCGGCGCCAATATGCAAAGCTCAAAACCGCAACGGGACTGGCGCTGCCATTGCGATCATCATCGGAAGCAATCAGACGTCCGATATAAGGCTGCACACCCAATACCTCGAAGTAGTTCCCGGAGACCAATTCGCCCTGGATCCGGGCTGTGCCCCGGCCCCAAGAGAGACTGGCGGGAAATCCCCGGCGCCCAATGACACCGGCAAAGACGTCATTGTGATTGCGGATGTCACGGTACATGGGATAGGAAAAGCTGTGCTTGCCGTGATTGGCGCCGGGATTGGTACCGGGATCATCCAGCATTACCAGTTCCTTCGGCTGCCATACTGGCAAAGGACGGAGCACCACTTGATCTATGAGGGAGAAAATCGCCGTGTTGGCACCAATGCCGAGAGCCAGTGACAATACTGCAACGGCGGTGAACCCAGGATTAAGACGCAGTACTCGCGCAGCGTACACTAAATTTCGCCAAAGTGATGGATCCCTCATTCAATTACTCCTGGACTAACTTCCGAAAAGTCCGCCACGAGTTGACGCTTAGTTATCTCTTCCGGCTGGCAAGACTCATAGACATGGGCGCGCTGGTGCTCATTCCGACGGACCGTGCCCTTGACGGTCATAATCTGGAGCAATTTCAAGACGCCGGTGTAACCAATCTCTTTTTCCTTTTTGAGCACCTCGTAGA
>DATDGL010000204.1:0-53386 GCA_036522115.1 Candidatus Angelobacter sp.
GTAGTGCGTACCGAGCATCTTTCTGCCGAAGATGTGGAATACCTGCGCTGGAAAGCAGAACGCTGGATGAAAACACAACACATGCCGGCAGTGCTGCGTCACGACTTCTGGTATGTCCTCACCCACGCGCCACAGATGCTGGCTTATACCTTCCGTGGGTCATCCCTTCGTTCGGTTCTCGGCCTGGAAAGCTCCCGTAAAGTGTTTGAGCGCTACAAGGAGATAAGACGACAGGAACGCGAGTACGTATAAAAACGCAAGAATTATTTATCGCTCGCACCTTCATAAGGCCCTAAGAATCTCTCGCCATTGAAATGGATCAGGTGAGTTGGAGCATCGGCCACCCAAACCTCAGTTTCCCACGAAATTTCATTTAGATACTTGACCATCGCACCACGGTCAAGGAAGGCGGTTACGAATACCAGGCCGGCTCGGGAGCCTTTGAAGAGAGTCTTGAGTTCACCCCGGCGCTTGGGATTTACCGGGCCGTGGCTAGTGACTGCCTCGATCAAAACGAGCCAGTTCTTAGCCTCAGCATATACGATTACATCCGGCATCTTGCCATGACCTTCTATTGTTACCCCCAGCGATTCGAGTGCTAACTTGTCAAAATAAGCAAATTTCTCGTCCGTATCACCCACATAGAGAAGCTTGCCGCCACCAGTAAACAACTCACAGAAGTCCTCAACAATCTGCTGGACCAAAATATTCTGTCCACCCGGCGATAGCGTTATTTCACTACCTGAACCAATCCGAACAGGAATGCGCTTCATGTGCCGTTCTTGCGCATATTTGGCTTTGAGGGTTTCAACTGAGGCCAAATATGTTTTGAGGCTTTTCTTCCAGGGTCTCCGCCCGTAAGTTCTGAGCAACTCCAACAACCCGGCTTCGATCTGATATACAGCATAAGGACTGTTTGTCGGGCGTTCGACGTTATCGGGGTTGATCACCACGATTCCTGCGTCAAGGAACTGATGAATCGTTTGACGGCGTACGGTCTCGCGGGTATTAGGAGCATATTTCTTTCCATAATAAGAATGGAAGAATTCCATCATGGGCGTTATCCCCATGAGGGGTTTTTTCGCCCTGGACCAGGGCGTCTCTGGCCTAAGGCCCAGCAAGGAAAGCAACGTCAATGCCGATCTCTCGTTCTGCTGCTCTCGCGGTAAATCCAGTACCTTAAGAATAGCCATGGCCTCGTCAATTTTCTTTTTGGCTCTTACTGGATCCGGTACATTGGTCGCCTCGGGCAAGTTAAGCACCTCCTCAAGATAGCCGTCTATTATCTGCTGTTCCGGAAATTCATCGCCAATTTTCGAACCCAGCGACTCCATCTGAGACTTGGTTGGATATTTAAGACTTCTTAAATCGGTTGCATTAACCTGTGTGTGCCCGTTGAATTGCCTAAAATACAGGTCCACCAGAGTCGAATTGAGGAAAGCCGCTATACCTCTTGCCAGCTTATTGGGCAGACCCGCGCCATCACGATGAAAATAATTTAAGTGGTTCTCAAATCCAACTTGATCGGCGCCTATACGACGCGGGTCGTATACAGCCGCAACAACCCTTCTGTCTTCTTCTTTCGCTGAAAACCGTTTTACCAACACGTAGTTGCCCTTCGGCACCAGCAATTCCTCGGCGCCAGGAAGCAACGCCAATGCCTGAGGCTTCTTTCCACGCGGTTTAGGCCACTCAGTGAATCCCCTTGTGAGATTATGCGGGTAGATTAGAGGAACGGCCCCTGCGACTGGGCCCTCTCGCAAAAAGTCGGTTGCTCTGAAATCAACCACGCGGCCCGTTGAGACCTGCACATTGTGCTCTTGCAGCGTACAGTACAACTGTCCCATGCGCTCCGCCACAGATGCGCTTAGTTCATCTGGTACAACACGAATGAAGTACTCGAGGTCTCCCGGTTGAACCACCTGGCCGTAGTCGATTTCTCTCAACGTTACACAATCGTCTCCAGGCCCCCTGCTGGTTGAGATGGTTACCTTTCCATCTCTGTTTCCGCCCTTGGCGCCACTTAAAATAATGTTTTCCTGGAGTACCTCATCCTCTGCGAAAGCGACTTCTCTGGAATCAAAGACATGGATGCGACGAATCGTCAATTTGTCCAGCAGAAGCTTCCGGAACGGTTTGAAATAAGGGCCATTGCAAAAACTCCGCGGAGTAATGGCTACAAGCTCGCCGCCCGGAGCCAATAACATAAGCACGACAGATAGAAAGCCCGCGTACAGATTGGAAGTTTCTACGCCAAGCTCGCGCAACATCAATCGGGCCTGGGAATCACTGTTGATCTTCCTATACGGTGGGTTAAGGATTGCGCAGTTAAATCTCCGCACAGGCACAAACATCTCTTGCCGCAGGCCATGTGCGCCCGCTTCTATGAAATCGCGGGCGATGAGATCAAAAGTGAAATTGATGCCGTTTGCCTCGCACGTCTTCCGGCAGTAATCGAGTGTTCCCTTGAGGTATCCCAGGAATGCAGGCTCAATCTCATAAGCCGTTACGCAAATGCTTGCCGGCTTCTTGACTCGGCTCGTGATCTCACTTATGAACGCTGCCGTCAAGGAACCGACGCCCGCGCCGGCATCAAGCAGTGCAAGGTGGTCAGCGTCAGCTCTGAACATAGAGGCCATCAGGCGGGCCGTGTTCGGGGGAGTCATGAATTGTCCGAACTCTGTGCGACGCTCTGCATCCAACTTGCGGGACGCGTCCAGGCGGAAAAAATCAACCGCCTCAATGAGCAGGTTTGTTGCGCTCAACCCTTCCTCCCTGTTGGATGGCTATACATTTTTTGGTCCCGCTCTGCGCCCAAACTGCTTCCAGGCCAATCGTAGGCGAATAAACAGCGAATCGTCAATACAATATTGCGTCGGGCCCGATCGTGCCTCAATCCAGACTTAATGTGATTTCCGGCACTATGATTGAGTCTAGCTTAGCTATTCACCCTCTTGAAGATAAACATGAGAATTATGTTCCTGCCCCGCCGTGAAATGCTCACGGCCAGTACCTCATCCCCGGCCTCTGGGACATGCATGTGCACATACACAATACGAACGAGCCGCTGGGAATAGAATGTTGGTCTGCTGTAAGGAGCCTCCTCCATGATTGCATTCAAGGTAAATGGAAAATCAGTGAGTTTGGACGTTGATCCTGCAACTCCGCTGCTTTGGGTATTGCGCGAAAATCTTGGGTTGACCGGAACCAAATACGGTTGTGGGATAGCCCGGGTGGCGGCTGCCGCCCGCTGCTACACCCATGATCTGGCAGGGACGCACCGATGCCGAAATCTGCGCGCAGATCAAGGATCCGAAACAGAATGGCGGCAAGTCAGTACAAAAAATTGTGGAACACCTGACGGAAGATAAGCTGGTCATGTGGGGCTGGGATCCCGGCGAAGGACGGACGGCAGTGCCCATCAGCCGCGATGAATTTTCCGCCCGCGTGAAAGCCTGGGCATCAGCGGGCGCGCCTTGCCCTTCAAAATAATTTCAATCGCTAGCTCGTGCCAAGGGCCTGAAATCCGGAAAACGCGGTGGATTCTGCGCTTGGAACAGGATGGCCTATAGGTAAAAGTGGGAGCTTACCCAGATCGATGTGGAGTTGGTCAGGCAGGCATCGTCCACGGTGAAGGTAAGCGGGAACCACTGCCTGATGTTCTCGGCCAGATAGTCGACAGCAGCCTCATAGGCGCTTGCCGCAGGCACTCCCTTGGCCTTCTGGGCTTGAGTCAGCTCACTCTTGATCTCGATGACCTGCTGTAGCGTCCAGCCATCTAAGAATACACGGAGAAAACAGGTATTGTCGGTGAGGCTCCGTTCCACCCACTCGAACTCCTCGGCCAAAGTTCCCTCGCTTTCCACCAGGCCCAGAGTACGTAATCCATCCCAGGTGATCGTATCAGCGGTGGTTAGCACCGGAGCAGGAGTAGAAAAGATAAGATCCAGCGATCCATACTTGGCCATCACCATGGCCATGTGTGGGAAGCGGCTTTGGAGTGAGAATTGCGCTGGCAGCGCAGCGGCCATTTCTTGCAGCAACGTTTTCTCAATAGCGTCGAACGCCGGAATGGTCACTTGCCGGCCTTTGAACCCTGATAATGGCCGGTACTTCAGGCGTTTGTAAGCAAAAACATTGGCGCTCACATCGTCTCCACCGCATGATTGTAGATCCCGGCAATGCCGATTCGTGAGTGACTCCGGTCACTTGGGCCAGGGTCTTCAACATGGAGGAACACAGGCAAAGGAGACTTCGGGAATGCTGGCGAATAGGACCAATTACGGACTAGACTGGAGTCCGGCCCACAAGGAGCCGGCACATGCCGAAAGCAACATGGAACGGACAGGTAGTCGCCGAATCAGATAAGTTCGAAACCGTCGAGGGCAACATCTACTTTCCACCCGGAACCCTCAAGCAGGAATTCTTCACTCCCAGCACCCACGCCACTATTTGTTCCTGGAAAGGCACAGCTCACTACTACAACGTGGTAGTTGACGGAAAAGAAAACAAGAACGCCGCCTGGTACTACCCCGACCCCAGCGACGCTGCAAAGAATATCAAGGACCACATAGCTTTCTGGCACGGCGTGCAGGTAGAAAAGTAGGCGTTTTTGCCGCACATGGCGAAGATTCACGCGACATCTGAATCGCACCAATTTTCGCCACGGCGCGAGTCCCATTCTTTCCGGTGAACGCTATACCTTGGGTATTGTCTTCCATGACGCCGTATAATCCTCGCGCCACTACTTTGCCCCGGAGACTGCTGACGGAATCATGAATTCCTCGCCAGATTTTCCTGCCGTTCCACGGGACCGGCCAGTTGCATCGCATGTAAGACAAGGCGCGGCGCTGCCCCTGATCATCCTCTCTTTGCTCCTGGTCTTCCCTTCCCACCTGAATAGTGGCAGCAGCGACAAAGCTTTGTGGCCGGGCGCTCGCTACACCAACCACGACCGTGATGCCGCGGTCGAGCGCGGCCTCCGGTTCATCTACAAGATCGCCTCCAATCCTGCCTATTTTTCCCGCTGGGGACCCGACCTCTTGTTCTGCTTTTATTCCATCTCCAACACAGCCAAGGAGGAGAAGCTGCGCGACCTTGCGCGCCGGATGGGACAGGAAAGGGCGCAGCAATGGCGGAGTGAACAAACCCATGTGCCCGCCAATGATCCCGACGCTCTTGCAAGTTTTGCCTACGGCACATACAGCGCGGACATGCTGTTAGGCAGCCACGATTCAGGCCTCAAGCAGCGCCTGCTGCAGGCCGCGCGGCGGTTCTCCGCCACGGATTTCATGGGATTTGATCCCCGGCGCGAACCTCCACCCGCCGATATTCCGGAGCTATGTCCGAAATGCGGCTACCGCAACCCGCGTGGCGCTGCCGTATGTCACAGGTGCGGCGCCGCACTCACCTTTCGTAGCCGCTATGATGTTTGGCTGGACGCTCTTATAAAGACCCATCAGGGCGATGCTTATGGCGTCACGTTAGGGGCTTCCTACCCGGACGCGCTCCAATGGATCACTACCATGCGTCCTTACCCTTCGGCGCCCGACGACGAAGATCTGTTCAATGACGTTTCCTATGCCATCACTCACGTCGTCTACACCCTGAACGATTACCACAAATATCGCCTCTCGCCCGCCTGGCTGCCCCAGGAGTTCAGCTTCTTGAAGGCCAACATCGCGGAAGCCGAGCGCTTTGAAGATGGCGAACTGGTTGGCGAGTTCATGGATGCGCTGCGCGCCTTTGGCGAGGACGACGCGAGTCCTGAGATCCACACAGCTATGGACTACCTGCTCTCCACCCAGAATCCGGACGGCAGTTGGGGCGATATGGACGACACTGACATCTACACTCGCTACCACAGTACTTGGACCGCCATCGATGGATTGCGGCAGTACGCATTTCATGGCGAGCGGCTTGGCCTGCCGCGGTTGCAGCCTCTGCTTGAAGGCAAGGCCGCGCCTGCAACGCCGGCACAAGCAGGAAAGGCTGCGCACTAACGTTTATCTGAATGCTTATGGGAGAGCTTGTTCCGGATGTCGACCCAGAACTCATCCACCAAACCTCCGACCGCCCCATACACCAAGGCAATGCTCGAACGGCTGAGGGTGAGTCCAAGACCGCGATCGGTGCTGGGATAGTATGCGTTCGAGATTCCGCCACTGGTGAACGCTCCCAGAACGTTCGACCAGTTGAAGGACCGTCCGCCACGGTCCGTGTGGCAGACGAACTCCTGCGCCAGTGAATAAAAAATACGGTGCTTGATGGAACCTTCGCCCAGGCGAAAATATCGTGGGTCCTCTTTCAGCAGCGTTGGATAGAAAAAGTTAGAAAAGAAATTGCTCGATACCTGGTCCGCAACCGACGCGCCATATCGTTTTCCGTATCCCTCTGCACCCTGGCCATAGCCCGGAAATTCGTTGCTTGCCTGTCCCAGGCCGGCCTGGAATCCGGCCGCAACATATTCGAACGGATCGAACGAACTCTTCAAAAAGAGATGGAATTTCTGGCCCGTGGTTAGCGGCGGGGCATCATGGCGGCTGGTGGTTCCGAACTGTGGAATCACACCCAGAATTCGTTGGGATTGTTCCTGCTTTTGTATCTCCTTCTCGTTTTTATTCGCACTCTGCTGGTCCTGCCCCGGTCCGGGTGAAGCGGCCGGCGCAGGCTTACTGTCGCCTGGCGCCCCTCCGGCGTTCGAATTTGCGGGAGGCTGCTGAGCTTGACCGTTGTTGGTGGAAGTTTGAGCCGCCGCTCCCACAGAGAGAGCAAAGGAAAGGACTGCTGCCAGAAATGGTTTTTGCGTGAGTCGCATCCCCATGATTATTTCATGATTCTCCCGATGCGCCCTGCGTAAGCCGCACCCGCCAGACGGATTTCGGAAAAACCCATAAATTTCCCGTTGACAAGGATGGCGGAAGTCCTGTAAAGTCACTCTAGTCTAATTAATACTAGACCAGCCAATTACGGGGAAGGAATTTGCATGTGCGCGGTGTACCCTGGCTGTTTGCCGTTGTGGCGGTTGTTTTGGGCATGGCGCCTGGACAGTTCAAAGCAAAGGAAACCAAGATCATGAAGGTAAAGCGAATTACTCCAGTCCTTTATGTAAACGCCATAGAACCTTGCGTACAATTCTGGACGGAACGGCTTGGATTTGAGAAAACGGCGGAGGTTCCGGAGGGCGACCGGCTGGGCTTTGTCATCCTGCAGAAGAATGGCGTGGAAATCATGTACCAGAGCTTTGCCAGCGCGGAAAAAGATGCGCCTGCTCTGGCCCGCGAAATCAGCGGCGGCCGCACATTTCTCTACGTCGAGGTGGACAAGCTGGACGAGGTCATCAGCGCCATGCAAGGCGCCAACCTCGTCCTCCCGCTGCGCACTACCTTCTATGGCGCCAGGGAGATAGGCATCAAGGACCCGGCCGGGCATATGATCGTCTTCGCCGAGATGACCGGCGCGCCCCAACCCTGAAGACTTCACTCCCTCTCGAATCATTGAGGTAAGGAGGAATCTGGTCGTAAGAATCTTGTAAGAATCTGGGCTTCAAAAAGATTTTCACTTATTTTTGTTCGCCTTCCCGTTCTTAGATTCCTCCGTGTCCTCGCTTTTCCTCCGTGTCCTCTGTGGTAAGGTTTTGCTTTTGATTTGATTTAGTTGCTTACCGGTTATCCCGCCAGGGCTTCAATCAACCTTACTGCATCCGGCGATAGCTCCAGCTTCCGGCTGGCCAGGTCCTGCTTCATGTGCTCGGCGCTCGACGTTCCCGTTAGCGGCAGCATGCCTGCCGCGCGCGCGAAGGCGAACACAATCTCCGCCGCCGTGACTCCAGACTTCGCGGCCAGATTTGCAACCAAAGGATCACGCAGGACCTCCGGATTCGCTGTGAGAAGCGAGAAGCCTTGATAAACAATCTTCCGTTCCCGGCAAAACGATCGCACCTCTCGGTCCCAGCCGAAACGGGCATAGCAGCGGTTTTGCACAAATGCGGGAGCTTCGCCGTGCATCGCTGCCATCTGCTCCAGATGCTCCAGGAAGACATTGCTTACGCCCAGCGAGCGCGTATGCCCTGCATCGCGCTCTTGGGTCATGGCCTCCCAAACCTCGGCATCAACTTCAGTCCAGCCATGACCGGAGGCGGGTCCGTGCAAGACGAAACTGTCAACGTACTCAGTCCCCAGATGTTCGAGCGAACTGGCCAGCGACTGCGCTACCTGGACAGCCGGGCGTGCCGAAGGATCATAGGGCAGCCGGTGGTCCTGTCCATCCTGGTAAGTGAATTTGGTTTGCAGAAAAAGATCTCCGCGCGTGACCACGCCCGCGCGATAGGCTGCGGCCAGAGCCTGGCCTACGCCAGCCTCAAAATAATGCCGCCGCTGGTTGGCCGTATCGATTGCGCGAAAGCCCGTCCGCAAAGCCAGTTCCGTAAGTCCGGCGGTGCGCTCTTCCTTCCACGCCGTGCCGTAGATGAAATCAGGAATGGATGATGCTTGCTTATCTCGCATAATTTTGCATTGCAAGTTTATTGTGCCGGCCTCTACGCAAGCAATGTGCTAGGATGTTATCGGGCGATGGAGTTCGCCTCTAACCGCCTCTCATGGCTGATGACTCCTACTAATTCCACTTGAGTAGGAGAGCCATGGCTCAGAACATTCTCTATGTCTCTATCGGTGCGATTGTTGGCGCGTTGGCGCGCTTTCTCATCACCAACGTTTCCTCCAAACTCTCTCATCACCACGGCTTGCCTTACGGAACGCTGATCGTCAATGTCACCGGCTGCTTCATTGTCGGCTACGTGCTCACTTGGACCGCCAATCACGAGCAGGACCATTGGCGACTGCTGGCCGCAACCGGTTTCTGCGGCGCCTTCACTACTTTTTCCGCCTTCGCCTATGAATCTCTCGCCTATTGGCACGATGGACGCTTCGCAACATTTTTTCTGAACCTTGGACTCAACAACATACTCTGCCTCACGGCTGTTGGTCTGGGCATCTGGCTACATAACGCGAGCTGATCGTTCTGATTACCAAAGTGACTCTTTCCCACTCACAAAGCAGAGGCCGCATAAGAATTCTCGACTTACTATAAGAAGATGCCCAAGCGACGCGAACAGCGCCTCAACGTGCCGCTCTCTGTAAGACTCTGGGGCCTTGACCGCCACGGCAAGGTGTTTTCGCAGGACGTAAAGACACTCAACATTGCCACCAATGGCGCGCGTCTCTATGGCGTGACCGCCGAACTGGAGCCGGGATTCATCGTGGGCGTGCAATGCGGCAACATGCGGGCGCGCTTCATGGTGGTCTGGATAGGCGAGAAAGGCGGCCCCAACGAAAGCCAGGTGGGCCTGCGCGCGGCCAGGAACGGCATATGGAGCGTCGCCCTGCCTCGCGCCGGCGAAGAAGACTTCGCGGAATGGCTGGCCGAACAATACCAGGTACAGCAGGAACCGCAGTACTGAGCAATCACGCGCTGCTGGTCTTACTTCTCTCGCGAGCGCCTGCTGCGCCGCCCACGTTGTTTTCCAGGCGGCGTTCTCTTTTGCGGTTTTTGCACCGGGTGCAAGGCCTTTGTGCCGCTTTCCTGCTGGCGGGTTTGCGCAACCGTTGGCCGCTGTTCCCTCAGGTAGGCCGCAACGTGGGCGATGATGGGCTGAGCAAATTGAAACTTGTTGAAGTCGCAGTTCATGCCGGCAGGACATCCGCCGTGAACGTTTTTGATCTTGGAGTCCTGCATGTAGAGGAAACCCGCGAGCGTGCTGCCGGGAACAAACGCTCCCTGCCGCCACAGTCCCACGACGAACAACAGCGCCTCGCTTTCCTCCTTGTCCACCTTGTCCTCGTCGAGGGTTCCAGTTTTATACAGGACCATGTAGCAATCGGAATCTGAAATTCCCGAACATCTTGAAGGAATAGGGACGCTTGCCATCTGCGCGGCTGTGCCCCCCTTGAGCCCAACCTCCTGCAACGGCCGCACCAGATGCTCTGGCACCCAATCCGGCCGTTCGCGCCGGCCCAGCGGAGTCGGAAGATCTCCAAATATGTGTGGCTGTGGCCGCTGTTCCAGGGTCGCCGTAACGCGTTCGCGGCTGGCAATGCGCGCCGCAGACTGGGCCATCCAGATGCTGTTGAACCGGCAGGATGGGCCGCCGCCCAACAGGCACAGAATATAGTCTGGATATATGTGCTCAAAGGGAGAAATCTGGAGAGGATCAGGCGCCACGTTGGAATAAACTGACGCCAGCAACCGCTTGTCTCCGGCATCGGCCGGGGCCTTCAAGCCAGGCAGGAAGTTGGCGGCCGCTTGCAGCGTCTCAGCGGCATCCCTGGGAGCGGATGAGCCAAACTCGGGCGCATCGAATACGTCCCGCATTCCCTGCGACAGCAAAGTGTCAGCCCGGTACGCAGACGAGGGAAGCGGATGTTTGCCCGGAGAATCAAAATCGTCGAGAGTAAACAGGGAATGAGGATAGGGCCCCTTACGGATTTGGCCGATGTCCAGATAAAATTTGCCCTTGTACTGGACAGAGGTTGATTTGGAACTGGATTGGCCGGACAACATGGAGTCCCACGCGCGCCTGTCCGCAACGGCGCCAATCATGCCCAGGACCTCTTCATAAAAATCCAGGGAATGCACCAGGAAGTCATGCGAGTTGATGGTCGCATTCGCGCGGCTGTTGCAATTCCAGGGACTATCCAGGGGAATGCCGGCGATCTGCCCATGGTAATGGCCGGGGAATCCGTTGCTGCTGGAAGCATCGGCTTTGTCCAGGGCCTCAAGCTGGGCCAGGTCGGTTGGCCACAGGGCGGAGGTGACTGCGGAGAAGACCAGGGGCTTGATGGTTGACCCAATAACGTGGTCTTCCAGGTTATGGTTCTTGAGCATTCTTTCCTGCTCGCGCGGGCCGGCCAGCTCCAGCGCGTGCTCAAAGTCTGGTTCGGCAGGATTGGCATAAGGCCACGAAGGCATGGCCTTGATCTCGCCGGTATAAGCATCCAGCACAACTGCAGAAAGGCGTTTCCCGAAAAGATCAGTCGTCTCGTAATCCGGATTGTGTTTGATGAACCGGTAGAAGTCAGCCAGCAGATCGTCCTGCAAACGGAGATCGAGGGCCAGGCGCAGATCAGTTTGCGTGTGAACGGTCTGGTCCGCGACCTTGCCCAGAGCATACGCCATCGGAAATTCCGGACCGTGCGGAAATACGCGCCGCCGTTTTCCATTTCTCCATTGTGAAAATGCAAGGGCGTCCCGCTGCGTGCCTAAGTAGATCAGGTTCTGGTATCCATCCGGATCGTTGGGCTGGATTACTTCTATGATGCTTTGCGGAGGCAAAGGTATACCGGGCTTGTGAGGAGCTCCGTCCACCAGGATGCGGATGCCCGTCTGGTCTGGCGTCATCAGCAGGTCCTTGCCTTTGCGTCGTAGTGAGAAAAGGGAGTTTCCGTGGCTGTCCAGGCAGAGGAGGTAAGAACCTGCAAGCCTGGTTCTGGGCGCCTGAAGATCGGCCAGGACTGGCGGATCGG
Source organism: Candidatus Angelobacter sp. (assembly GCA_036522115.1). Classification (GTDB taxonomy): domain Bacteria; phylum Acidobacteriota; class Terriglobia; order Terriglobales; family Acidobacteriaceae; genus Angelobacter. Next base: position 11,520 of record DATDGL010000204.1, read on the forward strand.
TTTGTTGCGCGGGATTGCCGGCTGGCTGCTGATAGTTCAGGCACTGTTCCCTGGTTTCCCCGGCTCCCTGCTCTGAGAGTCCCAGGCAATAGGAGACCACGCTGCCTCGATTGCTCAAGCCGCAGACGGTCGGCGTATCCTGGTTCATTCCCGCGGCCAGAATAGCGCCGCGCCATTCGGCCCGCTGGACGAAGGGCAGCGCCACCCGGAAATAGTTTTCGTTGATGTGTACGCGCGGTCCCTCCGGCGTGCTCACCAGGTAGAAATAGCCTTGCTGCGGATCGAATTTATCGGGACGCAGGTTGAAGTTATCGATCAACCTCCGTTCCGTGCCGCTCAGCGGAAGAAGACCTGTCTGCTCCAGCCGCCCGTCCTGCGTGAGTTTCAAAGCAGTGGTCTGGTTTCCCTCGCTCTTTGCATCTTCCGGCAGGTGCGAGCGAATGGCCTCAAGCACTGTCTTATCCAGATTGTGGTCAACAACGTAGACTGTCGGGTCCCGGTGCAGAAAATAGACTCGCAGCAGGAATGTCCCGAAAAGGCCTGCGGCTGTAAACAAGAGCAGGCATAATACCGGCGTCCATCCCCAACGGCGGCGCCACGGCCAAAGACGGGCCTTGATGGAAAAGATCTGCTGGTCGGCCCTGGTTCTGGGCGTGCGCTCGGTCGCAAGCAGGAACGATGCCAGGGCGAGCGATGCGCCTGCCTGCAGCACGTCCCCGGCCGAGTCGAAGCTGAGCAGGGGAACATTCTGGCCCGTGAACGGCGCCCATCCCACGTTGGCCAGCGCCATGTAGAGAGTGTTCACAAAAAAGAATCCGCCAATCGCCACCAGGACAAGACCGATGCTTTCTCGGGGACTGGCTCGCGTTCCTGAAAACCACGGAACAGCCAGCCACAGCGCGCCGCCTATCCCAATCAGAAACACCGCCACCAACTCCGCCAACGTAGGGCCGTGTTCGCCGAGCACGTAGATGGCGAACCCGGAGTCGCTCATGGAAGACGCATAGCTCATGCCCACGTTGGATAGTGGCATTCGGCCATATCCCCACGGAGCGGATGCGCCCTGAGCGGCATAGGCGAGCATTTGCCATTTCTGTAGCATCGTCCGCCGGTAGTGATCGAAGTCGAAGCGCGGAGCGTCCGTGCTTAGCAGCACCTGGTCGTCGCCTCCGGTTGCGCTGGCCCAGCGGTATTGCACCACGTTGTCGCCGCTCTTGAAGATCAAGGCAAACGCCAAAGCGATTGGGGCCAGGGCAAGGGCCGTGGCCATGGTCCAGCCGGCCCCGCCATTCTTCTTCCGCTCAGGCTTGTCCCAAAACCACAGCAGGAAAGCCACCACCAGAAGAGGCGGAGCATAAAGCAGGTCGCCGCGATCTCGCAGGAGCACAACCTGCAAGGCCATGGGCACAATCAGGGCCAGGGCCAGAAGGGCTCTCCAGTTCGCGGAGGCGGGCATCCTTTCACAAACCAGCCACAGGACCAGAATGGTGAGCAGATGAACTGCAATGTTGATGCGGAGGTGCAGAAAGCTCTGTTGCTGGCCGAACACAGTTCCCGCCAGGACCCAAATCGAGGGTAAGCCCAGAAGGGCAATCGACCACCTGGGCAAGCGGCTTCCAAACGGAGTCGAATCACTCCCACCCGCCGCTCCGGCAAAGTTTGCGCCCAGCCGCTGCATCCTGCCCCACAGCCCCATCGCGCCGGCAATCCAGGCCACAGCCATCATGGAAGGAATCAGAATCAGCGCGCCCAGCGCAATGGTGAGCGTCTTGTTGAAGGTGGCCGCATCTCGCACCCCGGCATCCACCGGGGCCAGCAAGCTCATCCGGAATGCGGTGAGGAAGCGAAAGGTCAGCAGAGTCGCCGCCAGCACCCAGACCGTTGCCCAAGTGCAATGGAACCGGTATGTGAGCGGCTGCCTGCGGTCAACAAAGATGGCCAGCAGGAACATGAAAGCGGCTAACGCAATCGCCACGATTCCCGCGCTCCCCGGCCATGCCGCCCTGGCTCGCGTGAGCCGCAACAGGATTCCTTGCGAAGGGCGCCCGAGCCTTACCATTTCATCGGCAGGCGAATCCGTCTCCCGGCTGGTAATCTTCCACTGGTCCAACTCGTCTCCCTTGATCTCCGCTTTGGCATAAAAAGGTTTCGCCGGATCAGGCAGATCAAACGAGTACCCATCCATCGGGATATGGTCATCGGTAGAGGTCAGCAGGAACGAATGTGATCCATTGCCGTCGTTCGGCGGCAATTGCCATACCACGGGACGCTGGAACCTGAGTTCCACAATCGCGCGCGAGTGGCCATTGAGAGAAATCTGCGACCGAACGGAGTTGCGCAGGTCAAGCTGCAGCGGATGAATCAAGCCATACGCAATCACCGATGAGGAAAAGATCTGTTTCGTCGGGGCTGTCGGCGTGGAGGGTTGCTGGATGGCGCTGGCATTTTTGTATACAGCAACGCCCTGGTCCGGCCATTTTCCGGGGTCAACGAGCAATCCCATGCGTGACTTGATGTCGCCGGAAATCTCGCGCACCCAGGTGATCCCGGAAAAGGCCTCCCAGAGGGAATCCGGGAGCAGCGGAAAATCAGAAGGCCAGATGCGCTCAGTCCGCACAAGGTCAGCCATTGACATGCCTCGGGCAAGAGTGAAGCGGATGGTCAGCGTTTTTCCTCTCCACGCGAATGTGTACTCGTCCTGGCCATCCTGGCCGACGGTTTTGCTGTAGCTGAGCTGTGCGCATTCAGGGGCTGGAGAGGAGGTTTGACAGACGCGCACAGAATCGCCGCGCTGCATCCACAACCCATCAGCTACATTCACCGCTGCGCCATCTACCCTGAGCGGGTGCAGAGTTGGCGACCAGGAGAGGGTCCAATTCTCCACGCTGCCGCTGGCGGAAGCCTGGCTGGGCGCAGAGGGAGCGAGGGTGAAGTATTCGCCATTTCGCAGTAAAGGAGAATGAAATGCATTCTGGACCGCCGAGCCGCCAAAGGTGAACGGCTGCCCAGTGCCCAGATAATAGCCCAGATGTTGGATACTCCTGCGCGAAGCTGCCGGTATGGTCCGCGCCGTGCCAAGAGTGGACAATCCGGCCAGGTACCAGATGGCCAGGCACAGGACAACAGCGCTCGCGGATACATATCCGGCCAGGAGCAAGCGCGTGCGCTGCCTGAGACTGGCTGCTGAATAGCTGCTCCTGGCGCCAAGCCAGTAGGCAAGCCAAAGGAAAACGGTGGCCGCAAGAATGGTCCAGAAGACGAAGTTGATGAAGGTTACGGAATTCATAGATGCCTCATGCGGCGCGATAGACACCTGAAGGGTCCACATCAAAATCAAATTCAATCAGGAAGCTGCCGAAATTCCGCAATACTTGCATGACCCCGGTAAACAAGGCTCGGTCCGGGTGGCGTTCGTGGTCGTTCACATTGAAGGGACCATCATCCTGGCTGCCCACGATAGCTGGATCAAAGCCGGGGATATTCTGGCTCACCGCCTTCTGGCAGATGCGGCGCAGATTTTCCCGCATGACGGCTTCATCCTCGGATTCACCGGCCAGAATTGCCTGCGTGAGTCTGAACAGCGAGTACTCGATCAGGAATGCTACTGCCGCTATCTCAGGAAATTTTCCTGAACGGGTGACGAATTCGCGTCTCCCTTTGGCGCACATGTCTGCAACCTCTCCGATATCGAGCGCCCTTTGTAGGATCTGCTTATATTGGTTGCGCTCGGTTTCAACTTTCCCAGCGCGGTCCTGGGTCTGGCTGATCTGCTTCTCCATGGAGGCTTTGCTGGTCTTCAAGCGGCCGATTTCTTCCTCCCTCGACCCCAGGAGCGACCGGCGCTCCTCCGCTTGCCGGACCTTGTCCTGGTTGGTTTCAATTGTGGATTGCAGCTCCCCGATCATGCGATCCATCTGCATCAAGGTGCTGGCCAGGTTCGGCAGCGGGCTGTCGCTTTTCGCCAGTCTGGCCAGTGCCTCTGTCTGGAATGGGGTAGCTTTGATTTTCACCAGGGCATCCAGGGCAAGTTTGCCTACTTCAACCCGCCTATGCGCTTCATCGAGTCCATCCACCCCGAAGAGTTCCTGCGCCAGCTTCCTTTCCATGGCATTGAGTCTCTCGTTCATCCCACCGCGTTGCAGGGTTATCAGGTAACGCGCTTTGGCCCAATCGAGGGCAGGCTTCAGAAGATCGGCGTTCTGCGGACCATTGCGCTCTTCCAGTTCGCGAACCGCGCTGCTATGGAGCTCAGTAACTAAGATCTCTACAAGTTGGCTCATCACCTCCGTGGCTGCATTGGACTGCTTGGCTGATGCCGTGGACTCATAGGGCGCCAGTAGTCTGGTTGGAGATTGTGCCGGCTGAACTGACTTGGGGTTGTTTGTGGCCTGTCCTTTTCCTTTGCGGATGAGCTGCCATTGGTCCCAGGTATACAAGCTGAGAGATCCCAGGATTAATCCCACAAACCCTGCGCCAATCAGAAATGGCCAATCCATCGGTTGAGATGGAGAGACCGGGGCTGGAGGCGGCGCTGAAATAGCCTGAGTGGAAATGATCGAGACGGCTGAACCGAGATCGAACATTCCTGCGGTCTGGCGCTGCCATTCGTCCGGGATCACGCGCTGCTGCAAAACCCAGCCGGCTCTTCCATCTTTGCGTTTGTAAACAACGGCAGTGCTTTGACGCTGATCGAGAATGGACTGTAACCACGTAGTCCATTCAGGCCTCCCGGCGCTTTGCTGGAGGGCGGCTAGGCCCTTTGGGCCGATCGCCCTCGCCAGCAATTGGATCGACTGCGAGCTTTGGAGCTTTTGCTGGCCGCCATCAGCCGGGATGGAGTCAAAGTATGCGAAATGCTCGGTGAGGACCCCCACTCGCCTGTCCGCCGCTTCCGGCACCACGTAGACGCGGGCCTCCGGCGGCCACAGCTTGAACGCATAGTCTGCGGCGCCCGGTTTATCGGGTCTGGCGGCAGGATTAAACTGCGGCTGTTCTCCCTCTGCAAAATAAGCAGCCAGGCCGCTGGGCAAGGGTGTTTCTGAGCCTTGTGGATCAACAAAACGCCATTTTCCCTCGTTGAACGTCGCTACCAGATATGGATCGTCCGTGCCGTGAGGCCAGAACATCACCTGCTCATGCGAAACCACGTAGTATGCGACCTCGACAGCTTGATTCTGAGCGCGGGCGAAAACGCTGCCCAGCAGGTTAAGAGCCAGGACCGCCAGCAGTAGCGCGGCCCTCTTCAGAAGCAACGGGCAACGATTCCGGCCAAAGTTGAGCATAGAGTTCCTTTGGTATGCCATAGGGCTGTAGCGTAATTGGATTTCCATTCAGCGATAGCTCGCGGCGGTCCTTATCATAGCTGAGCCGCACCGAGCTTCCGTCGAAGGTGTGCAGGTTCGTCCAACTGTCATCCAACAGAATGTCTTCAACGTTCTGGCGTGAAAACCTTTTTGGGGAAAAACACAGGAAATAAGTGGTTTCTCCGGGCAGGTCCGCGCGCCATTCTCCTCTTCTGAGGTCCCACACCGGCACGTACTGCAAACTGGTTGGGAGTTGCCTTGCGCGAACGGCAAAAGTCCCGTGAAGATGGTCTTCGTTCATGGCGTCAATCAAATTGGCGTAGAAGGCCGCGGCTCCCAGGCAGCAGCATTCTTTCGCTTCTTTGCCGTCTAAAAAACGGCTCTCTGTAATCTGAAGTTTGTCGTTCAATGCCCGGCGCAAGGCCGCTCGCACTGGTTTGAACTGGGTGCCTTGTCCCGCAATGATGGCAAAGCACGCGGTAGACTTGTTGTCAGTGCCCAGACCTGCGCTCTTCTCATCCGCCCTGGTTCTTTGGGAATCCTCTTCGTAGGCTTCGCCCATGGCTTTCAAGTCTTCGATCAGGCCATCGACATTTCGTTCCACGTATTGTTCCAATTCCTGGGCCAGCTTTCGTTGGCCCGTGCGCAGTTGCGCTGTAAATTTGTCTTTCGACCGGAAAAGGCCACCCAGGCTGCTGAACACGCCGGGGCGCAACTCCCGGGGCAAGGTAAGGGCCTGGGTCAGAAGCCGGCTTAATTCCACGTTTCGCGGGTCCGGCGCCGGATCGGGCTGTCCTGGGACCACGCGGACCAATGTCTCGGCCACGCCTGCCAACTCGTTGACGGTCTGGTCCCGCGCCAAAAGCAGTTCAGCGTAGTCCTTATCGGAGAAGGTGTAGTTTTCTGAGAGCGCGGATTTGATCGCGGATATATACACCTCAAGCTTCTGGATGCCCAGCATGCGCTGCGCGGTGGGAATCCTCTCCGATGGCGGACGCTGCACAAACGAATAGGGGCGGACTGCCCCGGCGGCGTTGTAGGCGGCCTCCACGTTGCCTTCAAAAAACTCGACAAAGAGGTGCGTGAGTTTGTTTCCGGCTTCGCTGCGGCCTGTCCGGGCTTTTTGGTAGTGGCGCCATCGCGCCTTGCTTCCGGATTCGCCCATTCGATCAGCCTGAGCAGGCTGCTCAAGGATCACAATGCTCGCATCGGTAGTGCCTCTGCCCATGTCAAAGGTTACGAGTTCCAGGGGCTTGCCTTCTGCGCCGGCCTTGATCAGTGCCTGATAAAAGCTCTTCGCGTCAGGTCCCTTCGAAAGCATTTCTTCATCCAGGTTGGTGGCGTAGGCGGCAATCGCATCTGACTCGAAGACTGTATACACAGCCCCTACCCCGGTGTGGGTCGCTACGTAGCGCCTCAACGACTCCACGTGCGTGATGCTATACACATTGGGGACCGTAAGAATCAGGACGATTGAGGCAGCAGGCACCGCCTTCAACTGCGGGGATTGCAGCACAAGATTCTTGATCACCTGCACCGTGATCCAGTGAATGATTTGCGATGGTGAATATCGCTTTTCGGCGCCGGACGTGTTGTAAACAGTCGGGATGGCGCTCTGGGCGCCCCTCTGGAAGACGATTTTGGGGTTCGGCATCAGCTTCCACACATCAGAATTCTCAGGGCGGAAGAACTCGAAAATCGACTTGCGATAGTCATCCGGACTCGGTCTCCCGGCGTGTATAAATTCCAGTGGCCCCTGCCGGCTTTCCTCCTGGTCGCCATCACGAATATTGAACCGCGTCCTCAGCCTCTCCGAGATTTCTTTTCCGTTCCTGAAGTAGAAAGGAGCGCCTGCTTCCACCAACTCCTTGGCGTAGTGTTGAAGCGGAATCATCTCCTGGTTTTCCTCTCCGCCAATCACGCAGTAGCAGGCAGCCATGGACTCGGAACCCAGGTCCAGAGCGACGTAGTACTTTGCTCCGGGACCCGCGGGAGCAGCCAATGACCCTGAGCGCTCTTGCCCAGGTGGAGGGTTAAAGGTGGTTTGCGATGTCGAATTGTTATTCTCGTTTGCCATCTTTTTGTCTGGCCTTCATGAATAATTAATGACGAAAACTACTTCCTGGCTTCCTTGCCGAAACAACAGTTCAGCGGTCGCGGAAGACGAAGTGCCCGAGGTCCAAAACGCCATGACCCGCTTGGCCCGGTGCCGCGACAAAGAGAGTTCTTTGCTGCCGTCACCCCAGTTTAAACCGGCAGTTTTGCCGTCATCGCAGGACACGCGGTTGATGCGCAATTGCGCGCGGGCACAGACCAGCCAGCGCGCCAGCCGTGACGGAAGCCCGAATTCACAGGCGGGCGCTCCTGCCTGGGGGGCGAAATCGGCCTCCAGGCGAATCACTCCGCCACGCTTGAAACGCCGGGCGCGATGGCCGGGAAGGCGCACGGTAATAGGAGCAGTACGGTAACGAAAGTGGGTGAAGATCAACAACCCGATGATGGCGATTGCTCCCAGCGCTGCAATTGCTCCGGCTTTGATCCTCCAGAACACTGTGCACTCAGGCGGATCAGGCGGCTTGAGCGGATAGGAGTAGGCGAAATCAAACGCCCGCTCTCCCAGGACCGGGTCCGGCTGTAGCAGCGAGCCTCGGACGTAGGCCATTGCTTCGGGAGGATGGCAGACGCGTGGCCAGGCTAGTGTTGCCTTTGCTTCTGCTTCTGCCGGCTGGAAGGTGTTCACTGCGTCCGCGATGGTCATGGTAAGCGGCCCCGCAGCCGCGGACTGCATCCATGACGCGAAGTCGTCGTGGAACTTTGCTCGCAGCGATAATTCCGGCGAGCTCCAGCCGTTCCAGCTTAGATCGAACGAGGAAAAAGGCTGCACCGACCGTGCCCGTTCCTGCCATTGCGCGGCGCTGCGCGGAACCACCTCATAAGCTTCGATGAAAATCGTGTTTCCGCTCTGTCCAATCGCCATAGGAAAGTGAGGGGCATCATCCGTTGCCGAAGATCTGGGGCCGGCCCCAGGATCGCGGAATTCATATTCGGCCGTAATTTGCTCGACTACCTTCTCCGCTCTGTCAATACTCTGCGGTCCCCACCGCCGGGCTTCATTGATTTCGTCGTGAGTGTCGGCGCCGTTGGTGAGGCCATCGTCCACAACGATAAGAAAGGTCCGATTGAAGCGCCGTCCCCGCGTAGCATCCCTCAGGTTCCACAAGGCAAGCTGTTTGCACCAGCTCAAAAGTGTGTATCTGTAAAACGGGCCGCGCATGGCCACGGTGGACTCGAACTCAGAGCGATTGAACTGCGCGGCAGAAGGCTGCAGGACGTGAATATATTGGTTGAGAAAATCCGCGTCTTTCAGATCCTCGCGCACGCGTGCAGTTTCACCCTCAAAAATTCCGAACCGTTGCACGGTAATGAAGTCCTGTGCCGGGTCGTAACGAGGAATCGAGTTGCCGAAGCCATGCTCGAACAACAGCGACGGCAGCACTTCGTGCATCACCTGCAGGTAGGTCTGTTGCCTGGCGGGCGTTCCTACCGTAGAGCCGGACCGGTCGACCAGAATTACATAGTGGTTCGGGTGGTCCTGGAGACGAAGGGTCTGGGCGCTGGCGCCGCCATCGAGCAGGGCAAGGGCGAAAAGATAAATTCCCAAAACAGAATGGAATGGCCGGAAATTCCAAGAGCCCACCTGAGAGCCATCCTTGACGGAGTAATTTGTAGCATCTTTTCTGCTAGGGTCAAACAAATATACAGCATCCGTCAGAGAAATCAAATGACCCAAAATTCGGGTAATGGGCTACTTTGGCTTTATGGTGACCGTGCAGCTTCTCCTTGTCATTCTGAGCCGAAGCGTAGCGCAGGGGAAGAATCCCACAACCGCATCCAGGAATCAAGCAGCATTGAACGTATTCATGATCTTTTATTATACGTAACCGATCACGTACAAGTCAAGGCTAAAATACACTTGACTTTCGTGACCGCTCACGTATAATAAATACATGGCACGGAAGAGAAAAAACCCTTATGCTGTCGCGCTAGGCCGCAAAGGCGGGCGCAAAGGTGGCCCTGCGCGTGCCGCCAATATGACACCGGAAGAACGCAGCGAGAGCGCGAGGAATGCTGTCACGGCACGTTGGGCCAAAGTCAAGAAGAAGACCAATTAGTGCAGACCAATGAATGGCGTTAAAACGCAGGAGAAAATGATTCCGATGACCGAGAGAAAGATCAAGATACCGTTTCCAACCCCGCAGAGTCCAATGATGGATGGCAGTGAAGTGCAAGTCAAAGAGGCGACCGAGAGGTGGTCGGAAATTACGTTGGACGACGGGACCGTCCTCAGAGTGAAGCCGAATATCTTATCAGCGGTCCGCATGGAAGGGCAGCATGATGCTGATGGCAATCCAATATACGCTATAAAGGGTGCTCAATCCGCAATGATCGTCAGTGCTCCTCAACACTTGCGTCGGGGCAGCAAGGACGGTAAGGTTAATTGAGCTTTATGACGTATACACAGCCGGCTACGACGAAGACGGTTATTGTGGCCGCCTCCCTCTTGTTATATACGGGAGTCGCTGGGTCAGGTCAACAGCAGCCCCAACAACTTACGGGCACTGAGGTACTGGAATTTTCTCCCACGTCCTCTCCGGAGTGCGTGGTGGATTCGACCAGCAAGCGATGGGTGAAGTTCCAGTATCTCGTTAAGGAATGGAGACGCCAACGTGGGGTAATGTCTTCAATTACGGAAATGTCAACGCTGCCTGCATATCAAAAGATCATTGGCATGGGCGAAGCTGTAATTCCGCTGATACTTGCGCAACTCAAAGCGGAAGGCGATGATCCAGATCACTGGTTTTGGGCGCTTGCGTCCATTACAGAAGCCAATCCGGTGAAACCTGAGGATCGCGGTAATACGGTAAAGATGGCTGAGGCATGGCTCAAGTGGGCAGAAGATGAGGACCATGCTTGGTAAATGGCCTCAGAATGAACTGCCCAATCTCACCGATCAAAACTGCACAATAACGAGCCCAGTATCAAATCGCTACAATTGCATTGCTTGGGCATCGGCAGATAACATCAAGTGGTGGTGGCCCGACCTGCTGAATCAATACTACTGGCCACCCGACGTGCCTCGAAAAGTGACCCTGCCTGTATTTGTGAGTGTTTACGAGAAGCAAGGCTATGCTGTGTGTTATTCGGAATCGCTCGAACCCGGTTTAGAGAAAATAGCCATCTTTGGGCACAAGGCCCAGGACGGTACAGTGACTCCGACGCATGCCGCTCTCCAACTTGAATCTGGTGAATGGACCAGCAAATTAGGGCCTTTAGAGGACATTACCCACAAGAAACTCGAAGACGTAAACGGACCAACTTACGGGAAACCTGTTTGCTTTATGTCCCGGCCACGGTCAAAAACCAACGGGCGGCGATTGAATTCCATTTGTGCTTAGTAGCTTCCCGCGCCGCGCGGAAAGCGGCCTGGTTCAAGTCTTCACGCGCCGGCCGCTTCTTTGCAGGTTTCTTGGTTTTCGTTTGGTGGTCTTTTTCTTCGGCATACTGCCTGGTGTAAATGCTTTCGACGTATTCATCTCACTCCCTGAAAGTGCATGCGGTTTGACTTTTTGCCCATAAAATATCTTTGTTTGCGGTCAAACTAGCCCACTACCCAAGAGTGGCGTTTATAGTTGACGGTCTGACACGATCACCGCGTAATCTTTTAGACGGTCACGCTCAGAAGGACCAGAAATGCTTCCATTTCCGAGTGGCCGCCTAGTTGCATGAGATGTAGAGAGGACGGATGTGAAGGAGCAGAGCATGGCGAGAGTCGACTGGCGTTTTCGGGTTCTGGCTGGCTTGTTCATTGCGCTTACTCAAGTAGCACAGCCTATGCACGCGGAGGGCGTTCCCGGATCGATTAACGGCATTTATCGCGGCACCATCGGGCGTGAGCAGATTGTGCTGGAGATGGGTGTGGAGCCACCAAGCGGGGACAACCAGAGCACTGGGGATAGTCGTGATCGCAAAACGTATCCTATCGAGGGCCGCTACTTTTATCGCCGCTACGGGGTGGACATTCGTCTGGTTGGAATGCCTCTGGGAGATGAGAGCTTCCGCTTGAGGGAATACAGGCGAGTTCCCGACGATGAGTTTTCAGCGGAATGGCGGCTCAAGGTACAAGGCGACCGTGCGGTGGGAACATTTTGCAAGTGTGAGATGGGTGACCCGTCCAAGCCTCCGGGACCGCTGCTGAAGATCTCATTGCGACGTGTGTCGCCTGAGTTCTATCGTGAGTTCGAAGCGAAAGATCAAGACTCATATCACGAGATGCTTCTTGATTTTCCACTCACGAGCGGACCGGAAATCGAAGCGAGCACGGAAATCGCTTACCGCATGCAAAGCGATCCGCGCTTTGGGGTAATCCGTCTGCAGCTTACGCGCTTTCCCGATGCCGGTGTGATGGCCAGAATCAACCGCGAGATGGCGCGCGAATTGAAGTGGGACCGGTGGCGAGCAGCGGCAAATCTTTCGGAAGGACAGTTTGGGGCTGGAGTCGGAGGTTTCTACGACGAATCGGTCAGCGTGAACTTTTTTCTTCCGGATGTTCTGAGTGTCTTAGTCGATCAAGCCTGGTATTGGGGTGGAGCCCACGCCAATCAAAGCACCTATTCGCTCAACTACAGCCTGCATACGGGCAAGCGTTTTCGATTGGATCAAGCCTTGCAATCCTCAGCAGGAGGCGCATCGGCGAAGGATGTGGCCGTACTTTTAGGCAACCTTTATCTTCAACATTATGTGAAACCTTCTGACGCATACGGTGGGCCTTATGAGAAGCCGTCAGGCGAGGTCGTGCAAATGGACTGCAAGGAAATAATCCGGGAAAGCACATCGGGTAAGGATGAGCCGTTTAGCGCGACACTCTATCTTTCTGAGAAAGGCCTGGTGATCGCTCCAGCGCTCTCGTACATTCAGAAGGAATGCGGCCCTCCGATTACCATTCCTTATCGTGAGTTGCGGCCATTCGTGAAGCCACATAGCATGCTGCGGCTGGTTGTGGACGCGAAAGCAAGCCAAGGAGCACAGCAAAAGTAGATTTATGATTTCTGAATGACTGTAAACCTTACCACTGATGACATTGATTCAAATGATTGGCAGTGATCGAAACCAGAGTACAAGCACAGGGATGTCTTAATTAGAATAGTCCAGCCGAGCGCCTCCGAAAAACTCAAAGCCAATAAAAATGCGGGTTTCCTGCAAAAAGTGCTGTCACTTTGACAGCATTGTGACAGCAAAGTCTTCCCAAAGAAACAGAATGGGACGAAACTGGAAATGTAGTCGAGTGAAGTACTCAGTTTTGCGATCGCCGCGCAAGTTGGAGGTTGCAATCCTAACAGTGAGCCGGGATAAGAGCTCGCGTGATGCGAGGGAGAAGTGCGCGAAAACATTTCTCAGCCGCGAATGAACGCGAATGAATCGAATGAACATCACAAACCTTAACCACTGATCGCCCTGATTTCACTGATGGTCCCCGATTTGGGCAAGATCTAGACCTTTCCAGCATCGCGTCCGGTCATCCATTCAACCAATAGGAAAACAACATGACACTCGGTCTCGCCGGGTTCAACGGCGGTTCTACTTTTGAAAACTGTTATCACGACTGCTTGCATAATTCTGCGCCGCGAATGGCGGTGAATTATGCGCGGTGCGTTCTGTGCAGCGGTGAAATGCTGCGGGATTCGACATCGCGCGTCTGCTCACGAACGCTGTGCAGGGCGGTGAGAGCTGCACTCCAGAAGAAAACAATCAGATGCAGAAAACGCTGAGTTGCTGCCGAGCTTTTGGCCCTGCAGGCAATCGGGTCACCACCATCCCGCCACCCCAAAATCGGGCGCGTCGGGGACCCCGGTCATCGGGTCATCTGAAAGAGGAGCCGCACTTGTTCAACGAATCTTACTGCATGGCTCTGCCCGCGTGCACGAAGTGGGGTGCACGCCGAGAACCCTGAAGCCATGTCCTTCAAACACTATTTTTGAAAACATTCTTAGAGACAACCGCTATGAAAAGAATCTTATTTTTGCTACTCAGTTTTTTGTGTTGCGCTCCGCGGGGAGTTGCGGGGACGATTACGGGGCAGATCCAGACGCCGTCGACCGGCCGCGGAGTGCCCAATGGCGCCTTCACGTTCACACTCTCGCAGGCGGCCGTGGTTTCAGGCACGGCGACGCTGGCTGCGAACGGCAACTGCTGGACTGATAGCAACGGGAACGTGGTGGGATTACCGGGGGATGCCGCAGTAGCCGCGCCGGTGCTGTCTTCCAATCTGGGATCGGGAAGCCTGGCCGCCGGTACCTACTTTGTGCGTTATACCTGGGCGAATGCGACGGGCGAGTCCCAGGCGAGCAGTGAACGATCGCTTGCGCTTACCAGTTCCGGCACGCTGGTTGTTCAAGCGCCTACGAATGTGCCGCCAGCAGCGACCTCGATGAAGATTTATGTCGGCGCCGCTTCCGGCGGGGAGACGTTGCAAGGCAGCGTGACAGTCACCAATGGAGCGATTGCAGGAAACTACAGCCAGAGTGTTGGGCTGGTTGCTGGAGCGGCACTGCCCTCAGGCAGCACAAGCCTGTGCCAGATCCGGTTCAATGATGAGCTGCAGCCCAGTTATACGGGATATTCTGTGGCGTTGACGAATGTGAACGGAGCGTCTGTGGCGGGATTTCCCCAGAAGTGGTACTTGAGTGGAGGAAGCAACGGAATAGTGAATGTGGGCGTGGGTCTGCCGCTGTACAGCGGGGTGGTGATCTATCCGCAGCCGATTGTTTCGAACCCAGCCGCCAATGGGGTGCAGTCCATCAACGGGCCGCTGAACATGAATGGATTTTCGATCCTCAATACGGTCATTACCAATCCCAGCGGAGCAATCGTGCTACTGGAAAATACGGCGCCCAGCGGGGTGGCAAACAATGATGTACTATATGCGGATTCAACCGCGCACCGCTTCAAGATGATCAATAACAACGGAGCGGTAGATGTTGTAGTGGGCGCCAATACCGCGGAGACTTTGACGAATAAAACGATGAATTTGCCAGACGGCAGCGCCAGCGCGCCTTCTTATTCGTTTGCCAACCAGACGGGAACGGGGTTTTTCCATCCGGGCGGAGGAAGCACCGGCGTAGCCGTTACAGGGGTACAGAGATTTAACTTTGGTTTCAACTTACAGCAGGACGGTTCTGTAGGCAGCTATTGTTTTGTCAACGGGAATCCTTTTTCGGGAACATGTGACGTTGGCATTTCGCGGGATTCAGCGGGCGTTATGGATGTGGGGAGCGGACTGACAGTAGGAGATACAAGCGGGGCGATACAGGCTCGTCGCTTCAATGCCCTGGGAAGCCCGAGCGCGGGGTTTTTTGCCAACGGGAATGCTGGATCGGTCCTTACAGATACGGTAACTCTCAATTCTTTTCACAGCCTGGCCTCCGGATTCAGCAATAAAGCCGATGGCGCATATGTTGCGAGCGGATTCCTGTTTCCTACTACTTCAGCAGCAACAGCTTCAGACACGGGTTTGACACGAACAGGAGCCAAAACAGTTGCTTTAGGCAATGGGACGCAGGGCGACGCGAGCGGAACCTTGATGGTTGCGTCGTTGAATAATGGTGGACAACTAGCGCTTCCCACTTCGACCGACACTCTTGTGGGCCGGGCAACAACGGACACGCTGACCAACAAGACTTTTGATACCGTAGGCACGGGAAACATCTTCAAGATCAACGGCACACAGATCAGTTCGGTAACCGGCTCGGGATCGGTGGCGGTGCTGGCCACGTCGCCGCAGTTGACTACTCCGAATATTGGGGTATCTTCAGGGAACACACATACCTTTGTGACCCAGACAGCGCCATCCAATCCACCGGCAGGAAGCATCACGATCTATGGTGATTCCGGAAGCGGCAACCTGGCCTGCAGGAACAGCTCGGGTACCAGTTGCCTGTCTGCTTCAGCGGCGGCGCCGCTGATTAGCACCAGCGCGAACCCGGCGGGAACGGGAGTGGTGCGCGTGGCTTCAGGGGACACGGCAGTGGCGTTCAGGAATGCAGCGAATACCGGCGATATAACCGGGCTGACCAAAGACGGCAGCGACGTGGTGCAGGTAGGCGGATCGGCGGGAATGAAAATCAATGGAGGATCAGCGCTTACAACCAGCAACCAGAGCGGGACGGGATCGCTGTGTATGACGACAAACTGTTCTATGACGACACCAAACATTGGGTCGGCAACAGCCACGGCGGTGACGACTACTGCCGCGAACCCGGCGACGAGTGGAGTTTTGAGATGCGCAGGCAATCAAGCATGTGCAGTGGCGCGAACACCGGATAACACAAACGATGTGCAGTTGGGCTATGCACTCAATGGGCCGCTGGCGGTGTTTGGGAGTGTTAGCGGATCGACCAGCGGGGTCACCGCGGAAGTAGGAGAGTTGAAAGTGGATACTGGGGTAACAGTTCAGTCGACTGGATTCAAGCACTTTCGATTGGCATCGGGAACTAGTTGTACGACTCCCGGCGCTCAAGGTAGCGGATGCACCACAGGGTCAATCTCATTGCCGGGACCGGCTTTTCCAGATTCAAACTACACACTCGTGTGCATAATGGAAGGGCCAGCGACCGGCAGCCCAGTGATCCAGGACATAGGCAGCAAAACTCCATCATCATTTACCCTTGGCGTAACGCAAGTTGGCAACATCGCCTCCTCTTATGGTGCGGCCGACTGCATCGCGATACACGACTGAGAAGACACACCGAACGGTTGGGGATCTGTGTAAAGCTACCAGCGGTACAATAGGGCTCATTCTGCTTCGAAAATCATGTCAGCTCGGATCAAATCGCATATCAGGGATTGGCAGGACATGGCATCGTTTGATCCTTTCCTTGCCATATCCGGTCAAAAAAAAGATTGGCACGTCGAGGAGTTCTGGGCAACGGCCCAACCTCATATGGACCGCTTGTTTTTGACCGCCGGCTCATTAGGTCTCCCAAGATCGCATGACCGGGCACTTGAGTTCGGGTGTGGCGTGGGTCGGTTCTTGCCGCACTTCGAGAAGCGGTTCGGTGAGGTGTGGGGACTAGATGTTTCTCCGTCCATGATTGACTTAGCTAAAAAGTATAATCCACGATGCAGGTTTCATCTCAACGCCGCTGCCGATCTAAGCTTTTTCCCAGGAAGCCATTTTGATCTAATTTATAGCTTCCTGGTTCTTCAGCACCTTCCTGACGAATTTCTGATCGCTCAGTATTTGAAAGAATTCATGAGAATCTTAAAGCCAGGCGGCCTTGCGGCCTTTCAAATTCCTGATCGCCTTAGCGTGCGATGGAGAGTCCAGCCCCGACGCCGGATCTACCATCTGCTTCATTCGTTAGGATTCTCATCGAAGCGTCTACAGTCATGGGCCTTGCTACCGATGAGTTTGAGAGCCTTGTCTGAGCATGTCGTGGAAAGAATTGTTTCGGCAGCAGGGGGAAAAGTCACTAAGAAAGAAAGTTTGGGCGGGATCGAAGGCTTGATGTACTACTGCACCAAGTGAGTGCGGATAGTTTTGACGCGACTCGTCGATTCGACTAGTGACGGGCATGAACAACGCATCTGCCCTGTTGGATCGCCGCAAACGGCGAATAGCTGAACTGGGCAAATCGCCTCACTGCCGACGCTGCCGAATGGAGAATGCTGGATCTATAGACAACTTCAACGCTCGAGAATTTGCAATCTATAAGCATCTGTTTGAGAGCCGCGGTATTCGGACCGCACCAGTTGTCGGCGTGATTTTTCTCAATTGGGCTTAAAGGATAAAGCGCTACCGCTGGCCTTCGCTTAAACCGCAAATCTATGAAAGTCTCGACGATGAGCAGCTGTCTGGTTACGCTGGCCGCCTTCTCGAGCAGCAGCCACGGATGTTTGACGTGGTACAGCACCCCGGCGAGCAACACAACGTCCCACATACCGATTTTGTCCGGAGAAATATCAAAAGCATCCATGTGCATATCTTCTACGCGTGAATTGAGAATGGAGCGCGCTGTCAGGAAACCTTCCTTGGATTTGCCTGGAACTCGGCCTTCCCATACATACGAATCCAGAGCCAGCACTCTTGCTGCGCCCCTGCGCTCGGCTTCGAATGAGAAGAACCCGTCCCACGCCCCAATGTCGAGGAATGTTTTGCCGGATAAATTATCTGGAATTTTAAATCTGTTGAGTTTCCTGGGGCTGTCATCGTCTCCGGGCGTGACCACGCCGCTTCCGAGATCAATTGTATGAAACCAATTGATCCGGGAGATGCGGTTTTGTATTTCGTTAGCTGTCATTCCGAGTCATTTTATCTCTGCAGGGGAGATTCTAACCGAGATCTAACTCATCTTGACGGACTCTATTGGCGCCGCCCCGCTGGGGCTCAGGGTCTTTTTTTGTTGATCCGCCGCCGAGGCGGTGGGCTCAGTAATTTCACGCCTCCAGCGCTTGAGTATCGTGGCTCCAGGTTTCTATTCATTCCGCTGGTTAACCAAGCCAGTAACCCGAAGTCGTATCCTACTAACAAAATGCTTCTATGGCCCAAGATTTAGCTGAAAAGATCCTCAAGCTGATTCCCAAGAGCACGTCAACCATTCTGTCCGCAATGTTTTTTGTGGCGACGTTGCTGGTGAACTATGGGGCGAGCCGGACGCACATTTCTGATGTGCAGGCGCAGCAGGAGAAGCGGCTGGACTCGATTGAAGCACAGATCAAGAACGACCTGGCCACGCGGCGAGAGGTGGATGAGGTGAAATCCACGGTCAATCGCATTGAGGACAAACTTGATCGGGTCATCGGTGTATCAGGACATCAGGATATCGGTGCATCGGAACGTCGGAAAGCTGAACGCTGACCGTGCGGAGAGGGGCAAGGTCCCAGGCTAAAGCAGGAGGTCAGAGGCGAGGAATTTTTTATGAAAGATTTTCTCACGGAACATTTTACGGACCTGCTCGTCACGGCCCTCATTGTCTTCTTCACTTTTGTCACGCTGCATGTGCTGCATTTTAAAACCGCGGATGATGACGGCTTCAAGTGGGCTGCTGGGATTGTGGGGATGCTGGTAGGAGCGTTGCTGATGCGCATGAAGACGACTGCCACAAACGGAACGCGACTATAAGAGAAAACCATTTTTAGCCGCGAATAGCCCCAAAAACTTCAAAAGCAAAACACCAAGAGACAAAAGCCAACTTTGTCGACTGAAAGGAAAATACTGTCCCATGAAAAAGTCATTGTGTGGAATTTTAATCATGCTCCTCGTCGCGCTGCCGTGCATTCCGCTGGCGGGGTGCGGCAGCTCAACTATTGATACGGTCCTGCAAGACCTGCCGATCGCGGTGGACATTGCTGCGTCCGTCATCAACATTGTTTCTCCGGGAAACGCGGAGCTGACTAAAGAGGTCACCGAATACGCGGGCAAGGTGAGTGGAGACCTGAAATTAATCGAGAGCCTGATCAGCCAATATAAGGCGAACCTGGCCACGGCGCCGTCCGGCGTCCTGGGACAGATCAATACGGCGCTGAACGATGCGCAAAATAACCTCAGCGCGATCCTCCAGGCGGTGGGCGTAGGTGACGCGAAAGTGACGGCGGCCGTGGCTGCAGCCATAGGCAGCGTGAAGTTGATCATCAGCGACGTGGCGATTGTGGTAAAGAACTCGGCTCCGCCCGCGATAACGGCCAAAGTATTTTTCGGATTGGGTATGCCAGGAGTGGATTTTATGGCTGTAGTGCAACCGCAGGGTCCTTCCGGATCTTCGCCGAAAGCGAAGCCCCCTCGGAATGACGCGTCGAGCAAGCCTTCGGGAAAATCAGCGCGGCAGATTGCCAAGGAATATAACCAGAAAATCTCCAAGGATTTTCCCAACGCCAAGGTCAATGTGCCAAAGATGAAGGTAGTGGGAGTTCCTGTGCCAATGACCGGCGGGAAATAGCTGCAAAAACCAATTTAGCCGCAATACTGTTTACTTAACGCGAAAAGCAAAAAGTTTCGTCATCAAGGGTTTCCTCTCGCGCCAGCGAGGGGAAATCGGAGGGACCTTGCGTTCAGCCGTTAACTCAAAAGGTTCCGAAATCTCCTAAGTGAACAGTATTGCGGCTAAAAGTCTTTCGCTTTTGACTTCAAATTACTCAATTACCAAATTACCCAATTACCAATTCTTCTAAATGAGGATTCACCATCTTATGGTTCACCCCTTGTTTCAAATCAGGTTTCCACGCAGCACCGCGCTGGGGCTGGAGCCCGTCTCTGACGGCTCAGCCGAGCACCCAGGTTTTGACGCGGAAGAGGTACGACACAAGTTGGGAGAAAAAAAATTCAAGGAACTTATGAACACGGTGCAGATGGTCTTCTGCTGCGGGCACCGGATGCATCCGGACGACCATCCTGACAAAGCTCTGGCCGGGACGGAGGTGCATTGCATCTACGCCGCTGACTTGGAGAAATTCTTGAGAGGGAAACATGCCTAATCTGAGACTCATCAATCTGAATGCCGCCGGTGGAGCGCAGGTGAACGTATTTTCCTCCATTCCGGCGCGTTATGCGGAGTTTATTGAAGACGAATCGGTAACGCCCCAAGGGCTCGTTTACCAGGTGCCGGAAGACGGTTTTTCCGGAACATACCAAGTGGGGCCGGGAACAGAGCCGATCAAGCTGCAGAATGATATGGCGCAAGGGCGCGGCCATAGTCCGCTTCTGGGATTGCCGGCGCAG
The DNA here is from genome assembly GCA_036522115.1 of Candidatus Angelobacter sp. Lineage (GTDB taxonomy): Bacteria > Acidobacteriota > Terriglobia > Terriglobales > Acidobacteriaceae > Angelobacter. The sequence goes on from DATDGL010000204.1 coordinate 31,593, forward strand.
AACGCGGCGGGCGCTTTCAACTTTCGTCCGGCAGACACGCTGCTCAAAGCCACATCAGCCACTGCTTCAACCACCAAGATCCGAGTGCGGGAACGGGAATAAGCAAGCTCGCTTGTTTTACGTTCATAGCAGGTTGCTTGTGATTTTGAATTTGGTTTTGCCTTTGGTTTTGGTCTTGGTTTTGGTTTTGGTTTTAAATTACCAAATTACCAACTTACCCAATTACCAAATTCTCGGCGAGAACCGCACCGTCTTGGCTGCAACGAGAACGGAATTCTCGTAATCGTATGCATAACGGCCTAACTACTTCTTTATGCGCTCACTTTTTCTATCTCTGTTCATATTCTTTTGCCTTTTCCTTGCTACCGGCTGGCAATCCAGCGGTGGCAGAATCGGCGGATTGCGGGTGTTCAATGGAGCGCCCAGCGGGTCCTGTGCCAGCAATCAGACGGCGGTGGACTCGACTACGGGAAACTTTTATAGCTGCAAAGCTGGAGCGTGGAACCAGGTGACAGGCGGAGGTGGCGGAGGAAGCTCAAATTCTGTGATCTCCATGGGAGCGGTTTCTGTCCCCATTACCAATCCTAAATTTCCTGTTGCTTATTCCATTAACACACCGGCGGGCGATACCGATTTGTACACGGTTCCGGCAAATAGAAAGGCGCTGGTAATTGAGGTGGTGTTCACCAATCCTACAGGAAACAGCGGAAGTGTTTCCTGTGATGTCGAAGTGAAGATCACAGGTGTTTATCACCGGTTTGATTTTGCTACGTTGGGAGCGACGGTGGGTACCTACGGCAGCATCAACTCCGTAGCGCCATTTCTACTCGCAGCGGGTGAGACCTTTGCGGTGAACACCGATCATGCCGGCCTTACGGTGTGGCCTTACATTGTGGAATTTGATTCAACGGTGCCGATCTTTGATGCCAGGCTGTTCTCGCTGAACGCAGGCAATAACACGCTATTCGCGGTTCCAGCCAATAAGACAATCAGCTTTGTTGCTTTTCCGTCGGCGTTCAACTATCCGCTCCAAGGTCACGTCTGGTACTACAACCTGAGCGGCGGAAACCGGACGGTGCAGATCAATGCCGTGCCCAACGGGGGAAGTCCTGCGGTGGGAAATGCGATCTTCAATGCGACGGTTGCGCAGCGGCAGATGGCGCAGCCGATTCTGTATGGCGGCCTGGCGCCGGGCGATTTCATCAACGTCAACACCGACGCGAACACGGCATCGCAGATGGCGTGGGTGATCTATATAACGCAATGAACGCTGCACTCGTACTTAAGCAAATCACGGACCGACTGTCATTCTGAAAGAGACGCCGACTTTGCGTCGAATGAAGAAACGAGATCATTCTTCCGCTCCGTGCTCCTCCGTGTCCTCTGTGGTTGAGGCCGTGGCTTGTCATTCCGAGGCAAAGCCGAGGAATCTGCTGTTCTCTTTCCCCTGACTTTTAATTTGCGTCCTTCGCGTCCTTTGCGGTGAATCTTGCCTTCGCCTTTCAATTACCAACTTACAAATTACCAACTCCTCGATGCCCATCCGCACTTCTCTTCAAGTCTTGTCCGTGCAAAATCGCAAATATACTGAAAGGCTCAACATCCTGAATCAAGTCCTTGAGCACGGCACAGAAGACGATTACCTTGAGCTGCTAGCAGGCTGGGGCGTACCCGCAGCAAATCTTGAAGGTCTGCTAAACGAATTCCGCCGCCACCGCCGCGATAAGCGAAATCTGATGCTCTAAACGCCGGAGGCGCAGAGTAGCCCCCCTGCAAAGGGTGGGAAATGGAAAGAAAGAAAACCGATTCAAGCTCCGGAGGTGGCGACATACCTTGGATTTAGCGAAGCGTCTCGCTTTGAAATGCCTTTCGAGATACCCCACCAGCGGAGCATCCTTGGCAAACGCTGCGGGAATCAATTCAAACCGAAATGGCCGGGCTGCTGGAATACCGTGGCGATCCTCAGCAATCAACGCAGGGACACACTAACGGTGGGGAGCAAGCCGTAAAAACACCGGAGGTGTGTTCCAATGTAGCCCAGGGTGCCAACCCTGCGGAAACAAAGAACCAGCACAACCCTCTTCAGAACCCCAGCGGGGTGACACTCCTTCGAACCCTCGAAAATCGTTGCGGAACGAAAACAATTCGGATCATATCGGCAGTGCCGTGCCCGTGCCGACCCCCGGCGGTGATTCCCAACCGACCAAATCGAACAATGATGTGTCAGTCCGCCTGGGCCGTCCCTTACCCTCCCAAATCATGCGCCGTATGGACCGCATAATGGAGGCCCGCTGGCAGCAAAAACTCCACCCCGCCAAATCCGCCGACCAAACACGAAATCAAGTTATGAGCGAACTGGACAAGGCCCGTGCCGAAGCAGTCCAGCGTTGAACAGCGTCACGGCACCAGTCACCCCAATCATTAACTATTTTGGAGCATAATATCTATCATGCCTCCTCCACCGCTGATTTTGAACCGTCTGGTCAGCGCTCGATATCTGCTGGACCATTCCGGACCACGGCTCACCAAGCATTCTGATAGCCGCGCAGTTGCCCACGCTGTTCTAATGGCACACGACGCAGCCGAACTCGCGCTGGGAGCCATGGCTGAGTACACGCAGGCTCCCATTTCGGACAAAACCTCATTTCCAGAACTCCTTGAGGCCGTAAATCCGAAGATCCAACCCACCGGGCTGACAGGACTCGGTGATTTTAAGCGGCTCAACAAAATCCGGGTTGCCTTCAAGCACCACGGATTACTGCCGGATACCGGCACATGGTTCAATGTCATCGACCTGATAAGCCACTACCTCGATCAAGCCTGCAAGGCAGTGTTCGGAATAGCATTGACGGAGGTAGAGGCGGCACATTTGATTCAAGACCCCGAAATTGTCCAATTAATTACCGAAGCTAGATCAGATAACGCGAATGAAAAATTCCGGGAAGCGCTCGAAAAGTTAGCCAATGCGCTACTGAAGGCGAACCTCACGCTATTCAACCAACCATTGTCAGTCCTACCAGGCGATCCCGATCCACAGCAGGCCCTTTTACTGACCGGTTATGGAGTAGATCCATCATCCTTCATAATCATGCAGCAACTCCTCCCCACCGTCAGCGCTTCGGGAATTGCATGGAAGCGCCACGAGACCGGTCACCCCGGTAATTGGACTGAAGAGAATGTAAGCTTCTGCGCGGACACGCTCATTGAAGTGCTTCTTCGTCTTCAGAGCGTACATCCGCTGCCTCAGCCGACGCGCTTTTATCACCGTTATCGAGACGTCCTCACCATTACCGTAGAGCATCCGGAAATCAGAAAAGCACAACAGTTTTTTCATCCCGAAGTAGCAAAACTTTCCATGTCATCAGTACCACTAGAAGGAAATGAGCTAACAATTGGGGACAAGATCTACGGCCGCTTTTCCGTTTGCCAGGATGGGGACGGTTGCTTTAGCGACCCGAATGCAGATATTGAAAATGCTGAATGGATCAAGATAGATGCGCCAGTTTGTGAGAAATATAGATTCCATCCTGATCACTTCCTCACCGTGAGACGTAAGCACGTAGCCATATCGTTTGAAGAACTGAAGGAAGAAAACCCTCTCGCCGAAGAATAGAGCCAACACGCTCCAAGGCAGCCGCCGAGAGTCTATGCCAGCGAGCCCGCTTCTCCCCGATTTTTGCCAATTACCAACTACTAACTACTAATTACTAACTACTGCCTTTATGCAAAAAACTCAAACCTTCAAACACATGCATCTCCATCCCATTGGGATGAGGGAACTGGACCAATACCTCACCAGCAAAATGTTCACCAGCCCTCACTCCGTAATCTTTCACGTAGCCCTGCCAGGCGGCGTCTTCTGGCGGTTAGACACAATTGACCAATTCCTCAAGGAGTACTCCCAATCCATTGAAGCGTTATACCGGCGCGCAGGTGCTGCCTACGAGGTTGAAATAGCCAACAGCTATAAGGGGCTTGAGATCCTGAGTGAAATCACTGTGCGAGCTCCCGATCGAGACATCATTGAAGAGATCTTCCGGTTCATCGAAATTTGGCGCAAGAAACCCACAGTCGTTCTGAACTCGCAACCAGGCCGCGAACAGCCGCCGCCCACACCAACCGGCAAGTCCAAGAAACCCGCCAACCCCAAACCCAGCCGCAGGGACCGCAAGCGTCCCTGCCTCACTCCCCGTCATTGAAATCTCTGCATCCCCTGCGCCCTCTGCGGTAAAAGCTGTAGTTGGCTCTTAAATGCACAAATCAAAATTAGAAATCACAAATGACGAAGCAAACCTACTCTCTCGAATTCCAACTCGAAGCCCTGCGCATGGTCGATTCCGGCAAGACCGTGCGCGAAGTCGCCAAACATTTCGGCATGGACCATTCCACCCTCTACCGCTGGCACATCAATGCCCAGGCCGGAAGATATCCCGGATTCCGCCTCACCCGCGAGAACGCCGTCGAGACCCAGCGGAAATTCGCGCCTGAATTCAAGTGGGCAGCAGTCAAAAGAATTCAGTCCGGCGAAACTGCCAGCCAGGTCGCCCGTGAAATCGGCATCCGCCGCGGCGTGATTCAGGAGTGGTACGACCAGTTCCGCGATCCCGCTCTCGACCCGGTGCGCAAGCTGGGCAAGGTCGAGGCCGTACAGGCTGTGCACTCCCTGTGCGCCGAGGAGGTTGAAGCCAACGAAATCCAGGCTGAGGCCGAGCGCAGAAAACAGGACCAGCTCCGCCGAACTCTGGATCGTGTCGAACATATGACCGCCGACCCCCTGATCTGGCTCCAGAAATACACGGAAACCAAGGACAGCCACTGGCGCGAGCAGGGAGCCACGTCACCTTATCGACCATTTCCCGACTATCCTTATTTCCGTCCTCTCATGGACAGCTTCATCGGCGACCAGCATGTCTTCATCGGGAAATCACGCAACATGATGCTCTCCTGGCTCTGTGTGGGCTTCTTTGCCCATGCCGCCATGACCACGGAAGGTATCGACATTCTGTTCCAATCCCAAAAAGAAGACAAAGCTTTTGAATTAGTCGATTACGCCAAGACGCTCTACGACCGCCAATGGCCGGAGCTTCAGGAAGCATTCCCGCTGAAAAAAGAATTGAAGAACATGGCCGACGGTGAATTGCTTTTCAAGAACGGCAGTCGCATCCTCGGCATCCCCGGCGGCGCCGACCAGATCCGTTCCTATCACCCTTGGGGTTTGTTCATGGACGAAGCCGCCTTCATGCCCGAAGCCGCCGACTCCTACAACAACGCTCTCCCAGTCTGCAAAAAAATCATAGTCTTGAGTTCAGCCGGCCCAGGCTGGTTCGCCGACACCATCCGCGACACTATCTAGTAAAATGCAATTCGCTTTCACAAATGAAGAGCTTGTCACGGCCCAACGGGAAGGCATGAATTTATGCGACAGTTTCAAATATGGGTGGTCGGCCTGACCATGATGTTAGCCGCAGGGAACCTACGCTTGCTGGCTCAAGCCACAAGATCCCCAGAAGGAAGCTGGCTCTGCCATAGCGAGCAAGGCAGCTATCACGTCAAGAGCTCTCTTCGTATTCGGCCGACGGGCCTAGATCGATGGGAAGTCCAGAGCGTCATCCTCGAAGCCAACAGCCCAGCCTTGAGTCTCATGGTGGGTCAACCACACGTATCGAGCATTTACCCTGCCGGCCCCAACCGCTTCCAGCCCGTCACGGGCGTCGACGGTGCATTCATGACCTTGGATGAGTCCGGTATGCACTGGCAATTTGAGCGCAACGGCCAGATTCAGAAGGATTCCCTATTCTTTGGCGACTGTATCCGAGCGAGCGTTGCCCCTGGCACTGAAGGGCAAGACTTACCATCGACGGCCGGGCCAGCGACACCCGGTTCCATAGGCGAGATACCTCACATGCACCCCCCACCCGGATACATGCACGGGCCGCCTGACACTCCTCTGGGAGGCGCAGGCAGTCCCGGCGCGTCTCTAGGCGACCAGATCACGAACGAAAAAAACCACCTGGACGTTTGCGGAAAAAGGATCATCGTTACTGTTTTCGGTTATTTCGAGTACGACCAGGAAGTCGACCTGACCCAAGGCGCGAAGAGCCTCACGCTCAAGTTTGAGCCTTTTGCCTTCGACGCCAGCGGCCCGTCAGGGCAAGCCGCCGCTGCGGGCGTATCCATCAAGCCCACTTTGAAAATCGCGGATAGCTCCATCACGAGCGATCCACCAGACCAACCGGAAAGACCTCTCGGCGGGCCCGTGCACTGGGAATGGAAGCTAAGCCAGAAATATTGGTCCTCGGTGCAGGATACAAACGGCAACATCGCCATAGATATCATGTCAGCTCAGGGAGCCCAGGGACCTCTTCTTTCTTTAAAAGTGAAGGGTAAGCCGTGGTGGTGGCCCGCTACTTGGATTTGGAAAAACATACTCGCCAGACCTGAAGTATCTTTCGCTCTGCTCATCTTCCTCGTAATAACTTGGAAACACGGCCCCAGGAAAGCTTTCAGCTGGCTCTGGCTCCGGATAAAGCGGACAGGCAGCGGCGGGAAGTAGTCCAGTAACGCACCTCGGGCAATGCTGCATCACCGGCCTGCCCTCTGCGCCCTCTGCGGTAAATCCCGGTCCTGCTTTTACTAATGGCCAAAGGCTAAGGGCCAATGGCTCTCATTTCAATCACAAATCACAAATTACCAATCACAAATCCCCAATGACCGGCCTTTCCCAATCCACCCTCCACATCGGTGCCACCGCCTTCCGTGTCCACTACTCCGCCCATCCTGGCCGCGACTCCAAATGGGTCGCCGAGGAACGGCGGAAATACAGCTCACAGAGCAAATGGGATCGTGAACAGGAAATCGTCTATGAGGCAGGCGCGGGCGAGCGCATCTTCGCTGAAGTCCTGGCCAACTGGGAGAACAAGATTCTCGTCGATCCAGAGGGATCCGGCTTTGAGGCGCCAGATAATTGGAAGCGCATCGCCGCCTTCGATCACGGCAAAGCCAATCCCACCGCCGCCCTGGTCGCAGCCATCGACAACGACGGTAACATCTATATATTGTCGGAATACTACCAGCCCGGTCTCAGCCCTCGGCAGCACGTTCCGAACTTGAAGGAACTGAAAGACTTCACGGAAGCCCAGGAGGTCATCGCTGACCCGTCCATCTTCCACAAGACCCAGGCGCAGACCGACGGCAGCTTCAAAGCCATCGTTGACCTCTACCACCAGGAAGGCATAACCACTCTTTATCCCGCGCCAGACAATAGCGAGGCTACTGGAATGGAGCGCATCCTCGATCACTGGCTCGATCTCGACCGACGTGAGCCCACGCTCCGGATCGTCTGCCCAACCGGACTCCGCGACATCAGCAAGCCGATCTTCGGCGTGCACAACCAGGGCTGTCCTAACCTCGTTTGGGAGCTGCGCCAGGCAAGAAGGGTACAGCTTTCTGCTGGGCAACTGGTCGACCACAATCCCTCAGAGAAAATCGTTGACCGCAATAACCATCTTCGCGATTGCCTCAAATATCTCTGCCTGTTCCTGCACGAACCCACCAGCAAGACGCCGGAGCAGCAGGCCAACGAAGCCATCAAAGACATTCCAAAATCGGACCCGACATCACGCATGATCCGCTGGCAGGACGCATATCTGAAAGCCAAAGCTGCCGACGATGCTCCAGCCGTTCCCATGGGCCGCCGCGCAGCCACCAAACAAAGAATCCGCAACGCCCTAAAAAACCGTCGCCACGGCAACCTCTTTCGCGATCCCGGCCAACCCTACTGAAAGCCGCATCCGTGCTAAAAACCGTCGCGCCACGATAGTCATTCTGATCGAGGGGTTTTTGCCGAGAGAAGAAACTCAATCTCTTGTCGATCACCACGGATGCACCAACTGTCATCCTGGATCGGGGCTCTCTTCGCCGAGTGAAGGACCCAAATACGCCTCCAATCCGGAATGCCGGAGGCATGGAATAAGGTAGCCCACTCTGACAAGGGTGGGAAAACGAAACCAAAGAGGAATCGCAAAACCCCGGCACGGGTATAACCATGCTTTTCAATCGTGTCAACTCCTTTGTGTCCTCCGCGTCCTCTGTGGTTAAAAGAGTTTCTTTCGCGTGTCTTGCCGCGGGGTCCCCAGCACGCGCGTTTTTGATGTTTGCGCGTGATGGGTGCTCTTCGCGGCTAAATTGGTTTCCTTTGTGTCCTTTGTGGTTAACGCTTTTGCGCTTTGAATTTTGGCGATCTGTTTCTACTGGCCCGTGCTTTCCCAAAACTATGCCAGTCCTTATGTTCAACTTCAGTCACCCTTTCCAGCAGATGATGGTTGATTTCAACCTGCATCTCCTGCGTCATCGCCCGCAGTTCAGCAAGTGTTTTTGGGTTGAACCTCCTGAATTTGCGCAGCTCGATCAAGCGGCAAACAATAAAGTGGAATGAGCGATTGATCCGGAAGACGGCCGCATAGACCTGCAGCCGTTCCCCACTGGTAAGATGGGTCTTAGCCATGATGCACTCCTAGTGTGTGCGTTTTGGTTAGGGCTGCGTCAGTGTTCTCGCACTGGCGTGGCCCGCTTTGTTTTTATCGCAGAAACTCAGGGCGAATGCAAGGAGAAAGTTCAAAACCGCCAAAAATATGACGCCTATAACTGGCACCAAAATTGCTCTCAACATCGTTCGGAATGTCTGGCCATTTCGATAAAGGTCTTGTAATCCAGCAAGTCAAGGAACACCGGCGACGTGAGAGCCGCAGGCTGAAGCGAAGCCGAGCATTGGCCAGCAGATTGTGCAGATGGGAAATCGGGGAGTGCCTCCGTTTGACATTCAGGACGGCAGGCCGGTATATGCCGTAAATGGTTTCTCCTATTTTCCGTATGTTTTGGAATGATACTTGCTGACAAAGTGATCGGATGTTTAAGTCTGTGCATGGGTGATTAGCATGATGGCGGTGTTGCCACAAGCGGGAAGTCTTGAACCGCGCGCGTCCAAACGGCGGCGAAGATTTGCCACGATTCTCTTTGCATTAATTCTCCTTGTCCTCTCAGTCTCGTTGCTGAGATCTTATGCCGGACTGAAAGCTCAAACTGCTTCCAAGCTACACAGGTTTCAGGCCATGTTGATGGACATTCAGAGCCTGAGACCTGGCGTCAGCTCATTCGATGAAGCCATGCACATTGCGAAAAGAAACAGTGCCAGGCAGCCAACTGAGTTTGCGCCATGCACTCGAGACCAATGCACGCTGGAAATGAATACAACGTGGTCAGATGCAAAGGGCGTTCTGGCCAGCCTTCTTGGCGACCGGCTCTTGAGCCAGCTTGGCATTCATGTCTGGCAGGCGCGTGGCTGGATTGTAATCGAACACAGTGTCGTCACATCTTACGGGGCTCAGATTGCGGTTGAGGACCCTGAGGCCGAGCACCTTTGGCATGAGGCCACATGGACATTATTTCAGGAGATTCCCAGAGTGGATGAAGCTCAGCAAAAACAGTTTCTTCGAAATTTTGATTCGACCCGTGACCAATCCCCGGATTTTTTGGTCAATTGGACTAATTCCCGGCATGCGGATCGATTGGAGTCTCTGGATGCCAGGATCAGTATCCGGGCAACAGACGAACAGCGCCATGCTGCCGAGGATTTCAATCTTAAATGCCTCACAAAAAGGGGTGATTGTTCGAGCGTTTGCCAACTGCTCCCAGGGGCAGCGCGGTACTACAACAACGGCTTAGGAGCCGAGGAGCCGACTTTTCCGCATCCCCGTTGTGAATAGGGACTTGAGGACTTCTCCCAGGTCGAGAATAGCGACACAGTGGTCCGAAGATTCGATCGCGCGTTGGCCTTAGCGCTTTTCCGGGCCCACGCGGTCGGTCCTGGGATGGCACGCTGAATGCTATGTTAGCTCTGCCTGTGCGGAGGGCGGTATGAAAAGAAAAATCTGGCTGGGATTAATAGGAGCGTGGTTAACCCTTACGATTGAGGGTTCTGTGCAGGAATCTGTAAAACCCCTTGGATTTGAGCGGGGTTCACTGCTGAAGGGCAAAGGACAGCAGCCGTAGTCGTTGCTGTGGGAATGTGGAAACCCGCGCTCTCTGCGGGTTTCCAAGCACCAAGGCATAGCAAATGTTCAGTCCCCAATTCACGCATGTTCCGCCTTGGTGCGCCATTTCCACAGCAAACCCGCCAATTTCGGGCAGAATCCTGAGATATGCCCTTCTTTGGCCAGAACAAGCAGTGATGCGGAAGCCGCGTAGAATGCATCCTTTTACAGTTTCTTGTGCAGAGCCCGATTGAGTTACCCGGACAGGCTGTGGGGCAGCTAAACAGTCCAGTTCAACCAGCAAATATGGGTGGAGAGTCCTCAGCTTTAAGTCTGCAAGATGTGGCGCACCGACTCCAAGTCGTGCATCAGGGCGAATTCAAGAAGATCATCCCGTTGCGGGTACGTATTTTGCAGACCCAATTCAAGCATGGCCTGCGTGAGTTCATCGGCAACGTGCTCGACGAGGGTGGGATGCCGGGTGACGGCAACTGACTACGGGCAAATGAATTGGACTACGGGAAATGCATACCTGTACGGCTCGCCGGTCCTGTGCGGAGACAAAATCTATGTCAGCGATTGAAATCGTCTGCACAGTTTCGATTTGTAAACTGGCGCGGAAACAACAGCCCAAAAATAACGCATGATTGAGAAAACTCGTCGTGTCAATCGTGACACGAACGTGTCTCTGCTGACACATGAACTCAGATCAGATCAGATCAGATCTGATCGACCCGATGCCGGTTATGAAAAGCGCAATCTTGCACCCCTAAGCGACTGCGACCTCAGAGTCTTGAAACTCCCAACAGGGCGTGCAGATCTTTTCCTCTGCCGCAATGGAATCTCTCCGGGCCTGATAACCGCCATGGCACACACGGCATTCAACCGTAACAATGATGTCAGGAAGTGGCTGCTTCAATGCTGACGTACCCCCCCAGGATTTTTGTTACACCAATGATTTTGTGCGCAGCACAATACACCCGCGGATGGATCTGGGCAAGCAGTTTTTAGTACGGCCGGAACCACGGTGCAGCCATAGATTAGCGGCGGGATTGCAGAGGAGAGAGAGATTTAAAAAATAAAACGCTTCGCTACCTTTATTTCTTAAAGGGTGAGGCGAGTTGTTCTTATTAATGACCACTACCAAGAAAGATCTGACATGAATCTTCCAATTATCTCCCTTGCCCGCTTTGAAGAAATGCTGCGGGAAAAGAATGTGCAAATAGGCTACCGCGACCGGCGCATCGCTGAGCTTGAAGCCGAGCGGCGGATGTTGTGGGACAAAATCTGCCTGCTGGGAATCGGGGCGACCGTGTTTGAGGGACCAGGCGAGCAGCTTAGGTCAGTCGGCCATGTGGCCCAGAACGCTCTCGTACCGGAACATCGGAATATGGGCGAATCTGAACAGCCAAAAGACGCGTCAGGCAAAGCCGGAACTGTTCCGCGTCTACCCAGCAAGATTATGCGGCGGATGGACCGCCTGGCTGAAGAAAGATGGCTGAGAAAGGTCCGGCCGGCAAAGACAGCGGAGCGGCAGCGGGATGAAGTAATGAATGAACTGAATGCTGCACATATGGATGGAGTTAAGACTGCGCTTCCGAAGTCCAAATAACAACTGATCAGCCGCGAATGCACGCGAGTACAAGTGTGTATGAGCGAAATCCTTCAGGAATTCCTAAGAGCAAAAAGAGTCCAAAAACTGATGTCATCCAAACAATTCTTGAAACTTGACATGACCAAGCCACATCCTCTTCACGGCCAGGAGCGCACGGCAGACGATGCGCAGCCCGAAGGAAAAGGTGCGCACTCAGGAGCGCGATCGTCCGCGTCTGCGAACTCCGAATTGAGTGACGAAGAACAGCGGGAGCTGATTGAGGTAGTGCGCAAGTACAAGCAGTCGTGGTTCTTGCGACGCCGAATGATCATAAAACGCGCTCTGAAAGCGTATGAGTTCTTTAAAGGCAATCACTTCATCAGTTTTGACCCGGACAGTTTCCAGTGGTTCGATGCATTGGAAGCCACATTTTCCGGCGGCGACTCTGGGAATGAAGACCTGAACCTCTACCAGTTTGCGACTAACTTCTACCAGATGCTGGGCTTCGCGTTTGTCGCCGGGTTGTCCGCGCAGGTGCCCAAGACCAGGTTCCTGCCGGAAAATGCAGAACGGGAAGAAGACATTGCTACGGCGAAAGCGGCCTCGCGGGTGCAGGAGATCATCGAGCGGCAGAACCACATCAAGAGCCTGCACAAACAGGGCTTGTTGTTTCTGTGGATGGCAGGATCGTATTTTCGTCATACGCGGTACATCGTGGATTCTGACCGTGCAGGTACGCACAGAGAGCCGGTGGTTGAACTGAAGCAGGTTACGGCGCTGCCACCAAGATTTGCTTGCCACAATTGTGGGGCGCAGTCGATAGCGGCGAAAGATTCTACTCAACCAGATCAATCCTCGGGTTTTCCAATTACCCGATTACCAAATTACGCAATTCCTCAATCCTCCTGCCGCTCCTGCGGGAATCCTCTCTCAGAGAACGACTTCTTTCCTGAAGAAAGGATCGAGGTTCCGGTAATCACCCAGCAGCAGGAGACGCCGAATGGCATGGTCGCGATGACTTTGTATTCCGCGCTCATGGTGGATGCGGCGCCTTACGCCAAAAACTTGCGGGAGACACCTATCCTCAATGTTGACGAGGAGGTGGACATTGCGTCGCTGCGGGCATCGTATCCCAAGCATTGGGAGGCGCTGCGGACCTCGCTGGGGCCGATGCTGGCCGAGGCCCAGAACGAGCGCATGGCCCGGCAGATGGTGTACTCCGAATCGGGTGGGCGCTCTAACTTTATTCAAGACCTGATGCCGACTCTTTCGCGCACCTGGATCCAGTCCTGGGCCTTCAACTACATTGAGAACCAGGAGACGGCCAAGAAGCTCAAGAAGATTTTTCCCAAGGGCTGTCTGCTGGTCAACGTGGGAGACCTGTTTCTGGAGGCCCGGGAAGCTAAGCTCACCGATGAATGGACGTGGGCGGGAGCCGTTCAGGAGACCTTCGGCCTGTATCCGCCGGCGGTGGGCGATGCCGCTATTCCACTGCAGGAACGCATCAACGATGTCGCGAACATCACCCATGAATATATGGACCGGATTGCTGCTGGAATGGTTCTCTACAACTCCAACCTGATCGACGGAGAATCGCTGAATGCCAAGCCGCTGCTGCCGGGCATCCTGAATCCCGTGAAGATGAAGCAGGCGGCGTCCGCCATGGGCAACCGGCTGGAAGACGCCATTGTCCTGGTGAAAGCGGAGATTGACGCCAACATTTATACGTACACTGACAAGCTGGTTTTTACTGCGCAGCTAATCTCTGGCACCCCGCCGCAGATCTTTGGCGGGGCCGGAGATCCGCACATCGAGACCATGGGCGGCCAGCAGCAACAGCTTTCCACGGCCATGGGTAAGTTGAGCCTGTTCTGGGACAACGTCCGCGATGAGCATGCGCAGGCCGCTGAGGTTGCGGTTGCCTGTGCCCAGGACAACATGACGGAGGACTGGATCAACGTCAGCACAGATGAGAGCGGCCAGTATCGCAACAACTACGTGCGGCTGGATGAGATGGAGGGCAATATCCATGCCTATCCGGAGACTGACCAGAGTTTCCCCATGACATGGCAGGAGATCAAGGCGTTCTGGGAAAAGCTGATTGAGTTTGGCGCTTCCGGGAAGAATCCTTATATCAATGCGATCATGGACGATCCCACCAACCAGGAGCAGATTGCCACTTGGACTGGCGTTCCCGGCCTGGTGGTGCCGGGGCGCGATATGCGCAACAAGGTGCTGCGAACGGTTGATCTGCTGATGCAGCAAAGGCCGGTGCCTGTTTCGTCCGCGTTTGGAGCGCAGCCGCCCTCGGCTGCGACCAAGATTGAACTCCCATCCATTGAGCCGGACAAAGAGCTGGATGATATGGACGTTATTGCCAAGACGGTCCGGGAGTGGGCGCAAAAAAACTTCGATAAGAAGGATGAAAACCCGGACGGATTCCGCAACGTAGTCCTGTATTACAAGATGGCCGTGCAGTATGGAGTGGAAGCGGCAGCCAGGCAGAACCAAAATCCACCCCAGAGACACGGAAGCACGGAGAAGAGCGAAGATTCAGACGCGAATTAGAAAATCTTACCGCTGATGAGACTGATGTCGCCCCTTTCGCGTGCATCTTGACACAGCTCGTGTTCAACGAGACACACACAAAAAATCACCAGGAATGAACCATGCCCTTTGACGATCCACAAGAACAAGAAAATGAAACCGTGGCCCAGCCATTTCCTCTGCGGCCGATGTATCCGGGTTCTGGCCCAGCGACACTGGCGGACGACGATCAGACCACCGATGTGTCTGGTGCACCGTCACTTTCCAGCCTGCAATTGCCGGTTAGCGACGCGCAGTTTCAGAGGAGGTTCGTTGTCGCTCCGTCCCAGGCGACACCTGAACCGAGCATTGGGCAGCGCATTTTGGCTTTGGGACAGCAGAGAACACCCTTCGGCCCGGATGCGAATGGCACAACAGTTGCGGCAAGGGGCATCGGCAGCAGCGTAGTTGCAGGGGCGAAACAATCAATGGATTCATGGCAGGCCCCGCGCTTGAGGTTAAGGACTGGCGTCTCACCCGCAAGCCTGGATTTTGATCGGGCGCAGCAGGGAATATTTGGAAGCTTTGTCCCTGTGGGCGCAGACTATGCTGCTGGCGAATGGAGAGACAAGCCTACGCCTGCAGGCAGTTCGATGGGATCGTCACCGGATCAGCAGCCTGGTCCGCAGGCTGCGTCGGGCAGCCAAGGCGGCATCGTGGATGCAAGTGGGCTGACTAAACGACCCTCGAAAATTCGCCGGCCAGCAACTGCACCAGAGGTTCTGCCCAACTTCTCAATCAGCAATCCACAGGGACTTGGGAAGACTCTTAGCGGTTTAATGCAAAACATACGTCGGTCGCAGCCGCCCCAAGGAACTCAGCCAACGGTGCAATCCCGTGGTCGCGCCGTCACATTGATATATCCAGATGGCAGGAGAGAGATGCGGAGAGGAAATCATCCTCAACGCGACAATAATCCTGGAAACATGGAAGCTGGTGCATTTTCGAGGAGTCACGGGCAGATTGGCACCGACAAAGGATTCGCCGTATTCCCTTCACCCGAGACCGGATGGGCTGCGATGGACAGCAAGCTAAAATCAAACAAATATTGGGGCCTGAGCGTTGACGATGCTGTGTCTAGGTGGGCGCCGCACAAGAATGCCAAAGGTCAAGTAATTAACGACACGGCAGGCTATCAGAAGAAGGTCCGCGCAGGGCTCGGGGTCACTGGCGACACTAAGGTATCCACTCTTACACCTCAACAATTTGAAACTCTGAAGCAGGCCATGGCGCGAATTGAGGGCTTTTATGAGAGCAGGCCCAACCGGAAAATGAATGTTGTGGCGCAGCCAGCTAAGCCGCGCCCAGCACCACGCAAAAAATAGCCGGGTATCGAGCCGTTATGAATTCAGAAATGGCACAGCGATTGCTAAAGAATCTATGGACATTGTGATCCTTATTATTTTGCGTCACTTATGACACGATTCTATACAGTCGCGGGGATTCTTATCTCCCTGGTTTGCGCAGGGCAAGCTCAGGGACTATCGGGGCAGAGCTGCCTCTCTTATGAACCTGTGGTAGTCGAGCTAACCGGGATTATCGTCAGCAGAACTTATCCGGGTCCACCGGACTACGAGAGCATTCGCCACGGAGACGAGCCGGAAAACTATTGGTTTTTAAAGCTTTCACGTCCGGTTTGTGTCAGTCAGGTCAACCCCAAGGACCTAATAAATTTATCGAAAACAAATATTCGCAGAATTCAATTGGTTTTCGATGGCGAGGAAGCCTACCAGAGATATGCGCGGCTCTTGGGAAGGAAGGTTCTGGCAACAGGCACGCTCTATGGCAGCTTTACTGGACATCATCATACCCCGGTTCTTCTAAGCGTATTCAACCTTGAAAAAGTTAGGCGAATAAAGAGGACTTCTGACGCCGTTTTCACTCAGCGTCCAAAGACACAGCATAGTGTATGGATTGGTGGAGTTGCGATGAATTCGATATGCCAGCAGCGAATTGGAAAACCTTGGTATTGACGGGATTGATGCCACTAATTAGCTTTACGGCATTGCTGTTTCCCTCTGTAGTGTCCCATGCGCAAACCCTTGAGCATGTGCGGATGTTTTGGGATTTTACTCCTGATGTCCAATTTCTGCCGGGCGGCTACATCATTGAAGGTGACGATGGGAAGGCCATAAAAACTTACATCTACAAGCGGCGCCTGCCGTGACGCGCAGGCTTTTCAGCCTGTGAAGCCGTGCCTCTAAAAACCTAGTTCGAAACAAGCTGTAATCGCAAATTCAAGTCCTTGTTTTCTGCACGCCTTGATCTTTCGCTCAGTACCAATTATTGAATCCAAATTACTTACCTCCAGGAGTTTAAAAGTATGGCCACAACTGCAGTAACCACAAATGTAGGTTCAGCATCTCTTCCACCGAGCGTAGCCAGTTCACCTGCGCCGGCGTCAGCACCGGCAGAGAGTAGCTTTTCGGCTTCCGTGCCAGAAAGCACAGCTTCATCGTCCGCAGAGCATTCACAGCCGGGTGCAGCCAGCTCAGACGGCGAACTTAGCCCACAGGATTTTGGGTCGCTGGAGGACTATGCGCAGGCGCTGATTGAAAAAAAGCAGTCAGCACAGAGCAATGAAAATCAAGGTGCGCAGCCTGAAGCGGCGGCAGCCCCGGAGGACGAGAGTTCCGTGTCGCCGGGAGATGAAGGAGTAGCAACGGAAGAAGACGCTGAAGATTCACCGCCGGAAGTGGGAGCGCAGCCACCCTCGGCTGCGAACCTGAATCTTGATCTGGAAAATGAGGAGTTTCTATCCTCCCAGGGGCTGAATGACAAGATCAACGCCAACACGGCGCTCAAGCAGGCGCTGGAGGCTGACCAACCTCTGCGCAATGCCATATTCCGCAATGCGCGCCTGGCGTCTGAGGCGGCGGGCTACAAAGAGATCTTTCCTGATCTGGACTCTGCTCGATACGCCGCGGACCAGGCGGCCTCCTTTGCCGGATTGGACTACGCTTTCCTGAATGCCGGCAGCAGGCAAGGCGCGGAGCAGTTCCTGGGCCGCTGGGCGCAAATGGCCATGCTCACCGATGAGAACGGAAATGTTCTGCGCGACCAGGGCGGGAACCCGCGCATGCACAGCGCCTGGAGTTCGGTCAACCAGCACATTTTTGGTTCGCAACTTGATTTCGTTCGCAGGAACGCGGAAAGGACGGGCGACCACGAACTGGTGTTATCGCGCTCCAGGTCGATCATTTCCTGACTGGTGAAAACTCGCCCTGCTGCTCCTGGTTGGCGTTCAAGCTCAATGAATCCTCGTTCTTTGACTTCGCGCTCAAACTGCTGGCGTGTTTCCGCCAAAGAAGCCTCACCCATTGAGCGCTTAAGGGCATCGCGCATGATGTCGCGCTCGTCGGCTACTGCGTCGCGTTCGAGGTTTCTTTCCCGCGCATAGGCAAGCGCCTGTCGGATGTCGCGTTGCTTCTCCTGCTCAGCTGCAGCTTCGATCTTCTGGGCGCGGGCCTGCGCTTCCTCGATCACACGCGCGGGCTGGTGGCCGTGCTCTGCGGCCATCTCCCGATGACGGCGTTGCATTTCTTCATGGCTGATATTGAGTTTGGCTGCGCGGGTCTGATGCTGCGCAATCTCTGCGGCTTCGGCGCTGCCGAAACCTTGGCGTTGCATTTCCTCGCGGATTTGCTGGTTGCGCGGGCTGGAAGCGTTCAAATAATCCTGGCTGTAGCCTTTAATCTCCGGCGCTCCTTTGGCGCTCGGTTCAATGTCGTAGCCCAATGGCTTCAAACGGAGTGACAATTCAGCGCGATAAATGGCGGTGCCGTATTACGCCCTCAGCCAGGGCGAGAAATTGAGCAGCGAAAGAATGCGAGAGCTGACCGCACGCGCCGACGCCGACAAGCTGAACAAAGCCAAAGAGCGGCTCAGCATCGCCGCTGCCAAACTGACCATTCAGGAAGCCAAAAAGGAAAAGTTATGACCCAATGGGGAAGAAAAGAAAACTACCGTTGGCCGAATCGCCGGCCACTCGCACTCATCACGGCGCTGTTGGTAGCCGCAGCCGCCACTATCGGAACCGCAGTTTATGACTACAAACAGCAATGGACGTTCTTACAGCAAACGTATCTGAAGCCTTACCTCAACAGCGTAAGCCATCCCTGGGTCAAGACCATGGCCTTTACGCTGGTGTATCGCATCGACGGCAAAAAAGAGCAACTGGCGCGGAATGAGGATTTCACCGATCCCGCCGTACTCGCAGGACAAGCCAAGCTTAAATGGGAGCGCAGCAGTTATCTCAATGCCGACATGCAACGCTGGTTCCAGGAGGTCATCTACGATGGACAAAACCCCTTCGCCTTGTTATTCGGACAGGCGTGGAAGGTGGGCTTGAGTGCGCTGATAGTCGGTTTGGTATGGGCCATTCCCCGCGACCGCAAGCGCCGCCGCGTACTCAAGTACGGACGCCCAACCAAAGGCCCGGAGCTGGTGAGCGCCGCAGCCTTCAACCGTGCCAATCATTCCGATGGCATTGGCCTCCAAACCAAGGAACGGCGCACCCTCGGCGAATTTCTCTTGCGACGCGACGGCAATTTAGTCCGCATTCCCCAAGACAAAGAAAGCTCTCATTTCATGATGATGGGCGACACCGGAGCGGGCAAATCCTCTCTCATCCGCCAGATACTTTTGCAAGTCGAACAGCGCGGCGAAACCGCCATTGTCTATGACCCGGCCCTCGAATACACACCGCAATTTTATAACCGGACACGGGGTGATGTAGTCCTCAATCCTTTAGATCAAAGAATGCCTTACTGGACGCCCTGCGCCGAGGTGCAGCATGAAGCCGAGGCCGAGAGCTTAGCAGCTGCTTTATTCAAGGACGACAATCGCAGCAATCCTTTTTTCATCAATGTGCCCCGCCAGATCTTCGCCCATCTGTTGACGGAAGACCCGCAGCGCACTCCTCACGAACTGCTTGCCATCTTGCGCGATGAGCAGGAGTTGACCCGACGGCTCAAAGGCACCGAATACGCAGCGGCCATTCATCCCGAAGCCGCCCAACAACGCGGAGGCATGATGGCCACACTGAACATGGTTGCCAATGCGCTGAAACTGTTGCCCGCACCCGGCGAAGCGCAGGCAAGCTGGACGGCCTCCAGTTGGGCCAAGCAACGCCAGGGATGGCTTTTCATTACCAGTCCGCACGAGTTCCGTGAACGCTTGCGACCCCTTATCAGCATGTGGCTCGACATGCTTATCTTGCGATTAATGAACCAGGGCAAACCCGGTGTGCGTCCGGTTTGGTTCATCCTGGACGAATTGCAGAGCTTGCATGTCCTGCCACAGTTGCACACCGCCATCACCGAAAACCGGAAGGCCGGAAATCCCGTCGTGCTCGGTTTCCAGGGACGTAGCCAGGTGGAGGAACTGTACGGGCGCAAAGCAGAAGTCATGCTTTCTCAGGCCGCCCCCAAAATCTTCTTGCGCACCGCTGAAGCCCATTCCGCAAACTGGATCAGCGCGACCATTGGAAAGATCGAGATCGAACGTCTACGCGAGAGCCGCACCCGAAGCCGGTTCCCGCAGCCCCGCGAATCAAAAACCGATCAATCCGACCACACCGAGGAATCATTGGTAACGGACGCGGAAATCATGGGGTTGGCGGACCTACGCGGCTATTTGAAGCATGGCAATTTCGTCGTGCGCCTCAGCTTCGATTACCTTGACCTTCCACAGCGCCAGCCAGCCTTTTTACAACGTAAGCTGACTCCGCTGCCAGCGCAACCAGCCGTAACCGCTGATTCTAACGAATTGGCTACCCCCATCAGCAAATCGAACCCTATTTCAGCGCGGCCCGTCCAGGCTCAAGCCAACAACACCGCCGATCCGCCCAAGGGAACACGAGATGAAGAAGCAGTGTCAGTCAAACCCGAATCACCAAAGAAGCCGTATTTCGACTGAGTAACATGCTGACCATCTCCAAACCGCTCTCTTCCGGCCAAGCACAAAGCTACCACCAGAAGGAGTTTGCCAACGCGCAGGACAACTATTACACCGAGGGCGACCGTGTGCGCGGCCAATGGCACGGCCAATTAGCCGCCAAATGGGGCCTTCAGGGTGAAGTAGATGCCGAACAGTTTGGCCGTTTGGCGGATGGTCAGCACCCGATGACAGGAGAGCAGTTAGTCAGATTTCGTTTGGCCCATCAACATACCAACGCCCAGGGCGAAAAGATCAAGACGATGGAACACCGCGCCGGGTGGGATGCCACCTTTGCCGCGCCTAAGAGCGTCAGTCTTACGGCTCTGGTCGGAGGAGATGAACGAGTCCGCCAAGCGCACAGGGAATCCGTAGATGTGGCCCTGAATGAACTGGAAAAGTATGTCCAGGCACGAATCGGCGGAAACCACCCGGCAGAAACAACCGGCCAATGGGTAGCGGCGAAATTTGAACACGACAGCAGCCGCCCCGTAGACGGTTACGCCGCTCCGCAACTCCATACTCACGTCGTTTTGTTCAACATGACCGAGCGCGAGAACGGAGAAATCCGCGCCGTTCAGCCTCGCGAACTGTACCGCTCACAGCAAGCCACATTGAGCAGGATGGCGCGTTGGGCCAACACTTCCGACAGCATGATTTCCTCGTAGGGATTGAGTTGGCGCAGCAGGACTGCGCGGGTCCACTCGCTCATGCCCTGGCCGCTAGCAGCCGCTAACGCTTCCAAGCGGCGCTGCTCGTCTTCCGTCACTTTGGTGCTAATGGTTTTGGAGCGGGAAAATTTGCGTAACATCACAATTCTCCGTATTCGATGTGCAGCATCTCCCAGGTGCTTTGCAGTTCCGGCATGGCCCAGGCGCGTTGGAATAATTTCCGTACTGCGCTCAATTCCGCCATGGAGAAGCGTAGGGTGGTTCCTTGGCCGTTGGGGCGAAACCACAGCTCTTTGTTTGGCTGGTCGCGGTCGATGACGTAGGCAAAAAAGTGATCGCCTGACCAGGCTCGTTTAGGCATTGCCTCAGGGTTAAATCTGTCTAGGAGCCTGAGGACTTCACGGATGGCGGGATAACCGCCAAAGGCGTACATGGCGCCCCTGGATTCGGGAAATTGCAGAAGCATGTCGAAACTGTGTCCATCGCGGGCAAAACGGAGGGAAAAACCGTCTTCCTGGATTGAAGGGATCACGGGTTCGTCCCAAACCTCATGCGTTGGGTCGTCGTCTTCGCGGATGGGTTGATGGCGGCGCTTCTCAAAGTAATGGCCTCGGGCGGCAATGGGCCAAAGTGATTTCCAATAGGGATAGAGGGCTTGGTTGAGCCGGTTGAGTGGTGAGGTGTCCTCATCGAGGGCCACATAGAGATTGCGAGCAATGAGGGGCAGGGATGCTCTTCTATCCGTCTCCTGAATGTGCTTGATGGTGTAGGCCACGGCCTCGCGGACCCTGTCCGCCGTGTACTCCTTCCCCGGTCCCTCTGGGGGGAAAGCAGATAAGGAGTCGCGTCAAAATAACTTGACTTATTTTATAGGTTGGTTGTTAAATGGATCGTGCGACATGAGTCCCACGTCCAACAGATAGAAGCCAAATTCCATGCACTGGCGCCCTTGATGGATGAACGGATGCGGCGGCAATG
>DATDGL010000205.1:0-7700 GCA_036522115.1 Candidatus Angelobacter sp.
CACGATGAATGGGACAAACAGAACCGCGATCCGGACGACGTCTTCTTCCATGCCCAGGAGCGCCGACAGGAGATCAAGGAGCAGATGAAAGACCTGCAACAGGCACTCAAGCGCCAGCATCCCAGGAAAACAAAACGACGCCAGGCTTAACCGCAAAGGGCGCAAAGAACGCAAAGAAGCAGACACAATCGAAACCGCTGCCGGTCACTCTCCGGCAGCGGCCCATTCACAACGAACTCCCAAGGCCTCTGCCCTTGATATCCTTTAGTGTTCAGATTTGGCTTTTGATTTTCAATTACCAAATTACTAAATTACCCAATTACCAAATTCTTTGTGCAGGGGGTAATCCCGATGAACCACGCAGCCCGGCTTTCGAAAATCGTGGCACTGTTGTCGCTTGTTTTCCTCGGGGCCACGTCCGCAACGGCTGTTCAATCCAAGGGCTCGGCGCAAATGCCGACCGTGGCGGAGATACTGGAACGCAACGTCCGCGCCACTGGCGGGCGCGATGCGCTGCTGCGCCACAAATCCATGACCATTCACGGGCGATATCAGGCTCCTTCCCGGAACCTGGATCTGGAGACCACCACTTACACCCGAGACGGCAAGCTGCTGCTGAAGGTCAACCTGCCGGATGGAAAACCCTATCTCACCGGCTACGATGGAAAAATTGCCTGGGACATGGATGGTTCCGGCAAAGCCACCATCCACGATGGAGACGAAGCCAAAAGCGTAGCCCGCGACGCCGACATGTATTACCACCTGCACATTACGAAATACTTCAAATCGATGGACCTGGTAGACATAAAAGATTTCAACGGCCGTCCTTGCTATCACCTGAAGGGTGTAACCAACTGGGACAAGGTCAACGAACATTTCTACGACAAGGAAACCGGCCTGCTGCAGGGCTATGCCTTCAACACCGCATGGCGCGGAGGCAACGGCGATGCCACAGAGACTTTTGAGGATTACAAAGACTTTGGCGGCGTTTTGATGCCGGCCAAAACCACCTCGCGCGACGGCAACGATCTGGCGGTCGTCCTGATCACATCGGTTACATACGACGACGTGGATGATTCCGTCTTCGCCCTTCCCGACGCAGTCAAACAGGCGGCAACGGCCCAAACGAGGCCTTAGCTGCTAAACACTGAAAATCGCTAAATCATTGGCATTTTCCAAAAAAAGTGCTGTCACTCTGACAGCATTGTGACAGCACTTGATTGACTCCTGCTTCTGCGGATGCAATCCTGAAACTGTAAGCAGGCTGCGCCCCCAGGGGCCAACAGCGGAAATATTTGATCTTTGACAACTGAATAGTGAAGGAGAGCGAAGTGTCTTCTCGCTCGCGCTCGGCTCCCTTTGTGTCGGGCTTGCGCAGCAGTGTGCGCAGGCCCAGTGACGCAAGGCTGAGACGCTTGAGGAGATGTGTGCGCAAAAGTGAAAGAAATTGCGACAATAAGTGGAGCAGGTAGCGGAATCAACCCTATGTTTTGCTATTGCCTGTTGATAGTCAAAGGGTCTGATTTCGCGCTCTTTCGCGTGTACTTGTCCGCCGTGGCGGATTTGCGGCTAAGAGTTTCCGCAACGAAAAAGGCATCTGCAACGGATTCCGCAACCGATTTTTCTTTAGTTCTCAATAGCATGCGCAGAATGTACGGAATCCGGCCCATTTCGGCCAAATATTTACCATATGGTAAACTTCGGTGGTTTTACCCGGCTTTCCGAATTCGTACGAGCGAACAATCGAGGCAAGGCCGAACTCTCTTTCGCCCACAAGCGGTTTCGGATCGATTCACAGCCAGGGCTCACGCGCGGCTCGCAGCACGTTGTCGCCGTGAAGGTTGTCTTTCGATCTTTGCCAAAATGATCCCAGTACGGCTTTCTGCACCTTTTTTGCAACAATTACTGTTAGAGCCTCCCAACTTCAGCGTAAATTCTGCTCTGTTTCAGCCTAAACTGTTGATTCAGATTAGAAATTCTTGTTTAATGGGCAAGTCTCCGGATTCTTAAAAAGATCCCCTGGCTCTGGACAAACGCTTTAATAGTCCTGCGAATCACCTTCTACCACGATTCGCAATCAGCCTGGGAGCGGAACGACCTGCTGAGGTTCTGTTCTGTGCAAGGCACTGTCAAACCCGTCGCCCTCGTGAGCATGCCGTGCCTTTCGGCACGCTTCCCTTCTTTCCAGCTTGCGCTGCTTAAGCCAACCCTGGAACAAGCCGGAATTCCGGCCCAGCCGTTCTCCTTATTTATGTACCTGGGTGGCCAGATTGGCTGGCGCTTGAGCGAAACCATTGCCGACGTGTGGCCTTCCCTGGTGGGTGAGTGGATCTGGTCCAAGGCCGCCTTTGGGGACGAGACCAATACCGACGATGACGAATACTTTGCCGCCCACGAGAGTATCTTCCGCCCGATCTGCCAATACGCGCAATGCTCGCTGGAGGACCTGCGCCGTCTCAGGTATGAGGCCGCCCCGCAGTTCATTGATTTTTGCGTCAACAGCACGGATTGGGGCCGCTTTGGGCTGATCGGGTTCACCGTGGTTTTCCAGCAACTGGTGGCCAGCCTGGCTCTGGCACGCGGATTAAAGCGGAAGTATCCGCAGATTCCCATCATCCTGGGCGGCGCAAGCCTGGAGGATGACATAGCGGACGAAGTGATGAAAGGGTGTCCGCAGGTTGACTTTATTCATTGTGGCGATGCCGAAGTTTCCTTTCCCAAAATGGTACGCAGGCTCTATGCGGGCGAGACGATGGAAGGCGTGCCGGGAATCATGTGGCGCGACGGAGAGGGCGAGGTCCGTTATGCCGGGCGCGCGCCCAACTTCATGGAGATGAACAGTACTCCGCCGCCGGATTACGATGAGTATTTTTACGCGCGCAAAGAAGGCGGTTACGAAGCCTCTCCCGGCGCCCGTGAGCCCCTGCTGCCGATTGAGGCGGCACGCGGCTGCTGGTGGGGCGAGAAAAACCACTGCACCTTCTGTGGCCTGAACCGTTCGGGCATGGAATTTCGCGCCAAGGATGCGGACAGGGTGATTGAACACCTGGACTTGCTGACCCAGCGGTACGGCTACTTCCAGTTCAATGCCATTGACAACATCATGGCCCCGGAATATGCAGAAAAGCTTTTTGCCAAGCTGGCCGCCGCCAACAGCGACATCCAGTTGCACTATGAGATCAGGCCCAATTTTTCCCGGTCGCAACTGGGCCGCCTGCGCCGCGGAGGCCTGTTCTCCGTCCAGCCCGGCGTGGAGAGCCTTTCCACCAACATTCTTAAGATCATGCGCAAGCTTTCCACGGGCATGCGCAATGTGGAACTAATCAAGTGGTGTACTTATTACCGCATCAATAATCTTTACAACATTCTGTGCCGTTTTCCCGGAGAGACAGCCGAGGACTATGCGGTGCAATCTGAGGTGATCTCCCGGATCCCGCACTTCCAGCCGCCGTATGCCATCGTGAAGGCCCGGGCTGACCGTGGCTCCCCTATGTACACGGACCCGGATTCGCAATCGATTTCAAATCTGGTCCCGGCCAAGTGCTACAACTACATTCTGCCCCGAGGCAAGTTCAATCTGCCGCGCATCTCGTATTACTTTGAGCACAAGATGGCGAATACCGTGGATGATTCCGCTTACGAGGAGATTTTCCGGCGGGTGGGAGACTGGCAGGCGCGCTGGAAGAGCACGCCGAAACCATATCTGCGATACCAGAAATCATGGACGGCGATGCGCATCTCTGACGGACGTAATGATACGGTGCGCCATTACACGGTGTCAGGCGACTCGGCGGCGCTGTACGAATACTGCGCGGAGGCCCGCACTCCCCGGGACATCGCCGCACGTTTTGGCAGTGAGGCCTGGATTCAAAACGCGTTGCAGGAGTTTGTAGAGAAAGACCTGATTTTGCATCTGGATGGCCGGTATTTGAGCCTGGCCCTCCCGGAAAATCCGAACTTTGATCTTGCAGCTCTGCCCGACTATCAACCTGTAGAGATGGAAGCAGCACCCATCCGCAGAGATATGCCGGTGCAGATCACCTAGGTGACAGTCGTGCGTTGCGACCTTGGATCTATTTTATCGTCGCTACCCCAGCCCTTTCAGGAGGAGCGCAGGGAACTGCTCGCTTCGCTATTGCAAAATGGGATTCTGCGCCGCTCACCCAGGCAGCCGATTGTTTCTCGTGACGGCGTTACTGCACGCTGGATGCTGAACTCGCTGGGTGTGACCCTGAGTTCACGCGGCGCGGAGCTGGCAGGCCGGTGCCTGCTGGAACTTCTCCAGCATTTCGACGGAAGGCAACTGGCCACCTACGGATTGATCGGCGTTCCCATTCTTCAATCCTGCATTTTGCAGTCTGGAGGACGATATCGCGGGCTGCTGGTGCGCAGAGAGGCCAAGCCCTACGGCGCGATGCGGGTGATCGAAGGAGAAATTGATGGCAACGAGCCGGTCGTGCTGGTGGATGACTCGATCGCCTCCGGCACTTCCTTTACTGAAGCGTGTGAACGCCTGGAAGCCGCCGGATTGCACGTGGAAGGAGCGGTCTGCCTGGTGCGTTTTGGCTGGTTCAGCGGCTACTCCAATATTCAAGAGCGCGGTTACCACGTGGAGGCGCTGTTCGATATCCATGATGACTTCATGGCCAACATGGAAGGAGAAGCTAAGCCGGCCGCCAACACCAGCAGAATTTTTCCCCCGTTTGAATGGAGCGCCGAGCGGGCGCCCGAGGGATTGCACCCTGCCGGCTTAGCGCGCCTGGCGATGACCGAGTACCTCAGCACAGGCAAGCTGCTGCGCCCTGCACAACATCTGGACCGTGATTACGATTCCTCCGGCGGGGCATGGGTCAGCGTTCGCTCGAAATCCAACATTCATCTGCGCCATGCTCGCGATGGTTTCTGGAATTTTCCGGGCGAGCCGCGATGGACTACGGCGGAAGATATCGTCCGCGCCGCTCTGCTGACTGCTCATCTGCTTCCGGCAGGCAAAGCGGGCCTGGCGCGCCTGGAGTCAAGCCACATTGCAGTTACGTTCTTCTCCGCCCTGGAAGAAGGCACTGTGGGCCAACTCGATAATGATCGTTATGGAATCGTGGTCCGCAGCCGCGAGCGCGCATCCGTGATGGGTGGCGCGCTGCCGCGTATGCCGGGAATTGGCAATGAGTTCCAGCAGTTTCAGCAGGCGCGAATTGCCAACGGAAAGTTGCTGGAGATTGAGCCGTATGCAATTTATCGGCATGAAGTGAAGAAGTTTGTCGAGCCTGGTGTGCAGTGGCAGCGGACGGGGGTGCCCAAAGCGGAACAGCCTGCGGCCTGCGAAGACGCCCGCATCGGCACAGCAATCGCACGGCGCGCACGCGATATCGCAGTCGCTCACTTGCTTGGCCTCCCGGAGGCTACCGCGCCTCTTGGTAATCAGAGCTTGCCGCAACACCTTCATTCTCTTTTTGTGACTATCTACATCTGGGGACGGCTGCGCGGCTGCATGGGCGATGCAATTACCAGTTTGGACGCCGATCTACGCCGCCTGGTGATGGTTGCATTGAAGGATGAACGCTTCGCGGATTTGAATGCTTCCCATCCGGAGGCCATTGCTGTAAGCGTCTCCTTGCTGTCCAATGCCATCAATCTGGGAGAGTTTTCTCCGGAAGATGTGGTGCGCCGCTGCGTCCATGGCCGGCAGGCTTTGCGGGTCTATCAAAATCAGCGCGAGGGCATACTTCTGCCTTTCCTGGCAGCCATGCATGACCTGACCCCAGTTGCTTATGCCCGCGAGGTGATAGACAAGGCTGGAGTAACCCGTCCTCCTTATTATTGGCAGCGCTTTGATTGCTCCACCTGGCTGGCAGATAGCGAAGGCGCAGGCTTGATGGAGGGAGCATTCCGTCAGCTTGAGCCGGAACTCCCGCCGGAAGAACTGCTGCCGGAGATGGCTGCTTTATATTCGGATTACCTTGTCAGGCATCAGAAGAAAGATGGCCTCTTCTACGAAAGCTACGAGCCTTTTCGCAATCGCCTCCACCAGGGATTGACGCCTCCGCGAATGGCGCATGCAGCCTGGGTGCTGGCCCGCGCCGCCGGCACGCTGGGCAAACCATCTCTCCGGGAAGCGGCGGACAACACGGTTGGGGTGCTGCTTAAGGCTTTGCGAGTCAGCGAAGCAGGCGCATGGTTGGAATTAGACCAACGCCCGCCGTCCGTTTCTGAAATTGCCTTCCTGGTCCTTGCGCTGTGTGAATTTCCTAAAGGCGACCATCGCCGCAGGATGGCACGGTCGCTGGCGGAGACGCTCTGGTCCAGCATTGACCGCCATGGCCGCATGGCTACGCATCGCGAGGCGAAGAAAGTTCCGGATGTGCATCAGGATTACACTCCGGGCCAGGTGCTGCTGGCGCTGGCTGCGGCGGCTGATTCAGGTCTCACGGAGATCAAGCAGTCCAAACTGCAGAGCACGTTTCGCTATTACCGGCATCGCTTCCGGCACAATCGCGACTTCGGCCAGGTCTCCTGGATGATGCAGGCGTTCAGCCGCTGGTGGCGAATCCAGCCAGATCCCGGGTTTGCCGCGCTGGTCTTTGAGATTGGCGGCTGGATCCTGGAATTCCAAAATGAAAAGAACGGCGCATTCATGACCGGCCACCAATCTGATACTCCGGGATTTACCAGCGCGTTGTACCTGGAAGGGATTGGCGCCGCAGCCGCAATCCCGTCCCAGAATCAAAGCAAGTACCTGGATGCCTATGTTCGCGGCATGCAGTTTCTGAATCGGCTGACCATCCGGCCACACCACGCTCCAGTGCTGCCCAACAGCGAGTATGCGGTTGGCGGCCTGCGCCAAAGTTTATACACCAGTTTTGTTCGTCTTGATTTCGTCCAACACGCGCTGTCCTGTGTTCTCGAACAGTATTCGTTCTTTGCCGCCGGGACCTCCCCGGCGCCCACATCCATCGAAACCACCGCCGCAGCAGCGGCGCTCTCCTAAGGAGAAACTTGCAATGAGCAATGAAAATGGAAAATCTCAGCGTCCTCAGATAACTCCGGAAGTGGTGCAGGATTCCACTCCGCAACCCACAACCAGGCCGGCAGAGGTTGCACGAGCGGAAGAGCATTCCCATAAGGCCCACGAGGGACGCCCTGGCGCCGTCCCCCGGCCCATCGTTGAAGTCGTACCTGATGTAACTCCGGGCGTCGCCGATGCTGACCGGGCAAAGCTCGAAGCGCGCCCAAAGCCTGCGTCTCGGCCCATCGTCGAGGTCTCACCTGATGTGGCTCCGGGCCTCGTCGATGCTGACCGTTCAAAGCTTGAAGCACACCCAAGGCCTGCGTCTCGGCCCATCGTCGAAGTCGTGCCTGATGTAACTCCAGGCCTCGTCGATGCTGACCGTTCAAGACGAGAAGCTCAACCGACTCCTGTGGCTCGGCCTATCGTCGAGGTCGTCGCTGAAGTCCAGACCCCGGCCTTTGCTGACGGCGACCGCACCAAGCGTGAAGCTCAGCCTACTCCTGTGGCTCGGCCTATCGTCGAGGTCGTCGCTGAAGTCCAGACCCCGGCCTTTGCCGACGGCGATCGCACCAGGCGTGAAGCTCAGCCCACTCCTGTGGCTCGGCCCATCGTCGAGGTCGTCGCTGAAGTCCAGACTCCGGCCTTTGCTGACGGCGACCGCACCAAGCGTGAAGCTCAGCCTACTCCTGTTGCT
>DATDGL010000206.1:0-2338 GCA_036522115.1 Candidatus Angelobacter sp.
ATAACCTCGGCAGCCACGCTATCAACCAGCACCTCGACCAGGCCGCCACGGCGTTTGACAACTGGAAAAAGGTGCAGCAAGGGGATATCACCCGCAGCGCCGAGGTGCTCAAGCAGCAGTTCAAAGACGTAATCGCCGCCCAGCAGGCCCGGCTCAAAGCCTTGCAAGATGAGCAAAAGCAGGACCAGGCCAACCTGCAACTGGTCAGGAACGTTGATACCTCGGCCGCGCTCGATTTTCAAAACCAGCTAACCGGCACGCAACTCTTGCTGGGCATCGAAGTGGGCGATGCGAGCTTTAGGCTGGACCAGATGCGGGAATTTCTGGAAAAGAACTATTAGGATAGCTAGCACTACAGAGCCCCAGTGAAGCGGGAGCGCTCGGATTAGTCATTCCCCTAAATCAGTTGGCTCAAGGCGCATTAGGAGTACGTTTGTTGCATCTTGAAACTGCTTCTTGAGATTGTGGTGGAGCTTCCGCAGGGACAGGATATTTGATTGCAACCCTGCAGAATTTGGATGGGATGACAACTCCGCTTCCAGCCTGCCCAGCGCAGCCGTCGTCTCCCGAATTTTATCTTGCAGATGCACTAATCTGTCCATGACTTAGGGCCCGCGCAAAAATAATCTAGACAACCTGGGTGCCCTGAGGAAGCAGGGAGTAGTTCCAGTCTGGGTGGAAAGCAGCAGGCTTAAGATTCAGTTCTTTCATCGCTGAGTCCTCTACTTTAATCCCCGTAGGATAATGTCTCCTGGTCAGCTTGGCCTTAATCTTAAGCCCGGTTTTGGTCTTCGTATGCGCAATCAGATCGACGATCGTTTGATAACTGATCAAAGGCCTTCCCCGCCAGTTTTGGGTGATGAAAGAGAACATGCGATGCTCGATCTTATTCCATTTGCTGGTACCTGGCGGAAAGTGTGAGACATGGATTTGTAAGCCGGTGACATTGGCCAGACGTTGCAGGCCGACTTTCCATAGCCGCGAGCGGCGGGCATTGCTGCCACCGGCATCAGCCATGATCAGCAGTTGCTTGGCCTCCGGGTAGGTCTGGTTGCCCATATACCGCCACCAAGCCAGAATACTGTCTATGGCAAACTCCGCCGTATCATGATCGATGCCCACGCTCACCCACCCGTGGTTCCGTCCTACATCATAGATCCCATAGGGAATTACCTTGCCCAACACCTTGTCGGCGAAATCATGAATCAGGGTTTTCTCCGGTTCTCCTGGTGGCTGCCATTCTTGCCCGGTATTGCTATAGTTTCCCACCAGTTCCTTTTTCTTGGTGTCTACAGAAATGACCGGCAGGTTCTGGGCTAAGAATGTTTTGGTCTGCTGGTTCACATACGCAAACTGGGCATTGCGATCCGGGTGCTGTCGTCCTTCGATGGTCTTGGCATTGGCCTGCAAACTATAGCCTAACTGGTGGAGAAGATCAGCCACCGTGCGTTCCCCGATGCGATAGCCCTGACGATGCAACTCTTCGGCCAGATTTCGCGTGCTCTTCGCACTCCAGCGCAGGGGCGATTCCGGATCGCCGCGCGTGCTGGGCTCCACCAGATCCTCCAATGCCTGGACCAGATCCGGACTATGGAAAGTAAGTGGCTTGCGACCGCCTCCCGGCCTGCGGCTGCGCCCGGCAGGTAGCGCTTTCCGTTTGCCTTTTTCTAGCTCATGTAGGCCGGCGTGGATAGTAGTACGCGACAGCCCGGTAGCTTGGGCGACTAAGGATATGCCCCCGAAAGGTAGAGATCGTGCTTCGGCTGCGGCCCACACTCGAAGCCCGCGTTCATCCAGCACGCCAGAAATTGCTCGGTACTTCTCGCGCAAGTTAGCCAGCTCTTGGCTCACGGGAGAAGAGTATACCGTTTCTCTCAATTGTTCAAGTTATTTATGCGCTCACCCTAAGCTAGAGGACTGGACTCCAGGAATGCTGTCACTGCCGTGAATCAGGCTTTGCTGGATGACGCAGTCGCGCTGTTTCCCGTGCAAACATGTTTGTTTTGGAGGGCCTGTGAAAGAGCACCAATCTCAAAAAGTCTAAGCAAACGGCTTCCGGGCTCCAAGATAATAAAGAGGCCGGAGTCTGAGACGCAAAATTAAACGAGCGTTGGCACCGTGATCGGGTGACCGGGTGATCTGAAATCGCCCTCGGTTCCGGGGAGGTTTTGGGCATACGCCTGGAGATCTGTCACGTAACGGAAGGGGCCTCTGTGCGCCGGGATAAACCGGCATGAAGTAGAGAATGAAAGAGTCTTACGAGAAAGGAGTAGCGATCCACTCGGCCCCGAGTTTTGCGCAGGTCATCGCGAGGTGCCCGGCGAAGCGTAAACAGGGG
>DATDGL010000207.1:0-4005 GCA_036522115.1 Candidatus Angelobacter sp.
GCCCATGATTTCCTTATCGTTCGCCAGCATGAACAGAAAAATCAATGCCGGAGGCATGGCCAGCACGGCAACCACATTCACCAGCAGCACCACATACACCAGCGGCAGGCCGGGAATCAGGACGATGGAGGCCGCCGCAGCCGCACACAGGAACAGGACCGAATAGAAAGTCTTGCCTTCAGCAAAAGGGAGATTCAGGCTGTGCGGCTTGCGCGCCACTTCACCAAAAGCATAGGCAGAAGAAACCGAGATGGTAATAGCGGCAACCATGCCCGCCTCCACCATTCCCAGCGCGAACAATGCCGCGCCAAACCTCCCAATCAAAGGTCGCAGCGCCTGGGCGAATTCCGCCGCCTGAAAATTTTGTGCGTTCATCTGGTGCGTAAACAACGGAGTCGTGGCCAGCACTACGGCCACCGCCGCTGTGCTCGCCAATGCCGCGCCTAGAACGGTGTCAATGCGGCCAAATCGGACGTCCTTCCGCGTCAGCCCTTTATCGGCAGTGGCGCTCTGCTGAAAAAACAGCATCCAGGGTGTCACCGTCGCCCCTATATTGGATAGCACCAGCAGCAGTGTGTCCTGGGTCAAGCCGCCGGGAAGCGGGCTCCACGTGGCCAGAGCGTGGCCCACGGAGTTCCACTGCGGATGCGCCAGCAGTGCAACCGGAACGAATACAAGATTGAAGGCGGCGGCTGCGAGCGTAACCCGCTCCCACGTCCAATAACGGTGGGTCACCAGGGCCAGATAAAGGACGGTGAGCGCAGCCAGCACCGCGGCCCAGGTGGGCACGCCAAAATATCCCAGCCCCGCTCGTATTGCGATGAATTCGGCGATCAGGGTGAGAAAATTGCCGATGGTCAGGTCCACCATCGAGAACCATCCCCAGAACGGCCCAAAACGATCGAAAATCAATTCGGCATGTCCGCGATGGGTGGCCGCCCCCAGCCGCACCGTCATCTCCTGCACCACGATCGCCATCACGAAGGTGAGAAGAATGAAAGGGATGAAAAAACTGATGCCGAAGCGGGCGCCGGTGGCGGCGTAGGAGAGCATGCTCGGCCCATCATTCTCTCCCAGCATCACCAGCACGCCGGGGCCTATGAGCAGCCATACCAGCCACATCCGGGAAGTGAAGCCGCGTCCGCTCCGCGCCGTCAGAACACGTTGCCGGTCGTGCGCGCGGTCCACGTCCTCGTGTGTGACCAGCAGTTCACCGGTGTCGGGCAGCGTGCTCATTTTCTTTTCGTTAGTTATGTGAAATAGTTGTGCGAAAAAGGCAGGTTTGTCCCCAGCATCGGCGTCCTCCGCATAGCTCTGCCTTGCCTGAACACAATAAGTCAAAATAACGTGTTAATCATAGCATGGAATGGTCATAAATCATAGTTAATAGCCCAAGAGAAACTATGGCTTGCACACATGCTGAGGCTGAGAGAGAAACGCGCTTTCCACTTGCAGGGCCCAGGGAAAAGCTAGGATTTTGCTACCCAGATCTTGCTGGCGGCGGGCAAGCCTAGACGTACGGTCCTGTTTGCTATGTTCAGGGTGACCGTGCCATCGTAGTTTTGCGATTGGATGGAAATGGCGGTGCCGGGGCGAATGCCCTCCCGATCAAAGAACTCTAATAGCCTGCGGTCGCGCTCGTAGACGCTGCGGACTTTGAACTTTCTTCCTTCCGCTGCTTCGCTCAGGAGACAAAGGCCTTTTTTGCGGCGCTCCGATTCGCTCCGCAACGTCAAGCCATTGCCATGGGGGCAGAGGTCCTTGTGGCCCAGTTTCTCTTCCAGTTTCTTCTCAAACGCCGGCGACACGGCATGTTCCAGGCGCTCAGCCTCATCGTGAACTTCAAACCAAGCCATGCCAAATATTTCCGTGAGCATGCGTTCAATTAAATGATGGCGCACAATCGTCCGCTCCGCTATGCCGCGCCCCTCCACAGTCAACTGCACCCGCCCATTTTTGCTGACCCGGACCAGACCGTCTTTGGCCAGCCGCTTAAGGGCCGTAGTTACAGCCGGGCGCGTCACAGAAAGCCAATGGGCCAGGGTAGCCGAAATTACTGTCTCCCCTTCTGCCTCTGCTTCTGCTATCGCCTTGAGATAGTCTTCTTTTGAAACTGTAATCGTGGTCATGCATCCCGGAAGTTCATGATCGCTGACTCTGCTGACTCTTCTGTCGGAGTCTGTGCAAATCCATTTTACAATGAACCGATGATCCGATTGCCTGCCGGCTATTTGTTTTCTATGGTCGGGGCCGGCACCGAGGGGACTGTGACCGTTCCATTCACCGTGCCGATCAAGCCTGTGCGGTTGTCGCGCACTCCCAGGCGCAGAACATATTCACCCGGCGGCAGGTCCAATTGTCTCTGGCAAGGAAAGAAACTGTTCATGGCGGCGGCAAACTGCTCCGGCTTGAGCGCTGCGTTCGAAGTTCCTCCTTCGGCTTTTATGGGCTCGCCCCGGGATGAGTAAGCGGCGATGGCGCAATCGATCGTGGCGTGCTGAAGCCCATCTACCTGTTCAAAGCTGATCTGGTGAGGATCGATGGTGAAACTCACCCTTACCTTATTTTTGCTTTGTTCCGAGGGCGGGAAGACACGCGCCTGGAACACCAGGGCCGTGGAAGCGGGGAAATCCAGGCTCAAGGCCTGTCCAAACTCTGCCGCACGCAGGTTAGCATCGCGTTTGGAGTAAGCCTGGGGGTCCGTGGCGAAGTATCCCAGCCGATAATGTAACTTGATGCCCGAGCGCTGGACCTTCACGCTGATCTTGCGAAAATTTCCATTCCAGTCCTTGTTCGCCGGGTAATACCCCAGGGTGTAGTAGGTTGAACCATCATCAATGGTGCGGCGGATAGCGCTATCGACTTCGTTGTGATTATAGTAAGCCTTCCCGCCGGTCCGGTCTGCCAGTTCATTCATGGTGCTATGCGAGGCAAGAAGATTGTTGGAGGTCACATTCAATTCGTCGTTGATCTGGCCTCTGGCCTCCACTCGATTGGTTGCCGTGACCGACCGTCCAGTGGCCACACGTCCCATGTAGTCCCCGGTGGTTTCACTGGTGTTGCTCAAGGAAGAGTAAAATTCGTTGCCCACCAGGGCGCGTATGTCCACCGGGTAGACAGCCACCTGCGCATCGGCAAGCATGCTGGTGGTGCGGGCAACGTCTGCCGAGTAGTCCCTGCTGTCCAGCCCGTGCGCAGGAAGAGCATTCACGCCGACTTCGCCACTCTGTGGGTAGGTATTGTTGGGAAGGACAGAAAGAGGAAAACTTTCTGACAGCCAGATGAGGTTCTTGCGTCCCGGATACCCCGCCAGGGTGCGCGCCAGTGAGTTCATCGCGGCCAGTGACAATCGCAGGCGGAAGTCGTCCTGCATCACGATGTTTTCCTGCTGAAACTGCCGTACTTGGGCCACCATCTGCGGAAACAGGCTCATAGCCTCCAGTAGAGCGCCGGAGGACGACTGATCGAGCGGTTGGCCATGGGCGGCGGGTTCATCCAATACAGGAGACGTTTGTTCCTTGAGGTTCGCAATTACCTTTTTCAGTACCGATGGGTCACTGGTGAAATCCTGCAACAGGCGTAGCTTCGAACCCAAAGCGTAGACGGCAATGGGTTGGCCCGCAGGCAGTTTCTCCAGGAACTTGATCATTTGCTCCCGGGCATAAGCCTGGTTCGTGCTTGTGGTATTCAAGGCGTCCAGCAAGAGCACATTCAGCGCGCGGGTCACGTTGTAGCGCGGAACATTGCTGAAGACGTTGGCCGCCGGCTTGGGGAGAGTCGCAGCCGGGGGCGCAGTCTTGGAATCCTGTGGCGTTTGAAACTCAAACACGCGAAGTTCCTGTTTTTCGCCGTCTTCCGTTACTCCAAAATCCTCGGCCTTCAGATCCCGCACCGGATCGCCCTTATGGTCCGTTACGATGACGTCCACAAGAATCAGACGGCTGGTGTATTTAAGCACCGTGGCTGATTTGTAGACCGCCGGATTGTCAGTATTGTCCTGCTGCG
>DATDGL010000208.1:0-10940 GCA_036522115.1 Candidatus Angelobacter sp.
ACTGCTTTCGCATGTGATTTTGAATTTATCCCGAAGCGCAGCGAGGGAGCCTGCAATCTTCCAGGCTGCCAGGGGCTGCGTAGCCTCGACAAAAGCGCGGTCCCGCCCTGCCGAACCGCATGAACTGCGCTCTCAACGGAGCGACCCCGCTGAGTGCCACTCGTTCCTGAAAACGGTAGAATCGTTAGGGTCGTAACTGGTGTCTAATAAGTAAGGTACGTTGGGCTTCCCTGAAACTCATGAGAAATTGCTGTTTCATCCTGTTCCTGGCGCTTCTTTGCCCGTCGCTTTCTGCGGCGGCTCCCGCCCAGAACCCAGCTCAGAACAAGGACACTGGATTTCTGCCTTCATCCTTCAACGGTTGGCAAAAAGATGAAGGCGCTGTCGTAAGTTCGGATGCGGCGAGCGCTGACTCCGCCGATGCCGCGGTGCTCAAGGAATATGGCTTCTCTGCCGTTGAACTGGCAACGTTCACCCGCAATGATCGCAAAATGCGGGTCAAAGCGGCGCGTTTCAATGACGCCAGCGGCGCTTATGGCGCCTTCACCTATTACCAGCAGCCCCAGATGCAGACCGAAAAGATTGGCGATGAGGGCGCCTCCAATAACACCCGCATCCTCTTTTATCGTGGCACGTTCCTGGTTGATGTTGCCCTCGACCGCGTAACCGCAATGTCAGCCGCTGACTTGCGTGCGCTCGCCGATGCGCTGCCCCAAATCCATGGCAGCGCCTCTGTCCTGCCTACCCTGCCGGCCAACCTTCCTCAAAAGTTGCCCATATCGCACACGGCCCGCTATGTAATGGGCCCCCTGGCGCTGGATCGCCTCGGTGTGCCAATTCCTCCCGCACTCGTGGACTTCAGCATGGGCGCCGAACTGGTGGAGGGCAAATATCGCAGCACCTGGGGTGAAGCCAATCTGGTCCTCATCAGTTATCCCACTCCGCAGATCGCAGCGCTGAAACTCCGCAACATCCAGGATGCCGCTCTGCCCGGTGGTCCTTTCTACTTCAAGCGTAGCGGTCCGATCGTGGTCATGGTCAACGGCAATGTTCCCGCTGACGAAGCGCAAACTCTGCTGGCTTCAGTCAACTACGATGCCGAGGTCACCATGAATCAGCCGACCAGGCAAAATCCCAAGGACAATATCGGAAACCTGATCGTTGGGATTTTCGTCTTGATTGGCTTCATTACCCTGCTGGCTTTGATTCTTGGCTTCGCTTTTGGCGGAATTAGGGTTCTTGCCAAGAAAATCTTCCCCGACAAAGTCTTTGACCGCCCTGAAGATGTAGAGATCATCCGTCTCAATTTGAAATAGCTGCCCAGACCGCTACCCCAATCGAAAATAACGCCTAAGTTATTGAAAAATAACAGCTTCCACAGCTCCAATAGGCTGGAAGTGCCAATTTCTGTCATTTTTTGTGAGCTGTTGATAAATTCGGTAAGCTGTTGAAAACAAAGGCATTTATTCTGGAAAAATTCCTTGACACTGCCTTTGGCGCAACCATAAGATTTTTGCCAGAAAGTTCTGATGGATTTTTCTTGAACTTCCGTTGGAACTATTCTCCCTTGAAAAAAGACCGCCTGGTTGCCGGGCGGTCTTTGTTTTTTCCGCGCAGTCGCGCATCTCTCGTGCTCACGTCCTGTTGTTTCTTATAACGGATCGCTGGCAAGAATCTGCCGGAGGAGGGATTGCGGCACGGCCCTCTCAATCAAGGGCCGCGCCGCAAGCTGAATAGGCTCTACTTTCCTGTTCCTGAGAGCGGAATTGTGTCTGTGCCGTCATTCCCAACCACAACCAGCGAAGCTTGACGAGACCCTTTGGCTCTGGGATTGAAGGTAACGTCGATGCTGCACGAGCCTCCCGGTGCAACCGGAGAGAGGCAATGGTTGGTGGGAATGAAGTCAGCCGGATTGTTGCCGCTCGCGCTGACTGTGTTAATCACAAGCGCCGTCAACCCGGTATTGCGTACCACAATCGTCTTCGTTGTCATGCTGTTAACGGTGTGAGCGCCAAAGCTCAATGCGTTCGGATTAAAGACAGGCTCCGGATCAATCACATTGGCTTTCAATGGGACAAGTACTGTGTTGACGCTGACCACATTCAGCGTGGCGGTTGAAACTCCCACTCCCGACAAGTTAATTGGTTGCGCGGCGAAGAAGATCAGGTTGACGGTGCATGAACTATGCGCAGCCAGCATCGCCGGACAATTCGTCAAGAACGCGAAATTGTTTGCGTTGGCCCCAGTGCCAGGCGTGATGGAAATGGTGAGCGGCGCCGCGGTGCTTTCACCGTTGGTGACGGTTACCGTGCTGGTCGCGAAATGCAGCGCATCCACGTCTCCGAAGTCCACGCTGGTGGGATTGACCGTCACACCGTTGACAGTGAGAGTGGCGGTTGCAGTGTTGCCTGTGCCGCCATTCGCAGACGTCACGTTGCCCGTGGTATTCACAAAGCTGCCCGGCTGAGTTCCCGTTACAGTCACGCTGAAAGTACAGTTGCTGTTGACGGGAATTGTCGCGCCGGATAGCGAGATCGTATTCCCGCCGCTAGTGATCAGAGTTCCGCCGCAAACTGAGCTGCTTCCGTTGGCCACAGTAAGGCTGGCAGGAAGCACATCGGTGGACCCCACTCCGGTCAATGCCACCGGATTGGCTGACGGATTCGTAATGGTAAAGCCCAACTGAGTAGTTGTATTCACAGCAATCGAGTTGGGATTGAACGCTTTCGCGATGGAAGGCGGCAACACTACGATGATGCTGGCTGAGGCTGTTCCACCCGTTATGTGCTGTGAGGTGTCGCTGCCATTGTCGTAATCTGCGCTCACGTTCCCGGTGCTGTTGTTCTTGATTCCGGAGGTCGTACCGGTAACGTTGACCGAAACTGTGCACGACGAGTTGGCAGGCAGGCTCGTGCCCAAGGTGTTAATGTCGCTGCTACCTGGATTCGCCGTAACGATGGCGCCGTCCCCCAGGCAGCTTCCGCTCAAACCATTGGGCGATGCCACCACCAAGCCACTGGGTAATGGGTCATCCGCTCCCACATTGATGAACGCGGTGGTGGAATTTGGGTTGCCAAAGGTCAAGATAAGAGAAGTCGTTCCATTCAGCGGAATACTGCTGGCGCCGAAGGCCTTGGCAATCGTCGGCGGCTGGACCGGTGGCGCCGCGGTCACCGTCAGTGTGGCCGTGTTGCTGGTGGCCCCGGGGCCGCTCTCATTAGCGGAAATCGGTCCCGTAGTATTGTTCTTTGTTCCTGTTGTCGTTGCTTGCACTTCTACAGAAATGAAGCATGAGCCACTGGCAACGTCCGGCTGTGAAGGTCCGCCCGCTCTGATAATCGACTTAGACTTGAGCGACTGGGATGCTCGGCCGATGGAGTGCGATTGCAGAGGTGTGGGGCCGCCAAGGGGGATTTTCATCAGCCCCACCGCAGGTCCTAGCGTTCCGCCGGTGAGCGTGATCGTCGATGAACCCGGGTCAGCCGTTACCGTACCGCCGCAATTATTACTCAGGTTGTTGGGCGACGCCACTACTACCCCCGCCGGTAATGCGTCAGTGAATGCGATCCCGGTCAGGGTTACGTCTGAGTTCGGAGGCGTTGAGTTGCTGTTCGGATTGTTAATGGTGAAGCTCAATAAACTTGTTCCATTCACGTTAACTGTGTCCGGCAGGAACAACTTGCTGATGGTGGGCGGGAAGGCCACGGACAACGTCGCAGTGCCGTCATTGCCGGTTCCACCGTTGTCGGAGCTTACCGGACCCGTGTCGTTCGGGTAAGAGCCGGTGAAGGCACTGGTCACGTTCGCGCTCACCGCGCAGGATGCGTTGACTGCCACCGTACCACCCGTCAGTGAAACAGTACCTGATCCGGCTGTTGCCGTGGCTATGCCTCCGCAGGTGTTAGTCAGGCCGTTAGGCGTTGCCACCACCACGTTGGCCGGGAAGTTATCTGTAAAAGCAAGACCTGTAAGAGCCACAGAGTTGCCGGCAGGATTCGTGATCGTAATCGTCATCGTGCTGGTGCCATTGGGCTGAATGCCGCCAGGAGTAAATGTTTTGGTCGTCGCGGGTGGCGCAACTACGATAATGCTGGCCGACGCTGCCCCGCCTGTGCCTCCCTCCACGGAAGTCACATTCCCAGAGGTGTTGTTCTGAGTTCCTGCCGCAATGCCGGTAACGTTCACCGCGAACGTGCACGTTCCGCCCGCCGCAAGACTCGCGCCCGACAAGCTGATCACGCTTGTGCCCTGCGTCGCCGTGATCGTTCCTGCTCCGCAGCTCCCAGTTAAACCATTGGGCGCGGAAACAATCAAGCCCGCAGGCAGCGTGTCGCTGAAACCTATCCCGGTCAACGTTGTAGAGCTGTTGGGGTTGTTGATAGTAAAGCTAAGCGACGTCGTGCCGTTGAGCGGAATGCTGGCCGCGCCGAAAACCTTAGTCAGAGTTGGCGGTGAAACCACTGTGATGGACGCATTGGACGTATTGCCGCTTCCGCCGTTCGTCGAAGTCACCGAGACGCTGTTGCTCTTGACTCCCGCCGTGGTTCCCTGCACTGTCACTGAAACCGTGCATGAGGCGCCTGCCGCCAGGCTCGCGCCGGAGAGAGACACTGAGGATGACCCGTTGGCTGCCGTCGCTGTCCCGCCACAAGTATTGTTCAGATTGCCGGGCGTGGCGACGATAAGGCCTGCAGGCAGACTGTCCGTAAACACAACTCCATTCAACGTCAAGTTGGTGTTCGTGTTGTTAATCGTGAATGTCAGGCCGGTCGTGCCGTTCAGCGGGATGCTGGCCGCGCCGAACGCTTTAGCTATGGTCGGTGCACTGATCACCGTCAGGTTCGCTGACGACGTGTTGCCGGTCCCCGCATCCGCGGAATTAATGATCACGCTGTTGCTATAAACATTGTCAACCGCACTCTGTACATTTACCTGGATAGTGCACGTACCCACAGGCAGACTGGGATTCGCAAAGCTGATGCTCCCCGCGCCTGCTGTGGCCGTGAGTGTCCCGCCGCACGTGTTGCTTGCATTGGGCGGAGTCGCTACCACCAGGTTCGCCGGCAGGCTGTCGCTAAAGCTCGAGTCAATCGTCACCCCATTCCCATTGGTGATCGAGAAAGTAATCGTGCTGGCAACACTCGGCGCCACAGTAGTCGGATTGAAACTCTTAGTGATCGATGGCGGCTGCAGCACGGTTATGCTCGCCGTGACCGTTTGCTGGTCCACCGTAGCATCCGCAGAGCCGTTCCCGCCCACGCCCCCTGCATTGTAGGTAGCCGTGGCCTGCGCGTTTACGTCCAGCGCTTCCGGTTGGGCCTGGGAAATAGTTCCTAGAACAGCGTTATTGAATGTAATGGGCAGACCAACCAGCACGTCCAGGTTCCCTGCCAGCGCAGCTCCGCTGCCGTGGTTGTCTTTGCTCATGTCCCCGGTCAGCGTCGAACTTTGGTTAATCTGAATCTTGTTCGGGCTGGCGGTATGCGTCAGCACGATGAACGGATCAAAGCAAACATCATTGGCAGGAGCCACGCCCGGGCAGGCCGTCGAATCGCTGATGATGGTGCTTCCCGGCGAATTTGTGCCCCACCAGTTGTTCGTCGCAGTAACCTGGTTGCCCGGCGCCGCGCCGGTGAAATTGAAAAGATTGTTGCCCCCGGCATTTAGGGTTGAAGTGTTTCCCGCTAGCCGGCTAAAGCTGATGGTTACTGGACTGTTCCCGCTACCGTCGCCAGTAAAGATACCTCCGCCA
Organism: Candidatus Angelobacter sp.; assembly: GCA_036522115.1. Classification (GTDB taxonomy): domain Bacteria; phylum Acidobacteriota; class Terriglobia; order Terriglobales; family Acidobacteriaceae; genus Angelobacter. The sequence continues at coordinate 5,753 of DATDGL010000208.1, forward strand.
TTACCCGTGGTGCTGTTGCCGGTAAGGGTCACCTTGCTCAACGTCAGACCATCAAAGGAATCATTCCGGATCCCACCACCACCAAAGTTGTTGGCATCCTTACCTGCGGCATTGTTCCTGATCACCGTACCTTGGTCGATTAGCAGGGTCGCTGACGTGTTCATGCCGCCACCGATTCCCGCTGCCGTGTTACCGGAAATCGTGCTTCCGTGAATCTGGCTCTGTGGCTGTGTGTCCTGGCCTTGCAGGAACAGGCCTCCACCCGTGGCATTGAATCCCGCATTCGATTGCGCCTGATTGTTGATGACTTGGACAGAGTTCAAAACAATTTTCGACCGCGCGTCAATTGTGATTCCGCCGCCGTCACCGAGCCCGTCGGTTGCGTTCGGCACGCCGACATTGTTCTGGACTATGCTATTGGTCACCGTGGTAAAGCCGCTGCCGTTATTGGTATTGAACGTAGTAAATCCGCCGCCCTGTCCATCCGTGACTTGGTTGTTCTGGATGGTGACATTGGTCAGCGTCAAAGTGTTGTTTCCAGTTCCACCCGTATCAAAATCGAAAGCGCCACCAAAGCCGTCGAAATTTACGAAAGCATCTCCACGGTTGTTCCCATTCTGGATGGTTAGATTAGAGACGCTGACTGTGGCATCCGTAAAAGAATCAATGTCCTGATTGAACGAGATGACCTTGTCTATGCTTGTGGCAAGGCTCGTCCCGCCCTGAATGATGGTTGTGGCTTGGTCCGCGCCGATAATGTTCAGCGAATCCTGTACTTCCAACGTTCCTTGCAACGATGAGCTGTGGTCAGCGGCGTTGCGCGGCTGGGTCAGCGTATAGGTCCCGGCCTGCAACATAATGGTATCTGTACCCGCCGTGGCATTGGCCTTGATGATGGCTTCACGCAGGGTGCAATCCCCGGAACCATCTACACCGGAGGTATTCAGGCAGGTCACACCCGTGCCCCTCGCAGCTATATCGTCAAACCGGTTGGGAAAGAACGTCGGATCCGGAATCGGCATGATCATCGACGGCGCGATCTCTCCCTTATGGATCGCCATCACTCCTGGACGGCCGTCCACGTTAATGCGCATCGGCAAGGCTGTTACTGGCGACCCAGAATACGGCCGCAGCGAGACCTGCCCCGGTTGGAACGTCTGCGCGCCCGCCTGCGGATTCGCATGCGAGATCAATACCAGTTGCCCGGAAAATGCGTTCAGCACCATCACATCGTCCGCCCCATTGGAGGACGCGCGCGTGCGGAACAACACCGGTGACTGATTGGCTCCCGCCGTCGCCGCTCCCGGAAAACTCTCTACCACCCTCCATCCGTCCACAGGGAAGGACCGCGCTGGAACAAAAGCAGGCGTGGGCTGATGCTTCAAAGTGGCCTGCCGAATCGCACTGAATTCCGCCAGGGTGTAAACACGGGAATCAAATTCATTCCGCACCGCAATCTGGATGCTTCCATCCGCCGCTACCAGCGCAATCTGGGATCCACCGTTGCGATCGTAAATAAACGATCCCAGCGCAAACGCACCTACCGTCACCGGCAGGGAAACCGTCGTCACTTGCATCGTGGATGAGCGCAGGATCTGTACTTTCCCGTTCGCGAGAAACGCCACGTCCGGCCCCGTGTCCCCAAAATCTCCAAACAGGATGTTCGAAGCCTCACCTACCGGATAGCTCGCCAGCTTCGTGAGCCCTTGCGACGTAGACACATAAACGGTCAGCGAATGTGTCCCACCCACGATCAAAGTAGAAGCATGACTCCTGCCCAATTCACCTGCTGCCAGAGCTGTCACTCCCGCTACATTTACCGTCTGCGGCGTGCCAAAGTTCCCTTTCCCGTCCCCAGGAAATATGTACAGCATACTTCCGCCCTTGGCTGCCACTGCCAAATCCTTGTTTCCGTCCCCGATAAAATTCCCCAGCGCCATGAAATCCGGCGACACCGGAACGGTGAACGTCTTCGCTTCCAGGTGAAAGGGCGAAGGAAACTCGCCCCGGCCTATCGCCTGAAACGATGCGTTACTTTGTGGCGCAAACGCATCTATATTGCCGCGGTGGATGCTGATAAATCCTGCGCTGCCCACGCCATACCCCACCACCAGGTCATCAAATCCATCGCCATCGAGATCCGCCGAAGCTATGGAAACCGGCTGCGACTGGCTCAGCCCGGTCAAAACGCCTGCATCGACCGCCATCATCCCTTGTCCATTGTTCAGCCCCACAGCAACGTGTTGCACCGGCAATACCTGGTTCTCCTGCAGCCAGATCCGCGGTCCGCTGGATAAATTCCCGGCCGCTCCTGGAGTCGTGACCGGCTGAGTCGGAGTTGAGGCAGGTGTCTGCGCTAAGGCTGCCATGGAAGACAGGAAGGCAACAACAAATGCCAGCGACAAGAGGGTTCTTTTAGAGCAATTCATATTTTCTCCATATTGCGGCGCCTTCCTCACGCAGTTCAGCGCAAGGACACACGACCGCTGCATCATTCACACCAACAGTGAAATCCTGGGAACTACTTCCTGGGCTAGGGGGAGAGCAAAATGCGGGGAACAGTGTTGCTCAAACTGAACTGATTGTCAATGTGAAACAAAATTATTTTTTTTGGCCTGAGGTTTATATTGGATTCACAAACGGTTCCGGAATGACCTCCAAACCTGCCACCTGCAAGTCCATGGAAAAGCACTTCTTTAACCGGAAAGATGTTTCTTTGGCTGAATGCTGACTGCTGCATGTTGATTGCTGGATTCTTGTTCCAGCCGCTCGCGCGAGAGCCGCGCCGGTTCGAACCTTGGATCTAACTCGCAAGCCTCGACCATGCAGGCCAGGGCCTCACGATTCCACCCTAACCCGAGAGAGCACAAGCCCAGGTTATAACTTGTGGCTGCCGAAGGTCCCAGGATCTGCTGTGAGATCTTGAGCATGGAAACCGCATCCTCGAAGAAATGCAATTCCAGCAGAATGACCCCACAATCGAAGGCCAGAGCGTTTTCACTCTGGCTTACCGGATAGTGGTTGGCCCAGGTTTTGAGCATGGCGTTCCGCAGATCGTAGCGCTCGGCGGCCACCGTACGAATCTGGCGCGCGAGCACCGGAAAAACCCGCAGCAACAGGATCGGGTCCCAGCGGCTGAGCCGCAAGGCCGCCAGTATCTGCGCTACGGTCATCTCTTCCATGTGGACATTGAGCCAGGCAAACAAGGTAAACAGATCATCCGGACCAAAGGCTGCCTGGGCTTCAACATATGCAGCCTTTGTGGCTGCAAACTGGTCGTCTGGCCGGCCCTCAAGGAAGCCACAAATATTTAAGCTGGTGGAATGCTTGTCCGGAAGAAGTGACTCTCCGGCTATAGCCTGAAAGTATTTGCCCACTGCATGCAGATTCACCATCTGGGAAAAACAGTTTGCCCCGTGGAACTCGATTGTCGGCGGTCCCTGGCAAAGTGCCATCTCTTCTTCATGTGCAAATCCTTTGTCCGCAACCAGTACCAGCATTCTCCCATCACTGAAATTGCGGGCCTTCGCCAGCATCTCCAGAGCAGCGCAGGGAAACAGCACTGTACCCTTGGCAAGATGGCTCCGATACAGCTCCAGAATCCTGTTCCAGGCCTCGTCAGAATATCGCTGTGGCCCTGGCGCCACATTCTTGTAGGAAAGCTGCAACTGGGAAAGAGTTATCGTGCCCGCCCCTTCGCTCTGCGCTGGCTTTGTAGTGCTCACCAGCGTCTCAAACATCTTTCCGTCTTTGACCTCAAAAGCATCCTGTGGAAGACTGTCGAAGACGTAGTTTGCAATCAGCACCAGGGGTCCACGCGAGCTGAGAAACCGCGAATCAATTTCCTCACCCACTTGGAACCGCTCGAATTCCAGCATTCCGCACGAGACAAATTCTGCCAGATCACGGTTGTCGCGCCAGTGCTGAATCATGCTTTCCGAGCAATCCGTCATGCAATAACGAACCGTCGCAGGAACCATGCCTCGGGCCCGTAAAAGGCTGCTCAGTTGACGCAACAACAGGTAGGAAAACTTCCCCACTCCGGCGCCCAGTTCGAAAATGCGCAACGGTTTTTCCGGCGATGCCGCAGGTCCTTTGCAGTCGCCCAGGAAACTCAACACCATGCCAGCGTAAATCTCAGCGATGAATGGATTATTCGTAATGAACTGAGGAATCATGTCCTCAGTCCACGCTTTCACGCCGCGCTGAACGTAGAATTCCCGCTGCATCCGCCAGATCACGGATTGGGAAAGCGGCACGTCAGTTTCAAGCATGGTAGATTGGCAGTGCCTTTTTAGTTTACCTCGAACCCTGAGCTACCGAAGGGGAGAGGTCCCTGCCGCCTCATGGCCCCATCGGGTCGCCTTTTCGAACAGTCACATTGTTTTGAACGATCACATTAGTTCTTAAGTTCTTAGATTACTTGAGGTGCTGTTTTTTTGCTTTCACCAGCCAAATCGATTTAGGCCAAGACTGTGCCCCGGAACAAACCCAACCGTTTCACGCTTTCGTCATCCCGAGGCTTCTCCACGTAGTGGAGATGCGGAGGGACCTTGCGTTTTCTCTCATTGGAAGCGGCACGCAATTCACTAAAGCGGCGTAAGGCTTCCACTAGATTAACATAAACTATCTATAAAATTAACGCTTGACAACATATATAAACTATCAGATACTAAAAGCTGACACACCCGGTGCAATGCGGCTGCCATGCCGCCCACGCCGGATCCAAAGGTGAGCCGGATCAAGAGCTCGCGTATTGCGGGGGAGATGTGTGCCACACGGCGGCGCAATCGCCCCGTATCCTCGTCCTCTACCAAAATACCAGGCAGCAATCAGCGGCTTTGATGACCTGCGATCTCTGCGCACCGACCCCGCTGATAGCGGAACGCTTTAATAAGTCTGTTTTGTGTCCGCGCTCATGTAAAACTGACCCCCTTACGATCATGAAGAATTGACCCCCTCCAGACGGCTGTGGGGCGGGACGAAGGCCCGAGCGGAGCGAGGGCCGCAGTCCCGTCCCACAGCTGAAAAATCCACAACCCCGGGGCGTACCCTGCTGCGTTGCCAGAAAGGGTCACGACCATTGCTCAAATTGGAGGAATGGATGGATATTCGAATGCTTCGTAAAGAGGGTCACTCAATCAAAGCCATCGCTCGCCAGATTGGCCGCAGCCGCAATACCGTTCGT
>DATDGL010000209.1:0-16194 GCA_036522115.1 Candidatus Angelobacter sp.
TTTCGGGACCTTTTGAGTTCAACGATGGAACCGCAAGGTCCCTCCGCTTTACCCCCGCTGGCGCGTGGGTAAAGCCTCGGGATGACGAACCATGTTGGGGGGCCCTTCGCAAATAGTGACTCTCACTTTTAATTACACCCGGAATCAAGAGAAGTCACAGAGCAGAAAACACACGCCAACTGCCAACTGCTGCGCTTTCGGCGTACTCTGATAAATTTAATCTGTGACTACCGGAGAGAAATTCGAAAAGACGGTCTCGATCATGGCGCGCCTGCGTGCTCCCGGAGGTTGTCCCTGGGACCGCGAACAAACCTTTGACACCATCAAGCGCTACACCCTGGAAGAAACTTATGAGGTTCTGGAGGCAATCGACAAACGCGATTGGCCGGAGCTCACCAGCGAACTTGGCGATCTGCTTCTGCAAGTGCTCTTCTATGCAGAAATGGCGCAGGAAGAACGCCGGTTTTCCATTGACGATGTTCTGGACGCTCTGACTAACAAGCTCATTTCACGCCACCCGCATGTCTTCGGTGAGGTCAAGGCCGAAGACGCCGATGAGGTCTTGAAGAATTGGGAAGCATTCAAAGCTGAAGAAAGAAAGAAGAAAAGGAGGGAACAGGACAGCGAGCAAGCTGGAAGCAACGGCGGAGATGTTGCCGAATCGCTGCTCGACGGTGTTTCTTCCAAAATGCCCGCCATGCTTGAGGCCCATAAGATCAGCTCCAAGGCAGCCCATGTAGGATTTGACTGGCCGGAAATTTCGGGATTGTTTGACAAGCTGAGAGAGGAGACGGAGGAGTTGCAAGAGCACATCAAAGACCTGCCGCCGGGCGTCCTCAAACCTCGAAACAGCTCTCAAATTCCCGAGGAGTTGCGTGCCCACATGGAAGATGAAGTTGGAGACCTGTTTTTTGTCCTGGTTAACGTTGCCCGTTATCTCTCGGTTGATCCGGAATCGGCATTGCGCAAGACGAACCGCAAATTCCGCCAGCGGTTTGGTTGGATGGAAGAGCAACTGCAGAAACAGGGAAAGAAGCTTCAAGATAGCACCCTGGAAGCGATGGAAATGCTGTGGCAACAAGCTAAAGAAAAGGAATAGGTAACAGCGAACAGATAAAGAACAGCAACGACAACAGCAAAGGCGAAGGCGAAAAGCAGCCGCGAACCAACGTGAGATGAGCACAAATCAAGAGATCACAATTCGCAAGTGCGCAGGCATTGAGGAGTTCAGGGCCTGCGTGTCGTTGCAAAAAGAGGTCTGGAAATTTGAAGATGCGGACCTGGTACCACTGCGCATGTTTGTCGTGGCCGATAAGGTCGGTGGCCAGATCATCGGCGCGTTTGCAGGTGATGCGCTCGTAGGTTACGTCTTCTCGGTGCCCGGCACTCGCGCCGGGAATTCCTATCTTCACTCTCACATGATGGCAGTCAGTGAGGATTACCGGAATCGCGGGCTGGGCCGCGCTCTCAAGCTGGCGCAGCGCCAGGATGCTGTAGAGCGAGGCTTTGAATTGATCGAGTGGACCTTCGATCCGCTGGAAATCAAAAATGCCTGGCTGAACATAACGAAGCTGGGTGCGATTGCCCGCCGTTATTACGAGAATCATTACGGCTACACCACGTCCATCCTGCATCAAGGCCTGCCCACGGACCGTCTGGTGGCGGAGTGGTGGCTCAAGTCCAAACGTGTCCTGAATTTGCTGGATCGAGGGAAAGAGCCGGCATTCCAGACCATCGAGGAGATCAAGGTCCCGGCCGAGATCTACTCCTGGAAAGCTGCCGTCGCCGAACGACATAAAGCTGCCGAGGTGCAGAGGAGCAACTGTGAAGAATTCCTGCAAGCCTTCTCTCAGGGATTGGCAGTGCTGGGATATCAACGGGATCCAGCAGGGAATGGCAGTTTTCTTCTGGGCCGCTGGGATGAGGAATGGAGCTACGGGAACTTTAGGGAATAGGGAAGAGGAGGGTACCTTGAGAGTTGAGGCCATTACGCTGCGTGAGATTCGCATGCCGCTGGTCCACTTTTTTGAGACCAGCTTCGGACGTACAACCGAGCGCCGCATTCTGCTGCTCACGGTCCACACAGACGGCCCTGAAGGCTGGGGAGAATGTGTTGCCGGTGAAGACCCCTTCTACAGCGAAGAATCTATTGACACGGCGTGGTACGCAATTGAGCGTTATCTGGCCCCAGCGATTCTGGGCAAGGCGATCGCCGCGGCCAGCGAAGCGCCTGCGCTTTTCAACCGAATCCGCGGACATCGCATGGCCAAAGGTGCTCTGGAGAATGCATTGTGGGATGCCGAAGCCCAGGAAAAGCAGGTTCCTCTGCGGAAACTCCTAGGCGGAACACGAGAAGAGATCGCCTGTGGCGTCTCCATCGGAATCCAGAACTCGGTGGAGCAACTGCTGGAAAAAATTCAGACGGAAGTGGCGGCAGGCTATCAGCGCATCAAAGTGAAGTGCAAATCCGGATGGGACATCGACATTTTTCAGGCCATCCGGGCGCGCTGGCCGGAGATACTGTTGAGCTGCGATGCCAACTCCGCTTACACCTTCAGCCAGACGGAGCACCTGAAACAATTTGACCGCTTCAATCTGCTCATGATCGAGCAGCCGCTCTGGCATGACGATTTCTATTTCCACGCCCAGCTCCAGCGGCAACTCCAGACAAAGATTTGCCTGGACGAAGCTATTCACAACCGCCGCGACGCTCAGGCAGCCATTGAACTGGGTTCATGCAGGATTATCAATATCAAGGTTGGGCGCGTGGGCGGCTTCAGCGAGGCCATTGCGGTCCACGATGCAGCCCACCAGTCGGGGATTCCCGTTTGGTGCGGGGGCATGCTGGAATCGGGAATCGGGCGTTCCCACAATATTGCTTTATCCACGCTGCCCGGTTTCACGCTGCCCGGTGATGTCTCCGCTTCCAAGCGTTATTGGAAAGAGGATGTAATTGAACCGGCAGTAGAAGTTTCACCGCAGGGGTTGATCAAGGCGCCCGCCGGGCCGGGTCGGGGATATCAGGTCAAGACCGGTCTAATCGAGAAATTGACCACCCGTCAACAGAGACTGTGAGATGGAATCAAGGCCGCAAGTTGAACCGGTTGGCAGATTCTTATAAGCGAGGGCCCAGCATCGGCTGTTCGTCCAGGAGCAGAACGGACTCCTGTATCTGTGTGGGGTTGTAGCGTACGGATACTGCCATCTCCGAAGGAAACATGGCGGCAACGGCATTTGCCGATTTCTTCCACGCGAAGCGCAGCTCCAGAAATCCGGGATAGTTTTGGCCGTCGACCGAGTAGGCGTAGTTTAGTGAAACTTTGTACACCTCCCATTGTGGACTTACCTGCGCAAAGCGAATCTTTCCGTAGATCATGACCCAGGAGCGAGAGCGGGACCTGTGCCGGCTTGCACGCCAGGCATTGAAAAAGGGAAACGCAATTGCGCCAAAAATCTTGACCGCCAGACGAGCCAGGAAGTGGTAGGGCATCGCCTGAGCTTATATCAAAGCTGTTGGCTGGAGGGCACTTCTTCTGCTTGAGGACTATTTTGCCGGCGCTCTGGATGCCGTCACGGAGCTGCTGTCTTCCTGAAGCATCTCGTAGGCCCTCGCCATGGTGGTATCATCCGGCACGCGGCGAAAGTCGCTCAATATCTGCTTGGTTTTAACATTCAGGGTCTTAAAAATGACGGCGCGACCGGTCATGTTCACGTCCATGAACACCTGGTCCCAGTGGTTGGCGCTAACCTTCTGCTGAATCACCTTGAATGTCCCACCTTTGTCCAGATGACCCAGTAGCCCCCAGCCGAATTTCACGTCCTCGGTCAGGCGTCCTTCAATCATCACCAGGCGCAAGGATGTCCGATCTATGGTCAGATTGCCCTTCATAGCGTGATACACCATGAGTTCGCGGGTTGGCGGGGAATAACGGGGATTGGGGGAAAAGGTGAGCCGCGTCAGATTTCCCTCAGTGCCGTCGTACTTGAACAGAAAGGCGTCTGGAATGGCGCGGAGAAGCTCCCTGGCTTTGTCTTCGTCCTGTTTGCTGCGATGCTCGCGGCGGTCCTGCTCGCTGGGATTCTCTACCAGGTTCTTCATCCGTTCCTGGTCTTTCTTGCGCTGTTCCTGCGTGAGCGGATTGCCGTTGATGAGCAAAGTTTTGGCTAGAGAGCCTTCTTTCGTCTGGATTACATCACGGTCCTGGGAGTTCGCCTCGTCCTCTTTGTGAATGCGATATCTCCAAAGGGAGTGATCGTGGTTTTGAGCGTCCAGTTCTCGCTGCACCATCTCGCGCACGAACTGGCTGGGATCGCTAGGAAGAGTTGCCTCTGAAGGTGCAGGACGCTGCTCGGTTGTTCCCGCAGTTATAGCCGCGGCCACTAAGAACAGCAACCAATTCCACAGATACTTAGGGAACATAACTAACTCAGTTTGCGTTTCCCAAATCAACAGCTAATTGCATTTTACAACGTTAGCCCAGGCAGAGTGTTTTCCAACTCGGCCCAGCTCACGATTGGGCAGCACCGGCTTCCGTGGTCAAAGCAGCGAACTTATTGGAAATCCAGTCAACCCAGAAAGCTGACAGGCGGCTTTCGCCGCCTGTTGTGCCTGTCAACCACTTCGGAAAGGCAGTCCCATTGGCCCTTTGTAGCCGCGGCTACCTTGCAGAGCCGCTGTTCCCCTGGTTTTCGGCTCCTCGGTTGCCGCGACAGTTCTCCGTCCCGGTCGACTGCTATCTAAATAGCAAACATAGGGCCAAACCACTGCTGAACCTGGCTTTGAATCTCTTCTCAAACCACATGAAAAATAAAGACTTATAAGGGCCGATTGGATGTTATTCAAAAAGTAAACATAGCATTCAAAGAAAGCTTCCACTTTAGGAATGGAAGTGCCATCGGTAGGCATCTGGAATCCACTCCGGCCTTCCGGGGGCACTCTCTTGGCTTTGGTTCCTCGCCGACCGTAGATGACTCTCGCACATGACTCTAAGGTAATGGCTTGAGTCAAGACATTGATTGCGGACGGTCGCGTGCTTGGGTATAGTCACTGAAGCAACAACTGGAGTTCAGAAATGTGGAAACCGCGTCCCGATGAAAGACCTGCCTCATCTAATCAACCCTCACAACCGGCAATTGCTCCGCCTATCGCTCCTGCCGCTCCAATGATGAAAGAGACTCGCCAGCCTGAACCAGCTAGAATAAGTGAACCTGTCCGCGCCGAAGTTGCCGCACATATCGGCAAGTCGGTTTTGGTAAAAGGAGAGCTCTCGGGCAGCGAAGACCTGTATCTTGATGGAGAGGTGGAAGGCACCATTGAGTTGCGCGATCACACTCTGATTGTCGGTCCGAATGGACGCATCCGGGCCCACATCAGCGCGCGGGAAGTCATCATGCACGGAAAGGCAGAAGGCAACATTACTGCGAGCGAACGGGTGGAGCTAAAGAAATCGTGCGTTCTTACGGGAGACATCCGCACGCAACGCATCGTGATCGAAGATGGGGCGTTTTTTAAGGGGGCCGTTGACCTGCACCGAGAAGGGAAGCCGGAGCCCCGCAGAGCGATGGCTGTAAGCACAGTCGCAGCACCGTCCAGCACTGCTGCTGTAGCTCCGGTTATCAGTTCGCAAACTTCACTCTTAGAGCACAAGTAAATCCGGGCAGCCGGGAGCCAACAGCCCCGGGTGGGCGAGATGAGGTGCTTCACGTCCCGGTAGGGGATGCGGATTTCTCATGAGATGGTTCGGTGGTAGCGCAGAAGCCCAGGCCAAGCCAACGACTAAAACCAGCACGGCGCAGCGAACCAGCCGCCGTTCGACGGGCTTTACTGAGTTCACCCGCTCCCTGGCGGGTTTTGACAAACTTGCAGTCCTTGATCTGGGACCGACCTCTTCCGCCAACATTGCCTTCCTGACCGATTTTGGCGGTCGTGTATACAACGAGGACATTCTGCGAGCATCCCTTGATCGCGACTACGCCACCAGGCAACCAGACGGCTCGGAAACGCTCAATGCCCAGAAATTCTTTTCTGAAAACCTCGATCATCCCGAGCGGCTCTTTGACGCCATCTTATGCTGGGACATTCCGGATTATCTGCACGAGGCGCTGGTCAAGCCGATGGTTGAGCGCATTCACAGAATTCTGAAGCCGGGCGGTATCCTGCTGGCATTTTTTCACACCAAGGACGCCGGGCCTGATTCTCCTTATTGTCGCTATCACATCGTGAATGGCGAGGTGCTCGACCTTGAGCCTCGACCTGATTTCCGCTTGCAACGTATATTCAATAACCGGCACATCGAAAACCTCTTCAAGGAATTTGCATCGAAGAAGTTCTTTCTCGCTCGCGACAATATTCGCGAAGTTCTAGTTGTCCGATGACATAAGAAAATCCAATGTTCCGCATTACATCGGACCAATTACGGACAAATTTTCAGCTTAGCATCCGGTAAATTTTTCCTAGTGTCTGGACTTTATGGGTATTTTTACGCTTAAAAGTGGCATCAAAATACCAATAAATCAGCCGGAGAACTTTGCTGATTGCCTCTGGAAGTGGTCATCTGCATACTCTGACTGTGGCACACGTACCGATTAAACTATTAAGAAACAAAGGTTTAGACGATCTAAGCAATTCTTGACGTCGGGGCAGCAGGCTTTGGGCAACCAGATTGCTGTAGTAATGGGCAGGAAACGTGGGGGTACGCGGCCCCAAAAACCCAGGCCAAAAGGCAGAAAGAGGTAGGTGAATGGCAAGCAACCTCGAGAGCGCGATCAATCCTTTAGCGATGTACGTTCCTGCTTTAGCGATCCCCAAGGCCCTCTTCAACCAGATCTACAAAGAAAACTGCGACAGGATCTATTGTCTGTCATTTTGGATGACAGACAATGAGCTGACCGCAGAAGAGTTGAGTTCGAATACATTTCTGCGCGCTTTTGCCAATACGATTGAGCCTTCACGCGATCAACTTGATCGCGCTTTCCTGGCAGAGGTGCGCGAGTCTACCTCCATTGGCACGCTCACCCTGAATTGCTGTGTATCCACAGACTCTCGCAGCATTCACGGCAACGTAAAACGCATTCATCTGGAACGTGCCGTCGTGCAGTTACCGGCGACGGAGAAACTGATTTTCCTTATGCACGATGTGGAAGGTTACGAGCATGGCCGAATTTCCCGCCTACTCGGTATTTCCGAGGAAGAGTCAAGGTTGGGACTTCACCAGGCGCGCGTGGAAATACGAAACTTAATTGCAAGGATGTAATAGGCATCATCCCTCTCTCCTTTAAATTCTTCATTTCAACCCTTCGCGCAGGCGAGGGGTTCTTTTTGTTTATTTATGTTAAGTCTCGGTTTTATTTGAAACTTTTTCCGGAATTCTACGTCTATCTCGATAACAGAACATACGCAGTACCCCCACGTGGGCGTCGCCCCTTGATACCGGCGCCCACCTTCTTTTTTCTCCCAAACTTTCCCCATCACGCTCCAATCATGGATCACATGCGGTTGCCTGATTGAAATTGTCAGGATCAAGGCCCACTTTGACGCGGCGAAGAGAAATGGGCCTGGTTTCTTTCGTATGATCGAAGGTCCCCGACGCATCCGGTTTTGGCGTGGTGGCGTAGTGGCGACCTGATGACTCGATGCACCGATGACCCGGACCAACAATTTGGAGCAGCACTTAGCTGCTGTATGGACGACGCTCGGGCGTATTCACCAGGGCGCTGGGTTGTCTCAAGCTTCTGCGAAAGCGATAATGCAGAACAGCGAGAAAAGAGCCGGTTTTCTTGAGGCTGAGGTTGATTCGTTGCGGAAGCCGCGACGCAAAAAATCGGACAACAAAGAAGCTGCCATTCGGCTCTAATGGACAGTTGGACAAAAACTGGAAGGATTGCAGGAGGGGAAAGCGATGGACTGGAAAAAGACCCTTATATATGGCTCCTTTGCGGCGGGGGCGGTGCTGTTTATAACCGGCCGGCGGCCGGCCGGCTTGGCAATCGCCGGAATCGGGTTAGCGACTCTCGCCTCAGAGAATCCGGAAAAATTTGAACAAATTTGGCGCCGCATGCCGGAATACATTGAAAAAAGCGGCAGGTTCGTAGACATGGCGGCGGCGTTTCTGGAGAAAGTCTCGCAACAGCAGGGTGGCGGATATCGCAATATGCCCGTCGCCGGCGGAGGCCGGTACTAAGAATCTTTCCGCTGTTCGCGCGTTACTCGATCCCTAATTTCTGCCGCGCGGCGGCGCTGATTCGCTCGGGACCCCAGGGCGGCGTCCACACCAGATTCACGTTGACCGAATGGACGCCGGAGAGGGCCTGAACTCTTCTCCGCACATCTTCGCTGATCCCCACATGGGCCGGGCATCCCTGCGAAGTCATGGTCATCTCAATTTCCACGTCCTGGCTGCCGGAATCACCATCAACCGCATTGAAGCGCACGTCGTAGATCAATCCAAGGTCCACGATGTTAACTGGGATTTCCGGGTCATAGCACTGGGTGAGGGCTTCCATTACCTCTTCTCTGGTTGGCATAACTTATTCAGTTTATCAATTCTTTTGCCTGGATTCGCGTCCGGGTGGAGTTTTGCGCACTAAATTAAGATCCCTGAGATGGCATTTTGGCCATCTCAGGAGTCTGTAAATCAGTCTGAGCCCCCTCCTCCCCTCCGCCGTTTCCCCCAGTTTTTGACTGACAGCGCCGGAGAGTTATGAACTCTTCTTGATTGGGGTTGAAGTAAGCTGAGTATCAGGTCGCGCCGAAGCAGCGCAAATGGATTGAAAGACCTAAAACGCGGCGCAATTTGACCTTAGGAAGCCGTTTTGACCGTGACATCCATTACGCGTGACCTCACATCTGAGTTGGACAGAAGCACGTTGGTTTCGGCGGTTTTATGTACGTCTTTCTTCCGCTACTGTTCCTGATTCTGTTCAACAATTCGGCCAGCCAAACAGCAGGACGCGAACTCCATTATGGCGAGGCGGGTTCGGGCGCCATCTTAACACGCTCGGCCTTTGCTCATGGCTACCGCCATGGCTATGAAGAGGGCTATCATCTGGGGAATATCGATATCAACATGGGAAGGCGGCCCCATACCAAGTTCTCTCAACTCCACGATCTTTCCTCACACTATTCTCCTGCATTTGGTCCCCGGAAGTCGTTTGAATCGGGGTTCCAACAAGGCGTCAGATCAGGCTATACGGACGGTTTTGCGGGTCGGGTATTTCGTGGCCTGGAGAACCTGCGCTTGACCGCCCTGGCCCTCGACCAGAACCCGGCACCGTCAGATCCGGGCAACATTTACTTTGATCAGGGCTTTTCCGCGGGGTATGACCAAGGTCTTGAAAGTGTCCGGAAAGAAAGTCCTAGGATGGAAAAAGTTGATGTCTCCCCGGCTGATTGCTCTCCTGCGAATCCCGGGAAACCAATGGAAGAGGCAGTGCAGGAAACCTTTTGTGACGGCTACCGGCGGGGCTTTGTCCTCGGCCGCGCCGATGGCCTCGTCCTTGGCCCCAACTCCATGATTTTGACCTCCCGCAAGTAACATTACTCAGAAGAAAACCTCAGATCCGCATTGTACCAATGGACATGTACCTTGCTTGGGAATGGGCAGGGGCTGAAGTTCATGATACTTTCAGTACAACCCGCCGAAATTTTGCTTAGAATTCTTCTACTGGCCGGAAAATTCGAAGGAGCTTAGATGAAGGCTGTTATGGCGAAGAAACCCACCATAAGAATCGCCGTGGTTGAAAGTGATCCCCTCCGGTTTATCGGGCTCAAATCCTTGTTTGATACCGAACCAGACCTGGAACTGGTTTCTTCAACTCTGGCCGAACTTGGTCCCCGTAAAGACATTGATTTGGTATTGCTGGGAACCCGCGCCGGGCAAAATCTGTTTGACGTGATGGCTGGTCTGAAGGCCGCGCGCCCGGACCTGCGCATCATTGTTACCGGTAGTGGCGCTGACGACGAAACCATTCTCAAGGCCCTGGCGGCAGGCGCAAAGGGCTATGTGGACGAAGCTGCATCGCCGGCGGAATTCATCCAGGCCATGAGAATCGTCAATCAGGGCTCAGTCTGGGCCCCGCGGCGAGTGCTCTCCATCTTTATCGAGCGTGTTACCTCATCTCCGGGCAGGATCTTTCCCGCTGGACGGGTCACCTTCACCGACCGCGAAAAAGAAGTGCTCGAACTTCTGGTCGCAGGCCGATCGAATAAGGAAATCGGATCGGTGCTGGGCATTGAAGAGCGGACGGTGAAAGCGCACGTCGCCAAACTCATGCGCAAAGTCGGCGTCCAGAATCGCATTGCGCTGTCAGTCCATGCGATCACTCATTCGCTGGTGATGTCGTCTAAGTAGCGGGCTGAAACCTGCCTCCGGATAGGCTTCCATTCGCCAATCGATTGACGTTGGCCGCGGTCGCGACCCTGCTGCTGATTGCGGGCTTGCCGGCCTATATATTGCCTGCCCGGCGCGCCACAAAAGCTGACCCGCTTGCGGTCATTCGGTCATTCGGCAAGAATAGCAACCGATCCCATGGTTCCGCCTGCGATGCGGGATACTGGCGGTTTTATCGATCCGTTGGCTCCTCGGTTGCCGCGAAGGTACATGTCCTTGACCCCATGTACCTGATACGAACTCACGTTACTTGTCAGCAAACTGCGCAGGCTGCATACTCTCTTCACCTACCACAGAACCTGGGAGACAGGGGTTGGATTTGGTTACGAGGGTCGCCGAATCCAACCCTTTATTGTTTTATTCTCCTTCCCGCCCTAAGCTGTTCCTAGACGCTGCATCCAAAGGTTTTGGAGAAGCAGCTTTAAATGACGTCTCCTGAGGAAAATAATTATGAAGCGAACCGCCGTCCTTTTGCTCTCTATTTTTGTCTTTGTTTTTGCAACCCAGGTGTTGGCTGAGTCCGCTGCGGGCCGAGCGGAGTCTGCCGCCACTGTGCTGAGTGAAATCATGTCTGCTCCGGACAAAGGCATTCCGGAAGAGGTGATCGGTTCAGCCAAGTGCATAGCCGTGGTGCCGTCTCTGCTGAAAGGCGGATTTGTCTTTGGCGGCGCCCACGGAAAAGGCATGGCTAGCTGCCGCACGGCCGACGGCTGGAGCGCGCCCGCGCCATTTTCCGTGACTGGAGGCAGCTTTGGGCTCCAGATCGGCGTGCAGGGTGTGGATTTAGTCATGCTCATCATGAATGAGAGAGGGATGACGGCGCTGCTTTCCAGCAAGTTCAAGCTGGGCGCCGATGCCTCCGCGGCGGGCGGACCCGTAGGACGCCATGCGGAAGCTTCTACTGATTGGCAGATGAGGGCCGAAGTGCTTACCTACTCCCGCGCGCGCGGCCTGTTTGCCGGCGTGACGATCAATGGAGCCGTCATTCGCCAGGATGAGGACGCCACGCGCGAACTCTACGGACGGCTGGTGCCGTTTAAAACGATTCTGACTGGCGCGGTAGCCACTCCCGCAGGCGGCGAGCCTTTTGTAGCGGCAATACGCAAGGCCGCAGGCTCGCCACCGGCGCCGCCCGCGAATCCTACGCAACCGGCGAACACCACACCGCCTGCCAGCACTACGCCACCTTCCAATCCGCCACGGCCAAGGAGAATCTAGGCCGCTGGCCATGACGTTTCCGTATGGAGACGGTGCATTGCCACCGTCTCCATATTTGAAATATTTGTCAGCCGATGGTACCGTCCAAATTCCTCTTCAATGCGACATTGGCTCGAATATGCGCCCGTGTGGCTGGCGGCAAAGTTTTTGGGATTGCTTCCGCGGCCAGTGGCCAGGACTGTTTGCATGGGCATTGGGCTTGCGGCCTATGCCGTTTATCCCCGCCTTCGCCGCGTAGGCATGCGAAACCTCTCCATCGCTTTTCCGGAAAAGACGACGAATGAAAAGAAAGCAATTCTGCGCCAGGTGTACAAGAACCTCGGACGCCAAATGGCGGAGTTCTGCTTGTTGCCGCGATATACCCGTGAGAATGTTAAAAAAATCGCGGTGTATGACGGGTTTGAAAACTTTGCTGTAGCCGATGCGCGCGGCAAAGGCGTCCTGTTTATCACGGCACACTTTGGCGGCTGGGAGATCGGCTCTTTCTTTCACTCCCTGCACGGCCACCCTCTCAATATTGTCATCCGGCCCCTGGACAATCCCTACCTCAATGCCATGGTAGACCGCTACCGGACGCGGCACGGCAACAGCACCTTTCCCAAGCAGGACTTTGCTCGTGGTCTGCTAAGTTCACTCAAACGCGGTGAAACCGTAGGCATCCTCATGGACACCAACATGACTCCGCCCCAGGGGGCATTCGTGGATTTCTTCGGTGTGCCCGCATGCACCGCCACCGGATTGGCCCGCGTCGCTTTGCACACTGATGCCGCCGTTGTTCCCGGTTTCACCATCTGGGACAAAGAGACGGGCAAGTACCGCATCCGCTTCGATCCGGCCATCAAACTCGTCCGCACAGACGATGATGAGGCCGACACTCTGGCCAACACCGCCGCTTTCACCAAGGTGATCGAGAGCTATGTTGCCCGCTATCCGGAACAATGGCTGTGGGTCCATCGCCGCTGGAAGGCGCGGCCGCCGGGAGAAGCGCCGCTGTACTGATTGCCAGAATCGCCGGAATTGCCAAAATCGCCAAAATTGAATGTTTAAAATTCAATCATCACAAGCCAAAAAGCCAAGCCACGGGCGCATCGCAAGGCCACAATGGGGCGAGAATCGTGCTTCCTGAATTTTGGCAATTCCGGTGATTATCGCAATTATGGCAATTCCTCTAAACTATCGCTATGTCCCTGGTGGTGATTGGCGGTCATTCGCGCAGCGTGGGTAAGACCAGCGTTGTGGCCGGATTGATTGCCGCGCTCCCGGAATTCAACTGGACCGCCTTGAAAATCACGCAATACGGTCACGGCATCTGCTCCGCCAATGGGGAGCCGTGCGATTGCGTCACGGACGATCACACCCGCGCCATCACTGAAGAACGCGATCGCAGTGGCGAGAGCGACACCTCGCGTTTTCTTGTGGCCGGCGCCAGACACTCGATCTGGGTGAGAACGCGGCAGGGAATGCTGGCCGAGGCCATGCCGGACATTCGCCGCAGGATCGCAGGCGCAGAGAATGTAATGATGGAGTCCAACAGCATAGTGCGCTTTTTGCGTCCTGATCTTTACCTGACTGTTCTGGATGCGGGCATCCCAGATTTCAAGGACTCGGCGCGTGAATTTCTGGACCGTGCGGATGCCGTGATCCTGCATCGCACAGAACGCGCGCCGCAATGGAATTCGGTCTCGCTGAAGCCGGTTGCGGGAAGGCCGTTTTTCTTCATCGAGCCGCCTGATTATGTGACGGAGGAAATAGTGTCTTTTGTCCGGGAAAGGCTTGGCTGCCTGAAAGGCTGAGGTTGTGGGATTCCGGCTTTTGACCTGAAATTACCAAATTACCCAATTACCGTAACCAGACCTGTCCGCCGTGGCGGATTACCAAATTCTCGATGAGAGCCAGACAGCCTTCATTACACCGGGAACAGAATCTCGTAATCGCCCCCACAACACTCTCAGTCCTTTTCCATGATGGTGCGAAAGTCTTCCACGGCGCTGATCACGATTACCAGCACCGAGCCCGCCATCCCCACGAAAAACAGGATCTCCAGCACGCGGACAAGCACGTTCATGAATGCGTCCATGGCCGGAATTTTAGACTATCCATTGGCATGACAACAAAGCAGCTAGAGAATTTTCAAAGATGCTGTAGACCACCGCGACCCCCGGCGCCGGCAATCCGGCAGAGTGCTGAATGCCGAGGGCTTTGTTAAAATCTCGCCAATGTTCAGAATTCCAGCAAGAGCTTGGGTGTTGTCCCTCCTCTCCGGCGGGCTTCAGATCGTCATGTTCCCCAAGACCAATCTTTTCTTCCTGTGCTGGTTTGCGTTTATTCCCCTGCTCTATGCCCTGCTTCGCGGACGTGGTGGAGAAGGCGAACTGGTGGACTCGGAAGGCCGTTCTCTGCGTCCATTTACGCTGTTCCAGGGTTTTTTGATTGCCTGGGCATGCGGAATTGCCTGGTACATCGGGACCTGCTACTGGATTTATCCGGTGATGAACCACTTCGGTAACTTAGGCGTGTTCGCTTCCGGTTTCATCACCCTGGGCTTTTGCCTGATTATGGGCATGCATCACGGTGTATTTGGCCTGCTGGTGGTGCTGATGGCGCGCCGCGCCACCGCCGGGAACCGCCGCCCGTTGCTGCTGGCGCCGGTCTTCTGGGTGGCCATTGAGTTCTTTCGAGATCGCATCACGGGAGTCCCATGGGAGCCGTTGGGCAACGCCCAGGTGGACAACATCCCTTTTGCCCGCATCTCGGAATTCGCTGGAGTCTACGGACTCTCACTGGCCATCATGCTGGTGAACTGCGCGTTTGTCGCCGCTCTTCTGTTCTACGGACGCCGGCGGAAGAACCTGCTCATCTCCGCCACGGCAGCCGCAATCGCACTTCAGATGGGCGTGTTTCTTAAACCTGCTCCGTTGCCAACCAACCGGCAGGCCCTGCTGATCCAGCCTAATGTGCCGATCGTGGACGTTTGGTCGCAGGAACTGGACGCACGTACTCTGGCCGATTTTGTGCGCGTCGGCGTGCAAGCCGGGTCCCAGAATCCACCCGGCAATCCGGGATTGATTGTCTGGCCGGAATCACCTGCGCCTTTTTACGTTTCCGATTCCCATTTTCTGCAAACGCTGAAGACCATTGCCCAGCAGGCGAATTCATACCTGATCGTGGGCAGTTCGGGAGAGATCAAAAGCGCCGACGGTGCTAATCAACTCCTCAACTCTGCGCTCGTGGTTGATCCGCAGGGCAACGTGATTGGCCGGTACGACAAGATGCACCTGGTGCCCTTCGGCGAGTATGTGCCTTTCAAGCGTTTGCTGTTTTTCGCCGACAAGCTGACGCGCGAGGTGGGCGATTTTGTCCGGGGCACGGAGCGAAAAGTTTTTGACCTGAACGGGACGAAGGTGGGCGTGGTCATTTGCTATGAATCCGTTTTTCCCGGCGAGGTGCGCGAATTTGCGGCCAATGGCGCCCAGGTGTTCGTCAACATCTCCAATGACGAATGGTACGGCGAAACCAGCGCGCCCTACCAACACCTGCAGATGACGCGCATGCGGGCCATTGAGAACCACCGCTGGATTCTGCTGGCCACCAACAACGGCGTCACGGCGTCCATCGATCCCCTGGGCCGCGTGGTAAAGAAGGCGGAACGAAATATTTCCACGGTTTTGACAGTGCCCTTCAGCAGTGAATTGGAGAATACGTTCTACAGCCAGCAGGGCGACGTCTTTGCCTGGATATGTGTGGTAATCTCGTTATTGGCGATATTTGTACGCTTCCGATATACGGCGCGGACCATGCTTGAGGCCCGCCCCACGCCCTGAGAAATTTTTATGGTTGAAGAACTCGAACGCGAATACTCGGCGGTCCGCGACAAGGTCCACGAATTGCGGAGCTATCTTTGACGCCCCTGCTCTCCGCAACCAATTAGCTGAAATCGAAAAAAAAGTTGCCGATCCGGCAGTGTGGTCGGACCAGGTAAGATCCCAGCAGCTCATGCGCGAACGCCGTCGCCTGGAAGAAACTCTCTCCCAGGACGCCGAACTGGCCCGCCGGGTGGAGGATATTGGCGTCTATTTTGGCCTGGCCCATGAAGGCGAAGCCGTCACTGAAGACTTGCGCAAGGAGATCAACGACCTGCGGGAGCTGGCCGAACGCCTGGAGACGCAAACGCTTCTCTCTGGAGAAAATGACCTGCGCAATGCCATCGTCACCATTCACCCCGGCGCCGGTGGGACTGAATCTCAGGATTGGGCGGAGATGCTTTTGCGCCTGTACCTGCGCTGGGCCGAGCGACAAGGCTTTCAGGCGGACTTAAACGAATACCAGGCCGGCGAGGAGGCGGGGTTGAAATCCGCCACTTTCACCGTGACTGGCGACTACGCTTACGGCTTGCTGACCAGCGAAATCGGCGTTCACCGCCTGGTACGCATCTCTCCCTTCGATCAGGCCAAGCGCCGCCATACTTCGTTTGCCAGTGTCTTTGTGTCTCCGGAGATTGACGACAGCATTGACATCGTCCTCAAGCCCGACGATATCCGCATCGACACCTACCGCTCCAGCGGCAAGGGCGGACAACACGTGAATACCA
>DATDGL010000210.1:0-3318 GCA_036522115.1 Candidatus Angelobacter sp.
AACACGCTCTAATGACTGTGGCCGGGAACTGCGATGAAGCTAGTCAACCCGCTTGTTGCTCGCTCGCCGGGACTTCGGCTTAGGCTTGCTTTTGCCCTTGAGATTGAATGCCACTGCAGCGCGGATGAGGTCCTTCAACGCAGCTCCCTTGGCAAATGTCATCTTGACGACGTTCTTGTATGTCTCTCCCGTGCAAACGATGCCGCCGTGGGAAAAGACGATAGTCCCCGGCGATGTCGGCTTAACCCACTTAACCTCTTCGACGATCTCCGGGTCTGCTCCGTGGATGATGGCGCGCACTTTCGCGAGCATCTTCCCGCGCCAGTCCCCAAGTGCCTTGATCTTCTCGTCGATGAATGCAGTGGCAGATTCCATGTATAGCTCCAACTCTCGCGTCTAATTTAGCTGCGCTTGCGTAAACCTGCAACCTCTGCAAGTGGAAGGCTCTTGGGGTTCGATAGCTCCTTACGACCTAAACAGCCGGACTTCTGCAGGGTCGATTCCATGAATTCTTCCTCTTTCTTCCTCCCACGCTTCAACGCTTCGGGGCATTGGGCTTGCAAGCGGGCGTCTCAACGCCAGCTACATCTCAGTACCGTCGGGCTCCTCGGGCGAGGCCATGGTCAGCCAGCGAAAGGGATCCTGACTGAAATCGGTCTTCCTGGCAAAACCGAGTACCTCCGTATAGAAGCAAACGGTATAAATCTACCGTTCATGATGATTATTTGGCGTATACGGTATTTTTAGACCGATTAGCAATCTATATTTCGACTGGTATATTTATACCGATTGATGTGGATTATTTAAGTTAACCGGTAATAATATACCGATATGAGAGACATAGTCTTCAGGACTCCAGAGGAATTACAGATCGCTCTCGGTGAACGAATTCGTAAACTGCGCTTGTCGCGCAATAGGGACCAACTGGCGACGGCGGGTAAAGCAGGAATTTCAGAAAAGGCACTACGCAACCTGGAAGCCGGGCGAGGATCTACCGTCGAAACTCTCCTCAGAACTCTGAAGGCGCTCGATTCCCTGGAAGGAATCGAGATGCTTGCACCGGATGTTACGGTTGATCCGCTCGCATTATTGCACTCCCCCAAACCGCCGCAGCGTGCCCGCAGATCAAGGACACAGAAAAAGGGCGGCAAATGAAACATGTCACGGTCATTGAAGTGCGGGTTTGGGGCGAACGCGTTGGTGCGGTAGCTCTTGATGACCGGCTTGGCTATTATGCGTTTGCGTACGAGCCGCAGTGGCGGCGCACTGGGATTGAGTTAGCGCCGCTAACTCTGCCGCTTGACGATAGAAGTTCTGCTTTTGTCTTCCCTAATCTTCCCGACGCCACATTTCATCGCCTACCGGGAAGGAATGGGAACAAACGAATCGCGCGTGACCGCTAATGCTGCAAAAGCACAAAGGACTGCATCGAGGGCATCTGCCGACGCCCGAAGCTGTGATTCAAAATCTCCCAGGACTATACGTTGCTTCAGCACTCCAGTAATTTGGTGCCTGTTCGACACCGATACGTGATCCGAATTGTTGTACTGCTGGTGTGGTAGCTGCCATGTCTTCAATTGAGCGGCGGGAAAAGCCTCCGCAACAATGCCAGCTCGATACTGACACCATGGCCAGATATGGCCCTCAATAGCACTAGACAGGCAGCAGTCATCGCAGCACCACCCCTGGGACCGAACCAAAGAGTTGATCGTACATTCACTCCTTGGTCTTGCCATTCGCGTTCGGTTCTACGCAGCGGTTTGGGAGTAGCCATCGCCCGACCGGCAATAACAGTATTGGCAAATGTCTTAGCCTCGGGGAAAGGTCTGTTTTCCAATGGAATGCGTTTAACGAGGGCGAGCAGGCCGTCATGCCCTCCCACTGGAATGAAATCAGCGGGAACCGAGAAGGGAGCATCAATGGCAGCAGCACAAAAATCTTTTGTTCGAAGCCGGGCTGCCAAGCGCCGGAATGGTGCGTCGAGGCCGGGAAGCCTTTGCACATGGCCTAACCCTTCGAGACGTAATTCATTCTCATGTTCAATGACTTCTGCAAACCAGACATTTGAGGTCTGACAGTCGGACGGCCAATTGTGAGAATTGCCGCTAAAGTCAATTCCCAACCAGCGCCGGGGACAGTCGGAATGGCTCTCCGTATTAGGCATCAGTGCAAGAGTGTTAGCGTTCGTTTTCATGACGGGACGATTCTCCCGCCTTCACTCTTACCTTGGATTTCCTCAATCTCCGAAACTGGTTGATTTCAACGGCACCCTCCGGAAATACAGCTTCGATTCTGAGCTGTCCTCCCATCGCTTTCACAATTGATTGCAGCGTGCTCAAGTACATATCCGTGCGCCGCTCCAGCTTTGAAATTGCGGCCTGTTTTGTCCCAAGTAGTTTTGCGAGATGTTCTTGCGTCATCTGGCGCGCAGCGCGCAATTCATCAAGAGGCATTTCCTCGGTGTACTTCTGAGCTAGCGCACGAGCCTTTTCCTGGGCCTCGGGGGCCATCTTGCTACGAAGTTCATGGAAATTCTTTGCCATATTACTTTTCCTCTCGTCTCTTTTCGTCTCGTTCGATCTGCTTCAGGTGATCGTCAAATAACTGATCGGCAACGGGCACATATTCCTCGTACCATTTGGGATTGCCCGTTTTGTCTCCACCGATGAGCAAGATAGCCATCCGGCGCGGATCAAAGGCATACAACACCCGTAGCTCAGCCCGATGCTGGGGAAACATCACCTTTCCGCGCAGTTCTTTCATGTTTGCGTGCTTCGATGTGACAATCACATCTGAATGTGGCCTTGGGAGGACCGGGCCGTGTTGCTCCAACAGCCGCACCTTGGCGTCAAGTTCAACCTGCTCTTCTTCCGTGAGGCCGTTCCACCACGCCTCGAATGCATTGGTGTATTCGACCTCCCACGCCATTCAATGAATATAACATGTATGGAATATAACATCAATGGAATGCTCGTGAAGGGCTTAAGGCTGCTTATTCCTGACCGGAGGGTCGCCCTCGGCGACGGTTTTAAAAGACGAAGCTGCGGCTTCCGCCCGTGTTCCTGTATCCTGCCCCTGCGGCGATTCGGCTTGGAAGTAATACGTGGTGCTCGGATTCAAGCGCCTCAAAACCACCCGGTGTGTAAGCCCGCCCCAGGGCATCCCCGCGGTTTGGTCCAGCTTTTGTGGATCTGTGCCGTAGTGCAACACCGTGCCCGCATTTACATTGGTGGACCAGGCGATCTGCGCCGTGGAATCCGTGATCAGTTCCACCACCGGCCCGTGGATGATCTTGACCGCCGGACTCGTCTCCTCCTG
>DATDGL010000211.1:0-25003 GCA_036522115.1 Candidatus Angelobacter sp.
GCTGCTTGATTCCTGGATGCTGTTGTGGGATTCTTCCCCTGCGCTACGCTTCGGATCAGAATGACAAGGAGAAGCTGCACGGTCACCATAAAGCCAAAGTAGCCCACTACCAAAAGTAACGAAATCTGTGAGTATTGTGTACTTCAGACGCCTGGGGCGCAGTCCAGGCGTTCCGAGAGGGTTTCACTCCCGCTTAGCGCCCAAAAAAGCGCTGTAAATTCGAGCAGTAGTGCCAGCAGCTTAGGTCGGGTCACGTCCACTTTCCACTTTTATGTCGCACACCCCTCGGCGAGTACCCCCTTGAAATCAATTCCTTCGCCTCATTTAAAACGGGCAGCGGCTGGCTACCTGATCTATTCACTCGGAGTTTGAACAGACCTGAAGCAACCAGCCGCTTGGTCGATGGCCGAGGCCGGCAAAAACAACATCCTTCGACTTCGCAAGCTCACCTCGAGGACAAGCTGAAAGTCGATTGCCCTGATACAAACCGCGTGCCGCGGCGCCTACAGCATCTCTGAAAATGCTCTAAGCGCTTCTTAACTACGGCGTGCAGTCAGCCGCCGGCGGCGCTGCGGTTGTTACGGGCGTATTCAATGACGGCGGATCATCAAAGTCGAACATATCTTCCAGCGTATTGGCATGCTGATCGCGCAGGGTCAGATGCTGCCGCGCGTCCCTGCTATCGGAATCGCCATCACCGTCTTCGTCCACAGCGAGAAAGCGCTTCTCGATCAGCGCCAGCATGGATGTGTGGTCGCCCACGGTATGGGAGACGTAATGCCGCCTGGAAAAAGGTGACACAGCAATGAATGGGACCCTGAATCCGAGCTGATCAAAGCTGGCGCACTGGTCCGGAAAAGGCCCGGTGGGATTGGCCGCAAATGCCGCGCAGAAGGCTTTTTCAGTGTTCAGGCTGATGGTACACTCCGCTCCGCCGCCGGCCTGCCCGCTGGCCGGAAGATTGGAAGCATCGGCGCACAGTCCTGGAACGATGCCGTCCGGCGTCCGCTGCCCGCCCTGCCGCGCCCGTGGTGGAGCGACGTGATCGTAAGAACCACCATGCTCGTCGTACGTAATAAAGATGATCGAGTCTTTCCAGAACGGGCCATTGCGCACGGCGTTCACTACCTGGGAAACAAACGCCTGCCCTTTCTGGATGTCGGTGGGCGGATGTTCATCGTTCTCAAACTTGATGCCAAACACGCCGAAGTTCGGGTCAACAAAGGAAACGGAAGGAAGATCGCCGGCGCCCGGTGTACCCGCAGCCTGGGCCAGAAAGAGTTTCAACGGCAGGAAGTGCGGATCGCCGGGAAATGGACGGAAGCTTCCTCCCTGCGGCACATCCTGAAAGTAATCTGCCCACGAAACTTTATTTTTGTCGAGCAGATCGAAAATGGTCCCGGTGGCCGGTTTATATCCTCCGGTAGGCGGGAAAATCTCTGACGTGGTCAGGTGGCCAAATGAAGTTGCAGCCATGAGGTAAGCGCGGTTGGGGAACGTGGGACCGAGGACCGGGCAAAAATAACGATCATCAATGGCGAACTTCTGCGCCAGATCGTAGTAGAACGGAATCTCATTCTGGTTGTAGAAATTCATGGTCTGGTCTTCAGTGGCGTTCTCCACACCTTGGTCGAGTTGCTCGGTGGCGTCATTCTGGCGCACAAACCCGTCGCTCAGCGTCTGGAACAAAGCGTCATTCGGGTGGCTGAAGTTGGCTTCGTTGTGCGTGCCGATCCAGCCATGATCAAGATCGGGAGCCACGCATCTGCGCGTATCGTGAAACGCCAGGACGGTGTGGCCGTCATCATCAATGTTGGAGTTGAAGCAGGTCAGGTTGCCCGCATGGTCCTTCAGGCAAGAGAGGCCATCCACGCAACGATGGTCATCTTTGCGGCAGCTACCGCGTTCATCGCGATCGCGGTCGCCGTCCCGGCCAGGATTGTGATACGGACTACCCGGCGCATATGCCAGCGCCCCAAAATAGTTATCGAATGAATGGTTTTCCTGCATGATCACGATGATGTGTTGGACCTTATTCAGGTTACCTTCAGCGTGCGATGCCCTGGCTCCAAACAGGGCCAGCGCTACCGGTAAGACCAGCGCAAACCGGCGAATCGTTTGAGATCGCATTCAGCACTCTCCTCTTTGTGCACGTGGTGGATTCCGGACAGCGCCACACGAACACTCAATTTTTGACGGACTGAATTAGAACAGAACCCGCGCGAAGGCCAGGTGAAAGCTCTGTTAAATTTCCATTAGCAGGAAAGGCCGGGTTTTGTGGGCACGGCGGGGGTTGTGGGGTCCTGATTTTTCATCTTGCGTTAATCCGGGATTCACCTGCCGGTAATTCAGCGACTCTACAGTTTCTACGCTGAAAAATCCTAAAAACAAAGGAGACCTCCCCAGCTATGCGTTCACCGAGATCTTTATTGCTGTCCCTTACGGCAGGCTTATTGCTGCTGCTTCCTCTTAGAATTCAGGCCGCCGCAAGCGATGACGGCGACGACCGCCGGACCAGGCATGTTCTCTTGATCAGTGTTGACGGACTGCACGCCCTGGACCTCAACAACTATGTCGCTGCTCATCCGAATTCAACCCTGGCCTTACTCAGCAAGCACGGCAAGACCTATACCAACGCGTCAACCTCGCAGCCTTCGGATTCCTTTCCGGGACTCGCAGCGCTGGTCACCGGAGGCTCGCCCACGACGACCGGCTTCTGGTACGACGTTTCTTTTAACCGCAAACTGTCGCCGCCCGGCAGCCACCAATCCCATTCTGGGCGCTCCTGCCGGGCCGTGTCCCAGCAGCGGGGGCACCATCGTTGAACTGGACGAGTCGGTTGATACAGACCTGACCCTGGTGAACGGCGGAGGCAGCATCAACCCGAACTTTCTGCCTCGCGATCCCAACAACGGCTGCAGCCCCGTTTTCCCGCACCAGTACCTGCGCGTGAATACCGTTTTTGAAGTCGTAAAGGCCCACGGCGGCCGCACAGCATGGACAGACAAACATCCATCCTACGAATGGACCAACGGCCCGAGCGGCCACGGCGTCGATGACTTCTTCGGGCCCGAAATCAACTCCATTCCTGTGGCTCTGCCCCAGTTTCCGGGTTGTTCTCCAGTGAACGCTCCCGCTCCCACGCCAGACGACGGCTGGACCACCGACCTCGGCAATATCAAATGCTACGATTCGCTCCACGTTCAGGCGGTCCTCAACCAGATTGACGGCTTCAACCACGATCGCACCAAAAAGACCGGTGTTCCCACCATTTTTGGCACGAATTTCCAGGCGGTAAGTGTTGGCCAGAAGCTGAAAGGGGCCGGCTATCAGGATGTGCTTGGCACTCCCACGGCGGGACTCCAGGGCGAGCTGGATTTCGTGGATCAATCGCTGGGCCGGATGGTCAGCGAGCTCAAGCAGCAACATTTGTTTGATTCAACCCTCATCATCATTAGCGCCAAGCATGGCCAATCGCCTATCGACGCGCAGAAGCGGGTAGGAATTGGCGGCGGAGAGCCAGCCACAACTATTGGACCAGCGGAAGCGTTCGATATATCCGACGACGGCTCGCTGATCTGGCTGACCGACTCGTCTCTTACGGCGGGCGTGGTCGCCAACTTGAGCCTTCCTGCAGTCCAGAACCATCTTGGAATCCAGGAAATCTTTGCCTTGCAGTCCCTGGAAGAGAAGTTCAACAGCCCGCTGACCGATGAACGCACTCCGGACATCGTGCTCAAGACCAACACCGGCGTCATCTTTACCGGCGGCTCCAAGATAGCCGAACACGGCGGCATTAATGAGGACGACCTCCACACCGCACTGCTGCTGTCCATGCCGGGCATCCGCCCCGCGCGGATCAAGGTTTCCGTCACCAACCAGCAGGTAGCGCCCACCATTCTCAAGGCGCTCGGCCTGGATCCTGATGAACTGGATGCCGTCCGCGCCGAACACACCCAAGTCCTGCCGTTCCTGTTCACCGGCGATGAAGATCGCGATCGCGACCATCACGGAGACCGGGATTAGCTAAACACTCAAGGCCGGTCGCCAGACCGGCCTTGATTCTTCCGCCTCTTGAGCTTGCCTTTTGGAGTTTAGCCGAAGCGCAGCGATCGTTTCTTTCTCGGATTCTCCAGTCTAGTTTTTGGAGCCATGGGCCAGAGTCTCTGCTGCCCGTAAGCGCCCCACAGAGCGCTCGATGCTGATACAAATCGCGTGTCGCGGTGGTCTACAGCATCTGTAAAAATGCTTTAGTTGCTCATTCGCAGAACACCCTGACCTTGGTGTTCTCCTCGTCCACGTCCACGGTCAAGTCGCTGAGATGGTCCACCAACTCTTCCAGGTTTTTCGGCTTGAGCTGGCTCAAATCCAGTTGGACACCCTGCTCATGCAAGGCCTGAGTCGCATGGTTGAGCGCGGGTTGTGGAATCAAGCTGGCCAGCCTCACACCGGCGCGCAGTAATTGCATGGGCACGCGGATATTCACCTGCGTCTTGCCGTTACCCGTGTCCTCCGAATGGTCTTCCACCATCACGCGGAGGTATTTGGGCGGCGACTTCGCGGCCGGCTCCGCCGAGGCGGCGGCCGAACCGGCCACCGGCTGACTTCCCAGCGCGGCCAACAGGCGGTCGGCTTCATCCGTTGTTATCTTGCCGGCGGAGAGCATCTCCAGAATTTGGCGGCGTTCTTCGTTCATCATTCCTCCCTGAAAAAGGCATCAAAAAAATCGTATCAAGAGCAGAGCATTCCCATCTTGTATTTCAATGCGCGTTCCCTTGAGTCCCGTAAGAAGTTGCCAGCCCGTCTGCACCGCGCGCAGCGGATTCACTCTCAGGAACGCAAGCGCAAGAAATGCCAACGGCAACAACACCAGCACCAGCGGCAGCAGCAGGAGCCACACCAGAAAAAGCGGGACCCACAGGCGTAAACCACGCCCTTTATAGGTGCGAAAACCCACCACCAACATCAGGGGAATCATTTGAGTGCCTCCATCTCGCGGATCGCGTCTTGCGCGCTGATCTCCCCGCGGTTCAGCCGGTCCAGGATTTCTGCTCGCGAGGGCGTCGGATTGGTCTCAATAAACTTCAGGCTGTTCGCAATCCGCGTGAGCCGTGCTTTGATGGTGGGATAGCTCACTCCAAAGACCTGTTCCATCTCCTTGATCGATCCATGGCTGCGAACAAAGGCAGCTATGAAGATCTGGTCTTCCAGGTTCAACCGCGCCAGTTCCGGAAGCTCGAAAGCGCCCTCGATAGCGATGTCTTTGTCCACAATCCTCACCCGCTCCACCACAATCGCTTGCCCTTGGGTTAACTGTGTCAATTCCTGCCAGTCCTGCGCCATTCCTAAGGCTAACCTCCAATTAAATCAATATAATTAATATATAAATTAATAATATTTATTTGTCAATTGTTATTTATAAATATTTTCAATTTCCAAACAATTGCCTGATTCCATTAGATTTCTGGCTTCGGCCTTCGCCCGGAGACAAAAGCCAACGGCCAGATGCCCGCTGCCATACAATGGACTTTTAACCTCTGTTTCACATTCTGCTGTTAGCATTCCGCAGGTTCGCGGTATATGGTTCGGTCGCTGGACGATCCGTCGCTTTATATCAATCGTGAAGCTTCCTGGCTCGCCTTCAATACTCGTGTGCTCGAAGAGGCTGAAGATGAGCGCAATCCCCTGCTTGAGCGAGTCAAGTTTCTGGCCATCACGGCCAGCAACCTCGACGAATTCTTTGAGGTCCGCGTAGCCGGACTGCTGCAACGTATTGAAGATGGCTTCATCGATGCAGGTCCGGATGCGCTATCGGCCCAGGAAGAGCGCGAACTGATGTCGCGCGAAACCCACGATTTTGTCCGCCAGCAGTACGAATGCTGGAACAAGAAGCTGCTGCCGGCGCTGACCCGCAATGGCATCCGCGTGCTTGAACTCAAGGACCTCACTCCCGAGCAGGAAGAGTTCATTGACACGTATTGCGAGAAGGAAGTAGATCCACTGCTGACGCCGGTCACCGTCGACCCGGCACATCCTTTTCCCCGCGTCTTGAACAAAGCGCTGTGCATCGGGCTGCTGCTGCGGCGCAAGCGGCGCGCAACCGGCTCCTACATGGGAGTCATCACCGTTCCCCGAGTGCTGCCGCGCCTGGTGCGCCTACCTTCGACCAGCGGCACTAACTACATTTTTCTTGCCGACCTGCTCACCTACCATGCAGCGCGGATGTATCGCGGCTACGACATCGTTTCCGTGGCCTCCTTCCGCGTCACTCGCAACAGCAATCTGTACCTGGAAGAAGAAGAATCGCGCAACCTGCTGGAATCGGTAAGGACGGAGCTGCACAAGCGCCGCAAAGGTGATGCCGTCCGCCTGGAGATTGAGGCCGGGGCGCACCAGGACATTGCCGCACGCCTGCAGCAGACTTTTGAATTGGAAGATTGGCAGGTGTTCTACACCGATGGGCCGGTCAATCTATCCCGGTTGTTCAACTTTTACGAGCTCACCCAGCGTCCCGATCTCAAATACAAAGCATTCTCCGGACGCGAGCTCCGCCTGGCCGTAAAAAGCGCCTCCATCTTCGACGAGTTGCGCGAGCGCGACATCCTGCTCCATCATCCTTACGATTCCTTCGATGCCGTAGTGGACTTTATCGAGAGCGCCGCCAAAGATCCTGATGTGGTTTCTTTCAAGCAGACCATTTACCGCACCAACGAGAATTCTCCGATTGTGCAGGCATTGATCTCCGCCGCCGCGGAAAAAGAGGTGATTGCCGTTCTGGAACTCACCGCCCGCTTTGACGAGGCCTCCAACATCCGCTGGGCCCGCAGCATGGAAGATGAAGGCGTACAGGTCTATCACGGCGTGGTGGGCCTCAAGACCCATTGCAAGCTGGCCCTGCTGGTGCGCCACGACCCTGACGGCGTCACCCGCCGCTACGTTCATATCGGCACCGGCAACTACAATCCTACTACCTCGCGCTTCTACACTGACGTGAGCCTGCTCACTGCCGCGCCCCAGATTACCGCAGCCGTACATTCCGTCTTCAACTACCTCACCGCGTACTCGGAAGCCGTCAGCTACGCTCCGCTGAACGTCTCCCCTATCAACCTGGCCGCAGTTACGCTGGAACACATCCAGCGGGAAGCCGAACATGCGCGGGATGGCAGGCCTGCAAGAATCATGGCCAAGATGAATGCGCTGCTGGACAAGAATGTGATTGAGGCCCTATACCGTGCCTCGCAGGCGGGAGTGAAGATTGACCTGATTGTTCGCGGCATGTGCTCCTTGCGTCCCGGTGTTCCTGGAATCAGCGACAACATTACCGTCCGCAGCGTGGTGGGCCGCTTTCTGGAACACAGCCGGATTTTTTATTATCTCAACGGGGGCGACGAGGAGATCCACATTTCCAGTGCAGACTGGATGCCGCGCAACTTGTACGAGCGCGTGGAGGTCCTCTGCCCGGTGTTGGACGCCAATTTGAAGTTGCGCCTGAAAGATGAAATTCTGGCCGCCTACATGGCGGACAATGTAAAAGCGCGCTTCCTCGACCGTAACGGACGTTATTTCCGGCCGCCCCGGCGCAAGGACAAAGACCAGCCCGGCTTCAACTCCCAGGACTTCCTGATTGCAGTTGCTGAAGGAACCGCGACCGCCGCCGACATTCCCGATCCGGTAGAGCTGCCCGCGCGCTCACAGGCAAAAAGAAGGCAAAAAGTAGCAGTTAGCAGCTAGCAAGAGCAAGATCAGGCCGCTTTGCGTTTCTGATCCGGCCAACGGCCGAGGGCCAAAGGGCAAGGCCCGCTTTTTGCCATTTGCTTTTCTGCTAAATACTAACTACTAATTACTAACTACTTGTTTTCCCATGATCGTCTATTTTTTCCGTCACGCATCCGCCGGCAAGAGCCTCCATGATCCTAAAAAAGATGCGCGCCGTCCCTTGGATGAAGAGGGCTTGCTGCAAGCCCGCTACATGGGACGCATGCTGGCCAGCCTCGACGTGCAGATAGACCACATTGTCAGCAGCCCGCTCAAGCGCGCGTTGCAAACCGCATCTCTGGCCGCCAATGAACTGGCCTATGAAGCTCCCATTCGCCTCGACGAAGCCCTGCTGCCGGAGAGTGGATTCGACCAGTTTCGGGCCCTGATCGCGCGCCTGAAGAAATATGACACCATCATCGTGGTCGGCCACAATCCCAGTTTCACCGAGTTCCTGAGTAAGACCATCTCCGGTTCATCCGGCGCCGCCCAGATTGAATTCAAAAAGGGAGCTGTAGCCAAGGTGGAGATGCAGGGACGCGGCGGCATCCTGGAATGGCTGGTGGTGCCCAAGATCGCCCGCGTTCTTCAGACAAGTTTGAAGGCCAGTTCGCGGCCAAAGACCTCGCGAAAGTAAGCTACCTCTTTTTCTCCGGCCCACAGCTCCAGGTCCGCTCCACCGCGGCCGGCTTTGATGCCCACGGTGATTTGCCCATCGCGGCTGAATGCTCTTACCTTCCGCACAGACGCGCGCCTTCCCTGGTTCAGCGCCCGCGCCACTCGCAGGATGGCGGTAGACTTGATCACGTCTCCTCGCACCCGCGCCGGTAGCAGCTTGATCAGCCGGTCGCGCAATTGCGGCTTGGAATTGCCTTGAAAGCGGGCGATGGTGGCGATGATCTGCCGTTGCAATGGCGTGAACCCGAACAGTTCAGAATGGGAAACCACGTAGTAAGCATGACGATGCCGTCCCGCGGGATTCACGAAGTTACCCACCTCGTACAGCATGGCCGCCGCGCCCAGCCATTCGCGAAATTCCTTATCCAGCCGGTGCACCGAGCGGGTCTGGTCAAAAAGCGCCCACGCCAGGTTGCGCACGTGCTCGGCATTCTCGAGATCTACGCCATACCGCCGGCTGGTGGTCAGCAAAACATCTTCGCGGTCCGATTCCAACTGCTGGTGGGAGCGTGTGTGCCGGTCGTACTCCGCCGCCATCTGCGCCAGGATGCCGTCGCGCAGTCCCAGCGGAGAGTAGCGGAAAGAGCGCAGCCCACAGCCGCTGAGGATCTGGGCATAGACGGCCGCCCCGGCAACAATGATCTCTGCCCGCTTCTGATTGATGCCCTTGGTGGCAGCGCGCTGCCGGATCGGCTGCTTGGCCAGCCGCCGCGCCAGCTTGTTGGCGGCAGCAACGGTGACCGCGCCTCGAGAAAGCTTCAGCGCCTGCGCCGCGCCGGAGAGCGCCGCCGCGGTTCCTGAAGTGGCTATCGCAAGCTTGATCTGCGCCCGCGCCAATTGCCGCGGAATGCGCGCCACCTCCTCGGCAATGAATTCGTGCAGGCGCTTCATCTCCTGTTTTGCGGGAGGATCGTGTTGAATGAACTCCTGCGTCAGGCGCACCGCGCCCAGCGGCAGCGTAACGATCTCCCGGATGTGGCCACCCGTGGAAAGTGTGAGCTCACAACTTCCGCCTCCCAGGTCAATCAACAGCAGCCCCGAGGGACGGCGGCGCAGATTGGCCACCACGCCCAGATGGATCAGCCGGCCCTCATCCAGCCCGGAGATGACTTCGATGTTCCAGCCGGTAGCCGACCTTACCCATTCGGCAAAGATGTGACCATTATTGCTATCGCGCATGGCGCTGGTGGCCACCACCCGCGTGCGGTCCACCGCATAACTCTGCACCGTGCGATGAAATCTCCGCAGCACCTTGAGTGAATGCGCCATGGCCTGGGGATCCAGGCTGCCATTGCGGAAGACGGATTCCCCCAGCCGCGTCACCTCGCGGTCCTGATGCAGCGCGATCAGCCGTCCTTTGCGCAGTTCAGCGATGCTCAACCGCACCGAGTTCGACCCAATATCGACGGCAGCAAAAACCGGCATCGCACTTTTATAGCAGAAAAGTTTAGTTTACCTCGAAGCGCAGCGAACGGTCCTTGCCGCCTGATGACCGCATCGGGCCGCGATTTGGAGCGGTCATGCTAATTTCTGAAAATGCCATCGCCGTTGGCCGCTGAGCAAGACCAATTAAGCACCGACTGACTGCTGTTTTTTCAATTCTTGGTAAATTCGCTCTACCTGCTGCCGTGTCTGTTCCAGGGAGCCTGAATTATCGATGACGTAGTCTGCGAGCCGGACTTTTTCCTGGTCCGGCAACTGCGCTTTGTTGCGCCGTTCCGCGTCGGCGGCGGCAGCGGCCTCATCCACTCCCGCGCGCTGGGCATAGCGCGCGATTTTCTGTTCCGGACGGCAGGTGACAACAATGGTTTTGGCAAACCTTCCCTTGCCCCCTGCCTCAAAGATCAGCGCAGCTTCCACCATGATGATCGCCGCGGGCTCACGCGCGCTGATCTCATGCATCAATTGCGCCTGCCGCTGCACCACGGCCGGGTGGACGATCTTGTTCATCTCTTCGACCCTGTTGTTGCCAAAAGCCATGGCAGCCAGCCGCGAACGATCGATCTCGCCATCAGGCAGGACGATCTCACGACCAAAGCGTTTGACCAGCTCTTCATAAACCGGCTGGCCGGGACGGTAGAACTCATGGGCAATCTTGTCGGCATAGATGATATGCGCGCCCAGGTCAGAAAACATTTTTGCGACTGTGGACTTTCCGCAGGCCAGTCCTCCGGTAAGCCCCACCCGCAACACTTACTCGCCTCGCCTCAGCCGGCAAGCTTTAACCGTATTCGCCATCAGCATGGCTATGGTGAGTGGCCCAACACCGCCGGGGACAGGAGTAATGGCGCCGGCCACCTCCGCCACATGCGGGTCCACATCGCCCACCAGGGTAGAACCTTTTTCCGCAAAAGATTTTTCGCGCGCCGCATCTCCGGCAAAAAATTTATCGAACTCGGCCCGGTCCGTGATCTTGGTGGTACCCACGTCAATCACCACTGCGCCCGGCTTCACAAACTCCCTGGTGATCATCCCGGCCTTGCCGATTGCGGCCACTACGATGTCTCCCTGGCGGCAAACCCCCGGCAAATCGCGCGTTTTGGAGTGGCAGATGGTCACGGTAGCATTGGCATTGATCAGCAGCGCAGCCGCAGGTTTACCCACCAGGTCGCTGCGTCCCACCACCACCACGTTCTGTCCTTCAATGGGGATGTTGCTGCGGCGCAGGATCTCAACCACGCCACTGGGCGTACACGGGGCCAGGCCCGGACGCTGCGTTACGACGTTGCCGACGTTGACCGGATGCAGGCCGTCCACGTCTTTTTCCGGCGCAACAGCAAGCAATATTTTTCTGGAGTCCACCTGCCGGGGCAACGGCAGTTGCACCAGGATGCCGTCAATTTCGTCACGCTGGTTGAACTGCTGCACCATCCCCATCAGTTCTTCCGTGGTCACAGACTCCGGCGGCGTGAGCTTTTCACTGTAGATTCCCAGTTGCTCACAGGCTTTTACCTTGTTGCGAACGTAGATCTCTGACGCTGGATTGTTTCCCGCCAGAATCACCGCCAGCCCGGGACGCTTGCCCCGCGCCGTGAGTTTTTTGACGTCAGCCGCCACTTCCGCCCGAATTTGGGCGCCAATCTTATTGCCGTCGAGAATGATAGCTGCCATAAGGGAGGTTACAGGATACAGCAAGAACCAGATAATCGCGGCGCGGCCCTCATTGCGGCATCTTTGCCTGGTCGACCTGGAGATTGGGAATGCCGTCGCGGATAGGGTAGATGCGGCGGCAGCCGGTGCATTGCAGCGAACTCTCATCCCCCGCCAGCGTTAGCGGCTTCCGGCACTCAGGGACAGGACACGCCAGCATGTCGAGGAACTGTTTGAGCATCATTTCATCACCGCAAACATATTAGCGCAGACAAGAGGTAAAGATAGAGCCTGGTTTTTCCGATGCACCGATTCTTCATGCCGCTTCGTCCTCTACCCAAAGCCCTTGCAAATCCAGGGAGCGCAGGTATTCTGCAAAGGGTTTGCCCAGGTCAGACCGCTTTAGCGCAAATTCCACCGTAGCTTTCAGGAAGCCCAGTTTGTCTCCGGTATCGTGTCGCTTACCTTCAAAGGTGTAGCCGTAAATTTTCTCTCCGGCCTTGAGCAACCCGCGCAACCCGTCTGTCAACTGCAATTCGCCGCCTGTGCCCAGAGGCGTGCGCTCCAGCGTGTCAAAGATGGAAGGTGTAAGAATGTAGCGGCCAATGATCGCCAGGTTGGAAGGAGCGTCTTCCGGCTTTGGTTTCTCCACCAGGTTGACCACATTGTGTACTCGTCCGTTGAATTTGCCTTCAATCCTCCGGGCATCCAGCACGCCGTAGGATGAAATGGCCGGACCATTCACCTCCTGGGTGGCGATCACCGAGCACTGCGACTCTTCAAAAACCTCCATCATCTGTTTCAGGCAGGGGCGCGTCGCGTCGATTACGTCATCCGCCAGCAGGACGGCAAAAGGTTCGTTGCCCACGAGCTCGCGCGCCATGAGCACGGCATGTCCCAGGCCCAGCGCTTCCTTCTGCCGGACGTAGGCCACGTGCATCATGTCTGAAATCTGGCGCACAATGGCCAGCAAGTCCTTCTTGCCCCGTTCTTCCAGCATCTTTTCCAGTTCATAGCTGACGTCGAAGTGGTCTTCGATGGCCGTCTTCCCCCGGCCGGTAATGATGATGATCTGGTCGCAGCCCGCGGCCATCGCCTCTTCAACGCCGTACTGGATGATGGGCTTGTCCACCAGCGGCAGCATTTCCTTGGGCTGTGCCTTGGTGGCTGGGAGAAACCGCGTGCCTAATCCGGCAGCGGGAAACACGGCTTTGCGCACTCTCATCTTCATTAATTACCTTCATCCTTGAACGGCGCTGTGTAAGATGCAGGAATTCTAGCACCCGGCATTGGATTGATTGAGAGTCTTTGCCCCCGATGCCCCGATCTTTTGATACTTTATTCAGTACCTCTTCTTTCATCTCAAAATTCATTCAGAGGAAACAAGGTGCCTAAAATCCAGCGCGCCATTCTGAGCGTCACTGATAAAACCGGGATCGTTGAATTTGCCCGGCAACTGGCCGACTTGAAAGTGGAACTGTTCTCTACCGGCGGGACCGCAAAGTTGCTGCGCGACTCCGGCGTGCCGGTGCAGGACATCTCCGAACTAACCGGCTTTCCCGAGATGATGGATGGCCGGGTAAAAACCTTGCACCCTCGGGTTCACGGCGGAATCCTGCATGTGCGCGATAATCCGGAGCACGTTGCCGCCGCCCATGCCCACGGAATCCAGCCCATCGACATGGTGGTGGTAAACCTCTATGCCTTCGAGAAGACCGCATCCCGACCGGGCGTTCATTTTGACGAATTGATCGAAAACATCGATATTGGCGGACCCTCCATGCTGCGCTCCGCCGCCAAAAATTTTCGTGACGTTGCTGTCGTAACCTCGCCTGATGACTACTCCGCCATTGCCCGCGAGATGTCCAACTCCGGCAGCGAGTTGGGCCTGGCTACGCGCTGGCGTCTGGCGCAGAAGGCCTTCGCCACCACCGCAGCGTACGATGGCGCAATTGCCTCCACCCTGGCCGGCATCTCGTTAACCGGCAGTGAATTCCAGGCCGGAACACCGCCAGGCTCAAATTTCCCTTCCGTCTTGCGCGTCTCATTGAACAAAGTCATGGACCTGCGTTATGGCGAGAATCCCCACCAGAAAGCGGCGATGTATGCCGATGGCTCAGGAAAAGGAATTGCGAACGGCAAGCAACTTCAAGGCAAGGAGCTTTCTTACAACAATATTGTGGACCTTCAGGCCGCCTGGGACCTGGCCCAGGAGTTTGAGGAGACGGTCTGCGTCATCATTAAGCACACCAATCCCTGCGGCGCCGCCACCGGGACCTCCCTGCGGCACGCCTATGCGCGGGCTTTGGAGGCCGATCCTGTTTCTGCCTTTGGCGGCGTGATTGGCGTAAATCGCGTAGTCGATGCCGAGGCGGCAGAAGAGATGGCCAAGCTGTTCGTGGAGGCCATTGCCGCCCCCGGATTTGCCCCCGCAGCACGGGAAAAATTCGCCGCAAAGAAGAATCTGAGATTGGTGGAGGTCAGACCCAGCGACGATAAGGTAACCATGAAATACGTCTCTGGCGGCATGCTGGTGCAGGATCCCGACGTGCGTCCTCTGACCTCGGCTGATCTCAAGGTCGTAAGCACCCGCCAGCCTACGGAGGAGGAGATGCGCGCCCTGCTGTTTGCCTGGAAGGTCTGCAAACACGTGAAATCCAACGCCATCCTGTACGCGCGCGATGGACAGACGGTGGGTGTGGGCGCCGGCCAGATGTCCCGGGTGGATTCCTGCAAGATCGGCGCCATGAAGGCCGTCTTGCCCCTTCAGGGCACGGTGGCGGCATCGGATGCTTTTTTCCCATTTCCTGATGGCGTTGAAGAGATTGCCGAGGCTGGAGCTACCGCCATCATCCAACCCGGAGGGTCGGTCCGTGATCAGGAAGTAATAGATGCGGCCAACCGTCTGGGCCTGGCTATGGTTGTTACCGGCGTCCGGCACTTCCGTCATTAAGTTAAGTTAAGTGGGTACAGAACGGCCCCGAACCAGCTACAATTGTGTTTGCAATATTACTCAAGCCCCGTAGTTTACTCCCCGCATCTAAAACAAGGGGCGGTTCGCTAGGATATGACGTTGATGAAACCTCGTGTTTTTCTGCTGGGAATAGCACTTCAGTCTCTTGCACTTTTTGCACAACAAACCCCTCCCGCGGTTCCGGCACAGCAAGAAAGCAGTCCGCCTGCTGCGGCTACTCAGCCAGCCGCGACGGGGAAGCCTGCGGTTCAGGATTCGGCTGCCGCCAAGCCGCCTGACCGCGCGGCCGCCTACTACCACTACGGCCTGGCCCACATGTACGAAGAAATGGTGGCCGTGTCCGGGCGTGGCGAGTACGTCACCAAAGCCATTGAGGAGTACCGGTTGGCCATTGAAGCCGATCCTTCGTCAGAATTCCTGAATGCAGGATTGGCCGAACTGTACGCCAAAAGCGGGCGCATTCGCGATGCCCTGGAGGAAGCGCAGGACATCATCAAGCGCGATCCCAACAATCTGGAAGCGCATAAGCTTCTGGGCCGCATCTATGTGCGATCGCTGGGCGATGTGCAATCCGGAGCGCAATCCCAGGACGCGCTGAAAAAGGCAATCGAGCAGTACGAAGCCATCGTCAGGATCGAGCCTAAGAGTTCTGACAATCACTTGTGGCTGGGACGTTTGTACATTGCCAATAAAGACATGCTGAAGGCGGAAACCGAGTTCAAGACCGCCATCAGCCTGGATCCCACTTCCGAGGAAGCCATTACCAACGTCGCCTACCTCTACAACGAAGAGGGTGACAACAAGAAGGCAGTGGATATCTTAAGCTCTGTTCCTGAAGGAGCGCGCACGACAAAAATCTACAGCGCGCTGGGCTACACCTACGAACAGCAAAAGGAATACAAGAAAGCCATTGCCGCTTATAGAGCGGCCATCAGCCAGGACCACGATAATCTGGATGCCCTGCGCGGCCTGGCCCAGAACCTGGCCAATGACAACCAGATGGAAGCGGCCCTGCAGCAATATACGGCGATTCAGGAAGCCGATCCTGAAGATCCGCAGGCAGCGTTGCGCATCGCGGAAATCTATCGCCACATGGGGAAGTTTGACCTCGCCCTGGAGAACCTGAAGAAGGCGGAAGCCATGATGCAGGATTCGCTCGAGGTCCCCTACAACGAAGCTATCGTTCTGGAAGCTCAGGGACGGCTTGACGAAGCCACAGATATCCTGCAGAAGCTGGTCACCCGCACCACACGGACGGATGGAACTTACAGCACCGGCGAGCGCAACAACCGGGCTTTGTTCCTGGAGCGCCTGGGAAATGCTTATCGCGAAGAGAACAGGCCGCTTCTGGCCATTGAGACCTTCCGCAAGATGACTGATCTGGGTGGCGAGGAAGCTGCACGCGGCTATCAGGAGATCATCGAGTCTTACCGCGAACAGAAGCAATGGGCCGATCTCAGCCGCACCGCGCACGAGGCCGTCAAAAAGCTTCCTAATGACAACGCTCTCAAACTGATCCTGGCCACTCAGATTGTGGATGATGGCAAAGTGGACGAAGGTCTGCAGATGGCCAAGTCGCTGCTCAAAGGCACGCCTGCGGACCGCGAAACCTTCATCGGCCTAGCGCAGATTTACGCCCGTCTGAAGCGCTGGAAGGATGCCGAGGATTCCCTGGCCCAGGCTGAGAAGGCCTCCGCCCACGCGGAAGAAAAGCAATATGTCCTCTTCCTTCAGGGATCCATGTACGAGCGCCAGAAGAAATATGACCAGGCAGAGCAGACATTTCGCCAGGTGCTTCAGCAGGACCCCAATAACAGCATGACTCTGAATTATCTGGGATACATGCTGGCCGACCGCAACACTCGTCTTGAGGAAGCTCTCACCCTGATCAAGAAAGCGCTCTCTATGGACCCGCAAAACGGGGCGTACCTGGACTCACAGGGCTGGGCCTACTTCCGGCTTGGCAATTACGATCTGGCGGAAGAGAACCTGCGCAAGGCAGCAGACAAGACTCCCAACGATGCCACCATCCAGGACCACCTGGGCGAACTGTACTCCAAGACCAATCGCTTCAAGCAGGCGGCCACTCACTGGGAGCGGGCGCTGGATGAGTGGGGGAAGAGCATGCCCGCAGACGTCGATCAGCAGGACGTGAGCCGCGTCCAGAAAAAACTGGAAAGCACCAAGGTCAGATTGGCACAGCAGAAACCGGAATAGCCGGAGAAATTGGAAGTGAGCTGTAATGTGTCAACGGAAGGCCATAGTCCAACAAGCGGCTAATGCTCGATGGGGTTATGGGAAAAAAACGGCGGGTGAAACATTAAAGCGCTCAGAGAGACGCTTAATGTGTTCGACGGTCAGGCCTCTCTTGCCGCTCAGAACCTCTGACACGACGCTTTCGGTCGCAAAGATGCCGACCAAATCCTTGTTTTTCAGATCGTTTGCTGCCATTAATTCTTCAATGACTTCTATCGGCGTTGCGGCATGGATTTTGTATGTTCGTTTTTCGAAGTCTTGAATGATAAGAACCAACAACTCGTGAAGCTTCCGCTCGTCGGTAGTGAGTTCGTTCCAGCGGGAATCAAAATCACGTAAGATGGCAATGAACTTGTGGTTTAGCTCCTCATCATGCACGACTTCAGGCTGCGTTTCCGAAAGCAGCATAGGGTAACTTGTTGCAGCGGCTGGGCTCATTTCCAACCTCCTTTGTCGTACTCCGCATGAGTCAAAACGTATTCGACGAACAGTGTTTGACTTCTAAAGTTTATCGACGCAATCAGGCGGTAACTGTTGCCTTTGATGTTAAAAATAAATTTCTTGTTGTATTCGTCGGTCTTTGGGAGAGTCTTTCGGATGTCATTGAGTCCCACCCAGGTCTCTTGCTTGGCGATCTTGAGCCACGCAGCAAGCGGCCCGGATAAATCACCGTGTTGCTTTACCGCTTTGTCGATGACGCCGGTACCGACAACTTTCAATTTGCGACTCTTTAAATTTGAATTAAAAACAGCATACCAAAATTCTTCGCAATATGCGAATTTTATATTCGCCCCTCTGTAGGCGAAAATACAGCGAAGCTTGTTTATTAAACGTATTTCCTGTGGAAAAACGAAACTGACCCATCGCCATGCCGGCATTGATTAACTCCTCAATGCCTCCTTTGCTAAACTGACTCTATGTTGGCTTCCTGTGCGTTTAGGGTTGAGGAGACTCGCGGGCGCCGGTATCCTGAGCCTCGGCATCCCTATCGCAATGATTTTCAGCGGGACCGTGACCGCATCATCCATTCACGCGCCTTCCGCCGGCTGGAAAACAAGACCCAGGTCTTCACCCGCCGGTACTCGGACCACTTTCGCAATCGCCTCACCCACACCATTGAGGTCTCTCAGATTTCCCGCACCATTGCTGCCGAACTGGAACTCAATGAGGACTATGTCGAGACGCTGGCGCTCGCCCATGATATCGGTCATCCAC
The DNA here is from genome assembly GCA_036522115.1 of Candidatus Angelobacter sp. Classification (GTDB taxonomy): domain Bacteria; phylum Acidobacteriota; class Terriglobia; order Terriglobales; family Acidobacteriaceae; genus Angelobacter. The sequence goes on from DATDGL010000211.1 coordinate 17,969, forward strand.
CTTTTGGGCATTCCGGAGAGCAGGCACTGAATGCCGCGATGCACGGCTACGGCGATAGTTTTGATCACAACCTGCATGCCTTGCACATCGCGGAGCAATTTGAGCAACGTTATGCTGATTTTCCCGGCCTGAATCTTACCTTCGAAGTGCGGGAAGGAATCATTAAACATTCCCGCGACTATCGCGCCCAGGAGTTGCCCCAGCTTGCCGAGTATCTTCTGGACCAGCGTCCGCCGCTGGAAGCACAGCTCATCGACCTTACCGACGAGATCGGCTATATAACCGCCGATTTGGACGATGGCCTGGAATCGAGGATTCTCACCCTTGAGCAAATCCGTGATGGCATTCCCGTATTTGCGCGCTTTTATGCGACCGTCGAGCAGCTCTACCCCGCCGCCTCGCAGAAGCTCAAGTTCAATGAGACCCTGAAACGGGTCTTAGACTACCTGGTAAGCGACCTCATCGCCAGTGTGAAGGCCCGGCTTGCGGCAGCACATGTGAACTCGGTTGAAGCCGTGCGCCGTCATCCTGAGCGCCTGGCCGGTTTCACTCCCGAAGTGGAACGTGACCGCAGACGGATCAAGGAATTCCTTTATGAGCACCTGTATTACAGTCCGGTATTGACCACCGACAAAGAGAAGGCCGAACAGGTGGTGGCCGAACTGTTTGATTTCTTCATGAAGAGTCCGGAAGAGCTTCCCGCCAGCTATCAGGCAAAGATGCAGCATGAGCCGCTGCACCGCATCGTCTGCGCCTACATCGCGGGAATGACTGACAATTACATCCAGGAAAAGCACCGGCGCTTCTGCCCTGAGTGTGTTTGAGTTACGTTTTTTTAAGTTTTACGTTCGAAGCGAGAGTTCCCTGCCGCATCATCGCCGCCTGAGGATCGCGAATTGTGTCTCCGTGAGTCGGTGTTTTCTTCAGGGGGTGGCGGAGCTTGCCCCTGGAGAGCTCCGGTTCTTGGCGGAATCTGCCCACCGTGGCGGGTAACCTGTTCCCTATGCTTTCGAGCAAAATTTACTCGCCGCCCCAGGTGGCCCTGGCAAGGCTCCTTTAACCCATTGAAAACAAACAATAAACTCCACCTCCTCCGCTAACGGGTTTGGCAACAGGAATGTAATGAATGAGAGGTGCAGTTTTGAATGCACCGGTGGAGCTTGTGAACCCTGTCCAGGCTTTCTCCGATGTTAAGCGAACCCCGGTCTGGAGGAATTTCCGTAATGAAGAAGGCTTATTTATTGGCGCTCCCCCTGGCTGCGGCTCTGATCATACCTGCGGCAGCCCAAACGTCGAGCAGTTCAGACGAGCAGCAGCCCCAGGCGAGCCAGACGCAGCCCACACAGCAAACGCAGCAGGCCCAGCCCTCTGATCAGCAGCAGGCCCAGCCCTCTGATCAACAGGGCAACGGCCATGAGCCGTTGAAATATGAGAAGCATGAGGGCTTTTGGGGGCACCTGAACCCCTTTGCCCGCAAAAAGTACGTTAACCGTCAGCTCGATCCCATTCGCGGCCGCGTCAATGAGTTGGACGAACTCACGGCCAAGAACAGCAAGATGATCGCTGACGTGGACGCGCGGGCAACCGAAGGTATCCGCCAGGCGATGAACAAAGCCAATGACGCCGATACCCACGCAGTGGATGCCGACAACCACGCCAACCAGGCGCAGCAGACGGCCCAGCAGGCCACTACCCGCATCGGCAACGTGGAGCAGGCAGTCACCAAGATTGACCAGTACCAGCCTGTAACCCAGGCTGAAATTCGCTTCCGTCCAGGACAGGCAGTCCTGAGCAAAAAAGCCAAAGACGCCCTCGACGAGATGGCGACTCCGCTGAAGGACCAGAGAGGATACATCGTCGAAGTCCAGGGCTTCTCCGCTGGACGCGGCGCCGCAGCCATCCAGAACTCCCGGCAACTGGCCGAGAGCGTCGTGCGTTACCTGGTATTGAACAATAACATTCCTGTGTACCGCATCTACACCGTAGGCATGGGCAACGCGCCTCTTGAGGTTGACGGCAAGAAGGTCAACACTCGCGGCGGCCGGGTTGAGATCAGCCTGCTGAAGAACGGCGTGGGCGACCTGGCTTCCAGCGCGCCTGCTACTGCCGACTCCAATGACTCTATGCCCAGAAGCGTAGTGCCCACCAGCGATCGCACCGACCAGCCCACAAACAATGTAGCCCCCGCTTCTCAGGAACAAGGCAATACTGGAGCCACGACGGATAAGCCCTCCCCCTCAGCCCCGTCGAAACCTCCAAATCAGTAACCTGAGCTAGCGACCACCAGCCAAACTCCTTCTGCCCACCAGGCAGAAGGAGTTTGCTTTTAATCAGACGATCAAAATTCCTCTCAGCAGCGCTGGCAAGTTAGAACACTCTCATAGATGTCGCCGGCCTGCCCCTCCAAAGTCCTTCAAACAGCTAAGCGGCCTGGATGAACTACGATGAACTACGCTTTTCGGCGTAGACCGAGACTATTTTCTGTTATAACTGAAACACTTTTCCCAAAACACTCACTAATCTATAGGGACCCAGGAACAATCGAGTGATCCAAAGGATCCGGAGCCGCCTGCGGCCAGCTTATGAGCTTTTCCTCTGGCGCGCGGCGGACGCAGATTTTTCAGAAAATTAAAGAGGAACATATGGCCAATCAAGACCCTGCTAACTGGATGATCATGATGTACATAGCTGCCGACGACATGTTGGCCAACTTCGCTGTCGAGTCGCTGAAACAGCTCAAACGCGCGGTCAGCGCCAACAATGCAATCAGCGGCAATGGTAGAGTGGTGGTTGTAGCGCAGTTCGATGCTGACGGAAGACGAAACATTCCCCGTTTTGTCTTTGAGAGCAACAGTGACGCGGATGGTTCGCTCAAAAAAAATGAACGGGATACAATTCCACGCGACTCCGACATGGCCGACCCCACTGTGCTGAGGGCGTTTATTGATTGGGCCTACTCCCAGCATCCAGCCGACCACTATAGCCTGGTCTTGTGGGGGCACGGTCCGGAACTGCTGTTCGACGACTATCCTGTGCTCGGGAGCAAGCAGAACTCCAAGAAGTTCATGAGCCCTTCCGATCTGGGCAAGGCCCTGGCAGACACCAAGCGCACAGCCGACACAAAGAAGTTAGCCGAAAAAGGAATATACAAGGCCCCATTCGATGTCATCGGGATCGACGCGTGCAATATGAGCATGATCGAACTCATGTACGAGATTAGCAGCTATACAACATTTCTGATCGCTTCGCAGGATGAAGTGCCGGACTTCAGCTTCCCCTACGGCAGCCTTCTGCAAGCCTTCGGCCAGACCAAGACTGACCCACAAATTATCGACATGTGCAAGAAAATACCTGGGCTGTATTCGACCGCTTATGCCGATTACATTCTTACCCAGGAAACCAGAATGGCAAGCCTTACGCTGGCGAGTGCTTCCTTGAAGAACGTAACCAGCATCACGCAGCCGCTGAAAGGCCTTGCCACCCAGCTTCTCAGCGCGATTGACGACCCACAGAAGCGCCAGGCCATCATCGCGGCCCGGGCCAACTCCAAAGGCTTTGTCGCCGGCCTCTACACAGACCTGTGCGACTTTTGCGAACAGTTGCGCAGCCAGTTGTGCTCGGCAGATCTCTGTGATGACGCGCTGGTCGAGGCCTGCAAAGCGGTATGCTATGAAATTTGCCGCTCTGATGCCAATGCCTGCATTGTCGCCAATCAAGCCGCCCAGGATAGACACTGCCATGGTGTGTCCATTTATTTCCCCTATCTCACAGACGCGGAGAAGATCGCCCTGGGAGCGCCCTTGGCTCCAATGGTAAAGGGTGGGATCGACGTCCTGGACAAAGGAGGCATTGACGTTCTGGACAAAAGCAGTCTCGCGATCCTGAACATGGGTGGCAGTGATGTACTCAACGCAGTGCGCCGGCAAAGAATCCAGGATACGGAGCAGTATTATGATGGCCTGAAACTTTCTTCGGAGACTCAGTGGGGCGAATTCATCAAGCACGGCTGGTCTCGTTGCCTGGTTGAGGATGCGGAGGCGAAGGCAATCGACTATCCTGATCAGAGTATCTTCAACATTCTCGATGATCGCTATTCAGCGCAACAGTGTGCGTTGAACCTGCTTTCGTTGTATCTAACTCAGAAGAAAAATCAACAATCAGGATGCTTGCCGGGCGGGGGAGGCCCTCAACCACAGGCCATTTCGGCGCCGAATCCGCCCGTGGCGGCTGCCCTTTCAGGAGCCTTGAATACTGCCCAGCCTTCGGTGAGCATGAGTGAACTGGTTGTTCCGAACGGCAATCACACCTGACCAAATGAGGATCGTGTGTCACTTGGCCTTAGCGACCGGAATGCTTCTGTCATTCCCGTTGCCGGGGTGTGCGCGCGACCTCAATACGGCTGAATCCAGCCGGTCCCGGCCGCTCCAACAGCGCGCCGTCGATCATGATCGCCTGCGCACAATGGCCGAGGTGGCCCGGGACAAAGCAGTTGCCCTGCAACAGAAGCAGACTGAAAAGGACCTGAATAAGGCCATTGGGTTGTTTCAGGAAAGCGTCCGGCTCTTCAATGCTGCCGGTTCCGATAGCCAGGCCGCGGCTGTGCTACTTCAGCTCGGCGACACCTATTTTGTCTTAAGCCAGTATGAAGAGGCGTTGAGCTCTTTTCTGAAGGTTCTGAGCCTGGTCCCCAAAGACCGGGAGCTGCGCTGCCGGGCGTTGAGCTACATGGCTCGCATGTATGCAAATACAGGGCGGACTTCCCTGGCGGGCAAGTATTCTCAGCAGGCCTTAAGCCTGAGCGAGGGACTCTCAGTGAAAACACAGGCCGAGGCATTAGAAGCCGCAGGAGAATATTTTTATCGAAATTCAGACCCGCCGAAGGCCACAGAATTTCTCAGCCGGGCGGGCCAGCTTTTCGCCGAGGCCAAAGATGACAACGGGAAAGCCCAGTCCCTGTTAATGCTGTCATTTATCCGCATCCGTAGCGACCGGCAAGAAGGTCTCCGGCTCACGGCTGAGGCCTTGCGGCTGTGGTCCGGGCAACACAATCAGCGCGGTGTTGCCTGGGTGCGACGCGCCCTGGGCATCTTTGCAACAATAGCAGACGAATTTGAGACGGCACGCTGCGACTATGAGGAGGCCCTGCCCGTATTTCAGAAAATAGGTGATAAGGACAACGAGGCCGTTGTTCTGAGCGGCATGGGCTATGCCAGCCGCGAAACTGGCGATGTGGAAAGCTCCCTGGAAGACTACCAGCATGCCCGGGCAGCTTTTGCCCGTCTGGGGGACCAATTGGGACTGGTAGAGGCTACCACCGGGCTGGGCAAGACCCTGAGCGCCATGCGCCGGTACCAGCAACTCCTTCAGTTGTACGTGCAAAAGCTGCGTCGCGCGCAACAGAACAAGAACACGGCCCAGGTGGCATCTGCCCTGGCGGATATGGCCGGAGTTTATGAGCGGCAGCACCTGTACGCCAAATCAGAGGCGTTCTATCGCCGCTCGCTTGCCGCTTACGGTTCTCTGGGTCTCAACTATGGCATTGGCGATGCCCTGGTCGGACTCGCGCACGTCCGTGCCGCGCAGGGGCAGGATTCTCAAGCCATCTCTTACCTCCAGGAAGCTCTTCCGCTGAAGGATAAAGAGGGCCAGATTGGGGATGTGGCCAAAATCTATTACGAGTTGGCCTATATCTACCGCCGCCTCACTCGTCTGCCAGAGGCGCGGGAAGCCATTGAAAAAACCATTGAGATCATTGAATCGCAGAGGCTCACGCTTGCTAAATTCGACTCGCGAGCCGCCTATTTTGCCTCTGTTCACAGGTATTACGCCCTCTATATCCAGGTGCTGATGTTGCTCCACCGCCAGGACCCGGGGCAAGGATTTATGCAGTTGGCTTTTGAGGCTTCAGAAAAAAGCAAGGTGCGTGCTTTGCTCGATCTGCTAACCACCTCCAGCCAGGACGCACCCTGCCAGGAACTGCTGCAAAGGCAATTGGCGCCGACGGAGCCATCTGGTGTTCAGATCCAGGAAGCAAAGCGGCCTGCTTCCCCCGCGTCTGTGATGAACCTGCAGCAGATACAAGCAGAGCTTGAAGATGATGGAACAGTTCTGCTCGAATACGCGCTCGGCGATGAAAAAAGCTATGTGTGGGTTGTGGACCGAAAAGGAATCGTGGCCCACGAGTTGCCCGCGGCGGACCACCTGCACAAGATGGTTGAGGTCATTCGGGATACGCCTGCAGCGCACGAACTGCTTCCCGAAGATAAGAGCGTTGCTGACTATCGAAATCGAGTACACAGAGCGGACCTGGCATATCAGCGAAGTGCTCGCGATCTATCGGCATCCCTGCTGGGTCCGGTAGGTCTGGCCCCAGAGAAACGAGTGCTGATCGTGCCCGATGGTCCCCTTCAGTACATTCCTTTCTCCGCCTTGCCGCTGCCGCAGACCGGTGAAAAGAACGCGATTCTAGTGAGCCATCATGAGGTGGTCATGTTGCCTTCGGCTTCAGCCCTTGGCACCCTGAGGAGAGCAGCGGAGAAACGGACGCCTCCAACCTCCGTCGCGGCAATTTTTGCCGATCCAGTCTTTGAGCAGGACGACCCGCGAGTCTCGTCCAACCGCCTGGCCGCCAGGAAATCACCCCAGGCGCATCCAGATCGATCCCGAGTGGGACCATCCACCGCTAACGGTAAAGAACCGCAACATATAGACAGACTGCTGGGCTCGGGCGCTGAAGCCCGCTCCATTCGCCAGACCCTCGGTCAGGAAAATGTGGTCCTGATAGAAGGATTTGACGCCACCCGGGACTATGTACTGAAGAACAATCTTGCCCCTTATTGGCTGCTCCATTTTGCCACCCATGGCGCTATAGATGCCCGGCGCCCTGAAATGTCGGGGCTGATTTTGTCATTAATAAATGAGAGGGGCCAGCGGCAAGACGGCTATCTGCGGCTGGGAGATATCTACGGATTGAAGCTTTCTGCCGACCTGGTTGTGCTGAGCGCTTGCGAGTCCGCTCTGGGCAAAGACCTGGAA
>DATDGL010000212.1:0-6248 GCA_036522115.1 Candidatus Angelobacter sp.
ATTACAGGGATTGGGGAAAAGGCAGAAGTTTGGTGCGTTGAAATCGAAGGTGTTGATCAGGAACTCGGAATCCGGTTGGTCGGGTTTGCCCATGACATTCGCCGGTTGGATGTGGTCCAAGGTAGCTCCTCCCACGTTGAAGTTGAAGAAGAAGTTGAAACCAAAGCCGGCGCCTGCGTAGATCGGGGTCTTGGGGAGGATCCAGACAACATCATCAATGAAGGCCCCGCTGCTACAATTGAACCGGTCAAAGCTCACGAAAATGGCGCCTTTCGCGTCAGCGATCTCGTTATTGTCTTGACCCATCATGGGAAAATCCGCGCACCCGGGAAGCTGGTTACCCGTAGTACCGGAGATGGAGTAGATATGGTAGGCCCCAGTCGGGCTCGCAGTTGTGCTGGCAGCCAGCAGGATGTTATTGGCGCTGAAATCCTCCGCCAGAATGATCCAGCGGCCGCTGTGCCAGTCGTAGAGAGCGCGAGGATCGCCGATAAGATCACCGGCCACTCCAAAGAACGTGTTCAGCGACTTGGGAAAGCCGGCAACTACTGCGCCGGTGCTGGTAAAAACCGTGATACAGGAGTTAATTACTTGAACTTCGTTACTCGCGTTGGTCGCCAGCGCGTGATCGGACGGAATGAAGCCGCCACATCCGAGCTCACCTTCTCCGTTGAACGACCGAAGCGTACCAGGAGTGGTTCTGAGCCCGCCCTCGGCTGGAGCCGGAGAAAGCTTACTCTCAGGGCTGATCACCTGCGGTGCGTGCGGTGAGTTGGGGAGCAGTGGCCCTCGCATAGGGATCTCGACTGGCTTCGATCGGGTCGTCGTCGTGACTTGCGGCAGATCATCCAATAGCACCTCATGCGCTGGCATGGCCGCGGATGCTCCTGCCTGGGCACTCGGCCGCGCGGCGCTTTCCGCAGCCGCGAGGTTGGCGTAGGCGAACACAAAGGTAAAAACAAGCAGAGGTACTGCAACGTTCCTCATTCTCTCGAAATGACTTTTCATGTGTGGATTCCTCCAGAGACTGGGATTGGACATAGTCTCTTCTTGTGGGATTGCAGGGTTGTGCTCGAAGAGCGCAGTCTTGGATCGGGCCGCGGGGTTTGGCGCGTACCGGGGAATTGCGCCATGAGCCACACTCCTTGTACGGTCTGTTCTGGGATACCAACCCGCGTCATCACGTTAGCTTCAGCCCGATGCTGGAATGGCCTGGGAGTTAACCTTGCTGAAAAGGGGGGATTATCGAGCCAGCAGACGGGAAGCTTTACAACTCGACGAGCGCACTCTACCACAGGCTCACATTTTGTCAAGCAAAAAAAGAAATGTAATTAATGTGAATTACTGTGTGAAGGAGGCGATTAAAGTGCTCGAAGAAGGGCGGTCATGGGAAGGGATTTGCTTTCGCTTCTCGACTGTGCATCGCATTGCAACCTGTTGCAATGCTTCATCCGCACAAGAATCTTTGCTGGTGCCGATGACTTGCCTTTCTCATTCGCCATTCGCCGGCGGATGACGCCCGCCCCCCGCTCGCCCGCCCCGCACAGCCGCCTCGCGCCACCTCTCATCGCCGCACGCTGCGCTTTGCCCGCTCCTCTGATCTGTCACGTCGCACTCGCGCTCCCACGCCTCGCGCGCTCCCGCAACGCTCCTCTTGCTCCGCCCCTCGCCCGCACGCCGCCCGCCGCACGTGATTACTGATTAGTTAATGGCTGTTTACTCGTACGTTACTCTGGCCCCGTTTTTCCCGGCTCCTCCACTACCCCGTCAAACGAGGCGCGGGGGTAAGCTACATATGCGGAAAAAGTGTCCCAGAGTACCTTGTGAGTAAATTGCATTAACTAATTAGTAAACTGGCATAGACCAGCTGCTCGCACGCTCCCGACGCGCCGTCCTCGCCCGCGCGCAAACGCTCGCGAGCGGGAGTGGATGTGTGGAGTGGCGACGCGCGCGGAGAGCGGTGAGAGCGAGTCGAGGGAACGCGCTCCCGAATTCTGGGGTGGGAATTCGGCGGGGCAAACCCCAGGTCCTGTTCCCCCCTTCTTCGCTCCCCTCCACATATCGAGGAGATCGGGCAGGGGCGCGAGGCGTGCGGTGATGGAGATGCAACTAGGCGAAAACGTCAAGCTCGAAATCTGAAAGGAGATCGTTACCTGAGGCTATCCAACTTGAAGGGCTCACAGGGCTCGTGATTAGCAACGAGGTGTTCCAACTGTTTTTTGTTGGTGTGCGTTATGAGGAACATCGCACTCGCATCAGCCATCAGACTGAATTGACTTCGGAGATTTCCCTTCCAGTATTTTCAGGGCCAGATTCAATGCTCTTCGCACCTCGAACACTCCAGCGTCGGCGGCCTGCAATGGTGCACACTTTTTCTCATCAGCAATGGAAAACGTCGTCATGTACCGGGCTGCGTTTGGATTGGTTGCCTTCAAATTCTGAAAGGCCTCTCCTGCAAGAGGACTGTGTTCCTCATCTTCGTCGCAGATAAACGGCACGCCATAGGCAGTCCCTCCGTTCCCTAGTTCCTTCATAGCCCATGCGCAGTTAATCATCGCAAAGTCATAAGCTAGACGGTAAGGACTAGGGCCAAGAATGGCACGAGCCTTCGCATCTTTGATGGCATCATAGAAGTCTTTTTGCACTACACCAACACCGTGAACGCATAGATAGTGCCTTCCATCAAAGCCACGGGATTTGCAATCAGGCTTAGGAATTCGTAGCTGATGGAGTCGAGTCTTGAACGTTCCTCTGGGGCGGAGCCGTAACGATAGGCACCAAACAGTAAGAAGGCCAAGGCCGCTAGTGTAGTGTCCAATAAATAATATAACAACTCAATGTTTCCCTTTTCGCGTGCGTGGCAGTGTGCAACCTGGCTGAATCTTCTCCAACGTTTGCCGACAGCGGGACAGCTTTTCCACGATCGAGTCCACTGTAGCCGTCCACACGAAGGGTTTCGGTTTTTCGTTCCAGGCGGCCAAGAATTCCGCGATCGCTTGCTCGAGTTCCTGCACATTGCGGAACGAGCCGCGACGCACCCGTTTGCTGGTTAATTCGCCAAACCAGCGCTCCACCAGATTCAACCAACTGGAACTGGTGGGGACAAAGTGCGGCACAAATCGTGGGTGACGCTTCAGCCAAGCCTGGACCGCCGGCTGCTTGTGGGTTCCATAATTGTCCATCACTAGGTGCAAAGGCACGTCTCCGGGGAACTCTTCGTCCAGGCGCTGGAGAAACTTCAAGAACTCCTGATGGCGATGGCGCGCATAACACTGGCCAATTACTTGTCCCTGCAAGATTTCCAGGGCGGCGAAGAGGGTGGTGGTTCCGTTGCGTTTGTAGTCATGGGTCATAGTCCCGCAGCGCCCTTTTTTCAAGGGCAGGCCAGGCTGGGTGCGGTCCAATGCTTGAATCTGACTCTTTTCGTCCACACAGAGCACGATGGCCCGTTGCGGAGGATTGAGATACAAGCCGATGACATCGGTCATCTTCTCTAGAAACTTGGGATCGCGCGACAGTTTGAAGCTCTTGACTCGATGGGGCTTGAGATTGTGACTGCGCCAGAGGTTGCTAATGGTGGACTTGCTGACCCCTTGCGCCTCCGCCATAAGACGGCAACTCCATTGCGTCATGCCTTTGGGTTTGCTCTGGAGCGTGGCCTCGACAATCGCTTGGATCTTCTCCGGCCCATAGATCGCCTTGCGGCCACGCCCGGGAGCGATTTCCCATAGAATCTGCGGACCGCCCTGGGCAAAACGGGCGCGCCATAGGGAAACAGTCGGGCGACTGATCTGCAAGCGTTGGGCAATCGCGTGGTCGGCCTCCCCTTCGGCGGCGGCCAACACGATCTGGCTGCGCAGGGCAACCTGCCGGGGCGTGCCGAAGGCAGCGCTCCACTGTTGCAATTCTTGTCGCTGAGCTTCTTGCAGGGGCAGGGCGGGCAGAGCACGTGGCATAAGGACAGCATAATGCGGGGGAGCCTAGTTGTCAAGTCATTTATTGGACAAATAGCTTATTTATTTACTGGACACTACACTAGCATGGGCGGGGCCCACCCCGCTGATCACTGCTGTTGGAATCGGAGCTGTTCTTACTTGGGTGATCAAGAAATATAGTGCCAAAGAAGCGATTGCCCATCCTCTAGCGTTTGCTACTTACGTGTCTTGGTCGCTGGTCAGCAGCTTGTTTCTCACGCCCCTGGCTTTGTGCACGATGGATTCGGCAGACTGGGGAACTCGAACCAAGGAACAACAAGAGGTGCCCCTTGGCAACCCCGATAGTTAATCCGCCTCCCGCCGAGACGAAACCAGTTCCTGTCCGGCAATCGCTGCACTATAAGGTGGTGATCACGCTCTACCGGATCTTTGCTATCACCGTGCTGTATCTTGTGCTCGCCGGGATTCTGGCCTATGCCTTCGTGATGGCTTTCTACGCAGTGAACGGCTCGTGGGCGGCCCCCGTCATTCTCTCTGCGGCAGACGAGAAAAGCCTCGATTTCCGGGAAAAGCTGATGACCAGCCAGCAGACGATTGAAGATTTGAAGGTGGATTCACAAAAACTGGAAACCGGGCTGGCCGAGATGAAAAAGCACCGCGCTGCGCTGATCGAACTGGAGCCACAACTGCAGAGCGCTATCGCGCAAGAGCGAACGCACAACCGCATCACTGGCCCCGCACTCGCGACACTCGACCGGCAGAAACAGGTCGACAACCTCAAAACGCAAAAAGTGCTAGCACAGCTCAAGGAGGTGGAAACAAGCATCACCAAAGACCTGGCAGCGGGGTTGATCACAAAGGGCGACGCGGCCACACAACTTTCAGCGCTGAACCAGGCACAGGGTGCGTATACCGACAGTAGAATTGCGGAGATCCTGCTGACCGACAGCGTTCTGGACAGGACCACGACTGGCACCAACTCGCTGGATGTGCTCGAAAAGCAGGCCGAGTTGCGATCTGAGGCGGCCCAACTGGACGTCGCCATCAACGTTGCAGAAAAGCAGCTTCAGGAAGAATCCCGGCAGATCGTTCGATTAAAGCAGGCCATCGTTACAGCCAAACAAAGTCCATATTACCTGAATGCGTCCGGGGAGCAGCGGATATATTTCGCCTTCGTTCCTTATGACAACCAGGCGAGCGCCGTGGCCGGCGGTTCCATCTACGACTGTTACCTCAATATGGTTGCCTGCCGCAAGGTCGGCACGGTGAAGCGAATATTCACGGGCGAAGAGCAAGCCATCCATCCCATCTTCAAGACCCAGGTTCGCGGCTTCCTGGTCCAGATGAATCTGGACCATGCCGAATCTGCGAAATCGAAGACCGTGTTCCTCGGCCGCAGGCCGGTGTTGTTTTAGCAGGTGTTGTTTTGCCTTTTTGAGGAGAACCAGAATGTTCCTGAATAGCTGGAAGTTTGTGATGGCCTCAGCTCTGTTAATCTCCGTCTACGCATTTGCAGTCGACCCCACAGATCAGCTGGCCTACTGCACCTACGTCATGGAGCAGGCGCAGGCGCAGCGGGATCTTTTGCGCACGCCAGTCGCCGCAGCCGGCATCACGCAGCCCGAGACTGGCCTGCCGATGCAGTTGGTTGGCGGCGCCTCGCTTGGCCTTTCAGACTTAAGAAAGGGTGGGTTGACCATGGCTGCGGCCCGCAAAAACTGCGAGCTCTACAAGGCCTCCACCGGAGCGGAGCAGGACATCCAATATGCGCGGTCCAGCCTAGAGAAAGAAGCTCTGCGCAACCGGCTCGCTCTCATCGATCAAGCTTTACGGTCGCTAGATGTACTCATGGAAAAAACCGAAAAGATGGTGGAGGCCCAGAATGCAACCCGCCTTATGCTATTCACCCTTCGGACGACGAGGATCAGATTGGACTCTGATCGTGCCGATACGCAGTCGAAGATGACCGCACTCTACATTCCACCGCTGAGTGATAAGCCACTGAAGGAACTCGTCGCAGAAAAGCAAAGCCGTGAAGCGGACGAGCAAAGAGCGCTTGATAAGGTGAGCCGCCAGAATAATTGGGATGTAGCTCTCTCCGTCGGCGTCCATCAGCAGGTCAATCCAGTGGCCCAGGGCGCACAACCGTATGGCGCGGTCTCCATCCATTACAATCTCGCCAGCCGAGCCATCAACAAACATCTGGATCATGCCGTGGAAGCCTACGACGAATGGAAAAAAGTGCAAGAGAGCGATGTCGTGCGCAGTATGGAGGTTTTGCGCCAGCAGTTGATGGAGACCGTCTCGGTGCAA
>DATDGL010000213.1:0-3462 GCA_036522115.1 Candidatus Angelobacter sp.
CCTCCAGGCAATCAAACACCTAACTTCTCTCTGTCTGCTTCACCGGCCAGCGTGAGCGTGACGCAAGGCAGCAATGCGAGCAGCACGATTACCGTTACTCCTTCGGGAGGCTTTACCGGAAGCGTAAGCCTGTCTGCTTCAGGTCTGCCGTCGGGTGTTACGGCCACTTTTGGAACAAATCCAACCACGTCCACCAGTACTGTGACGTTCACTGCAACCGCAACTGCGACCACTGGGACTTCAACGGTAACCATCACCGGAACATCAGGCAGCCTCACTCATACCACTACGATCACCCTCACCGTGAGTCCTGTGGGAGGTACCCCTGATTTCACCATCTCGGTTTCGCCCACGACTCTCGCCGTCACCCGTGGTACATCGGGCAATTACACCGTAACCATCACAGGAAAGAACGGATTTACCGGGACGGTGAGCCTGAGCGTCAGCGGGTTGGGATCACGGGTGACCGGGACCTTTAGTCCGACCTCGGTTACTGGTTCAGGAACCTCAACCCTGAGAGTGAGCGTTGGGAGCAGGGCGACTAGAGGCAACCGCGCACTCACCATCAAAGGCACGAGTGGCACTTTGAGCCATTCAGCCAGCGCGACTCTAACCGTCCAATAACCGGTTTAGCCGGTTACAAACAACGAAACGCCAACACCCGGCCCGAAAAAATGGGCCGGGTTTCTTCTTCAGAGGCTGTTCACGCCGGCACAAAACACTGCCCAATACCTTCAGGGTTGAAAATCACCCCTTGGGCGCAGAGAAGAACCTTTCTGAAAGGGCGTCGTGCGCGCGCAGATGGTTAAAACCAGCGGGGTATTAACCAGATGATAAACAACTGCCAAAATGGGGCTGGATTCCGTACATTCTGCGCATGCTTTTGAGAACAAAAGGAAAATCGGTTGCAGAATCGGTTGCAGAAGGGTTTTTGGTTGCGGAATCGCCCACTCCGTACAGGAGGATAAAAGCATGGTCCGAGCCCGTTTCAGCCATAACCGGCATCCGACGCGCGAATCGGAGATTTCGGTAACATTGAAACGGGGGATTTAACCTATATCCAAGCATCGGGCTGATTCGTCCTCTTCGTCCTCTTCCTCCACTGCGCTGATTCCGTTGGAGATAGGTGGAGGACGAATGGGAGGAGGAGGACTTTGATTCCTCCACCACAGACCCTACGGCGAAAAACAGTTGGTGAATCCGCTACGCTGCTACACTTCAGGGAAGAGGGAAGACGGAAACAGAGAACAGACGGTCTTTGCTCCACGCAGGCAAGGGACACACTTTTGCCTCCGCCGCCCACAAAGAGGAAGAGGGGTTTAGGCTCTTCCTCAGCGACACTGCTCGCTTCGGCCAGAACGACCGCCGTGACACGCGGGTGCTGAAACGGAGAAAGAGATCCAGTTTCTTCGCTCGGCACACAACCGCCTTGACAGAATGACGGCCGGTCGTGCTGCGATTGTTAGCGCAGCACAGCTTCTATCTCGCGAGCGCCAGTGCACACTTTTCCTGTTGCGTCGGGCTGCGGCGGCGCCTAAGGGCCGCAGCCGGGGGCGGCTGCGCTCCACTCTTTATATTCAGTTGTCAAAGACCATTGCCGGGACCAATAAAATCCCGGTCGCCCGAGGGCGATCAGCGTATTTCGTACGCCTGTTACCAGCATTACAGCCGGAGTGATGGGAGTCAATCAAGTGCTGTCACAATGCTGTCAGAGTGACAGCACTTTTGGGAGAAAATGGCCGTAATTGGGGGTTTTGGAGGACCGGCTGAATGGCGAGAGCGGTTTCAAAGTTGTCCCTCGGGGTCTACGACCCGCGAAAGCGGATGAAAATCTTCCGGTTTGCAGGCAAAGAGTGCGCGCCTTCGGCGTGGAGGCGACGCTTCCATCCCGCCACGCCACAACCAAGCGTGGCAGGCAGCCCCGCAATGTAGGGCACTTAAGAAAGAAACTGAACCTCACGGTTTATTCCCGTTTTGGAACGGAACAGCGAGAATTTACAGGCAAGTCTTTGACGAGCCGCTTTCCGAGTAGTACATTTGACCGGCATTAAGGTTACGGGGTGCTTTGCGTATCCGGAAGCGGTTCAAGTTTGAGGTTTTTAAGGTCGAGGACTGCTTTTTCGCCGGCGTTCTGGATGCGGGGCGCGAATTCCATCCGTTACAAAGCGAGCGAAGCCATGGGTGCGCCGTTCAAGGCAAGAAAACCAATGTGTCAAGTCAAGGGCCGGCTGCTACAGAAACGAACCGCACGGAATCAAGTGTTCGACGGAAAGCATGGAGAAGTAGAACGATTGCGGCCTAATATATCTCCTTTTTTGGGGCCTGTCTTCAAAACGCAGTGAAGAACGTTCATTTCAATCCACAAGGAGCCTGAGAATGACCCGATTGTTGCGCGGTCCAGCGTTGTTTCTGTGTCTTTTCCTGATTTGCGCCCTGCCAATCCTGGCGCAGGTTTCACCTCCCAACAGCCAACCGAGCGGAAGCAATGCTCAACAGCCCCCACATCCGGCCGGAAATTCGGCCCAGACTCTGCCTGTATTTAATGTTCTCCAGCACGGTGTTCCATGGCGCGATTCCCTATCCAGCGGACCGGTAGGGCTGGCTGCCCCCGCCGGCGCGCACCTTACCTACTTTGGCGGGCCGGTAATTTCGAACGTTCACGTAGTGCAGGTGTTGTACGGAAGCGGTTCTTACAACGCACAAGTTGCCGGAACCAGCACGCCCAGCATGGGCAACTTCTTCGGCGACCTCACCGGCGCCAACAGCGGGTACATCACTTTGCTGAGCCAGTACAACACGCCGGCTTCGGGCGGCACCAATCAAACCATCGGGAATGGCACGTTCGACGGACTCTTTCAGATTACTCCGTCGGCAGGCAACAACGGCTCCACCATCGATGACACGCAAATCCAGGCAGAACTCCTGGCCCAGATCAGCGCCGGACACTTGCCGGCGCCGGTCCTTGATGCCGCGGGCAACGTGAACTCCCTTTATATGATCTACTTCCCCCCGGGAAAGACCATCACGCAGGGCGGATCTTCGAGCTGCGTGGGGGGCGGTTTCTGCGCCTATCACGGCACCACCTCGAACACTCTCAATTCGAAGAATATTCTTTACGGTGTACTCCCGGACATGCAGGCTGGCAGCGGTTGCGCTACAGGCTGCGGCGCATCCACAACCTTTGGCAATTACACCTCGGTGACCAGCCACGAATTGACGGAAGCGATCACGGACGCGGACGTCGGCATCGCAACCGTCTTCGGTCCGCCCCTGGCATGGTATGACATGAACAACGGTGAAATTGGCGACATTTGCAACGCCCAGCAAGGCTCGTACGCCGCCAACGGCACCACGTACACCATCCAGTTGGAATTCTCCAATGCGGCCAACAATTGCGTCTTGCCGCCTCCAGGCAATCAAACACCTAACTTCTCTCTGTCTGCTTCACCGGCCAGCGTGAGC
>DATDGL010000214.1:0-37246 GCA_036522115.1 Candidatus Angelobacter sp.
ATAGGACTACGATCCGTGGAAAGAGTCTCTATACCAGAAAAATCGATTTTTACAAACTTCCTGTCCATCCTGTCCATAAAATGCTGGAATTTGTTCTATCAGGCGCGGACAGCGCGCACAGCGCGGAGGACGCAAAATAAGCAAAGGCCTTTATTCTTGCCTATTTAGAGCTAATTGGCTGGAAATCAATGACTTGCGAAAAATGTGGTAGGTAGAATCCCTCTCTCTCCGCCATGTACTATTATTTTCTTGTAGCAGTATTCCTGTCATCCAGTGTATGCCGCGCAGTATGGAATGTGGTTGATCCGGAGCAGTTGTAGAAAATCAGATAGGCCACACGTTACAGCAAGAGGTTACAGTTGACAGGTTTGAAGCCATGCAGTTTCCACCCCGGTTATTGCTTTAGCGCCAGGGCGATGGCGTCGGCGATGGTAGATTCGCCATTCTGGTTCCAGCCTTTGAATTCCGCAAAGACCATTCCATCTTTGCTCAGGATGTAGTAACGCGGAAAGCCATCCACGCCAAAGGCATTGTGCAATGAGAGGTCCCCGTCATAAACCTGGGCCCAGTTCATGCCGTTCGCCTGAATGAATTTCTCCCACTTCGGTTTGGGATCGTATTCATCAATACTTACGATGGCAACCTTGGAGGGATCCACTTTAGACGCGAGGTCCTTGAGCAAGGGCAGGGAAATGCGGCAGGGCGCGCACCAGATTCCCCAGAAATCCAGCAGGACAACCTTGCCCTTCACGGTATCCAGGTTGATTTCCTCTCCGGTATTGAGCCTGGCAGAGAACACCGGCGCGTAGTTCCTGCGAACGCGGTCGGGATCGGCGATAAGTTTCTGAATCTCACTGCCTTTGGGTGTACCGGCAAATTCCGGGGCCACAGTCTTCAACACCGCCACCCCTTCGGCGTCTTTGGACTCTTTCAGCAGAACGAAACCAAGATTGAAGCGGCATTCCACACAAGCAGGGTTAGCTGCGGAGGCAGCCTTGAAGGCTTTTTCAGCCTCGGCAAGGCTACCTTGCCGGGCCAGAACCACTCCACGATATAGCTGGGTGCTGGCCCGCTCCAGGGAGTCGTGGCTGTGGCGACGGCCTTCGCGGTTTTCATCAGGGCTTGTTGAAGGCTGCCCGCTCCTATGTCCATTCGGGCCAGCCACACATAGCATTCTGAGCAGTTGCCCTGCCGCAGTTCGTTGGCTTTGTTGAAGTGTTTGGCGGCATCGGCGTATTTGCCTTGCTCGGCGTCTTGCTTGCCTTGTTCGAGTTCGGTTTGAAATTCATCAACCGGCCTTTGAGCGAACATCAGGCTTGAAAGACAAGCCGCGAGGTAGTAAACAACAATCGCTGCCTCAAGCCAATGCCGCCGAGGGCGACTCCACCCCCTCACGCGCAGCACCGGCGTGTGTTGCGGACTTCTGCGCGTTCGCTCCGGTTCGTGTGTGTCTTCGCTAGTCATCATGGGTTACTTTGTGGCATTCATTTTGCCGCTTCCAGGAGGGGAGGGCTGTTTGGCCGGCATCGATTTAGGAATCTCTTTCAACAAGCCATCAAGCAGCACGCGCAGGGAATCTCCGTCCTCGAGTCTGGGATCGCCTGGTCGATCTCCGCTCTGGGCGCGGATCATGCCTGCACGATCAATGATTACCACCTGCGGAATGTTTACGGAAACGTCCGCCCGGTTGCGACCCACGAAGCGGTCTACCTGCTCCTTTTCCGTGTAGCCCGCCGGAAAAGCAATCCGATATGACTCCACAAAGTCAAGAACGGTGGCGGCATCCGCCTCGGCGCCCGGGGCTGTAAAAGCCACTGCGAGCGCCTGGAAGCCGCGAGGGCCGAGCTCATCATTGAGCTTATTCAGAGTCTGCGCCACACGCACGCAGTTCATGGATCTGACGAAGAAGAATTCCAATACCACCACTTTTCCCCTGAAAGTGGAAAAGGAAATTACCTTTCCTGATGGCTCAAAGAAAGAAAGATCGCGCGCCTTTCGTGGCACAGGAGCAGACGGAACGCCGAGAGTTGCGGCCGACAGAATGAACAATAACCGAAGATACGAACTTGTGCATGCGCATAGTCTAGCTCTAAATACTACGTACTGACTTGATTCCACTTGTCAACAATCTTCTGCATTTCTGCGGCGCCGCTGGCTGCGGCCTCTCTGGGGCTCTGCTCGCCTTTGAGCATCCTGCCTACCATTCTGGGAACCACGGAAGTGGTGAAGATCTCCATAAAAGCGGGGCTGGCAACGCCGGGGGCACCCAGGTTTGGAGTCCAGTGCAGCGCATCCTTAAGCGCCGAATACTTAAACGCCGGATGGGCCTGCGGATCTTTTTCCAGACGCACGACCAAGTTCGGTACTGTCTTGGGATAAATGGGAAAATTACAGCCTCTCGATTGCTCATAGCCGGTCCTTGAGCTGTCAATCAAGTCGGCGAGAAACTTTTTGGCGCCGTCCTGGTTACGGGCAAATTTCCAGACAGCCGAGCAATTGGTAACGTGCGGCATGGCGGTTACTCCCATTCCGCTTTGGCCGGCCAACGGCGGTTCCAGCAGGATTTTGCCGGCGAGGTCAGGATTTTCTTTCTCCGCTTGCCGCAACAAGCTGATGCCATTCATGGTGCAAGAGGTCTTGCGCGCCAGCATAGCGCTGACATTGCCGCCCGGCCCCCATGTAAGTTGATCCCGACTTCCAGCTTGCTGATAGAGGGATTGAATGTAGCCCAGAGCCGTGACGGCAAAAGCACCCTTGTTAAAGAGCACGTTGCCGGCGGGATCCAGTATCCAGGCCCGGCGCGCGTAGAGCATGGTGTGCAAAGTAACATTGCCTTCCAGGGTTGGCGTGAAGGCCAGGCCAATGGGAATGCCGGCCTGATCGCGCAATGTCTTTCCTGCCGCCAACAAGTGTCCGTAATGCACCGGCCCGAGGAAAGCACCGGCCTGGGCCATGTAGTCTTCGAAAAATTGCAGCGGAGTGGGAATCCAGAAATCAGCAAAGCCAAAATAAGCTCTGGTCTTGAAATTAAATGTGGAGCGATGCGCCAACTGCTGGATGGCGCCATACTTGAGAGCGACCGCCAGATAGATCTCTTTATGATCAATCACGCTCTGGTAAAACTCGGCAGGCGGCCAGGGAAATATTACGAGATCATGCCCCTTGCCTTGTTTGGCTTCAGCCAAGGCTACACTGCGAATCTTCTCGACCGGAATAAGGTCAACCTGGACCTTGGTATCGTTCTGTTTGCCCCAGTCCACCGCCAGCGTGTTCACAAACCAGTGATCAAACTCAGGAAGAAAGTGGGCCCATTTGGCGATCTTGAGCGTCTTCTGGCTGGCAAGGGCGCGTTGGGGAAAAGAAAAGAACGGACCGAAAGCGGCCGCACTGGCAGCCAGCTTGAGAAAACGACGGCGAGAAGAGGTGATCATGTAGCCAGGTTAGGATTTTCTGATTGGTCCAATATCAGCGAGCTTGATTGAAGTCAAAAACAGGTTGTCCATTATGCACCAAATATATTGCTTGTACTCTGGAATTTCGTTGCGTGTTCTGATATGGGCTTCATGAACAAACTCCATGAAAACTTACCCCTGACTGGACCAGCCCAGCCAAGAGCGAAAACGTCTGCCGCAGTCTGTTATTGCCCGGTCTTATTGCTCCGCATCTGATTCGTTGCAGAATTTCCCTGTGTCCTGCAAGCATTCGAAGGCGTGCTGCAACACTAGATCCTGGAAAGCACCGCCAGGCAAGTGCACTGCATCCAGGAAGGCATCTTTGGCTATACCGCCATTGCGTGGATCAGGAATTGCCGGACAGACCAGCCAGACAGTTCCTCCTTCTGTACCGTCTTGCCCGGATTCGGCGGCGCAGGCCAAGTTAGGGTTACCGGCGGTAGCGGTATTCTCAAGCGTGTTAAGTTCAGATTCCGTCAGGATGATAGGCGTCCCGTCCAGACTGAATCCGTTCTTGTCTCCGATGGCCTCGTAAAGGGGAGCGCAGCCCGCATCGGTGGTGTTGGGCGGTAGAGTGAACCAGACGTAATGGACGAGCCACATGCCCAGCAGATCGTCGCAGAAATAGCCGAATGGACTCGTGCGGTGGGCGCCGAAACAATTGTTGGAATCTTGGGTATCAATATCAATACAGTTGTTGTCGCTGCCATCAATGGCATTGCGGTTGGTGGTGAACCTCCAGTCCTGCCGGAGGTGGGTGGTTTCCGCGTTGGAGACCGTTTGCCCATTGACGGTGGTGTCCTTTACGGGGAAGCAGGGAGTCGGAGCCTTTGTAATTACTCCGCCGGTGCCGTTGCTTTCCATGGTGTCTGAGCATGGCCCTGCGGCAAATTTGCCATTAATCATCTGGATCGGCGCTGCGAAAGCGGTAAAGTTGGAGACGAGGAAACGCATGCTGGTGCCGCGTGGGTCGAGGCCCTCGGTGTCTTTGAGCTCGATGTCGGTGCCCTGCGTGATTGTGATCGTATTGCCGGCATTCTGCTGAACGCCGTCCAGGCCACCATCGATGTCGCCAACTGTGCGTGAGTAGTTCTTCGTGATCGCACCCGAGCTTCCAATAAAGACGTTGCCATTGTGCAGGAAGGCGAGGATGGAGATGAACTCAGGCGTTTCCGGCAAGCCATTGGTGAAGGGGCTGTTGCCGTCGTCCTGGTTGCCTCCGGTGGTGGCCAGGATGCGGAAATTGCGGCGTGTGGGATCATTGGGGGAGCAGGTGGTGTCGGCAACCCAGTTCACCTGATTGCTATTAGCCGGCGGTCCTGTCTCTCGGAACGTACCGAACCGGCCATCTTTCTCCATGGTCAACTCGCTGCCCGTGGCCAAGTCCAGGCCGTTGTCCTGGTAGAACTGGTCAGTAAAGTCGCAAGGAGGAGGATTAATCTGCGTGAAAGTTTGCGCGCCCGCGATGGATCCCAACGCAAAAAGGCAGAGGCAAACGAAAACGCTCGTCAATATACTTTTCATAACTCTATCCTGGTTATCGCCCGGTCTTATTGCTCCGGAGCTGGTTCGTTGCAGAATTTCCCTGAGTCCTGCAAGCAGGTGAAGGCCTTGAATAAGACTTGGTCCTGGTAGTTACCGGGGGACAACTGAACTGCATCCAGGAACGCGTCCGAAGCGATACCGCCGTTGCGTGGATCAGGAATTGCCGGACAGACCAGCCAGATAGCTCCTTTTTCGCTACCGTCTTCCCCGGATTCGGCGGCGCAGGCCAGGTTAGGGTTAACGGCAGTAGCGGTGTTCTCAAGTGTGCTAAGTTCAGATTCGGTCAGGATGATGGGCGTCCCGTCCAGACTGAACCCGTTCGCCGTTCCGATGCTGTTTTCCAGGGGAGTGCAGTTGGCATCAGAGCCGGGTGCTGTAGTGAACCAGAAGTAATGGATGAGCCACATGCCCAACAGATCGTCGCAGAAATAGCCGAATGGACTCGTGCGGGCGGCGCCAATGCAATTGTTGGGATCGTTGGGATCAATATCAATACAGTTGTTATCGCTGCCATCAATGGCATTGCGATTGGTGGTAAACCTCCAGTCCTGCCTGAGGTTGGGCGTCGCCGCGTTGGAAACCGTTTGTCCGTTGGCAGTGCTGTCCTTCACGCGGAAGCAGGGATTCGGCGCCTTTGTAATTACTCCGCCAGTCCCGTTGCTTTCCATGGTGTCTGAGCACGGCCCTGTGGCAAATCCAGTGGAAAGCACCTGAATGGGCCCTGCGAAAGCGGTAAAGTTGGAGACGATGAAACGCATGCTGGCGCCGCGTGGGTCGAGGCCCTCGATGTTTTGGAACTCGATGTCGGTGCCTGGCGTGATTGTGATCTTATTGCCGGCATTCTGCTGAACGCCGTCCAGGCCACCATCGATGTCGCCAACCGTGCGTGAGTAGTTCTGCGTGATAGCGCCGGGAGTTCCAATAAAGGCGGTCGGCTGGTGCAGGAAGGCGAGAATGGAGATGAACTCAACCGTTTCCTGGGTGTTGTTGGTGAAGGGGCTGTTGCCATCGTCTGCGTTGCCTCCAGTTGTCGCCAGAATGCGGAAATTCCGGCGTGTGGGATCATTGGGGGAGCAGGTGCTGTCGGCAACCCAGTTCACCTGATTGCTATTGGCCGGCGGTCCCGTCTGCCGGAACGTTCCGAAGCGGCCGTCAGGCTCCAAGGTCAACTCGCTGCCCGTGGCCAAGTCCAGGCCGTTATCCTGGTAGAACTGGTCAGTGAAGTCGCAAGGCGGAGGGTTAATCTGCGTGAAAGTCTGCGCGCCCGCAATAGATCCCAACGCGAAAAGGCAGAAGCAAACGAAAGCGCTGTTCAATATGCTCTTCACAACTCTATCCTCCCTGGGGCGCTACGATCGTGCGAACCCCGGAATGAAATCCGTTTGACAGCAGAAGCATTTTCTTCACACCGACCTCAAGATGGTTGTATCCGAGGGCGGTCTGGATGGATGATGTACTCCAGGGTTTCAGCCACCCATTTGGCGTGGGCCATCCCCGGACATGCCGACCAGTACATCAGCGGTTCATTGCCGAAGCGAATGTTGCCAATGTGCTGCGTCTTGTCTTTGTCGATTGCCGGCTCCGGATAGGCAAATCCAATAGCTCTGCGCAGGTTTTCCATGTCATCGGGTTTGCCCGTCAAAAAAGTCCAGCCCGGCCCGACGCCGTATATCTCATGTTGCTGTTTCAGGACCGCTACGGAGTCTTCCTCCGGCTTTAACGTGAACGAATACATGAAAATGTCCCTGCCCACCTGGTCGCCCAAGATCTTCTGCACCTTGGCAAGATTGGTCATAACCAACGGACAAATCTCGCCACATTTGGCAAAGAAGAAATTCAGGCTCACCACTTTGTCTTTGACCAGATCATCGTAAAAGAGCACTCGCTTACCCTCATGGTTGATCAAAGGCAGGTTGGGCAGATGCAAGCGTTGAAGGCGCTGACGCGCAGTTTCCTGGGTTGAAGCAGGCCATACCTTCGCGCCCTGCGCTGAGGCCGCGACGGCGCTCCGGCTCAACACTGCAGACGCCAAAGGCGCTGCCGCGCCGAAGCTCAGGAACTTTCGTCTGGAAATATCACGCATAATCGGACCTCCCTTCCGCATCTCCCTTGTGGAGCGGGACGCACTTACCGACTCTTATGGCACCAGCACGGTGTCGCCGTTGGGCTGGACTTGCCAGAGGGCCATCATGGCGTGATCTTCGTGGACCACGTTGTGGCAGTGGATCGGGTACTTGCCCACCCAATCGCGGAATTGGAAGAACAGCTCCACGCGCTCATTAGGATGCAACTGGGTCACATCTTTGCGCCCCAAATCCGTGGCCACGGTGGCCGGCTTTCGGTTGCGGTTCAGGATTTGGTGCTCCTCCAAGTGGATGTGGACGGGATGCGACCAATCTCCTGTCAGGTTGGTCAGAATCCAGTGTTCTATGGTGTTCTGCTGCACGGTGAAGCGGAAGGTGTTGCAATCCATGAACTGGCCGTTAACCGTCCACTGGCCGTTGAGGCGGTCGAACTTGAAAGTCCGCACCACTCTGGGACTTCCCGTGGTAGGCGGCAGTTGGTAAAAGGTGACGGCGCCGGTGGTGTTGAAGGCGACTTCTGCGACGGCAGGATCCATGCTGTTGTCGGCAACCGTGGCCCCGGTGATCCGGAACTGCAAGATCTGGTCGCCTTTGCCCGCAGGCCTGATCGCTCCCGCTCCCGTCTTAATCTCAAGCGCCAACGCGCACTCGGTATTGTTGCTGTTCTGCGCGAACTGCTGGCTGTCAACGGCAACAGGTCCCTGGCCGTTGAGTTGGAGCAGACGATTCTCCAGGTAAAGCGTCGAGCCATAAGCGAATTTGCTGAAGTCAATGATGATGTCCACGCGCTCAGCAACTCCAATGCGAACGCTCGTGACCTGGACTGGATTGGGAATCAGGTTGCCATCTGTCGCGATCAGGTGGAACGGATTCGTGGTTGGACTGGTCCCGTCAATATTCCCAGTCAAGAAGAACTCATAGAATCGCGATGGACCTGCATCGAGCAGACGGAACCGATAACGGCGAGGCGAGACTTCAAAAAAGGGCTGGATTACGCCATTGACCAGGAACTTGTCGCCGAGGATGCCATCCAGATTGAACAGATCAAAAACCAGCGTGCCATCGGTTGGATCAAAAACCTTGTCGTTGAACATGAGCGGAATGTCGAACTGCGGGAAACTTGGAAGATGGAACCCAGTACTTTCATCGCCGGTGTCATGGTCGTTGAACAGCAGATAGAAGCCAGCCAAGCCTTTATAGACGTTCTGCGAGGTGAAATCCACGCGGTGATCGTGATACCACAAGGTGCTCAACGACTCACGGATATCGCCGTTGGTGCTTTGGAAGTTGGAATTGAATCCGGCCAGCACGTTGGGATAGTACTGGTCACAGAAGTGGCCAGCGGGATAGAAGTCGCAGGGGTTGCCGTCGCTCTCGGAAGGGGTGTGCGCGTTGTGCAGGTGCGTGGAAACCGAAGGCATGCCGAATCCCTTGTTATTCATCTGCATTATGTTGGGCAGATCATTGTGGTTGCGCACAAGCTGCGGCGTGCCATAGTGGGCCTTATAGGTCGGTCCAGGGCTCCTGGTGCCGGTGCCGTCGTCGAAACCCCAGATAGTCTGGAGCGGCAGTTCGCCAGTAGTAACAAAGTTGTGGGTGAACGACCGCTGATGGATATCATAGAGAGTCTTTGGAACGACCGGGAAGCGAACGGGATCAATCAGCGGCGCCTGGAACGGAGCAGCGCGAACTTCGCCCGTTACCGAAAAATTCGGAGCCTCAGTGGGTGTGGGTGTAAGTGACGGCACCGTTTGAGCGACGGGCATGATGGGCAGAGGCTGAGTAAAGGGCGTGGTCGGCGGGCTGGCCATCTGATTGCCAGGCACGCAGTTTTCATTTGTACCGGGGCTGTTATTGCTGCCCGAGCTGGGAGGTTTGTCGGTTTGCACCTTCTTGCCCAGCACCGTTTGGGTTGACTGGGCTCTGGCGCTCAAGCCACTCTTGGCCACTAACATGCCTCCCGCACCCAGCAGGCCCATCTTGAGCAAGGCCCTTCGGCTGGTTAGTCCGGCAGCGATCAACTCGCGCCGGTTCTTGGCCGCCTCGCACATCTCCTTATAGCGCCGTCTGGAAACCTTTTCTCCAAACACGTTGTAGTACATGTGGCCTCCGTCAAAAAAGAAAGTTCCTGGTTGAGAATCCTTTTAGGTCGATGACATCTCTACAAAAATGTTGAATGCTGGAAATGATTTTCGAAGCGAGCCCATTGCCTGGATTCAATCCGCCTTTCTCGCAGACTATAAAATCACAGCACTGTTCGTGAATGGGAAGATCGCCAATGAACTCGTAGCCTTTCATGGGAAAAGGCCAGTTTTTCCATAACGGTCAGGCTGCGACCGGGTTGGGTCGCTCGTTAAGTATTAAGGCAGGGGGATAGAAACGAGCGACAGTTTTTACACAGGCTTTCGTTTTCGCTCTGATCTGTCACGTCAAAATCATCAAAGAGAGCCGAAAGCAACGATGACATATAGCACTGGTTCAAATCCTTGTCAAGGCACAAAATTAAACTTTACAAATGTTTCGTTTTCGGAATTATTTCGCTTCATGGCGACTCCATTTTAGAATATGTGTCGGCTCGTATCATTTTTTAGGTTACATCTTTATTTTCAATAGTTATGACTCACATTTGAGGCGAGTGCTAATTCGGGTTTTAGAAAATGCATACATACAAACTCCTAATCCAGGCCAATAGGTTTTTATTCAAGTTCAACAATCTCACCCTACGCAGACTGTGCGATATCGACGCGAGTGAGGGGGCAATCCACCAGTGGTCCAACGAGTTCTTGAAGCTGCATTGTTGCTGGCAGTCTTCGGCCGGAAATGCGGGCCTCGCGATCATAGGTTGCAGCCCGCGGCGCAAAACCACGGTGTGCGAGATCGCGTACAAGTGCAATCAAATCGTGGTCCGAAGAGGTCAGCGCAGAAGAAGTTCCAGACTCCACATACCACCACTGTTTCCCGACGCCATGTCAGTTCGCAAGACTTACTGACATTGCCGCCCATAAAATCGCTTAAGATGGCATTCACAAATCTCCGGTCGTCAGCGTGCTGCCTGCAATAAAGGCGCGGAGCAGAAATTCGCAGTCTTTCCTGCAAGTACTGTTTCTCGGTCAATGATTTCCGGGATTTCGAGGCCCGTCATCAAGTGGAATTGCTTCCGCACTTGGGTGAGGAGGACATCGTAGCCATCAATTGCGGCGCCACCCCGAGCCAGCACCGCCGAGACCAACGGGGTCGGTTGAGAACCATAAGCCAGATCGATAACTACAGTGCTATTCGTCAGGCCGTCAATCACGAAGGGAAACCCTTCATTTTCTTTTCCAACTGGTGTTGCATTCACAATCAGGTTGAAGCCGTCGACCCGGAATTCCGATAAGGGAACAAATGGCAATCCCAATAACTGAACTGCATAAGCTCCTCGCCGCAATCCACGATTGACTAGTGTGACGTCAGAACCAGTCTGCTGAAGGGCTGCTGCTACAGCGCGGCCGGCGCCGCCGCATCCAATCACCGCGGCCTTCAAGGGACAGATGTCCTTAATACCGGAAATCGTCTCAGGATCAGTGGTCTCCGCTTCCCACACACCGCCACGGCGCACAAAAACATTGCTCGCTCCTGTTCGCCGGACCATAGAACTGCACGCGCCCGCAACCCGTAAAACGGCTTCTTTGTGCGGAGACACAATGACCAACCCGCGGATGCCAACCCCCAGGATTTCCAGCGCCCTGGATTCCACCATTTGTTTCCAGAAATCTTCAAAATCTTCCACATGGAATGGCAGAAACAGTGCCGGATGATTCAGAATTCGATAGGCCGTGTTGTGCAAACGTGGTGAGGGCGATTGAAAGATCTTTGTTCCCACCATACCGTAAAGCTCGCGCACAGGTCTGACAGTAGGGAACCCGTAGTCCGCAATCAGGTGTTGAATGTCCAATTCTCCCAACTGATGTGCCGAGTTGCACGCGTTGCCAAAAATGAGGGGTGAGCCGAAAATGGGCGCCAGCAATCGACTCCAAAGGCCGGCCGGG
Source organism: Candidatus Angelobacter sp. (assembly GCA_036522115.1). Taxonomy (GTDB): domain Bacteria; phylum Acidobacteriota; class Terriglobia; order Terriglobales; family Acidobacteriaceae; genus Angelobacter. The sequence goes on from DATDGL010000214.1 coordinate 11,110, forward strand.
CCCACGGAATAGGCAACAACATCTTTACGTTTGAGAGCTTTTAAAAATAACAGCGGCTCCAGGCCGTCGCTGGTTTTAATCGCCGCCGGCAACATGCTGTAGAGACGAGCGGGAACCTCGACAAGACGCGAGAAACACGATTGAAGCTGGCTGAGATCACATGGCTTCCCGCGCCAAGCAATCATGCGTTTGGCTGGCGGAATAGCATCCAACAACACGGGATCCAGATCGCCGTCAGCTTCGAGTTCTACGAGATCGTAGGCCTTTGCCGCCGCCAAAAGACGCTGGCGCCGTTCTGAATCGAAACTCAGTACTTTGCCATCAGCGGCTGCCCTTCGGAATGTGTATAGTAGTTTGCCGGCAAAATGTGCGCGCAGCCATTCGGCAGGAATATCACCCACAAGATCTGCCCTGACTTGAAGCCAGCTAACTGCTTCAGGAACTCTCCGTATTGCCTTCGCAGCCTGAGATGTGCTTATGGTGGCAACCAGCGCTATGGAATCCATAGTTATTCCTCAGCACTACGATGAAAGGCGAACGGCAAAATTCAGCCGGAAAACGAGGAAATCGAGAGCAGGAATCCAGGGTAGCTCGCGTGTGTGATCCAGGCCAGTAACGCCCCGAATCAGAAAGAACCCTAACGCTTTGTTCTAATGCTTGTCAAGGGCTAGCAAGCCAAAAATTAGAACTTATGTATCTGCTATCTACTCCCATAATGTATCTATTTCGTGCTGGTATATTGCACCATTAGTGAGGCAGTTGGGATAACCGGGTGATTTGTTTAATTTATAGAAGCTATCGCCAATAGTTTCTGATCGCCCTAAATGGGCATGCAAAATTCCTGAAAATTTCAGGCTGTGTGTAAAACGTTCATATCCCTGGGCTAGCTCCCAGATTGGCTGGCGACTACTTCATGCGACGAACCAATGAGGGCGGATGTTTGGCGGGGTAGGCGGAGTAAATTAGGTGGCTTAAATACGGGATACGGTCGATTTTTCAGTGACAGCACACGTCATGTATCGGTCCCGGCGCAACTCTGTTTAGCGCGTTTGAGATTCTCGACTCGGGAATATCGGCGGAACGGCATGTTTTACGAAAATCGAAACGGAGCTGTAGATAGACCTCACTCAGTAAACATTGGAACTACTGGAACTAAAGGCTGAAACTGTGAAACATAGCTCAGTCAATTTGCTTGGATATCTGCCGGATATTTAACAGATCAAAGGGACACATTTGTTCCGAAAGTAGAATATTTGTAAAGTTTAAGCTACTGAGCTTGACGTCGCTTTCGAATGAGTGATATATGTCATGGCCGTCTTTTTAGGATTCTTGATGTTAACGCGTGTCTATCCCAAAGCTAGCGGCTTTGGCGAAGGGCATCAAATTCCTGGTATGCTAGCGGGCCGAGTGTGGCGATGCACAACTCAAGGCCAACTTCAACGCCGACGAGAAAATAAATCACGATCTATGAAACTCGTAAAACACTCTCAAGCGGAAGATCGGGCAGAAGAGTGGGCCGCAATTCAGGTCGGCCACTCTCTGCAATTGGAGGGTCTGCCAGGGACTTGGTTAAACACGAATAAAGACAGCCGCGGCATCGTTAAAGTGACAATAGCGGTAAAGGGCCCGAAGTTTCTCGTGCGCGCCTTTGGAGCCGGCGAACCAGCACCGAGCGACTGGGGCGAGGTAGAAGCGGATCACATTTATGCCAGCAGCACCTCCTCGCGCGTCGCAGCAGGCTTTACGACCTGGTATGACTTCGATTTTTCACAAATCCACCTGCAAGCAAACTGGAACCAGGGACTGCTTGTACTGGCGGGTTTTGCGTCTTTTAAAGACGGCAGCAAACGCTCTAATTATTTTTCCAGAGAGTTTTTTCATCGTGAGATGACTTAACAACAGGAGAATTGAGTATGGCGACGCTCAGTTGTGCAAGATTGGACGAGCGTATGGAGACACGCGGCCCGGTCTCGCCGGAACCGCTACTTGGCACATGGTTGAACACCAACGACACGACGCACGGCATCACCAAGGCGGTCCTGGTAGAAAAGGGTGGCAAGGTCGTGTTGCACATATTTGCCGACAATAACCCGGAGCTTGGCGACTGGGGGGAGGCTGTTGCCGGCGTTTTTGCGGCAGACGCCTCCTCCACGGAAGCTATGGCCTTCAGCGCATTCTACGATTTCGGATTTGTGGAGACACAGCTTCAGGGACATGTGAGACAAGGGGTCTTGATCATCGCTAAGTTCGACCGATTCAAAGACAGCAGCGCGCGCTCGAATTATTTTTCTAAGGAATTCTTTTATCACACGGAAGAGTGAAAACCGTTGTATAGGAAGCACCTTGCCATGCTTCCCACTGCGAAAAGACGCCTGACACCGGACCGTCAAATCTAAGGGGGGAGAGTGTCTATCAGATTTCACTGGAGTTTGTCTCAAGTAGGAGACAAGTTCCGAAGATCCAATGCTACCGCCGACATGAAAGGCTTGTTCAGCCTGGAGACACAGATCGAATTTTGTCGCGCGGCTGAACAAAGCGGGGTCGACTCTTTGCTGATGGCCTTTGGCTTCACCAGGCCTGATCCCATCGTGCTGTCGGCGGCCTTGGGCATGGCGACAAGAAAAATCAAGTTCATGATTGCCTGTCGGCCAGGAGTTATTTCTCCTACCGCTTTTGTCCAGCAAGTCAACACTGTTTCCGCGCTTACGAATGGCCGCGCTCACATCAACATTGTCACCGGCCACTCTCCCCATGAGCTTCGATATTACGGAGACTCCCTTGCGCACGATCAACGCTACGAGCGCACGGACGAGTTTCTCAGCGTTTGCAGGGCCTTCTGGCGGCGCGATGGAGAAGTGAATTTCGAGGGCAAATACTATCAGATCCAGAATGGAAGATTGAATACTCCCTTTGTTTCCAGCGAGCGGACGATGCCGGAGATTTTTTTGGGAGGCAACTCCGAACTGGCAGAGCAGCTTGCGATTAAACATGCTGACTGCCTTTGGCGTTTTGCCGACAGCCCGGAAAATCTGCGTTCCCGAATTCCACAAATCACCGCTCAGGGTGTCGAAGTAGGCCTGCTGGTGTCCATTTTGGTTAGACCGACCCATGAGGCTGCCGTTCATGATGCGTATGCCATGATTCAGTCACTCAGCGCCAAGCAGCAATTTGGCAAGGAATTTGCCCAGAGGACTGATTCTGTAGCTTATCGATCGACCTTGGAGCTTGCTGAAAAGAGCGACTCTGATTGGCTTACGCCCTGGTTATGGACTGGGGCTATTCCTTATCTGGGATCGCCGGCCATCGCACTTGTGGGGAGTCCCGACCAGATCGCGTCAGCCATCCTGGAATACAAAGAAGTGGGCATATCGCAGTTTCTTTTCATGGGCTGGCCTGATCTGGAGGAAATGACGTATTTCGGCAGAGAGGTCCTGCCGCTCGTGCGCGAGAAAGAACAGGAATTCGCAGGTGTGGCGCAGGTGAGTGCTTAACAGGTGAGTGCTTAACAGGTGAGTGCTTAAGAGGAATCTTTATGGCAGCGGTCGAAAGTGTAGAGCACATTTCCAAAACACAGAGCAAACCGCTGCGGTTTCATTGGCGATTGCCTTATGCGGGCGAGACTACAAGCATGGCAATGGCGGACCAGGCGACTGCATCTGCTATCGGCCTGCCTGATCCTGAGGCACAAACCGAGTTCTGTCGGCACGCGGAAGGAAGCGGCATCGATTCACTTTTAGTGGATTTTGGATTCGCCAAACCCGATCCTATGCTCCTCGCGGCCATCCTCGGCTGGGGTGCGCGGAAGATCAAGTTCATCCTTGCCTATCGTTCCGGACTTTTTTCTCCAGCCATGTTTGTCCAGCAACTAAATACCTTGTCGGCCCTCATCAACGGTCGCTTATTGCTCAATATCGTCGCCGGATATTCGCCTGAAGAGCAACGCGGCTATGGGGATTTCTTGTCTCATGATGAACGATACGAGCGTACAGAAGAATTCCTGGCTGCCTGCCGTGCTTTTTGGAATCGAGGAGCAGAGGTCAATTTCAGCGGTAAACACTACCGCATCGAAAAGGGAAAATTGAAAACGCCTTTTGTGTCACCTGACCGGTCATCGCCTGAAATCATCATAGGTGGAGGATCGGCCCAGGCCCAAAGGCTTGCCCTGAGGGAAGGCACCTGTTGGATGCAATTGGCTGATGCACCAGAGAAGATGCGAGTTGGTGTCTCCAGAGTCATTGAGAGCGGCGTAGAAGCCGGATTACGGCTCTGCATTATTGCCAGGCCCTCACACGAGGAGGCTGTGGAAGCGACTCGTTCCCTTACTGGCGGGGAACACCACGCAAGAAAAGTAGACGGCCAAAGCGCGTTTATCCAGAAAACAGATTCAGTGTCCTTCAAGGCGGCCTATCAACGGGGCGATACCGAGTGGCTGACGCCAACTTTGTGGACCGGCGCCGTACGGTTTCAGGGACCCACCGCGATTTCACTCGTGGGCTCGCGTGCGGAAATTGCGGACGCGATTATGGAATACAAAGAGATCGGCATATCGCAATTCATTCTTTCCGGTTGGCCGAAGTTGGACGAGATGATTTACTTCGGGCAGGAAGTTTTGCCGCTTGTACGGCAAAGGGAGGCCGAGAGAGCTGGTCAAGGAGCAGCATTGTCCCGCGCCTCCGGTAAACAACAACGCTGATCGGCAGCTTTCAAAACTATGAGCCGTGTTCAGCATAAGGGTTTCCGGGCGAGGAATGGCAACATGGAGAATTCACCGAATGATTGGCCGTTTGCAAAACCTCTTTCTTTCTGACAGGCAGCAGAAACAAAAATGGATTCTGGGACCACACGAGGCTTTCCGCGCCAAGTCGCGGCTCGGGATATTCATGAGCATATCCATTTTCTGCTATCACAATCAGCCCATTAACGGATACTACTTTGAATTCGGCTGTCATAAAGCCCGCACTATGAGGTTGGCTTGGGATACCTTTCATTCGCTCTACGACTGGACCTATGTTGCATTCGACTCCTTTGAAGGGTTGCCGGAGATGGACCCGGCAGACAGCATGCCGCTTTGGAGAAAAGGCGACTTGAAAACCAGCGAAGAGGATTTTGTCCGGACCGTCGTGAAACACGGAATGCCACGGGAGAAACTCAAAATTGTAAAGGGTTTTTATCGGGAGTCTTTGACTCCTGCTGTCAAGGCGGAGTTGCTGCCGCAGAAGGCCGCCGTGATCTACATTGATTGCGATCTATACTCCTCGACGGTTTCCGCACTGGACTTCTCTAAAGATTTTTTACAGAAAGGCACAGTACTCGTGTTCGATGATTGGTTTTGTTTTTATGGCGACCCGAACAAAGGGGAACGCCGCGCTTTTCAGGAGTTTCGAAATCGCAATCCTGATTTGGTGTTTGAAGACTACATTCAGAGCAATGAAGCAAAAGCCTTTATTTTCCTGGGTAAGAACGGAACTATGAATGGAGCTGAGAAACCATGGTAACAAAGATTGACGACGTTACGACGACTGAGAACGAGTGGCGGGACCTGGTGGCCGCTCTTCCCGCCAGCATCGACGATCTTTCCAAGGCAATTGCAGATACCCTGAGGCGAGACGGATATTTGCATTTGAACTGCCCCATGTCGATGGAGAACTACGACCTGATTGTTAGCCGACTAGGCACGGTTGTGTTGCGATCTGACGTAAAAATCGATCGTGCGAAGGAACAGAATCAGGAAAAATTCCGCAGCCGTAGAGGTCGTGGAGGTATCTATGGATCGGGCAGATTTGAACTTCATACTGACACAACCGAGAACCTGGTTTCCTGGTATTGTGTCGAACAAGATGATTCTGGTACGCCGATGATATTGCTGGAGGTGAACGACCTCGAGGATCGTTTTTCCCCGGGGGAGCTGGATCTGCTCAGCAAAGTCGAGGTTACGCAGCCCGTTCGGAAATCAGAATTTGAACACGAAACGTTCAAGTTTGTCCCCTTGTTGTTCAAACAGAATGGAAAGTACCGGATCTTTTTTTATGCTCCCTGGCTGATGCGCGACTCCTATGACAGCGACACCACCCAGGTGCTGGAAAGATTTGACCACTATTTGAAGCACAAGGAAGAAACACAATTAATAACAGTACCCTTTAAGAAGCACGACAGCATATTCATTGACAATCACCGCATCCTGCACGGTCGGGGCGAATTGCCTCCGTCCAGCAAGCAGAGACATCTTGTACGGCTCATCCTTCACGCTGCCTGAATCATCGAGAATGAATGTAAGAAGATCTTTCCGGATTCAAAAGTGAGAGTGCAATGCCTAAATTTCTGTCACAGGATCAAATCCGCGAATACGAGCGAGATGGGGTCGTGTTCCCGATCCAGGTTCTCACTGAAGGAGAAGTGGTGCAGGCACGGGTTGCTCTGGAAACACTGATGACCACGCTCGGAGAGCATGCAGGCTCTGAGCGATTCAGGCAACTGCACCTGTTTCATCCCTGGGCCAGGAACCTTGCTCTGCATCCTCGTGTGTTGGATGCCGTTGAAGATATCATTGGACCGGACATTCTCGTGCATTCCAGTGGTGTTTTTTGGAAGCGTCCCCGAGATCCCGGCTACGTCTCTTGGCATCAAGATGGATATAATTCAAAGCTGAACGAGTTTCGGTACGTCAATGCCTGGCTCGCTCTCACGGACAGTTTTCCCGACAACGGTTGCCTGCGGGTAGTTCGAGGCTCCCACAGTGACGGAATCCTTCCCCATAACCGTTCTTCAGTCTCTCCAGATAACCTCATCACGAATGGGCTCGAGGTTGCGCGCCAAGTAGAGGAGAGTGATGCAACGGACATTAATCTTGCCCCGGGAGAAATGTCCCTGCACCATGTGGCCATCGTTCACGGATCAAATCCTAACACTTCGGACCGGCCCCGAATCGGTTATTCAATGCGATATGTGCCGCCCAGCACCCGACAGCAAATTGACCATTTCCCTGTCATCCTGGCACGCGGTCGTGATCGATTCGGCCATTTCCCCTGTCTGGAGGAGCCTCCCTCTCTTTCGCTCCAGGAGGCCATTGATGCACAACAAGAGCTTATGAAGTGGATCGCTGTGCGGACAATAGACAATCCTGTGCCGTTACCTGCCAGTACCCGTCTGCGCTGGAGAGAGGCAGGAAAGCCGGCGGCATGAACCGAAGCCATGCGGTTACAGGAGCAGCACGGTCCTACGAAAGGCGAGCGTTTCCGCCGGCTTTCCCGGCGAATGTTGGCCAGAACACCACCGAAGCGACTGGCGCGCTTCACGGAAGATAGTTGTCATGCGCATTCTGTTGTCCTCGAACCATCGTTATCCGGGAGCCGGACCATCGGGCAGTGGCACTACTCCCAAGGAGTTTCCCTCAGGCTCGGGCTTCGTCATTCACGATCTGGTGGCGAAAGGACTGGCGGAAGCCGGACATCAGGTTTTTTACTTGCTGCCGCGCGGAGCGGAGATGCCGTTGCCGTCCGGGGTTACCTTGTTGCGCGAACCGAGATTCGATGTAGATGTGATACACACCATGACGTTCCGCGACTATGATCTCACCCGAGCCGTACGGCAGGCGGGTATACCTTGGGTTGCCACCTGTCATCGTGATCCTACGGATGTCATCCGGAGGATTCCCGATCCAATTCAGGACAACTGGATCTTCGTTTCACGCACTCTTGCGCATTCGGTAGGAAAAGGCCGGTATGTGCTGAACGGAATCGATCCGGAGGAGTACCTGTTTTGCGAAACGCCGGATGACTACTTTTTGTTTATGGCAGCTCTTGAATCGTCGGCACAGAAAGGTCTGGATGTAGCGCTCAATCTGGCCACCCGCCACAATCTTCGCTTGATCGTGGCCGGGACCGGCAAGACTGGCCAAGTCATCGAGCAAACTTCCCGGCAGTGTCAGGCCGCAGGCGCGGAGTTCGTTGGAGATGTGCGCGGGCTCACGAAAGCGCGTCTGCTGGCTCAGGCTCGCGCATTGCTTTTTCCAACCCAAGTGAACGAGGCATTTGGACTGGTCATGGTAGAAGCGCTGGTTTCGGGTACGCCCGTCATTGCCAGTTCAAACGGGGCTTGTCCCGAGATCGTAACTCCGGAAGTGGGTTTCGTCTGCCGCACTGAACACGATTACGACAATGCGCTCCGCCATGTTGGTGAAATTGCGCGGCGCTCCTGTCGCGAGAAAGCGATTCGGCAGTTTCACTATCGGCGCATGGCTGCGGACTACCTGCGAGAGTACTGCGCTGAGATCGCATTGAGCGTCAATCAGCGTTCAAATCATGCCAATGATAGAAGTCATTTATCAGAATGCCATCGAGAATGAGAGGTAATCCTGGTCCATGAGTTTGCCGGCAGATTGCGTGGAGGCAAGTCCCCATGATTAAACGAATTGATCAATTGCCCGTAGTGCTTACCTCGTTTGCATTCAGAGAAGAATATTTCCCCGAGTTGGATGGGATGGTTGCTACCGCGAAAGAGCATCATCCAGATTGGTTCATTGTGACGGGAAAAGGGCCTGTTGACGGATTCGAACTGCCAACTCTGGATGTGCAATCACCAGTAGGGAAACAGCAATGGAGTTTGCCCGTTCCGCTCAATCTTGATGGTAGCTGGGATGACTGGCGCAAGATCACCAAAATGAAGGCTTGGTGGATTACCCGCGTATGGCGCTCTTTTGGCCATCTCACCGGCGACTCCAAACGAATTCTGTGGATCGATGCTGACGCGCGGGTGAACGGGCCGCTGGAGATCGAACTTGATCCCGAGGGTCAAGTGATTGCAGCGGCCTGGGAGAGTAATCCCGGCCAACCCGGATTTGAGGAATGTATCCGCAGCGGTTTCCTCCTATTGCAGGGCTCCAGTTCGCGAACCGTCGAGGGCATCCTGAAACAATGGTCGGATACCTGTCTTGCCCAAATACAGCAACTGCCGAACCCTCCTTTGGTTCCCGATGGAGATGGTGATCAGGAAGTCCTGAGTCAGATTCTAAAGCTTCGTCCTACATCGAACCGGGATTGCATGCTTATGGTGCTGGATGCCCATAAGTACTGCGCTTTTGTCGGTCGAGACGGCGTTCCCTTGCCAGGAGCGCTGGTTGAGCAATGGTTGATTTCGAGAAAAATGAAGTGGCCCGAGCACCGTGAGCGGGAGTGGCCGCCGCCGGAAGATGCCCGCCGGAGACTTCGCGCCGCAGCAATGAATCGACGAAATGAGGAAGTTAGTAAAATGAAGGCAGAACTTAGTATCGAACAAACCGCAGAAGAAACTCAGCGCCAGGTTTGGTCGATTGGCGTTTTTTGCGGAAAAACACTCTCCGATTTAAAACCAGTCCCTGGAATCGAAATGCCGGTAATCTCGGCAAAAGACGTAAGTGATGTTCCGGCGGAGTTCGTTGCCGATCCTTTTATGATCAAGGCAGACGACACCTGGTACATGTTTTTCGAAGTGATGAATACCGAAAGAGGTAAGGGTGAAATCGGATTGGCCACAAGCAGAAATGGACTCCAATGGGAGTATCAACGGATTGTTCTGAGTGAAGACTTTCATCTCTCGTATCCTTATGTGTTCTCCGATAACGGGGAATATTTCATGATTCCGGAGAGCTTTGAGGCTAAGGCGATGAAGCTTTACCGGGCTGACCCGTTTCCTGTCAGGTGGTCGTATGTAGCAACCTTATTGGACGGGCCCTGGGTAGATTCGTCAATTTTTTTCTTTGACGGTCGCTGGTGGGTATTCACAAATCCGGAGGCTCTGAACAATCGGGTGCTTGAGCTGTTCTATGCTGATGCGATTAAGGGGCCGTGGCGGCGCCATGCTATGAGCCCATTGATTAGCGGCAATAATCGCATGGCAAGGGGCGGCGGAAGGGTAATTATGCTCAATGATAAGCCAGTTCGATTTACTCAGGACTGCTTTCCATCTTACGGGACCAGCGTTCGGGCATTCGAGGTCTCAGTTCTGACCAAGTCCAGGTATGTCGAGCGGGAAATGGAATCCGGCCCGATCCTGGGCGCGGGAGAGGAGCTGTGGCGTCGCCAGGGCATGCACCACATTGACCCGCATTTCGTCAATGGACAATGGTTTGCTTGCGTTGATGGCTGGCGCATTGAAAACAGAAAGCTGGAATGCGCATGATCAAGAGAATAGATGAGCTTCCAACGGTGCTTACCTCTTTTGCCAGGGAGAAGCATCAAAATCAAAGATCCGGAAACGAGGATACCCCATGATTTGCAGAATCGATCAGCTGCCGGCGGTTCTTACATCGTTCGCTTACCGGGAAGAATACTTTCCCGAAATTGAGGGCATGCTGGCCACCGTAAAGGAGCATCATCCGCACTGGCCTATTGTCGTTGGTAGAGGACCAGTCTCGAGCTTCGAATTCCCGACTCTAGAGGTCGAATCGCCGGCAGGTAAATTCCAGTGGAGCCTGCCAGTTTTGCTCAATCTCGGCAGCGAGATAGATGATTGGCGAAAAATCACCATGATGAAAGGCTGGTGGCTGGCCAAGGTCTGGCAAAATCTAAGCCTGCTTTGCCGTTCAGCGGATTCTCAACTCAACCGTGTTGTGTGGTTGGATGCGGATGCGCGACTCAATGGCCCCTTGGATATCACTTTGGAACCCCAAGGTGAAGTGATTGCAGGTGCTTGGTGTGATGACGATCAACACGTTCCTGGTTATGCACATATCTTTAGCGGCATGCTGCTATTGCAAGGTAACAAGCGGGGGGCAATCGCCGGGCTATTAGATCAATGGTCTGATGCCTGTCTTAGTCACATCCAGAATCTCCCGCCTGCCACCGTACCTTGGGGAGACGGCGACCAGGAAGTGTTGACTGAGATTTTAAAAAACTTTCCCGAATCCAATGGCTACACGCTTCTCAAGCTCGAAGAGGAAAACTATCCGAGCTGCCCGATCATGCAGGGCAAATTCATGCTTAAGTCGCTGATAGACCACTGGGACATGGGCGGGTACATGAAGATGCCCCGCGAACAGCGTAATGGGAGTTGGCCGCCTGCGGAAGAATTCCGGCGCGCTGCAGTCATCGGCAGTCCTGTTCCGGGAATGGACTGGAAACCGAACTCCATTCGGATAGAGAACTTGCCGGCTGTCCTGACATCGTTTGTTTACGGGGAGGAGCATTTTCCGGAAATTGAGGGCATGCTCGCCACGGTCCGTAATTATCATCCCAACTGGCGTGTTGTCATCGGCAAAGGGCCTGTCTTTGGCTTTGATCGTCCAACACTGGACATTCAATCTCCACAGGGTAAGTCTCGCTGGACCTTACCCGTCACTTTTCAGCTGGATGGGAGTGAAAAGGACTGGCTTCGGATCGTCTGGATGAAAGCATGGTGGGTAGCGCAAGTCTGGCATCACTTTGGTTATGTCGACGGCTGCAAGCGCATAGTTTGGTTGGATGCAGACGCACGTCTGAATGGCCCTCTCGATATTATGCTCGAGCCGGAAGACGAAATAGTGGCCGGTCCCTGGTCAGGGGCGGATGGATCGTCGGATGGTCGTATCTGCAGCGGCCTGCTGATTTTTCAAGGGAGAAAAGGCGAAGTCGTAGAGTCGATCATCAATCAGTGGTCAACAGGGTGTTTGAGCCATATATGCAACCCGCCTTTGCCCTCGAGTATTTGGCAGTGGGGTGGAGACGATCAAGAAGTCCTGACCACCGTGCTCAAGTCCGAGATTGAACGAGGACAGTTCACGCTCTGCAAGTTGGATTACAGCAAATATTGTGGAGCGGCAAACATAGTACCGGGCGCACATATGCCGGCGGCCTTGGTTGATCAAGGGATGATGAATGAAAAAATGCGGTTGCCGGAAAACCGGAGTCGCAATTGGCCTCCTGAACAGGCCAGGCGCAAGATTTTCCCTTAGCGTATAGCGCATCCGCGGATCGGCCGAACAGAGATGAGGGACATTCTATGATCACAAGAATAGATAGGCTACCCACAGTATTAACCTCCTATGGATATAGAGCTGAATATATCCGTGAACTGGAAGGAATGATCTCAACTGTACGCGAGCACCACTCAGACTGGCCGATTGTGGCTGGCAGGGGGCCTGTATCAGGTTTTAAGATGCCGACTCTGGAAGTTGAATCCCCCTCGGGGAAATGTCATTGGAGCTTATCCGTCCCGCTCAACCTCGATGGGAGCATAGAAGAAAGCGAGAAAGACTGGGCTAAGATCGCTCTGATGAAACCCTGGTGGATAGCTGAGGTGTGGAACAACCTTAAACAATTCATTAGCTCAATGGTTAATCGCCTGGTTTGGTTGGACGCCGATGCTCGCTTGAACGGCCCGTTGGATATCGAGCTTGATCTTAATGCGGAAATAATTGCCGGGCCATGGTATGCCGGTGAGGACATCCCGCCTGAGAAGGAGCATATTTGCGGGGGTTTCTTGCTGTTCCAGGGCAGAACGGGTGGAATCGTGGAAACCATTTTGAGTCAATGGTCTAAACAGTGTACCGGCTACATAGAGAACCTGCCACCGGCGCCTCCGCCCGGCCAGGCCGATGAAGTCCGCGATGACGATCAAAAAGTGCTGACTGACTTGTTAAAGCGCAACGCTGATCCCCATCTGCTTTGGCTCAAGCTAGACTGGCAAAAATATTGCGGCTTGCCTGATGAAGAGACTGAGCTTCCCAGCGAGAACGCTTTGATCGATCAGTGGATGATGAATGAGAAGATGCGATTACCGGAAAATCGCGGCCTTGACTGGCCTCCACCGGAAGAGGCAAGACGACGCCCATCAAAGATGCGGTCGAACAGGCTATCGAGCGATTAGCTGCTGTTAAGACATAACGGCAGCGCTAGGCAATTATCATGGGTGCAACCGTAAATAAAAAGTATTATGACACCCTGAACGGCGAGGCCGCCGTCCTGACGCAGCGCGTTCTCTTTCCTGCTGAAGAAACTATTCTCTCATCAGTGAAAGAGTCAATCAGGGACAAAGCTATTTTGGAAATAGGGGCTGGGGCCGGCCGGGTTACGCCTCACCTGCGGGCCTTGACAAGGCATTATGTTGGCTTTGACTACTCGCCGGCAATGATCGCGGCAGCTAAAGCCTTATATCCTGACGCGCCATTATTCATCCATGACGCCACCGACATGTCAGCCTTCAAGACTGGTGAATTTGACGCCATCTTTTTTTGTTGGAATGGAATCGATGAAATAAAGCTCTCGGACAGAGCTCGCATCTTGCAGGAAGTCCATCGGCTGCTCAAGGCAGACGGTATCTTTGTGTTCTCCTCGCATAATCTGGAATGGAGTTTCATACCAGCCTATGTATTTCCGGAGTTCGCATACTCTTCATCTCTTTTTATCTATGTACTGGATAGCTTTCTGGGTCTGGTAGCTTACGCCGTTACCGCACTTAAGTACCTATTCAGCAAATTGACATCCAAAGGACAAACAGCTCTCTGGGAATACGAGAACAGCCCGAAAAAACTGTTGGTCCCAAGAATCTACATAAGGCCTGAGGCCCAGATACGGCAATTATATCTGGCTGGCTTTCAGCAGGTCGAGGCAATCGCCAGCGATGGTACGGCCTTGACAGACAAGAATTATGATGAAGATTTTTTTGTATACTATGTAGCCAAAAAGGGAAAAGTTACCATAATATCCTCGATTCGCTACTAGAGGTTCTGATGTCTGAAAGGGTTCTCACTAATGACAGCCATGAGCCGCCGAGCTCAATTGAGTATCGGCTATTGACTGAACTAAATCAGGTCGCGGCAATAGCTTCGAATTGGGATGAGATGCTGCTACAATCTCGCTGCAATCGAGCGCTTAGTTGTTCGCAATGGTATCTGGCGACCCCGGATCTTTTGCCCGAATACGAGCCTGTAATATTCACAGCATGGCGTGACCACGTCCTCGCAGGGATCCTGCCGCTCTGGCTTAATGGGGAGGGCGATGCTGGTTTTCCGGATGACTTTGGCGATCAACTGGACATAATCGCGGCTGAGGGCGATCTGGATGTTTTTGCAGGCCTGCTCCGTAGTGCCATTAAAGGCATCGGAAGATATCACAGGCTGGTGCTGAGTAACATCAGGACTGACTCTAACTGCGTTCAAGCCGCGCAGATTCTAGGCCTCGGTGAGGCTATAAAAGCGTCTTTTAGGTCAGATAAATCATTGGCCTATGCGGTTCTTGATCTTGGGTCCGGATATGACAGCTATAGACGGAAGTTGAGTCGCAATTTTCGCCACGCGCTAAGCAGAGGCTGGAATAAGCTGCATCGCAATGGAATTGTTGTAAGCGAATTGAAAGCGGATAGGCTCGAGCCTGCCCGCCTTCCCGAAGTGTTTTTGGCCGTGCACTTCAGCCGCTTCGGTAAGGCGTCCGATTTCCAATCGGAGGGTTCAACCGATCTATGGATGAATAAATTGTTTCCCATACTGTTTGCTGAAGGGAGAATGAGAGTATTTGCCATGCTGGATGGAAACCGAGTTCTAGGAATGCATCTGGCAATGGTAGGCAAGAGGGGATTATATGGCTGGAATGGCGGCTTTCTTCCCGAAGTGTCAGAGCTTTCTCCGGGGAAGCTGCTCTATGACTATGTAATTCAACAGTCATGCCTGGAAGGTCTGGAGGAATATGACTTTGGCTGGTTCGGCCAGCCATATAAACATAACTGGAAGCCGAATACACGTACTATCGGAGAGCTTGCATTTATCGCAGGATAGGTTACCAGAATAACTTCAGGAAAATCCGCTTAGATTCTGGTAGCCAGTCTTTCTGGAGGATCCGAAGAGAGAGGCATTTTAAATGAATGAGACTTACAACCTTTCTACACATTCCAGCAGCCCGGCAACAGCCACCCCCTCTGTCATGGCGGATTCAGACCGCCTGCACTACAAGATATATTCTGATTTTTCCGAAATTAAAGCACTCTCCCAACAGTGGGAGAACTTGGTGGCAACGTCACAGTGGAACAAGGTGTTTGCTTCTCTGGAATGGTATCTCGCAAACTACGATCCTACGGCCGAGCCATACGTGATTGTAGCGACCCGAGGCGCCGAAATGACTTGTATTTTACCTCTCTTGCTGGATCGAGAGGCCGGATTTGCTATATTTCCCGAGTATGGAAATGATTATAACGATGTTTTGGTTCGAGACAGCAATCCCGCACTAGTGGCAGATTTGCTCAGATATGCGATATCAGTCGAATCTCCCTGCCGCCATTTGCGACTGTCTAGATTAAGGCCGGATTCAAACTGCCTCGCGGCTATATCTTGGCTCAAAGACGATCCAGGCATCGAGTGCCGATACAGTGATTGCGGTGTTTGCTTCTATGCAGAATTACCTGGCACTTTTGAAGACTATCTAGCTTCCTTGGGGCAGAAGTTCAGGCGGAAGATTAGAAGAGCTTTTCGTGACGCAACTGCGGGCGGGCTGACAATATGTGAGTTGTACCCTCGAAATCTCGATCCGGTCGAGCTGTCAGACATATATTTCCGTCTGCTCATGTGCCGCCACAGTGATCAGGAGTTATCTGAGCAGGAAGAGGCCCAAGTTTTTGTCAGAGAAGCATTGCCACCCATGTTTCAGAAAGGAAGTATGCGCGTGTTTGCCGTAATTGAGCAGGGCCGCATCATAGCGGTGCTGCTTGCTTTCGTCGCCGGCAATGGCTTGCTGGCCTGGGGCTCAGGTTTCCTGACAGGGTGTGAGTGCTGGTCGCCGGGAACTATGCTTATTGCCTTTGCCATACAACAAGCTATAGACGCGGGACTGCGCGAGTTTGATTTTGGCACAGGGACTGAGGCATACAAGAAGCATTGGACAAACCGCGAGCACAAGGTCACTGAAGTTGAACTGATTTCTAAATGCTAAGCCCATGGTGTCGATCCGCAGATTGCTGACGTATGTTGCCCGCTATAAAGCGATGCTCGCTTGGGGGATCCTGTGCCTTATTGCTGCCAACCTGTCTAAAGCGGTCGTGCCGTGGATTCTTGAGCAAACGGTGGATGGCCTGGCTCACGGGATCGCATATCCCTTGTTGCTTCGATTGAGCGTCATGATCATTGCGGCCGCTTTGCTGCAAGCTGGATTTGTATTTGCCGAAGAAAGATTGCTCACCGGAGCGGAAATGGCAATTGAGCGCGACATGAAAAACGATTTTTATGCGCATCTTCAGAAATTGCCACTGGGGTTCTTTCGCGAGAATCGGACGGGGGAGCTGATGGCGCGGGCCAGCAATGATATGAGCATCGCCGTCAGCACCAGCCTGGGAATTTGTTTGAACTCGCTGAATACGGTTGTCGCGCTCATAGTAATTTTGCCGCTGATGGTTAGGCTTTCCTGGAGGCTTACCGCTTTAGCATTTGCTCCATTGCTTCTAGCAACCATTGCTACCATGGTTTTCCAGGAAAGAATGCGTAGCTGGTTTGAAAAGATCCAGGAATCGTTCGCAGAGATATGCGCTCGTGCCCAGGAGGTGCTTGAGGGGGTCAGAACTGTCCGCACATACACCCAGGAGCGCGCGGAAATTGAAGCATTCGGGCAAATCCATCGGCAGTATTTGAGCCACAATCTCCGCCGCAACCGCTTGGCCAATATGATCTACCCAGCTATGCAGCTTTTTGTTGGACTCAGCTTTGTTGCCGTGCTTTGGTATGGCGGCAATCTGACTGCCTCCAGAAATCTCTCGCTTGGCCAATTTCTGGAATTCATGGTTTATCTCGGCTATGTCGCCTGGCCCATGCATGAGCTAGGGTCGGAACTAGCTAGTTTCCAGCAGGTAGCTGTCTCCATCGATAGAGTCGATTCTATTTTGTCACTGCAGCCGGCTATCCGGGACCCAGTCACCCCACTTGCTATTCAGGCAATCCAGGGCTCTATAGAGTTTCGAAACGTGACCTACACACCTAAGGGGACGAATCGTCCCACTCTGGCCGCTGTCAGTTTCCACGTTAATCCCGGTCAGACCGTAGGATTGGTGGGCGAAGTCGGTTCCGGTAAATCAACCTTGATGGACTTGATTCCCAGGTTTCTCGAGCCGTGCTCCGGGGCCGTCCTGATCGATGGATATCCAGTCCGCGAAATTCCTCTCCAGTTGTTGCGTTCAGCCATCGGTTATGTCCCCCAGGAAACCTTTCTCTTCAGCGATACGATTGCCGCGAATATCGCCTTTGGAAACCCGGAAGCCGCGCAAGCTGAGATCGAGCAAGCTGCGATCACCGCTGGCATGGGTCCTGATATCGCTGCGTTTCCAAACGGCTATCAAACGATGATAGGAGAGCGCGGCGCTACGCTTTCGGGTGGCCAGAAACAGCGAATCAGCATTGCCCGAGCCATCCTTCCGCGCTCGCCCATCCTCTTGCTGGATGATGCTCTTTCGTCGGTTGATTCATACACGGAAGAGAAAATTCTTGCTCGGCTGCGCCACCTCAGGCAGGGGAAAACCTGCCTCATATCGTCCCAGAGAATCTCAACATTGCGGGATGCCGATCTGATCCTGGTGCTGCATGATGGAAGAATCATCGCGCGCGGGACGCACCATGAACTGCTGGCCAGGCGTGGCATGTATGCGGAAATGTACGAGACGCAATTATTGGAAGAAAATTTGGCGGCAAGCTGAGAACTGCTCAGTACAGCAACCAATAACGAAAGCCGCTCTGGCCATCGGGTTCAGACCATGATTGATGAAGATAATAACGAAGAGGGCCTGGAAGAGGGCTTGGATAAAGTCTACGACCGGCGGCTGATTGCCAGACTGCTTAAATACCTGTTCCCTTACAAATGGTCTGTTATTGCAGCATTGGTGCTCAGCATCATCGATGCTCCTCTTGCAATCGCTGGTCCGCTCCTCACCAAAGCAGCTATTGATCTCTTCTTACTTCCCGATCCCTCCAGGCCGCCAGCCGGCTATGTGCTCTGGCTGAAGCAATCCGCGGACCTGGTGGGTCTGGGAGGGTCAAAAAGTCAAGGCTTTATTTTTATCGCAGCATTGTTTCTGCTCTGCAATGTCGTTCAATCCGCAACTCAGTATCTCCACGTGGTTATAGCGGAAAGTGCAGGACAGAAGGCAATTTATAACCTCCGGCAGGAGATATTCAGCCATTTGCAGAAAGTCCCAATTCAGTTCTATGACCGGACTCCCGTCGGCAGGATTATGACCTACATCACAAATGACGTTGATGGTCTGGCGGAGATCTTTAGTTCAGGGCTCATTGCCTTTCTCAGCAATATAGCAGTAGCCCTTTATATTGTGGGCTGCATGTTGCGAATCGACTGGTCTCTGGCGTTGATGTCTTGCGCCACTCTGTTGGCGATGACAGGTTTTGCCGCCTGGTTTCGAACCATAGCCAGACCCGTTTCCCGGTCTTTTCGCGAACACGTTTCCGCCATGAATGGTTTTTTGAAAGAGCACTTAACCGGCATGCAAGTAATTCAGAGTTTCAATCGCGAAGCAGAGGAGTTGCGCAGGTTCAAGCACGTAAATGACGCGCGCTTGCGGGCAGGAATGGCTGCGTTGCTCCGCAGTGCGCTGTTTCATCCCACCATCGCAGCCATAGCATCGATCGGAATTGCGCTGGTCCTCTGCTTCGGTGGCAGCCAGGTAATGCGAGGAATCATCTCCCTGGGAACTTTGGTTGCATTTATCCAACTGGCGCAATCCTTTTACGACCCTATTGCAGACCTTCACTCCAGGTATCCTGTCTTGCAATCCGCCCTGATCTCCTCTGAGCGAATTTTCAGTTTGTTGGATCAGCCAGTCGCAATCACGCCAACTGAAAATCCGGCACCGCTGGCAACTGCCCATGGTCGCATCGAGTTCCGCAACGTCTGGTTCGCCTACCACGCCGACGATTGGATCCTGAAGGATGTCTCTTTCACCGTAGAGCTGGGTCAGAAGGTTGCCTTTGTCGGTCTTACAGGAGCAGGCAAGACCACCATCACCAACCTTCTGTTGCGATTCTATGAAATCCAGCGAGGCCGAATTCTGCTCGATGGTGTTGACATCCGCCAAATCGATCCGGTACAACTCCGCTCCAATTTCGCCCTCGTTCTCCAGGATATAGTTCTCTTTTCTGGCGATATAACCTCCAATGTCAGGCTGGGAGACCAGTCAATTTCTGAAGAAAGGGTACGGACTGCCGCCCGTGCTGTGCATTTAGACGAATTTATCACCAGCCTGGATAGAGGCTATCACTCCGAGGTTCTCGAACGCGGGGCAGGTCTTTCCGTTGGGCAAAAGCAACTGGTCGGCTTTGCTCGGGCGCTTGCCTTTGATCGCCCTATTCTAGTACTGGATGAAGCCACCAGTTCGATTGACAGTCGGACAGAATCACAAATTCGCAACGCTATCCAAAAAACAATGGTGGGCCGGACGGCTCTTGTCATTGCCCATCGGCTGTCCACCATCCAATCGGTAGACAAGATTCTGGTCATCCACAAAGGTGAAATTCGTGAGTGTGGCAATCACCAGTCCCTCATTGCCCAGCAGGGATTGTACTGGAGATTGTATCGGTTGCAGTTTGGGGGAAAGCCTGTTAGGGATGCTGAAATAGCTTAGTGTCTAAAGTAGTGCTGTTGAGGAAACAGCCATGAACAGTGAGCAGCTAAAAACAACCTTAGACTTCTGGAATCCGAGAGATATGACGCATGCTCGTGAGTTGATCCACCCAGCGGAGGATTGGAGCAAGCCAACTAATGACATCATTCCTATCCTTTTAGATGGTGTGAAAAGCGGTGCGCTGCGCTGGAAATCGGTTGTGGTGTAGGCCGGCTGCTGAAGCCGATGAAGCATCACTTTAAGCGCGTGATAGGGCTGGATATCGCTCCTAATATGCTGGCGCTCGCGAAGCGGTACATTGGCAAGGCCGGCAATATTCAACTGTTGCTGATCGAGAACGACATCTTCCCGGTCGCCGGCAGCAGCGTCGACTATGTTTATTCGGTCATAGTCTTCCAGCACATTTATTACCGCGAAGTAATTCAGCGCTACTTGCGTGAAACACGACGGGTGTTAAAGACCGGCGGGCTTGTGAGAATTCAGACTAACAAAGGTAAGCCCGGAACCAGCGAGTATCATGGGCATTTCTACAAGTCGCTGGAAGACTTTGCGGCTGAATTCATGAATACCGGGCTGAAAGTGATTGATGCTCGACAGAAGCTGTGGGAGGGCAGCTACTTGTGGGTTACAGCGACAAAAACGTCTTGAGTCTGGTAATCAGTTGCGAGATGAGCGACTGCAATCATACCCCCACCTTCGGCTTGCGGGATTAGGCGCGATTGTCTGGTGTGCATTTAGGCGAAAGACGGTCGTTAGTTCGTTCTCCTCGCAAAGAAAGGTTGTGTCTGGCTCTTCGTCTTGGGCAAGCACTCAATCCAGGATTCCTGGATTCGCGCCATTGCCATAATGATTCCTGACGCTGATGAGATGGAAAGTCCCGGAGCTACTCATTATCGGGGTTGCCGCGCTCCTGGGCATCGCGATTCGTCTTCGATGAAATACTTTTTGGCAATGCTGTTTCTCGTTGCTGGAATCAGGCTGGAGGGGCAATCTGATCGTGTCATAACCCCCGCCCGCCTCGCCGGCCCACCGCATCTTTCCGGCGATATCGATGCCACTTGGAATACTGCAACTGTAATCTCCGATTTCAAACAGCATGAACCCTTTGAGGGTACTCCAGCGACTGAAAAGACCGTAGTCAAAGTTGCCTATGATCGCCACAACCTCTATTTCGCCATTTACTGCTATGACCACAACCCGGAAAAAATCGTAGCCCGGGAATTGCGCCGCGATGCTGACTACACCGTCGATGACTACGTTTCCATCATGATCTCACCCCGCAATGATCATCGAAATGGTTATGTCTTCACCGTGAATGCGCTCGGAACTCAGTTCGACTCCCTGGTTGCGGATGAGGGACTGGTCAATGATTCCAACTGGGATGGCATCTGGACCTCGGAGGCTAAGATCACCCCTGACGGTTGGACCGCGACCGTGGCCATCCCGTTTTCGACTTTGAACTTCAAGACCTCCCGGAGTACTACTCTGGGAATCAATTTCGGCCGCTATATCCGCCGCAAGAACGAGGAAGATCTTTGGCAGGCTTACCGCCGCATCTATGGCCTCCTGAGAATCTCCCAAGCCGGAGAACTCGCCGGCCTCAAGGACATCGGCAGCGGACGCCTTCTGGTGATTAAGCCTTATGGGCTCATCGGCTATCGTTCCAACCAACTCACAGGCAAAGACGCGCTGCATACGGCGGGAGTGGATCTCAAATACGGAATCACCAGCACACTGCTGGCCAATGCCACGGTCAACACTGATTTTGCTGATGCCGACGTGGATCCGCTACGGTTAAACCTCACTCCGTTTCGTGTATTCCTGCCCGAAAACCGGCCGTTTTTCCTGGAAAACACTGGCATATTTCAGTTTGGTGACAATAGCACCCAACTCTTTTTCAGCCGGCAGATCGGCATTGATCCCAACAGCGGCGAGCAGGTGCCCCTCGATGGCGGGGTAAAGCTCACAGGATCGCTTGCAGGTTTCGAACTGGGGGCCCTGGATGCGCATACTCGCGAAAGTGGCGTCAATCCTGCTGCGAATTACGCCGTTGGCAGGATCAAATGGCGGTTTCTCTCCGAGTCCTACATTGGGGCCATCGAAATTGACAAAGAAAGCTCAAGCCCTGGCGATGATTTCAACCGTACTGAAGGAATGGATTTGCACCTGGTCCTATGGAAGAAGTGGACAACGGACGCCTATTATGCCAAAACCTCTTCCCCATTACCCCAGTTGCAGGGACGGAACTGGTCCGGCAATCTCATGCTGAACTACACCAGCAACCTGATCCAGGCAGAGGCGCAGCGAAAAACCGTCCAGCCGAATTTCAATCCCGAAGTCGGTTTTATTGACCGAACCGACCTGGTAACCAATCTTATCGATGTGAATCTTTCTCCCCGCCCAAAAACCGGCCCCATCCGTGAATACAACTTTGAAGGCGCCTTTAATTACCAGACGGACACCCATGGAGTTTTGCAAACGCAGGAGTGGCAAACTACCTTCCGCGCTCTCTTCCACAATGGTGCTTATACAGAGGATGATTTCTTCGACAATTTCATTCAACGTCTAACCACTCCATTCAATATTTTCAAGAATGTATTCATACCGGCAGGAATCTACCATTTCGACCGGCACCAATTTAGCTGGGGTTCTAACCAGAGCAAGCGTTTCGTGTACACCGTTTCCGAAAGATTTGGCACTTATTACAATGGCACTCTGAATGAGTTCCACGCCGGGCAAACGTATCATCCTACCTCTCGCATCTCGTTCAATGGCTCCGGGACCTGGGACCGCTTCCGGCTTGCTAACCAACCCTACGATGTCTATGTTGCGGCCGGCGCCTTCGGATATTCATTCAACCGATTTCTGGCCACCTCTGCTATCGTCCAGGTCAACACGGTGGAAAATCACCCGGTGAGTGTGAATTTACGCCTGCGATATACCTATCGCCCGGACAGCGATCTCTTTGTGATCTACAACGTTGGCAGCCAGTTCAACAGCATCGCGGCCGGCAATCCAGTCCTGACCCAGGAGCGCAGATTGACTGTCAAGTTCACCTACTCCTTTTTGAGGTAAAAATGTGTGCAGCATGTTGCAAAGATAGGCTGGGCAGGCCAGCGGTGGATTGGGATATGCTGTTGCTCCCGGCAATTGATTCTGGTCGCAATAACTTCGGTCTTAACCTGGGTTTGAAGGCGTTCCTGCTTGGAGGCCACAGCCGCCCCACCCGCAACCCTTCACGGGGCAGGTGCTTATGGTCGGTACCTGGTGTTCCTGTTCCTCTTCTTTCTCTTGCAACCAGATAGCAAGATACATCCCGTAAATGACTGTTACAAGAATTAGAACGGCGAGGGCGAGACCAATGAGAACTTCCCTCTGGCTCAACCGTTGTTTACGCGAAGTGTGCCTGGACACACGCATGGATTTTCTTTGAATCATGCCTTTTTTGAAGGTAAAAGGCGGGCTGAATTAAGAATGAACGTCATCTCTGAGGACACGTGGATGAAGGCTGCCAGCAGTGGCGTCAGAAATCCAACGGCAGCAAGAACGATTCCAATAGAATCCACGATCAACGTCCCGTAGAAATTCTGGAGGATGATTCTCCGGCAGCGGCGAGCGATTTTGAGGGTCTTGGCTACCTTAAGCAAATTGTTGCCGATCAGGACCACATCGGCGCTCTCCTGCGCCACGTCTGTTCCTGATCCCATCGCGATACCGACGTCGGCCTGGGCCAACGAAGGTGCATCGTTAATACCGTCGCCCACCATGGCTACTTTTTTGCCCGCCTGCTGAAGCTTCTGAATTTCTCTGACTTTGTCCTGCGGGAGAAGCTGAGCCAGTGTCTTCTCCAGTTCCAGTTCGCGGCCAATGCGGTCGGCGGTGTTTGCCGAACCCCCGTCAGGAGCCAAGTATCGATGTTCATCGACTTCAGCTCCTGAACGGCCTGCGCGGCCTCGATTTGGCTATTGTTCTCAAAACGGATACAATTGTTCTCATAATGAGTACAGCACACGAGTCCCTCTCCAATGTCCTGTTTGGCCAGATCCGGGGCGGCGTTCTCGCCCTGCTTTATGGCCGGGCGGATGAGTCTTTCTATGTGCGCCAGATCGCCCGGCACCTGGGGGCGAGCGTGGGCGCGGTGCAGCGCGAGTTGGAGAAGCTCGCGCAAGTCGGACTCATCACCCGCAAATCGAGCGGCAACCAGGTCTTTTACCAAGTCAACGACCGGAATCCGGTGTTTTCGGACATGCGTTCGCTGGTGAACAAGACTGTGGGAGTCTTCAACGTCGTCCGCGCTACCTTGGAGCCTTTGGCGGAGCGCATCTTTGCCGCTTTTGTGTACGGCTCGGTGGCCCGAGAAGAGGAGAATGCTCAGAGTGACCTCGATCTGATGATTGTCGGGGATGTGGAACTGGACGAGGTTCTCTCCCGCTTAGCAGGCGTAGAGGGTACGCTGGGCCGACCTGCCAATCCGACCGTGTATTCTGCTAAAGAGTTCAAGCAGAAGATTGCGAGCGGCAATCATTTCCTAAATGCTGTCATGAACGGCAAGAAGATATTTTTGATCGGAAGCGAGAATGAGCTTAGAAAAGTGGGTGGAATACGGTTGGCTAAAACGCGAGCCCAGCAGCCTAAATGAAATCCAAGGTCTGCTTAGTATTGTCGAGCGCAGTCTGACGGATGCCAAGGTGATCGCCATCTCGGCGGACCTTCGCTTCACTGCTGCCTTCAATGCCGCGCTGGCCGCAGCCACCACAGCAATGCGGGCATCGGGCTATCGTGCTCCCACCCAACCAGGGCACCACTTGCGGACCATCGACTCCCTGGAGCACACGATCAAGGCCAGTGCAAAGATCATCCAGAGGCTCAAGACCTTCAGCACCAAGCGCAACAAGTCCGTCTATGACGTCGCCGGCGTCATCTCCGAGCAGGAACTCACGGAAATGATCAAAATTGCTGCCGAGTTGCAAAGCCAAGTCACGAGTTGGTTGCAGAAGTCTCACCCTCAGTTGTTGAAGTAAATTTGCGCAGTGGAATTTTCACGCTTCGCCCTCGCTATTTTGTTTGCGGATTGTTTGCGGATTTTGCCGTACTTGTCCGCATTTTGCCGAGTTAAGTCCTTTATCTTCTTTGTTCTCAATGGCCTCGTTCTGACTCTGGATCAGCATATCGGCCCAACCGTCAGGGTCGAAAAACATTGGATCTCAAAGACGACCGTACTGAAAATAAAGGATTTAGTGTTTTTCATGAACTTTCGCGGGCCGCAGGCCCTGTTGCTTTTGGCAAGTTGGTTTGGCCCACCTTGAGGCGTTAAGGGTTAAGTTAAGGGTTAAGAGGACTGAGTGCTGCTCTGCCGGAGCGGAGCCCGGAGGGCGGAGCGGAGGCAGAACAGCACTGTGAGTTCCTCAGGATCATTCCTTGCGTTTCTTGCGCAAGGTTCTGCTAAAGCGATACGACTCCGAACCTGTTTCGATAATGTGTGCCTGGTCAGTCAGCCGGTCCAGCACAGCCTTGCAGAGCCGGGCATTGGTGAATACCTGGGGCCATTCGGAGAACGGTAAGTTGGTGGTTACAATGATGGCCGCTTTCTCCGCTCTTTCGGCGATCACCTGGAAGAGCAGTTCGGCGGCCACCTCGGCCAACGGGACATAACCCAGTTCATCGATCACGATCAGTTCCACGCGCGACCAACGTGCCAACATCCGACTGAGATTCTGTTCGCGTTGGGCCTCGACCAGTTGGTTGACCAGAGCCGCAGCAGTCGTGAAACGCACGCGTCTCCTCTGACGGCTTACTCAGAATGAGGACGGCGATAACTAGATGATCTTTTTGTAAATATCTAAGCAACACTCACCTCATCCATTTTGTACTTCCAGCGAAACACCACTGGGTCAGCGTTGAGTTGCTGGAAATAGAGATGAATGCGGTCAATGAGTTCTTGTTTACTGCGGACTCGGATCTCACGCAGCATGGCGCGAGTCATTTTGCTAAATAGCACTTCAACGATGTTCAACCAGGAGCCGTGCTTGGGAACGAAAACAAACTGAAACCGGTTGGGGCGGGTCGCCAGATAGCGTTGGGTTTCTTTGGAGATGTGGGCCGAGTGGTTGTCCAGGATCAGACGGAGCGCCATGTCGGTGGGATAGCTCTGATCCAATTGCGTGAGCCAGCGAATGAAATCGCTGCTTTTATGGCTGTCACTCACGATCTCCGTCACCTTTCCGCTATGTAAATCCAATCCCGCCAACAAAGAGACTGTGCCCAAACGCTCATACTCATAATCGCGCACGTGGCTGGCATAGGTTCCAGGAACGGGAGGACGATCCGCCGTCGTATTGGCCAGGGCCTGAATGCCGGGCTTTTCATCATAAGAAATGGTCACTACCGCAGGTTCGGTGATGACGCCACGCAGCAAACCCTCGTTCACCATTTGCACTTCTTGGTAAACGTGGAGAATGGTAGCCATTTTCTGTTCGAACTCCGGATCCCGCCGCTCCACGTAATAGCGAACCTTGTGCGGCCGGAGGTCGGCCTTCTGCAGGATGTCATGCAAGCGCGATAGACTCAGGGTTTGCAGTTCCTGGTA
>DATDGL010000215.1:0-44329 GCA_036522115.1 Candidatus Angelobacter sp.
CTCGGAGGCCTGTCTTGAACATTGTCTTCGCCGCTTCTGAGTGCGTTCCTTTCTCCAAGACCGGCGGCCTTGCCGATGTGGTAGGCGCACTCCCCCAGGCACTGGCTGCACTCGGGCACAACGTTTCTGTCTACCTGCCCAAATATAAACAAACCAGGACCACAGACGCCAAAACGCTGCTGCCGAGCATCACCATACCCTTTGATGATCAGTACCGGTTTTGTTCCATCCTGGACGGTGGCCGCCACGCCGGTGTGCAATTCTACTTTATAGACTATCCTGCGTTTTTCGATCGCGAGGGCCTGTATGGCACCTCCGCCGGCGACTATCCGGATAACGCCGAACGCTTCGCTCTGTACTCACGCGCGGTGCTGGAAGGTTGCAAAAGCCTGGGAGTGCC
Organism: Candidatus Angelobacter sp.; assembly: GCA_036522115.1. Lineage (GTDB taxonomy): Bacteria > Acidobacteriota > Terriglobia > Terriglobales > Acidobacteriaceae > Angelobacter. The sequence goes on from DATDGL010000215.1 coordinate 401, forward strand.
AGAGGTTTTTCATTGCCATGACTGGCAATCCGCGCTGATTCCGGTGCTGTTGCGCAGCAACTATGCCGATGATCCGGCATTTCGCAGTACCGCAACCGTATTCACCATCCATAACATGGGGTACCAGGGAATTTTTCCTCCGGATACGCTGCCCTTGCTCATGCTGCCCTGGGACCTGCTCACCATTGACAAGATGGAGTTTTGGGGCAAGGTCAATTTCCTCAAGGGTGCAATAGTATTCGCCGATTACGTCACCACGGTGAGCCGGAAGTACAGCGAGGAAATCCAGACCGCGGAGTTTGGTTTTGGACTGGACGGCGTGCTGCGCGAGCGCGCCGGTACTGTCACCGGCATTCTCAATGGCGTGGACTATAACGATTGGAGCCCGGAGACGGACAAGTTCATCGCCCAGCGCTATTCGCCGGAAAATCTGGAAGGCAAACAGGCCTGCAAGCGCGACCTCTTGCAGCAGTTTGGCATTGCTGCCGGAAAACTGGACTTGCCGGTAGTCGGAATCATCTCCCGCTTCGTCGCGCAAAAAGGTTTTGACCTGATCGCTGAAATTGCCAGTGAGCTTGCGCGGCTGCCGTTGGTCGTGACCGCGCTGGGCAGCGGTGACAAGCAGTATGAAGAGCTGTTCCGCAAGTTCAACAAGCAGTTTCCTGAGAAATTTGCGGTCAAGATCGCTTACGACAACGCCCTGGCCCACAAAATTGAAGCCGGAGCAGACATGTTCCTGATGCCCTCACGCTATGAGCCTTGCGGTTTGAACCAGATGTACAGCTTGAAATATGGCGCCGTCCCCATTGTCCGCGCTACCGGCGGACTGGACGATACCATTGAGCCATGGGACCCGGTCACGAGGCACGGTACCGGCTTCAAGCTGACTCCTTATTCCGGCGCCGCCCTGCTGGCCACCATCCTGGAAGCCTTGCAGGACTTCAAAGATAAGGCTGGATGGAACAAATTGATGCTCAACGGCATGGACATGGATTTTTCCTGGAATGCCTCAGCCCGCGAGTACCTCAAAGTTTATGAACGTCTCAAGCCCTCCCGCCCCACGCAGCGAGACATCCTGACTGCCGAGGATGCCGAGGAACCCAAGTTGGTGATCCGTTGAAAATCGTTCAGAGCCTATGAGAACTGCGGATGTACCGAGGAGCCCACGCTGGTGCGTTTAAACCAATGAGTTCATGAGCCTGCGGAGCAGGCGCGTATAACAATAGCCCACAGCGCGAGCTGTGGGATGGGAAACCGTGGAAACGTTGTGGGAAATATTATGGGAATGTAATATAGGCCCCCGTATCAATCGAGCCCCGGGAGGGGCGACGATAAAAATGAGCAGGACCTATACGCATCTCGTAACCCACATTATTTTCAGTGCGAAAAATCGTGAGCCTCTGATAGAAGAGGACCTCAAATCCGAACTCCATGCATATCTCGGCGGTTTAGCGCGAGCGCTCAAGGGCAAAGCTTACGCGGTAAACGGCATGCCGGATCATATTCATATGCTGATTAGCCTTCCGCCCTCTGTTTCCATTTCAGAAGCGCTACGATTCATAAAAGCGAATTCTTCGGGTTGGGTACATGACAAGTGGCCTCAGCGTTCCGCGTTTGCCTGGCAGCTCGGATATGGTGCATTCAGCGTAAGCAGATCCACTGTCCATAATGTCGTGAAATACATCAACAATCAGGAACTGCACCACCGCACGCGTACCTTCAAGCAGGAGTACGTCTATTTTTTACGTAGACACCAGATTGAATACGATGAACGTTATATCTGGGATTGATATGTCGCCCGCGCTGTGGGCTACCGGTAGGCCGCCAGCTTCGCTGGCTTGTCCCCGCTCAGAATCCATGGCGTCTAAGAACATCCTTTGCACACCCCAATCTCCCGCATCTACAAATTTTCAAAACATTTCTAAAATGCCATAAGAGCCGAGAGCTAAGAGTTCAACCACCGCCTAACCCGAATGACTGCAATCAACTCGCGGCCGTCGTGCTTCGCTTCCGCGCAAAATAGTAGTACACCGGAATACCCGCGAGAATCACCGCTGTCCCAATGACTGAATTTCGCAGCTTGTCTGTAAACGTAATGTACAGCAGCCCGGCCGCAGCCAAGACAAATAGCGCGGGAACCACCGGATATCCCCACGTACTGTAGGGGCGTGGTTTGTCCGCTTCGCGCCGGCGAAAGACGAAGATGGTGCTTGCCGCGACCATATAAAAAAGCCACTCGGCAAAAATGGTCAGGGAGAGCAACTCCTGGAAGGCGCCGCCTATCAGAAGAAGGACCATCGCAAGCAGGGCCTGAACCACCAGCGCCAGGGACGGAGTTCGAAAACGCGGATGGACCTCCGCCAGAGCGCGGAAAAAGTATCTATCTCGCGCCACGGCAAAAGGCACCCGCCCCCCGCTCATGATGGTGCCGTTGAGTGTCACCAGCATGGAGAGCGCCATGCCCGCGGAAACCAGCGCTGCGCCCCAGTTGCCAATCGCTTCGCGTAATGCTTCCGCAGCAGGCACATTGGATGTGGCAATGGTGGTAGCCGGCAGGGCATATTGGATTGCCGCATTCATTCCCATGTAGAGCACAGCCACGAGCCCGACGCCGGCGATCAGCGCCATAGGAATCGAGCGCTCGGGATCGCGGATCTCCCCGCTTACCATATTCAGGTCATTCCAGCCATCGTAGGCCCAAAGGGCGGCAACCAGTGCGGCCACAAATCCGGTTAACCCTCCTGTAGCGCCAGGAAAATGCGTGCTGAAATTGCTCACGCTTCCTGACGCGGCGGTAAAGCCCGCAATGGCAATACCCGCGATCATCACCACCTTGAGCGCGGTGAATGCCAGTTGGAAATTCCCGGCTTTGCGTACCCCCACATAATTCAGCGCCGTAATCAGAATGGTCGCCAGGATTGCAACCAGGTGTCCCCAGGTCACCACAAAAGTGCGATGGTGTGTGATGTGCCACGTAATTAGAGCGTGCGGCAGAAAGCTGAAGGCCGGGAAACTTCCCAGCACCCGCACGATTCCACTGGTTACGGTGGCGATCGACCCTGGCTTGGCGATCACGAACCACGTCCAGGCATAGAGAAAGCCGGGGAGCGGGCCATATGCGTCGCGAACATAAACGTATTCGCCCCCGGCCCAGGGCCGCACCGCGCCCAGTTCGGCATAGGTCAGTGCGCCAAAAAAAGAGAGCAGGCCGCCAACAATCCATGCGAGATAAACCAAGCCGGCGGAACCCACGGCCTGCATCATGTCCTTGGACACCAGAAAAATTCCGCTGCCAATGATGGTGCCCACCACGATTGCCGTCGCGTGCCACACGTTGAGCTCACGCGCCAGATCCCGAGTTTGCGTTTTCTCAGCTAGGTGCATCAGGCTCCATCAGGCTGGCCACGTAGCCAATGCAGAACGTGGCCAGCGCTCCGAGGGTTACGTACCAGGTGAAAGGAACTTTAGTCCAGCCCCATAGATAAGTGTTCAAGGCCAGCCCGCAAAGCATACCAATGATCGCGCCGGTTTGTTTAGCGCGGCGTGACAACAGACCCAGCAGAAACACTCCCAGCAGTCCGCCGTAGGCAACAGAGGAGATCGTAAGTCCAGCTTCCAGCACCTTTCCCCCACGGCGAGATGCCAGCCCCAGGCCGAAGAGTACGACTCCCCAGGCCACGGTAGCAATCCGCGATAGTGCCATCCGGCGGCGGTCAGAAGTCTCCGGCCGCAGGCGCAGATAGAAATCCACCATCGTCGTGGAAGACAGCGAATTCAGGGCGGCGCTCAGGTTCGACATGGCCGCTGCCAGGATGGCGGCAATCAGCACGCCGGATATGCCACGAGGCATATGCTCAACGATAAATGTGGGAAAAACGTAGTCCAGTTTCGTAAAGTGAGCTTCCTGCGGATGCAGCCCGTAAAACACCCACAACCCGGCGCCCACCAGCAGAAACAGCGTAAACTGCACCAGAATTACCACTCCGCTGGAAAGCAAAGCCAGCTTGGACTCACGTTCGCCCCGCGCAGCCAACAAACGCTGGACCATCAACTGGTCTGTCCCGTGGCTGGCCGTATTCAGGAACATCCCCCCGATCACGCCTGCCCAGAACGTGTAAGCCTGAAAAAAATCGAAGGAAAAATCGAACACCCTTAACTTTCCCGCGCTCGCCGCGGCGGCATGGATCGCAGGCCAGCCGCCGGGAACCAAGTGGAGGAGAACAATGAAGCCAATCAGCGTCCCACCCACATAGATCACCATCTGTATAACGTCCGTCCAGATCACCGCCGCCAGCCCGCCCTCGAACGTGTAAATCAATGTAAGCAGCATGATGAGGGCAACCGCCCATACATCGCTGATGTGAAAGGCAGTCAATACCACGATGGAGACGGCCCACACGCGTACTCCCTCGGCCGCGGACCGCAACAACAGAAACACAGCCGCCGTCACCCGATGCAAAACCTTTCCAAACCGCTGGTCAATGAGCTGGTAGGCGGTGAACATCTCTCCCCGAAAATATTGTGGTATGAAGAGGATGCAGATGATGATGCGTCCCAGCAGGTAGCCGAAGACCAACTGCAGGAAGCCAAAGTTTCCCCCGAACGCAATTGCCGGAGTGCCGATGATCGTCAGAGTGCTGGTTTCAGCGGCTACGATGGAAAGGCCAATGGCCCACCAGGGAATGTTGCGATCGGCCAGAAAATAGTCGCGCAGTGACCTTTGGGACTTGCGGAACCTCAGCCCGAAGAGTGTGATACACACTAGATAGACCACGATGATGACGGCATCAACCGGGTGAAGACGCACGGCAATATCACTATCAGCAAAAATGCCGAAACGCAAACTTGCGAAAGGAGATTTATGGTTTTTTTGATTTGTGATTTATGAATTTAGAATTGGGTGAGTATGGCATTTAAAATTCACAATTCACAAATTACAAATCAAAAATTCTCCCATGTCGCTTTTCTTAGGAATTGACGCTGGCGGCACCAAGACAGAGAGCGCGGTCAGCAACGGTGCTGAACTACTGGGGCAGGCCACGTGCGCCAGTTGCAAGGTCGCGCGCGTGGGCGAAGAAGAAGCCCGTCACAACCTGCACCAGGTCATTCTGCGTGCTTGCGAAGCCGCGCGAGTCACTCCGCAAGCCATCAACCGGGTGTGTATCGGCATGGCCGGAGCCTCGCCCGCCGGCGCAATGGCCTGGGCGGAGCGCACTATCCGTGAACTGGTTCCCGGTCAGGTAAAAGTTACGGGAGATCACATCGTCGCCTATCAGGCGGCTTTTGGAACACTACCCGGCGTGCTGGTGATTGCCGGCACCGGCTCCATCGCCTACGGACGCAATGAAAAGGGAGAGACTGCGCGCGCCGGAGGCTGGGGACCGGCGGTTTCGGACGAAGGATCGGCATTCTGGATTGGCCGGGAAGCCGTGGTATCCGCTCTTCGTCTGCATGATCGCGCCAGCAACAATGGCTTGCTTTCCACTATTTCCGAATTATGGCAGGCAGGGTCGCCGGAAGAAGTCCTGAGAATCGCCAATTCGGACGCGCCCGTCCGCTTTGCCGAGCTCGCCACCGCGGTTTCTGCCGCGGCTGAAGCAGGAGATGCAACCGCCCAGACCATCACCGTGCGTGCAGGGAAAGAATTGGCCGCTCTGGCAGGAACAGTCATCACGCGATTGTGGCCGGCAAGGGCAGTCGTGCGGGTCGCCATGACGGGAGGCGTGCTTCAGGGCTCCAGCCTTGTCCGCCGCGCATTCCAGGAAGCAATTCAAGCGGAGTATCCCAACGTTGCTCTTAGTTTTGCCTACGTTCGTCCTGTTCTGGGCGCTCTGGCCATCGCGGCCCTGCCGGGAGCTTTGAAATGACAGAACGCTCAGCAGGGGCGACTCAAAAAAAATCGCTCTCTCTCGATGCTCCTCTCGAGACTCTGATTCAGGACCGTGCGGCCGAGGTCCTGATTGAGGTTGCCCGCGACGCGCGCCTGACTGAAGATCTGGCTCTGTCTTTGCTCAATCGCCGTGATCTGCCGGCCAAGGCGCTGGAGGAGTTGAACAAAAACGGCGTCGTGATCAAGCATCGGAAAGTTCAACTCGCGATTGTGCGCCATCCTCGCACGCCCCGCCACGTCTCTGTTCCCACGATTCGTCATCTCTACGCCTTCGAATTGATGGAGGTCTCGCTTTTTCCCGCGGTGGCCGCCGATGTAAAGCGTCTGGCGGAGGAGACGCTGATCAGCCGGTTGAAAACCATCTCTGCCGGCGAACGCTTTGGGCTGGCCAAACAAAGCTCCGGGCGAGTTGCCGCTGCGCTCCTCCTGGACCAGGAAGAACGCACCATGCGGGCTGCTCTGACCAACCCGTATATGACTGAGGTCCTGATCGTGAATGCCTTGCGCTCTGCAGAGGCAACTGAAATTTTGGTGTTGGCCGTCTGCCATCATGAGAAATGGTCGCGCCGCAATGAGATCAAGATTGTTCTCCTGGGCAATGAAAGGACGCCGTTTGTCAAGGTCATGCAATTTGCCGGCGAACTGCCGGTTCGAGCGCTTAAAGATGTTTTGCACACCGCCCGCCTCACTGACAATGTGAAGAATTATCTGCACGCCGTAGTGGAGCAGAGGACCGCACGCATGGAGAAGATTACCGGCTAGAACTCTTACCAAGTTACTAACCTGCCAGCCTGCCAGGTTGAGCCCTGATTACTAACTACTGATTTTCAACATCACCACCGCCCGCACAAGGGTGTTGCGGACTGCGGGCTCAGAAGTCTCCAGGATCGCGGCAATGGTCTCCAGCTTTAATCCAAAAAAGTGCTTCAATTCCAAAACCATCCGCTCGCGTGGCGATAATTGTTCGATTGCCGCCTCCTCCGGCCTGGATTTGCGCCCCTTCTCCTGCAGGAAGCGCATGCAGGCGCGGGTGACGATGCGGTAGATCCAGAGATAAAAGGAGCACTGAAAACGATAGCCGCGAAGCTCGCGGTAGGCCCGCGTGAATGCCATCTGGAATAGCTCCCGCGTCTCGCGTTCCGAGCCGGTCAGGCGCAGAATCAGCGCCAGCACTTGAGAGTCATAATGGCTTGCCAGCTCTGCGAAAGCTTCCCATCGTCCCGCCTGCGCCTGGCGGATCAGGAGGCCCTCTTCAGCGCGGGACGCCAGGGCCACGCGAGAAAGCTGTGCATCAGTTTCCGGCGTGCCCGCGCCAGCCGCTCGCAACTTCACATTTGCTGAAGCCATCGTTGTGCTTCCCTATGCATGATAGGACGTTGGTTTTGACTTCAAATTACCAAGATCTCCCTGGAACCACGCTGCGTGCAGTGCAATGAGGCCAAATTCTCGTTGTCGCTTGCACAACGCTCTAGCTGCAATCTGATTCCGTTCCCGCCACAATCATCACTGTAAGATCGTCGCTGAGCGGCATTCCTGCGGCAAAATCCTGCACTGCGCCCACAATCGAAAACAGGGCCTTGCCGGCACAGAGATTGGCCGACTGCCGCACATGATCGAGCAGCCGCTCGATGCCAAATTCTTCGTCCGCGCGGTTGCGGCATTCAATCAAACCGTCGGAGTAGCCCACCAGCATGTCTGTCGGCGAAAACTCAAGCCGCGCGCCTTCAAATTGCGCGTGAGGCAGCGCTCCCAGAATCGGTCCGCCTGCCGACAGGTATTCCACGTTTCCATCGGCCCGTTGGATGAAAGGCAGAAAATGTCCGGCATTGCAATACCGGAGTTCGCCCCGTCGCCAGTCAAGCTGGGCCAACACCATGGTGGTGAGAGGCACGTCCGAGCCGAGCACGCATAGATCGCGGTTCACCGCCGCAAGCACTGCTTCCGGCGATTCCAGGGAGGCCGAACAGGTTCGAACCAGGCCCATGACGTGCGTAAACCACATGGCGGCGGTCAAACCTTTGCCGGCAATGTCTCCCAGCGCGAAGAAAGTGGTTTCCCCGGCGTCAAAGACGCTCACAAAGTCTCCGGCAAAATGTCCCACCGGAAAGACCTCGCTGGCAATTTCAAATCCTCCACGGCGGAGCCTGCGTGGCCCGCTGAGCCGGCGCGGCACCTGCAGCGCCTCGAAGATTTCGCGATACAGAGCCTTCACCTCGTCCGGGGAAACTGCAGGAAGCGCATCGCCCATCAGCGGCGATGCGAGACCAGGGACATCAAGAAACTCAGCTTCCAAAGTCATCCACGGCTCACGATCGATTGTTTCAGGATGGTATGTGCTGCTCATAAATTCAGTAGCTAGGAGTTAGTAAGTGGTAGTCAGCAAAATCAAAAGCAAATTCAACACCGTTGCTTTTTGTTTCGGCTCTCAAATTTTGGCAATTCCGGCGACTTTGGCAATTTGGCAATTCCTTCAAGTGCGTCTCCGTGGCAGTGTTTGCTGCTGCTCTTGGTGTTGCTGTTGCTTTGATTTTGCTGATTACTCGCTACAGTTTTCATCCCACGAACCTGTACCCCGTCCCATGCACGGTAAGAAAAAAGCGCGGCTGCTCCGGATTGGGCTCCAGCTTCTGGCGCAAGCGCACCAAGTGAGCGTCTACGGTCCTGGTAGTGGGATAGCGGTCATATCCCCAGACGTCTTCCAGCAGGCGATCACGGCTCAGGATTTCACCCGAGTGGCAGACGAAATACTTCAGCAGCTCGAATTCAGTTCCTGAAATCTCAATCTCCTTGCCCGCGCGGGTCACGCGGCACTTTTTCAGATCAACTTCCGCATCGCCGAAGGAGTAGCGGTCTTCTTCTTTCGGCAGGGTCTGGCTGCGCCGCAGCACAGCTTTCACCCGCGCCATCAACTCGCGGATGGAAAATGGCTTGGTCACGTAATCGTCGGCGCCCAATTCCAGCCCAACCACTTTGTCTACTTCCTGGCCCCGCGCAGTAAGCATGATGATGGGCATGGAAGGCCGCTTGGCTTTGAGCTGCTTGCATACCTCCAGTCCGCTCATCCTGGGCATCATCACGTCCAATAGAACCAGGTCAGGGGAATCGGAGAGCGCGCGCTCCAGTCCTTCTGAGCCATCGGCGGCGCTCACCACCTGGTAGCCCTCGAACTCAAAGTTATCGCGCAGTCCTGCGACCATGTTCGGCTCGTCTTCCACAATCAGGATTTTCGTCATGCGCCCACTCCATGCGGTTGTTCATTGATCGCTTTGCTTCTGCAGGCTCCGGCGGGCCGGCCTTCCGGATCAAGCGGCAAGACGATGCTGAATTTGCTTCCTTTGCCTGGGGTGCTCTCTACGGAAACCTCTCCGCCATGGGCCTGAACAATGTGCTGCACCAGCGAGAGGCCAAGGCCGCTGCCTTTGCTCTCGTGATGCAGCGGATCGCACACCCGGTAAAACTTATCGAAGATTCTGCCTTGCTCGGCGCGCGGAATCCCAATCCCGTGGTCCACTACATCGACCTTCACCGAGCCGTTCTCACGATAGAGGTTCACCGCCAGATATTTCTCCGAGGAGGAATACTTGATGGCGTTGTTCACCAGGTTGAGCAGGGAGCGCGCTATGGCCTCGCGGTCCACTTTCACCGGCGGCAGATCGTCGCTGATGTGCTCCTCGTAGCGGAATCCGTTTTGTTCGATCTGGTAGCGATAAGAATCCAGCGTGTCCCGCACCAGGGAGGGCAGGTCGGTTTCGCGGAACTCGTATTCCTTTTTGCCGGCCTCAATGCGCGAGAAGTCGAGGATATTGTTGATCAGGGCCGTAAGCCGCTCGCTTTCCTTGCGGACAATGCGGTAGTACTCCATTTTCTTCTCTTCCGTGGGGATGCGTCCCAACTCCAGGGTTTCCGCGTAAAGACGAATCAGCGCCAGAGGCGTCCGCAGCTCATGGGAGACGTTGGAAACAATGTCCGATTTGAGCTTGGCCAGTTCTACCGTCTTGCTCACTCCGCGATAGGTGAAAAATAATCCCGTAATCAGCAGCACAGAGAGGCTGCCCAGGATGATGAAACTGGTGCGCAGGAATTTCTGCGTGATGGCTTCTATGGTTGTGCCGGGATAGCGAATCGCCATGACAAGGTTGGAGAACGCGCCCTCTGACTTGCGCTCAACTTCGGGCGGGCCTCCGTCCCAGCCACTGGATGCCGCCACGGGCGTATCATCCTTCTGGTAGTGCAACATGATCGCCGCCTGTGGGTGGGAGTCGCCCTTGGGATGATCGCCAGGGTCATTGATGATTGCGTTGAGCGCTTCGGGAAAAAGCTGCTTCAGGTACTGCGGATCAAACATGATCCCGCCGATGGTCACACGGTCTTTAGGCGCAGCATCAATGGGAAAGAACAGTATGGATTGATAATCTTCTTTGGTGTCTTGCGAAGGCGAATAAGGAACATAGGGTGGATCACCACTCTTCGCCGCTCTGCGCATACGCAGCAGCAGCCCTCCTCCTGCCTCGCCAAACCACAGATCAATCACGTGCGCGAACTTTTTCACTCCAGCCACAGCTTGGGCGTTTTGCGTTTCACGCGGCCCCAGGCGTACCACGGTCCCCGTGGATTGATCAAAAATAAAGGCGCAGAATGCCCACGGATTCGCAGCCAGAATCCTGTCGAGCTGTTCATCCACATTTTTGTCCAGTGGCGAGGGAAAGTGGGGGCGCACCTTGTCCACCAGTTCGTAAGCGCGCTCGGACAACTGTTGGTCGAAGATGGCCAGCTTCTGTTGCACTTCGCTGTGGATGGCCGCCTGCACCGTGTGCTCCCGCTCAATGGAGGTGAGGTGCTCAAAGCCGAACCAGATCAGCGCCGCAGCCGGCAGGACCACCAGCCCCAGGGTCAGCAGCAGCCGCGTGCGCACGTTCCAGAACGGTCTTTTCATGTCCAACTCCATTCTGGGGAAGGTTGGCGTTTTGCAATCACACAAGAAAGATAGCGCGACGGGGAAAACCGTGTGTCAAACATGCGTAAATCCTCGTAAAAAATTGTAAAAACGAGACAAGATAGGCCCCGGCAGTTGCGACAGGCGATTGACGATTTTGTCACTGCCTATACCGCGACCGCCGCACCCTTCGCGTGGAAAAAGGCTGTCGTCTTCCTTCTAAACTCAAATCCAAGTACTCCGATTTATACAAGTAGACAGGAGGCGGGCAAGGCGGCTATTTGTCTGGATTGAGCGGCTGCCACAGTTCGATTTTGTTGCCGTCGGGATCGTATATCCAGGCGAAGCGGCCGTAGCTTTCGTCCTGGCGCTTAGGGTCGATGTGGACGCCTTCTTTCGCCAGGCGGTCGAGCAATGCTTCGAGGTCGTCGACGATGTAGTTCACCATGAACGAGGCTGGGCTGGGCTCGAAGTATCTGGTGGTGCCGGGGAAAATGCTCCAGATTGTCATCTGCTCGCTTTCAGGATTGTCTTTTTCACGCCACGGTAGCATGACACCATGGCCGCTATCCGCGAAGCCGAGATGTTTTGCGTACCACTCCTGCATTTGCGGCTGATTCGCGGACTTGAAGAAGATACCACCGATGCCGAGGATTCGGCCTTGCTGGCTCATGGTTGTTTTCCTTTTTTGTGATTGTACAGGGGCAATGCCGCTTCGGCTCCAACCCTGCAGCGCTTTCCTCTCCTGTTCCGATAAGCGGACCAGGGCAGCGGTTCGGCGCATGCCCTAGTATCCTCTAGTACGCTAACGATTGCTAGTGTAGTTACCAGGCAGGCTCGACTGAAATTCCTCTTGTCACTCCGATCCCGCGTGGCGGGAGAGGAATGCTTTTTCCATCCGATCAAACGCCTCCTGCAGAATTCGCCGCGAAGTAGCAAAGCAGATGCGCACATGCCCGCTGGCGCCCGGGCCGAACCAGCGTGCAGCGCCCGGCACCAGTGCGACGCGCGCTTGTTCGCGCATGCGCTCGCAGAATTTTTCCGCATCGTCGCCCAGGCTTCGGATATCGGGAAAAACAACATAAGTTCCCTGGGGCGGATGAACGGTCACGCCCGGCCATCGCGCAAGACGCTCCAGCGTGTAGTCACGCTGCCCGCGCAGGTGGCGGACAAAGTCGGCCAGCCAGCCTCGTCCTTGTTGCAGCGCGGCAACCACCGCAACCTGCGAAAGGACAGAGACTCCATACACGGTGCTCTCCGCGTCGGAAGCGGCGATGATCTGCTTTCGCCACGCAGCATCGGAGCAGATGACGCAGCCCACGCGCAATCCGGCCAGCGCAAAATTCTTGGAAAAGCCGTACACCGTGACCGTCTGCCGCGAGATCTCCGCTGACAGCGAAGCCAGGCTCACGTGAACGTTTGGAGCATAGACAATGTCCGACCAGATCTCGTCGGAAAGAATGCGCAGCTTGTGCTGGATGGCCCATTCGGCCACGCTTTGCAGCCACTTGCGCGGATAGACCACGCCCAGCGGATTGTGAGGATTGCAAAGCCACAGCATGCGCGTCCGCGGCGTAAGTCCGGCCTCCATCCCGGCGATGAACTCTTCCGCAGTTGTGGCCGGGCTGGAACTCACACGCACCGCCCCGGCTCCGGCGCGTTCCACCGTGTGATGCAGCAGAAAATCCACCGGGTCCGGGATGAGCACCTCGTCTCCGGCCTTAAGGCTGGCGCGGGCCACCACCGCCATAGCGGATGCAGCGCTGTCCGTGGCGAACACCGTTTCCGGAGTGCAGTCCACGCGCCGCGTGGCCCACATCCACTGGGCGACGGCTTCGCGGAACTGCGGCAACCCTTCCGGCGGCCCGTAACTCATCACGCCTTCCTGAATGTAATGGACCAGGCGTTCCTGGATTGCGGGGCAGATGCGGAAGTCGGGATCGGCCGCCGTAAGCGGAATCACGTCCGCAGGCTGCTGTGCCCAGCGCAAGTTAAAGGCCCGCTTGCGCAAAAGCTCCAGCGGAACCGCATCATCGGCAAAAGGAGAGTTGTTCATGGTCTGGGGCGAATTTGATGGTAACACCGTGTACAAATCGTGTAGTACAGCGGGGTAAGCCGCAATCAAAAATTCAGAGTGGAGCGCAGCCGCCCCCGGCTGCGCCCTCCTGTGCACGCCAGCTAAACCTAAAACCCAGCATGGGGCTGATTCGTCCTATTCCTCCACCGCGCTGATTCCGTTGGAGATAAGTGGAGGACGAATGGGAGGAGGAGGACTTTTGATTCCTCCACTATTCCTCCACCACAGACCTTTCGGCAAAAAGCAATTGGTGAATCCGCTACGCCGCTACCGCGCGGTCCAGGAAGTTCCTCGGCGACACTCCTCCGCCTCGGTCAGAAATGGCCTGCCGTGGTGCTGCGGTTTATGTGGCGTAGCACTGCTTTTCCCGGCACGCCGGGATTTCGGCTGGCGGCTAAGACGCCGCCAGAACGCCTCAATATTCAGTTGTCAAAGAACACGTATTGCGACTGTTGACCCCTTGGGGTACAGCCATCGAATCGGGTCATCAGGTCATCGGGTCATCTGAAAACCAAAACCCTTGGATCCAACCATTGCTTTTGACACCGTTCAACAATTCCAGAATTGCATGCTCACAATGGGGAGTCAATAAAGTGCTGTCACAATGCTGTCACTCTGACAGCACTGGGGTGCCGATTATTCGAAACAGATCAAGGCACTGAATTAGTAGTTGATAGACAGCAAAACCAAAAGAAAACAAAGGCGAAGGCGAAATTGAGATCAAAACAGAAAGTAAAATTGCCGGCCCGGACCAGCTTGGGCCACTTGCAGGCGCTTCGATTTGACCCCAGGCTCAGGACCGGTTTCGGGAGAATCTTCAGCATCTCTGCCCTGAATCTAATGAGTATGGTTTGGGTACCCTGCTCCAAAATATCCGTATTAGAATCCTCTAATCTGCGTTAAAATCTCCTTAATCATTAGTTGTCGGTAATCAGTCTGGCCTGCTCAAATTGAGGGGAATCCATGTACGATGCCATTATTGTGGGCGCTCGCTGTGCCGGTTCTCCGACAGCCATGTTGCTGGCACGCAAAGGTTATAAGGTCCTGTTGCTGGACCGCGGAACATTTCCCAGCGACATGCCGTTTTCAAATCACTACGTTCATCAGACGGGTTCGGCCCGGCTGAAGCGCTGGGGACTGCTGGAAGAATTGGCTGCCACCGGTTGCCCGCCCATAACCACCAATCACTGGAACTACGGCGCATTTACTCTGACCGGATCGCCGACGCCTGCCGAGGGTGGAGTGAAGGAAGCCTTTGCGCCGCGACGAAAGGTCCTCGATCCCATTCTGGTGAAGGCAGCGGCAGCTTCGGGAGCGGAGTTGCGCGAAGGCTTTTCAGCACAGGAAGTTCTTTTTGAAGGCGACAGAGTCGTGGGGATTCGTGGACGGCAGAAGAATGGCGCGAGCGTGACGGAAAAGGCGCGCATTACCATCGGGGCCGACGGCATGTTCTCCCTGGTTGCGCGGTCGGTGAAGGCCGAGGAATATAGCGCCAAACCTGCGCTGGAGGGATCGTGGTACTCGTACTGGAGCGGGGTCAAGATGAAAGGCTGGCACCTGTGGCTGCGGCCGAATCGGGTGATCTTTGCCTACAACACCAATGACAATCTGGCCCTGATTGGGGTAGCTTTTGCTGCTCGTGACTTGTCCAGGATACGGACCAATGTTGAACCTCACTATCATCAGGTCATCCAGGAATTCGCGCCCGATCTGGCCGAGGACATGAAGAAGGGGAAACGCGAATCAAGGTTTACAGGCGGGGCCATTCCCGCTCATTTGCGCAAGCCCTATGGGCCGGGCTGGGCCTTGGTGGGTGATGCCGGCTATCAAAAGGACCCGTGTACTGCGTCCGGGATTACAGACGCATTCAGTGGCGCAGAGTTGCTGGCGGAGGCCATAGATGCGGGTTTCAGCGGCCGCCAGCCGCTGGAACAGGCCCTGGCCGCCTATGAGCAAAAGCGCAATCAGGCGGAGCTGCCCTATTACGAATTGACCTCGCAACTGGCGACACTGGAGCCGCCCCCGGTGGAGACCCAGCAACTGCTGGCTGCGCTGGTGGACAATCCAGAGCAAAGGAGCAGGTTTTTTGGCGTCCTGGCACATACTGTCCCAGTTCCGGAATTTTTTACGCCGGAGAACGTGCGCAATATTATGGCGGAATGAGTGTGTTATCCAGGGAGAGATCTAGTTCCGTTTTGGTTCCATAAGTTGGGACATAAGATTTAGAATTGGCAAAAACCGGCAGCTAAGGTTTTGTGGAAGACGTGCGGAAAGATGATTGTGTTTTTATTGGCAACTGTTGCCGGTTGCGATTTGGTTTGCTGCTTTAAGTATTAAAGTGGGAACGACTCTGAGAGTGTGGCTGAAATGCAAAAGCGGCAAAAGAACATTAGAAAGCTATTTGTGTTCTCCCGGTTTTGCGGTAACATCCTGTCAACGCAGTCGAAACTGTTTTTGCCCAGAGTGTTACTGATTTTTTGAGTTCCACCAAAGCAGGTAGAACCGGTAGTCCACCTTTGAGAGTGGATATCTGGTATTTCACATGAGGAGAAGAAGAATGAAAGCACGCAATGGCACAAATGGAAAGAGCCGAAAACGGCGCGCAAACCAACCTGAAAGGTACCTTGAGCAGCTCAGAAGGAAGCTGGGTGTTCGTCCATTAATCGAGACCAAGCTCAAGGAAGTCAAACGGGCGCTCAACGTTGCCCGGGGCGATAAGGTCCTGGCTGCGGCACTGCTCGGAATCGGCAAAACCACAATCTATCGTACGCTGCAAGATTAACGAGTCAATTCGGGTGAGGACAGGGCCCTTCGCGGGTCGAAAAGGCGCGGGCAAACGCTCGCAGGAATGATCCGCTCCGCTCTTTGTGGCCGCCTGGGACGTTGGGTCCAGGGCCCAGTCCGTTTCTTGAGTAATCACCCGACTGCACCAGAGCTCTTAGGCTGTCCGTTTTGGCACCAGGCAATGGGCAATTCCGCTAATTCTCCCCTGGGACTCAGAAAATTCCGCATCAACTCTCGTCCTCTGGCGACGTAAGGACTGCATTGCCGATGGCGCTCGAAAGAATAGCGGTGTAGTGCCGAAGCAAGATCATCACCGGTCTTGAGCACGCCGGCCAGCGTTACTGCATCCGCAACCGCGGCCGCCACTCCCTGACTGGTAAATGGCAGAAACGGATGTGCGGCGTCCCCAATCAGGACCAGGTTTCCCTGATTGAAATGCGGAATGAGTTCGGTGTCCACCGGTTGCCAGAGATACATGTGCGAGAAATCTGTATTGGCGAGAAGGTGGGGTATCGGATCGGCCCAGCCACCTACCAGTTTGTTGACAAAGTCATGGCGAACCTGCGGGCTCTCCTGCGGTGGAGGGAAGCGATGGGCGTCAAACTGAAGGTACCAGACCACGTGCTCGCGGTCCACCGGCAGAATGCCCAGAGCAATACCGCCCTGGGCCGCATGAAATTTATTGAAATTGCCGGCAGCCCAGCGGACGGTGGTCTTGCATCTGACCAGACCAACCACCTCCATTACCTGGGCCTGTGAGGTGGGCCATTCCGGAAATAGAACCTGCCTTCCGCGAGAGCCGATGCCGTCAGCGGCAACATAGAGGTCGGCGCGAATCTGAGAGCTCCGGCCACCGCGATTGAGAGTGGCGCCTCGCACGCAATGTCCTTCATCTAACTCCAGGCCCTCCAACTCAGCATCGAAGATGAGCGTTTCCTGCTCGGGAAGAGAGCGAACGAGAGCGGCGATCAGGTTTCGCCGGCGAATGCCATGACAGCCGTGGGGCATGGCTTGCTCTTGCAGAACCCGGCCATCCGAATCACGGAACAAGAAATTGTCCAGCGGCATGCCAGGCACGTCCACGCCAAAACTCTGCAGATCTGCAATGCACTCCGGGACCAGGATGAAGCCCATTCCGGCTCTATGACTCTGAGGGGACCGTTCGAAGACACAGGAGCGGTGTCCTGTCCTGTGCAGGGTAATCGCGGTCATCAACCCGGCGGCGCCGGCGCCAAAAATTGCGACGTCCATAAGCACAATATGGGAGAGTTTTGCCCAACAAGTATGCACGGTTCCTGGCGCTACACCAATATTAGAAAATACTAATGTTGCGAGAGCTATTTTACTTTTTACGGAGCAAAACAGTTTATGGCGATGATTTTAAGGAAGAACCTGAAAAGTACCGTCATCGACTCATTTAACAAAGAATAGCTAATTCACCGAAGCACGGGTGAAATGCAGGTCAAAGCGCAAAGGTCAGCAGCTAGCTTCAGATGGTAGCGATGCCGTCGGAAGGCTCAAACCGTCTTTCCTTCCAGAGCCGCAGGAGCAGCGAGGCCACCCCAGCAGCCACGGGCCACAGGGCAATCGTGAGCCAATACCCCTTGTTCTCAATGGATCCGACTGTCCCGACCAGTCCCAACAACGCTCCGCCCAGAAAGAAAGGCCCGATCAGCCAATGGGCGACTCTGGACGCTTGAGAACCGGTAGCGAAGAGAGAGCCGAGCCGCGGATCACGAAGGAACAAACCCGCTGAACATCCCAAAGCGAGAAAGAAGAACAGCCACTTGATAAAGCCGAAGTGAAAAGGCCACAACGAGCCATGATAGGCGGGATCCAACGCGCAAAAAATGGCGGCATCCTCGGCGAAATCGGCCAGCGCCGCGATTGAGATCGATACTCGAAGCCATTTGCCAAGCAAACGCGCCATGCGGGACGACCTGCGGAAGGCGCCTCCGATGGAGCAGTAGAAGAACGCCCAATAGAGGGGAATGAACACAAAATCAAGGTATTGCTGCTCGCGGATGATCTGTCGATTCATATCGCCCGGCTCCATGCGGGCCTCTTCTAAAAGACAGGAGACCTGCGACGCATCCTTAGCAAATTCCATTTGGATGCCGGGCTGGCCTTGGATGCCGGCGATGCAGGATTTGGAAAAAACCTGTAAGCGGGATCCGTTGGCAGACTGGATGATGCCCCATCCAACCAAGGCGATCAGCAACATGAAGTGGCGCTGCATACGAGCCCCCCTGAAATGGGCGGATTATACAACGCAATCAGATTGAGCGAGATAGCCGAAATGAAAACTACGGCATCAGCAAGAGCTTTCCCGTAGTCTTGCGGCCTTCCAGGTCGCGATGGGCCTGCTGTGCCTCTTCCAGCTTATAAAGATGAGCAATACGCAGCTTCAGCTTGCCGCTGCCGATCATGTTGAAGATATCGTTTGCGCGCCACTCCAACTCTTCACGGGTGGAGATGTAATGCATCAGGCTGGGGCGCGTGAGAGACAGCGATCCCTTTTGCGAGAGCTTGATGGGATCAAAGGGCGGGACTGGCCCGCTGGAGCCGCCGAAGAGCACAACATGTCCTCGTGGGCGCATGATATTCAGGTCCTTGTCAAAGGTGCTCTGGCCCACTCCGTCATAGACTACGTGGACTCCCTTGCCGCCCGTGATGCGTTTGGTTTCTGCTTCAAAGTCCTGCTGCGTGTAAATGATCACATCGCCTGCCCCGGCATCACGCGCCAGTTTGGCTTTTTCTTCCGACCCGGCAGTAGCGATCACGTGCGCGCCCAGGTTTTTTGCCATTTGGACCAGCAAGAGGCCCACGCCTCCGGCGGCCGCGTGAATCAGCGCAGTCTCGCCTTTCTTCAACGCATACGAACTGTTTACCAGATAATGCGCGGTCATGCCTTGCAGCATGGAGGCGGCCGCCTCCTGGTCTTTAATCTTGTCCGGAACTTTTAACAGGCGATCCGCGGGAATGGGGGCGTATTCGGCGTAGCTGCCAAGAACGCCGGTATAGGCCACGCGGTCTCCCGGCCGGAGAGATTTCACATCACTGCCAACCTCGGTTACCGTGCCGGCTGCTTCCTGGCCGTCTATAAAAGGGAGAGCCGATGGATAACGGCCCTCGCGAAAGTAGACGTCAATAAAATTCACGCCGATTGCGGAAATCTTCACCAGGGCTTCATTGGACCTGGGCTGTGGTACAGGAAGATCAACCAGCGTGAGTGCCTCAGGACCGCCGGTCTTCCGGATTTGTATGGCTTTCATGGCGTTCACGATGATAACCGATTTAGACGCGAATTAACGCGAACGAAGGCGAATCAAGAACCTGAAAACCCTACCGCTGATAACGCTGATTCAACTGATTCCCGCTGATCTACCAGGGAGTGGGTCATTTTCATTACAATTTCGTGCTGCACTTTAGGAGCCTTGTAGATGAAGCGCATTCTTTTTTCCTGCCTGCTTTCTGTGACGATTCTGCTGCCGCTTTCGGTCGCCAATCGCGATGATGAGCCGCTCTATGGTTTTACGACTGCGAGTTCGCGCGTGGAACGGGACTGGGAAAACAAGTTTCGCGCTATCCCCGATCCCAAAATCATGCGGGACAGCATGCAGCGGCTGAGCGCGCGCCCGCATCATGTTGGATCGGCCTACGACAAGCAGAATGCGGAATGGATTCTTTCGCAATTCAAGTCCTGGGGACTGGACGCACAAATCGAGACTTTTGACGTGCTTTTTCCTACTCCTAAGGAACGCGTAGTCGAGCTGATTGAACCCACGCGCTATACCGCGAAGTTGCAAGAGCCGCCAATCGCGCAGGACCCCACTTCCAACCAGCAGAGCGAGCAATTGCCCACTTATAACGCCTACTCCATTGACGGCGATGTCACTGCGCCGCTGGTCTATGTGAACTACGGCATCCCGAAAGATTATGAAGAGTTGGACCGCTTGGGAGTTTCGGTAAAAGGCGCGATCGTGATTGCGCGTTATGGAAACTCCTGGCGTGGAATCAAACCCAAGGTCGCGGGCGAGCATGGCGCAGTGGGCTGCATCATCTATTCCGATCCGCGCGACGATGGATATTACGAAGATGACGTCTTTCCCAATGGGCCTATGCGCAATGAAAACGGAGTTCAGCGCGGCAGCGTCCTGGATGCTCCTGTTTATCCCGGCGATCCACTCACTCCTGGCGTCGGGGCCAAGGGCGATGTGAAGCGGCTGGCGGTGAAAGATGCCGTGACCATCACGAAAATTCCTGTGCTTCCCCTTTCCTATGGCGATGCGAAACCTCTGCTGGCGGCATTGACAGGGCCCATGGCGCCACCGGCTTTTCGCGGCGGATTGCCGATTCCGTATCACGTTGGACCGGGCCGCGCCAAGGTGCATCTGAAAGTGCAATCGAATTGGGACATCAAGACCGTCTATGACGTGGTTGCCCGCATTCCCGGCAGCGAATCGCCGGACCAGTGGATTGTTCGCGGCAACCATCATGACGCCTGGGTCAACGGCGCGGAAGATCCCATCTCCGGCCAGATTGCCTTGCTGGAAGAGGCGCGCGCTCTGGGAGAGCTGCTGAAGCTGGGATGGAAGCCGAAGCGCACCATCATCTACTGCGCCTGGGACGGCGAAGAGCCCATGCTGCTGGGATCAACCGAGTGGGCAGAATACCACGGCGATGAATTGCAGAAGCATGGCGCAATTTACATCAATACGGACGGCAATGGACGAGGCTACCTGGAGGTGCAGGGCTCGCATTCACTGGAGAAATTCACCAATGGCGTGGCGCGGGACATCACCGACCCGGAGAAAAACATTTCCGTGTGGAAACGCCAGCAGGCCGCACGGATGATCTCCGGCCGTCCGGAAGACCGCAAGGAGGCCCGTAGCCGCGCTGATCTGCGAATCGGAGCGTTGGGCACGGGCAGCGACTACACAACATTCTATGGGCATCTGGGAATCGCCTCCCTTGGTGTCTCCTATAGCGGCGAAGACCAGCAGGGAATCTACCACTCGATTTATGACGACTTTTATTGGTACACGCATTTTTCCGATACGGATTTTGTCTATGGCAGGGCCCTGGCGCAAACCGTAGGCACCATGGTGCTGCGCTTTGCCGATGCCGACGTGCTGCCGTATGATTTTGCAGACTTTGCAGATACCATCCACAAATACTCGGACGAGATCAAAGCGCTGCTGAAGAATAAGCAGGATGAGATTCGTGACCGCAACCAGGCGCTGGATGATGGCGTGTACAGCGCCACCTCCGACCCACGCCGCCCGACCGTAGCGCCGCCGCGTGAAGAGGTCCCGCCATTCCTTAACTTTGCGCCATTGGACAACGCGGAAGCCGCGGTGACCCGCAGCGCGGAGCACTACTCCCGCGCCATCAAAGCCTTTACCAATGGCAGCGCAAATGTTTCTTCGCAGGCGCTGCAGGGCCTGAATGGCCAGCTTCTGCTGGCTGAGCGCAAGTTGACAAATCCTGACGGACTACTTCGCCGGCCGTGGTACAAGCACCTGGTTTATGCTCCCGGCTACTACACGGGTTACACTCCGAAAACGATCCCGGGAGTGCGCGAAGCAATAGAAGAGAAACGCTACAGGGAAGCCGAGAGTGAAATTACCCGGGTGGCAAAAGTGCTCCAGGATTACGCAGTAGCGGTGGAGGCTGCAGCTTCTGAACTGGAAAGGCAAACACATTGAGCCGGGAATTAGCACGAATCAAAACCTAAAAACTTACCGCTGATCACACTGATGGCACTGATCTGCGCTGAATTGAGAAAAGAAAAGCGTCAGGATGAGTTCTGCCCCCGACTCTTTCAGTGTGAATCAGCCTGATCAGCGTCCTCAGTGGTAAGGTTTTTCATGGCTTTCACCATCGCGGGAATCGTAAGCGTACTGATATGGATCTACCTGCTGCTTGCGCGTGGAGGATTCTGGCAGGCGAGAAAGCATTTGCCGGGAGTGCTCGCCAGCCCGCAAAAGTCTTGCCGCATCGCGGTGATAGTTCCCGCAAGAGATGAAGCTGAGACCATAGGGCGAAGCATCACATCGCTTCTCCACCAAAGCGGCATTCACACCGTTCACATTTTTGTGGTGGATGATGCCAGCAGCGATGGCACTGCTGAGATCGCGCGGCAGGCAGCCGCACAGACGGGAAAATCTTCAGGACTCACAGTGATTGAGGGGCGTCCGCTTGCGCCGGGCTGGACGGGCAAGCTGTGGGCGGTGCAGCAGGGAATTGAGCGCGCCCGCGAGTTCAACCCGGAATTCTTCCTGTTCACGGACGCCGACATCCTGCATGCGCCGGACAATATTGCCGTGCTGGCGGCAATTGCGGCGAGTCGGCCTTGCGACCTGGCTTCCTTTATGGTCAGACTGCAATGCGGCACAACGGCAGAAAAATTTCTGGTCCCGGCGTTTGTGTTCTTCTTTTTCACACTCTATCCCCCTGCATGGATACAGAACCGGCGCCACAAAACTGCGGGAGCCGCAGGCGGCTCCATTCTGGTCAGGACGGAGGCGCTGGATCAGGCTGGAGGAATCGAGGCAATTCGCAGCGAGATCATTGACGATTGTGCGCTGGCCCGGGCAGTAAAGCGCAACGGTGGAAGAGTATGGCTGGGACTGACCGAGGGAACGGTGAGCCTGCGCTCCTATGAGACCTTTGGCGAAGCAGGAAAGATGATTTCACGTAACGCGTTCAACCAGTTGAACCATTCAGCCTGGTTGCTGCTGGGTACCGTCGCCGGCCTGATCGCGACATATCTGCTCCCGCCATCTCTGCTGCTGGCGCATCGTGCGCTGCCGGTGGCGCTAGGAGCAACAGCGTGGCTGTTGATGGCCGCGACTTATTTGCCGATGGTAAGGTTTTATCGCCTGAACCCGTTATGGTCACTCATCCTGCCGCTGACCGCCATTTTTTATATGGGCGCTACGTTTCATTCGGCAATCAAGTTCTGGGCGGGACGCGGCGGAGAGTGGAAGGGAAGGGCCCAGGATAGATTGCCATGATTGCCAAAAGTGCCAAATCGCCATAATTGAAAATGCGCCCACGCTGGCTGGTTTCCACAAAAACATTTCTTTGGCTGAATGCTGAGTGCTACTGAATACTTTATTTCAGCCAACTTCTCGCCAGCCTCGCCTCTTCGGAATGATTGAGCAGGGCCAACTGGGTTTCTCCGACCAGAAGCGCGCAGCCCACGGCGAGGCCCACGAAGCCGGCCACGCCAACAATAAAACTGATTCCGGCGATTACCGTAAACGGCAAGTTGTAACGCGAACCGGCCAGTATGGCTGCCAGAAGTGAAACCAGGCTGGCCGCCGCGAACGCTCCTACGGCGGTATAGAAGAAGCTCATGGCCCGTACCAGGAGCTGAGCTCTCTTTACCAAACGATCAATGTGGCGGCCCCACATTTCCATCTCTTCATGCGATGGCGGTTCGCTGGAGAGCGTCTTGGACAACGTTCGCGTTCGGTCCACCACACGGGCCAGGCGGTTGCCTGTTCCCAGCGCGAGCACTGAGGAAGCATTGGTGAAGACCGCGGGCGCGGCAATCAACGTAAGCACGGCAAAGGGATTCTCACCGACAGGGGCGACCATGGACTCAAGAGTATGCGCAATCAGTCTCTGCGTAAAGCGTAGCTGCGTATGTTCCCCAAAGCAGAGGGGCTGGCGCGTCCGGTGAACAAAAAGTGAATTCTTAATTGTTTTGAGAAATCTAAGATTGTAGTTTATATTTCTCATCATGCGTTACTTGGCCCGGAAACTGTCAGACGTCCTCGTAGCGGCTGCCAAACACTTTCCTGCGGTAGTCATGACCGGACCGCGCCGGTCAGGAAAGACCACACTGTTGCGTCGCTTATTTCCCCATGCCCAATATGTGCTTCTGGAGGATCCCGACATTCAGGTCAGGGTGCGCACCGATCCGCGCACATTTATCGAAGGGCTCCGCCCACCGGTCGTCTTCGATGAGATCCAGAACACCCCTGAGTTGCTGGACTATGTCCGTACTGTTGTCGACAGATCGCCCCAGCGCATGGGCCAGTGGCTGTTCACGGGTTCGCAAGAAGCCCCGCTGATGCAAGGTATCAGTGAGTCCATGGCAGGCCGTGCAGCCGTACTCCAGCTCTTGCCTTTCAGCCTTGCAGAAACCAGCAAGGTAAGCCTTCTCTACGGAGGCTTCCCCGAGGTGCTTGCACGGCCGAAGGCCCGAAGCCTCTGGTTTGCTTCTTATCTGCAAACCTACCTGGAGCGCGATGTACGGGCTGTCAGCAACGTGCGGGATTTGATCACCTTCCGTCGATTTTTGGCGTTGCTGGCCAGCCGTCACGGTCGAATCTTGAATAAAACTGATTTGGCGACGCCGCTCGGGGTCTCGGTTCCCACAATTGCAGAATGGCTGCACATCCTTGAAGTGACCGCACAGATCATTGTGGTCCCTCCTTATTTCGAGAACTTTGGGAAAAGGCTAATCAAGTCGCCAAAGATTTATTGGAGTGATTCAGGGCTGGCGTGTCACCTCCTTGGCATTACATCATCAGGTGAGCTAGAGCGGTCTCCTTTCTTAGGGGCATTGTTCGAAGGCTTTGTAGCGTCAGAGATACTAAAAAGCCAGGTAAATCGCGGATTGCGCAAGGAGCTGTACTTCTTTCGCGATCAACAAGGTCTCGAGGTGGATTTTCTGGCGCCCCTGCCGAACGCAGGTGTTTGGCTGCTCGAATCGAAGGCCACAAGGACCGTGCGGCCCGGTATGGCGGCTCCGTTACTTGCCTTGCGGGGGTCATTGGGCCAGCGTCCAAGCCGTCTGACTGTCGTCTACCGCAAATCACGCGCGACCTTGCCGATAACAGCACTTGCTCCCGGAGTGAACGCTCTGGATGAGGAGCAGTTTGCTAAACAACTGGCTGCGAACAAAAGCGTCCATTGACCATGAGCGCTAAATCCTCTTCCAGCCTTCAATGCCAATATTGCCCCAACGTGCCAAGAATTCCTGCATACAGCGCAATGCCATCCCACAGGTTCTTGAGCTTCAGATTCTCATTGGCGGCGTGCTGATTATCGTCGTAATTGGCGGAGGGTAGGGTGATGACCGGCTTTTTGAACTGCTGTTCAAAGAGCGAGGACGGAGTGCTGGCGCCCAAAGACGGCAGAAGCGCCAGGGAATCACCGGTAACGGTTCTGGCAGCGGTAATGAAGGCCTGGGATACCGGGGCATCAATCGGCGTGCGCTGCGGCGGATAGCCCGCTCCCCACACCACCTGCAACAATCGGCCGTGCTGCAGGCGTTCTTGCGCGGTGGGCTGCTTGTTCACCAGAAAATATCCCAGGCTGCGCAGATAGCCTTCGAGCTGCTGTTTCACAATTTCCGGCGTCTGGTCCGGGACCAGCCGGAAATCTATATAAGCTGTGGCCGATGAGGGAATGGCATTGGCTGGATTGGGGCCAGTTCCTCCGCCCTCTATGCGGTCGAGGTTCAATCCTGGTTTCATGATCTGCTCAGCCAGCGTTCCCTGGCCTTCAACGCGTCCCAGCCCCAACTCGTTCCTCAACTGCGTGTCAACATTGGGAACATTTTTCAAAGCTGCCTGCTCGGCCGCGGTCAGGGGCCGGACAGGCTCATAGAAATGAGGAATCGCAATTTCAGCGTCGGCAGTGCGCAATTTGGCGATAAGTTGCGCAAGCTCCACGATTGGGTTCGGCGCCCAATTGCCATAGTGTCCGCTGTGCAGAGGCCGGTTCGGTCCAAAAGCGGTGATCTGTAACGTCAGAATGCCGCGGCTTCCGAACACCAGTTGCGGATCACCATTCTGATTGGTGGGACCATCACAGACCACCCAGAGATCGGATTGCAACGCCGGGCCGTATTGGCGAAGAATATCTGCCAGGTGAGGCGATCCCGCCTCTTCTTCACCTTCAAACAGGAATTTGATGTTGACGGAAGGACGGATATGCGCTGATTGCAGCGCGTCCAGAGCGGTGAGCAGCTCGATGATTGAGTTTTTGTCGTCTCCGGCAGAACGCGCGTAGATTCTGGCTTCCGGATCATCAGCAATTGCGGTGGTCTTGCTCACAAGCGTGGGTTTCCATGGATCCTGCTTCCAGTCTGCTTTGCTCACAGGCTGGCCATCGTAGTGCGCGTAAAAAGTGACAGTATGTTTGGAGGGAACAGCCGGTAAGTCAGCCAGCACAACCGAAGGCATGTTGCCCACTTTGAGTATTTGCACCTCCAGCCCACGCTTTTTCAGCATCAGGACCAGTGCTTCGGCATTCTTCTGAATGTTGGCAGTGTCAGTGGCGACGTTGGGAATGGCGAGAAAATCCTCGAATTCACGCAGGATCTCCTGCCGGTGCTGGGCAATATAGGCGCGGGTAGCACTGTTGAGCGCAGTCGAGCCCGATGGCTGCTGGGCGCCAACAAGATGAACGCTTATCATGAGTGCTGCTATCAGATGGAGTGCTTTCACCGTTCTTTCCTTTGAAAGAGGTTTCTCAAACGTCCAGCCATAACTTATGGTCTGCGCCAGAAAACATTCTTCTTGCTAATTATTGAATCCGAAGTACTAAATACTACTCTATGGACTTTTCCTCCATTCGCCTGATCACCTTCGATTGCTACGGCACCCTGATTGATTGGGAGACAGGGATTCTCAGCTCTTTGCGGACACTCCTGCACAACCCTCCCGGCCTGGAGGACGATAAGCTGCTCAACCTCTATGCCGAGATTGAAGCGCAGATTGAATCTGGCCCTTACATGGTCTATCGTGCGGTTCTGGGCAGAGCGGCAGAGGAAATTGGCCGCCGCCTGGGTAAGCCTATTATTCCCGGGGATGCCCAACGCTTTGCTGAATCACTGCGCATTTGGAAACCTTTTCCGGATACGGTAGATGCGTTGCACACGCTGGCCAAGCGTTACAAGCTGGCAATCATCTCCAACGTAGACGACGATTTGTTTTCGGATACGCAAAGACTGTTGAAGACGTCGTTTGAATTTGTGGTGACGGCGCAGCAGGTGCGGAGTTATAAACCGTCCCAGAAGAATTTTCAGGAAGCGCTGGCGCGAGCGGAACAGAAAGGAATCAAGAAAGAAGAAATTCTGCACGCGGCAGAGAGCTTGTATCACGATATCGGCCCCGCAAATGCCATGGGCTTGACGACGGCGTGGGTACACAGGCGCTTTGATAAGCCCGGCTTCGGGGCGACCAAGCCAGGGACAGCCATGCCCACCCTGCGGGTTCGTAGTGTGGCGGAACTGGCGGAAAAGCTGGGTGTTAGCTCTTCATAGCTTGCCTCGATCAAAGTGAGGGACCCCTACCCGCGCGAAATACTTTAGGTGTTCACCCTGAATCGCGACGATGTTTCCTTGGCTGAATGCTTGATTGCTAAGAGCTGACTGCTGCTTCTAAGCCGCCGCCTCCGGCGGGAACAACACTTCCAGAAGAATCTCGCGGGTCTCTTCTGAAGTGAGTTGTTCATCGGCGGAGTAGAACTCCACGGCTCCTCCGGAGGACTGGCGCATGGAGAGCATGCCGCCTTCAGGCGTCCCCGCACTCTTATCATTCACCTGCTGGTAGTCATAACGAATCGTGCGCGCGTCAAAATCCGCGGTGATGACCAATTGCAGGCCGGTAGTCAAATTGATGACGCGAAACTGGCTGGCAGATAGCTGAGAAAAATCAGCGCTGCTGCGGCGAGTGTTGAATTCTGCCACGTCAGCCTGCAATTCCTCGGCAAGCTGTTGCCATCTCTGGCGGGCTGCGTTCAAGAAATCATTTTCAGGCGCTGGCCGCGTGCTCTGGACAGACTGGTCCTTTATGGATTCCATGTCAAATGGGATGAAGCCCGGCAGCATTCAGATGGCCGGAACTTAAGCAGCCCCCGCGTTCAATTTTGGCAATTACTTCACTGGCTCGATCTGCACAAATTGCCAACCGAACCGTCCCTTGATGCAAAGGTTCCCGTGGGTAACGCTGTGGTCGATGGGTGAGGTCACGCGCACGATGTTGCCGTCCTGCTCGTGCAGCGTCAGATTGCAGCCTACGCCGCAATAGGGACAGATGGTTGTGGTCTGGCTCTGGCGGGACTCATCCCAGGTTCCCGCCTCGCGCATGTCGTATTCGGTCTTGAACATCAGCGCGCCCGTGGGGCATACGCCAATGCAGTTTCCGCAGTAGACGCAAGCCGAGTCCGGCAGCGGGACATCGAACTCCGTGGCAATGCGCGCGGAAAAGCCCCGGCCTGCCACGGCGATGGCAAAAGTGTTTTGCGCGTCCACCCCGCAGGCTTCCACGCATTTGTAGCAAAGGATGCACTTGGCGTAATCGCGCACATAAAGATCGTTATCGATTTTGGACGGCTGGGCCACCGTGGCGGAGGAAGGACCAAAACGTTCAGGATGCGCGCCGTAACCTTCCATGTATTCCTTGAACGCAGGAGCGGTGGAAACATCCACGGATGATGCCAGAAATTCCAGCACCAGGCGGCGGCTCAGGCGGACCCGCTCAGAATCCGTCTTGATGGACATGTTGGGTTCAACTTTGCGCGAACATGCCGGAACCAGGGTGCGCGATCCTTCCATCTCCACCACGCAGACGCGGCAAACATTCACCGGCGTAAGGCTCTCAAGAAAACACAAGGTCGGGGTGTGAATGCCCAGCTTGCGTGCGGCATCCAGAATGGTGGCGCCTTCAGGAACAGAAACGGTTTGGCCATCAATCTTGATTTCAATCGTGCGCAGAGGGGGCGAAGGCGGCGCCATCGGCACCGGGCCGCGCGGCACTGGGATGAGCGGCAAGGGCGCGGAAGCAGCTTCGTCTTTGGTGCTTACGACCGTCGCCATGTGGTCCAAAGGATTCATGGAAATAAACTCCATCGCTGGAGAGCGGATTCAACTGCGCTGGCGGCCGTCTGCCCCAGGCCGCAGATGGATGCATCCCGCATGGCTTGCGCCATCTCCTTCAACATGCTGATCTCCTGGCCGGCAGAGCCAATCGGTTTGCCCTGAAACAGCCGTTGCAGCGCCTCTTCCTGGCGAACCACGCCCACGCGGCAGGGGACACACTGGCCGCAGGTTTCGTGGCGGAAAAAAGCGGCGATGCGCAGAAGAATCTGTTTTAGATCGACGCTATCGTCAAAGAGCATCACCACGCCCGATCCCAAAGTTGCGCCGATGGCGCGCGTTGCTTCGAACGTAAGCGGCGTATCCAGTTCCTTGGGAGAGACAAAGGCCCCGGCCGCCCCGCCCAGCAAGACGGCTTGCAGTCGCCCATTGCCGCCCACGCCTCCGGCAAGCGTAATGAGATCCCGCAGTTTCATTCCCATCTCAATCTCGTAAACGCCGGGATGAACGATGTGCCCGCAGAGACAGAACAGGCGGACGTTGGCGGCATTCTTCGCAGATCCTCCGCCGCGGATAATCTCCGGCACATTGATCAGGGTTTCCACGTTGTTGACGGCAGTAGGCCGGCGAAACAGTCCGGATTGAGTGGGGAAGGGCGGCTTGTTGCGCGGCTCTCCCCGGTAGCCTTCAATGGAATTGAAAAGCGCGGTCTCTTCGCCGCAGATGTAGGCGCCGGCTCCTCGCCGTAGTTCGATGTCAAAATGCAATCCGCGGCCGAGAATATTTTTTCCCAGCAAACCATTCTTGCGCGCGGAGTCAAGCGCATGCGTAAGCCGCTCTGCCGCCAGCGGATACTCGCCGCGCAGATAGATGTAGCCGTGCTGCGCGCCCGTCGCCAGACCGGCAATGGTCATGCCTTCCAGCACTGCAAACGGGTCGCCCTCCATCAGGATGCGATCTTTGAATGTGCCCGGCTCGGACTCATCGGCATTGCAGATGATGTATTGCGGTAGCCCCAGATGGCGCTGCGCGTGAAGCGCCTGCCATTTACGCGCCGTGGGAAACGCTGCGCCGCCGCGGCCGACCAGCCCCGAATCTGAGATTTTGTTGATCACGCCGTCCGGCCCCAGGTCAAGCGCCATCTGCAAGGCCTCATAGCCGTGGTTAGCGCGGTAGTCACCCAGGTTTTCAGGGTCCGTTTTTCCCACTCGGCGCAGCAGACGCAAATTCGGCGACCCAGCCTGCGGCACGGAGAGGTGGTGATCGAGCGTGTCAGGTTCGGCGGGAAGTTTGCCGGCAACAGCGTCCTTTATGAGAGACTGAATTCCTTCCGAGGTCGCCGGGGCCAGCACACGCTCTCCAGGTTTTTCACCAGCCGCGCTAATCAGCGCCGCGGGCGCTCGCTCACACAGGCCCAGGCAAGCGCTGCGGAGCCAGGTTGCGCGGCCGCCCGCACAAAGTGACCCTGCCGGGCCCAAACTGCCTTCAAGCTGGGAACAGAGCTTGTCTGCTCCTCGGACAAGACAGCCAATATCGTCGCAAACGTGGACCGCAACCGGTGGGAGCGGTGAGAGCGAAAACAGGCCGTAGAAAGAGGCCACGCCATAAATCTCTGCCGGAGCTACATCCAGGCGCGAAGCTACGTAGTTCAGCGCTCCTGCACTGAGCCAGCCCACGCGATTGCGAATAGCGTGCAACGTGGGTAGCAGAAGATCACGGCCGGGGTGAATCCCGTCGTGCGGTATTCCCAAAGCGGAGTCAACGGCATGTGTTTCTTCGTGCGTCGCCTGCGCCTGGCCCAGATGAAGATCCAATCAGTCCTCCTGACACTTGTCGATCCGGATAGCGGTGGCCTTGAACTCTGATGTTCCGGATTTGGGATCGACTGCGTCAATGGTCAAATCATTGGTAGCCACTTGATCGTGAAAGTGCGTGGTCAGGAAGGCCAGTCCCCGGCGCAATCCGGGGTCAAAGCGCACAGGCGCGATCACGGAACCGCGACGCGAACTCACGCGCACCTTCTCGCCTTCGTGCAGGCTATAGTGCCTGCCGTCTTCGGGAGAGAGATCTAACGCCTCCGGGCGGCGCAGCGGCGAGGAGTAGCGTCCTGTCTGAACTCCGGTATTGTAGGAATCCAGTCGGCGTCCCGTGGTCAGGCGCAGCGGATATTGTTCGTCCAGCTTGTCCACTGGCGGCTCAAATTCCACCGGGGTGAATGGCGCGCGCGGTCCAATCAGCGGATCGTGCCAGAGGCGGCCATGCAGAAACATTTCGCCGGGATGTGATTCGTCGTAGCATGGCCACTGAATCCCGCCAAGCTCCTCCAGGCGTCGATAGCTCATGCCTTCATTCATGGGACTTAAAGACCGCACTTCGTTCCAGATGGTTTCAGCGTGCGGCTCTCCCCAATCATGCCCCAGCCGTCGGGCCAGATCGTAGATGACTTCGGTATCGTCGCGCACACCCGGCGGCGGAGGCACGGCACGGCGAACGCGCTGCACGCGGCGCTCGCTGGAGGTAACTGTGCCTTCGCTTTCACACCATCCGGCAGCAGCGGGAAGCACCACGTCCCCCATTTGTGCAGTCTTGGTATAGAACAGGTCCTGCACCACCAGAAATTCAAGTCCGCCCAGCAGCTTGAGCGCGCGATGGCGATCAGCCTCAGAATCCGCTGGATTTTCGCCCAGCACGTAAAGCGTGGTCAGCTCGCCGCGCTCCATAGCGTTGAACATGTCGCTTAAGTGCCAGCCTTTTTTGCCGGGAAGCTTGACTCCCCAGGCCTTTTCAAATTTGGCCCGCAAGTCCGCATTCTCCACATGCTGGAAGCCAGGCAAGCGATCGGGAATTGCGCCCATATCGCCGCCACCCTGGACGTTGTTCTGCCCCCGCAACGGATTCACTCCGCTGCCGTAGCGGCCCACGTGGCCGGTCAACAGGGCCAGATTAATGAGCGCCACCACGTTGTCCACGGCGTTGTGATGTTCGGTAATGCCCAAGGTCCAGCAGAGCTGCGCGCTCTCTGCCTTGGCATAAGCATGCGCCGTCTGCCGGATGGTCTCTGCTGGGACGCCGGTCTCGCGTTCCGCCCGCTCCAGAGTGTAACTCTCCACCTGGGCGCGATAGGCCTCAAAGCCGCTGGTGGCGTGCTCAATGAATTTCCTGTTGGCCAGTCCGGAGGCAATGATCTCCCGGCCCATGGCGTTGGCCAGGGATATATCTGAGCCTACGTTCAGCCCCAGCCACGTGTTGGCCCACTGCGCCGAAGTGGTGCGCCTGGGATCGATCACGTACATCCGCGCCCCATTCCGTATCCCCTTCAATGCGTGATGGAAGAAGATAGGATGGGTCTCCCGCGCGTTCGATCCCCACAGCAGGATTACGCCGGCCTCTTCAATTTCCCGATATGAACTGGTGCCGCCGCCTGCTCCGAATACCGCCGCCAGACCGGCGACGCTGGGAGCGTGTCAAGTTCGGTTGCAACTGTCTATGTTGTTGGTGCCCATGACGGAGCGAACGAACTTCTGCGCAATGTAATTGAGTTCGTTCGTGGTCTTGGAGCAACTGAACATGCCGAAATTCCGCGGATCTTTCTTTTCGATGGATCTGCGGAAACTCTTGACCACGCGGTCCAAAGCTTCATCCCAGGTGACTGCCCGGTGCCCGCCATTCTCGCGGACAAGCGGCTGCGTTAAACGGTTTTGTGTCGCTATTGCCATGGTTTTACGAACCGCTTGTACAGCGGCCCAGGCCTTGATTCTAAATGACCCAATTGCTCAATTACCAAATTACCCAATTACTTAACGGGTGCGGTTGCCGCCGGGGGAGGCGACTGAAAGAGTTGCCGCGCGTTCTTCCACAGCTCTGTAATTCCCCAGCCCCAGGGAACGCCCACAAACAGCCAGGCCAGCAGAACCAGGATTACCGGTGTTTTCTTTACGTTTTCCATATTCGCTCCTTCAGGACCGCTGGGTTGCCGGACTCATAGAGCCGGATGCGACGCTGCTCGTGGTTTTCTCCGCCTGATACCAGTGCTTAGAATTAACCGGCCGTACCAGCAGATTGGCGATGAAGCCCACAATCAGCAGTGCCACCATGACATAAAGAACGGTTGAGTAAGAATCCGCCAGGGCGACTCCATGATTTTTCTCATACTCACGGATGTAGTTGAACAGCATCGGCCCGAAGATTCCTGCAGCGGACCACGCCGTCAGCAGACGCCCGTGGATGGCGCCCACCTCCATGGTTCCAAATAGGTCCTTCAGGTAGGCCGGGATGGTTGCGAATCCTCCGCCGTACATAGAAATGACCAGGGCCGCGATGGCGACAAAGAGTGGAACGCTGTTCATCCCACTGGCGGCGGTCCTCGGCATCAGGTAATAAAGCACCGCGCCCAGGACAAAGAATACGTAGTATGTGTTCTTGCGGCCAATATAGTCAGACACGCTCGACCAGATGAATCGTCCGCCCATATTGAACAGGCTGAGCAGCGCCACGAAGCCGGCTGCTGCGGCTGGTCCAACCCTGCCTTTGAACAGTTCCTGGATCATCGGCGATGCCTGCTCCAGGATGCCAATGCCTGCGGTGACGTTCATGCACAAAACAATCCACAGCAGCCAGAATTGCGGGGTAATAGTGGCTGCGTTGACCTCAACATCGTGCGTGGTGATCAGGGCTTTGGGTCTCGCTGGCGCCGTCCAGCCTTCCGGCTTCCAACCGGGCTGGGGGACGCGCACGGTGAAGACGCCGAACATCATGGCTACGAAATAAATCGCGCCCATGACCACGAAGGTCTCGCCCACACCCAGATTGTGATCACCGCGGAAATAGTTCATGAGATTTCTAGCCAGCGGCGAGCCGATGAGGGCGCCGCCACCAAAGCCCATGATCGCCATTCCCGTCGCCATGCCGGGCCGGTCTGGAAACCACTTGATCAGGGTCGAGACCGGAGAAATGTACCCGATGCCCAGGCCGATCCCTCCGATGACTCCATATCCGATATAGAGAAGCCATAGTTGATGGAAGTGCACGCCCACCGCTGAGATGAAGAAGCCGCTGCTAAAGCAAACGGCAGAGGCGAACATCGCCTTGCGCGGCCCGGCGCGCTCCAGCCACTTCCCGAATACCGCAGCAGAAAGGCCCAGGAAGACGATGGCCAGGCTGAAGATCCAGCCCAGGTCGGTAAATTTCCAGTCTGCGAGGTTCGGGCTGTCTACTCCCGGCAGAGCTTTAAGCCCGCCACCCGCAGCCGAAACATTGATCAGGTAGTTCAACGGTTTTTTGAATACGCTGAAAGCGTACGCTTGCCCGATGGCTAAGTGAATGGAGAGAGCGGCGGGTGGTACCAGCCAGCGGCTGAATCCCGGTTTTGCAATCGAGTGGCTGCGATCAAGAAAAGAGAACAGGGCCATGCACGTGACCTCACTGTTGAAATGATTTCAACTTCTTGACTGCTGGCGAATCGCCGGGAAAGGGGCATGCCAAGCCGGCTTCGCTTTTCCTCTAAGCCTCAAATCCAACCCTGGCCGGCGGATACCACGGCCCGTCCTTCGCCGGCGAAATTCTCAACATAAAATAATGCGACCAGATTAACATATCGGAATACGATGTAAATAGTATTTTTTGTGGCGCCAGGGAAAAGTGAAATGCGTCAGCGACTACAAAGGGCCTGTATCGTACGGGTACAATCTCCCTTGCCATTCTGCACCAGCATCTGGCTTCCAGGGCTGGGGATCGCCTCATACTTGTCCAGCACTTTGACTCTCTGTTGCCGGGCCATTTTTCTTGTTGCTCGCTGAAAATGTTCGAACCGTGCGAAAGAACCGGAAACGCAGGTTGGCTGCATCCCGTAGCCGGCAAATGCGCTGGTGAAGCCTGCTGCGCGAGGATAGAAATGTGCGCAACGAGGACGATGGTCAGGAATAGCAGGCCGGTCTCAATCGGATCATGGGTTGTTCCTCAATATCGGTTCCCCCTCTGCTTCAGTTCGCATTTGCAACCTGGCTTTTGGGGGGATTCTGCACTTCATAGACCGTCTGGTCGGCGGTCAAAATCAACAATGTATTTCCATTGCCGGAAAACTCAGCATGTACGATTGGGGAAGGAAATGTGAAATGGACCACCGGCTGGAGGCTGGAGGTTTCGTAGAGGTTGACCACTCCTTTGCCATTCTCCACCAGCATGCGGTCGCCACTGCTGGAGACGGCCCGCGGCTGCCCTTGAACTTTTCCTCGTTGCTGGCCGGAAGCTAATGAATAGACCAGGGTTCGGTCATTGGAATCGCCCACAAGGACGTTGTCGCCGGAGGCGCCGGCCCAACGCACTTTGAAGGACAGGTTCCCGCTATCCACCAGGATTGCTCCCAGGTTCTTGCCGGTGGACCCTTCCAGCACGCGAACTACATATGAGTCTTTCTTGGCTTTGTCGTTCCCCAAGGCAACCAGTTTGGAGTTCAGGGCTGCATCCTGCTGGGCTTCAGCTTTGATGCTGTCATAGTCGGCCACCACCATGGATAGGGTATTTCCCTGCCTGGCATAGAAAAACTCAGGCACTTTTTGTGGAAACACCCTCTCCCACAACTTCTTGTTGGTGCGAACATCGTGGACCTCCAGCACCAGCCCGGTGTAGGAGTCCCCGCTCTTTTGCGGAATAACACTGAAAAGTAATTGCTCAAATTGCTCGTCCCGGAGATGGCCCTCATGCGTCTCGCTTTCCGGCCTTTCCTCCTTGTCCAGTTCGTAGAGGTTTTCCGTACTCCGGCTGGCAAGGTTGAATCGAAAGACCCGTGGAGGTTCCTCGTCAGCTTTAGAGAACTTGGCGATAAATTGGTCCTGATCAAAGAACGTGCCTTCAAAGCGTTTGGTGTGGAAGAGGCGTTCGCCGGTGTCCAGGCTCCACAGTGCGCCGCGGCTTGAACCGGAAACAGCCAGCCATTTCCCGTCGGGTGAAAAGCCTTTGGCGCCGGAAGTCCCCAGAGGGCTGTCCGGCAATTGAAGGTTAGAGACAAGTTTGCGATCGGAGATGGTGTAGATCCCCACCTCGCCGCCCTGGGTCTCGCCGGCAAACTCATTGTCATACACCGCGAAGGCCAGTGATTTGGAGGCCAGGACTACCTTCTTCTGCGCCAGGTCCATCAGCGCGATTGGGGCATCTCCAGCGTGTACCAGCAGAAGGTAATTTCCTTTGCTGGGCGCGGCCAGTTCGCCTATTCCCAGGGAAGCCATCTCCTCCACCGTTTCGCCGGAAGGGAAGCGCACCCGTGCTGTCTTCAGCGGACGGGTCCGTGTGTCGTAGCCCGCGATCTCGTCCGGCGATAGAAACGTGAAGTGGTAGGCCATGAATTGTTTGATCTTGCCGGAAAGCTTGATCTCATTCATGGCGTTCAAATCGAAGGCCAGATAGTTCTCGCCATGGTGGGCAACAAAGTAACGGCCATCAGGAGAAAAGACCATGTGGATTTCGATGGTCGGCAGCTCGTGCAGCGTGCGAATCAGCAATGCTTCGAAGTAGGTGATGGTGTAAAAAGTTGGCCGCGTAAACAGGATGTTGCTAGTATTCACATCGACGAGCCGTACGGCAAGATCATTGCCCAGGCAGGCGAGTTTGTCTCCGGTGGGAGAAAGATTGGTTTGCAGGCATTCGCCGGAAAGCGCCAGCTCATGCATCGCCACCCGCTGCCGGCTGGCCAGGGACCATTTTTCCACGCGCAGCTCTTTATCGTGAAAAACAATGAATTGTGAATCGGGAGTGAACTCGGCCGGGTAGCTGTCCGGCGCGTCTATACGAAACAGGTTTGCCATGGGCTCGTGGGAAAGCACAAAGATGCTGCTGGAATCCTGCGCCAGCAGGTACTTGCCGTCAGGACTGAAGCGAATGGAATTGAGTTCACCCCGCAACGGGGGACGCAGAGTAACTTTTCTTATCAGTCCGGGAATGTCCTCCTTGGCTACTGCAAACTTCGCAGAGATCACCTCCACCTGCCATTTCAGGAAGCGGGGATCAGCATCGGCGGGGGCCGCGGAGACGCATTCCGCCGGAATCGGTGCAGAATTGCGAGAGAGTTCCCGGAGGCGTTTGGAATCCGGAGTGGTGTGTCCAAACGCATCGCTCCAGAAGCCGCCCTTGTTGCCCTTGGTTTGCGCGATGCGGTCAAAATAGTCTGCAAACCGTGATGGATTGTACCCCGCGCGCGTCATGGCGTAGATGGCAATGCGGTCGGCGATGAGCTGTTCCTGCTGCTGCCGCTTGCGGTCGTCGCCCTTGTAGGTTGCTTTGGCGGCTGTGTCCAACACGCGGTTCCATTTATCGAGCAGGTCCTGGCGATCACCGATCTGGTTGACTCCCAGAACCTCATGGAAGACGCGAGTCATATCGATGGCAGGCTGGCGCGTAATGATGTGGCCAATTTCATGCCCCAGAAGTCCGGCCAGTTCGTCTTCGTTCTGCGCCAGGGCCAGAATGCGGCGGGAGATGAAGATATAGCCGCCGGCAAAGCCGAAGGAATCGTTGCCGGGAAGGTCAATGATAAAGAAGTGATAGTGGATCTTGGTGGGAGGAAGCTGGGCCAGAATGCGCTGCCCAAGTTTCTCCAGGTAGTCACTTTCCGGGTCCGCAATCACATGAAACTCTTTCTGGATTTGTGGGGCGATGATCTCTCCCAGCCACTCTTCCTGCTGCTCCGTGAACATGTTCGGATCATTCACCACGGTGGAGAAGGACGGCATGGCGCAGGGCGATGTCCGCGAGGGCTGCTGCGCCGGGGAGAACGTGCTCTGAATCAGCACCGAGAAGAGCAACGCAAAGGCGAACGTGTGCGCCAGGCGAATCATAAAAGCTGCCTTCCAGTTGCCGGGGATACTTGGAAGTCTAATCAATCTCATCCCCTCAGGTCTATGCAAATCGCATCCGGGAAGCTGCCAGCGAGATATTGTTTGCGCGCAAATCTCCGGATTTGCGCCCTCGGTAATGAAGACTGTAAAGCCCTGTGATCAGTTTCACTGATGCGTAGATTGCCCCTTCCCCGCATCCCTTCAGCCCAGGATGTGAGTTGTTTCTTCCGATATACCGATGCCCCGAGAACCCGATGCCCCGATGGAGATCACCCGATTATGGCGATTGGGTTATACTTCCACGTCTTCGGGGCGTCACTTCCAACTGACAAACGGAGAGTATCCGCGATCCGGCCCCGTACCGAGGGAGGGTTCAGCCATGAAGAAATTCGTCGTCACCCTGGTGTTCGTATTGAGTGCATGGTCATGTGCCGAGGTCAGATTGCTGCGGCATCCCAGCTATCACAATGGCAAAATTACCTTCAGTTACCTGGGCGACATCTGGGTCGCAAATGAAGATGGCAGCAACGTGCAGCGCATCACCGTGCACAAGGCGCGGGATGTCTATCCGCGTTTCTCTCCGGACGGCAAGTGGATCGCATTTTCCTCCAACCGCTATGGCAACTACGACGTCTTTGTGGTTCCCAGTGAAGGTGGCTCGCCCAAGCAACTCACCTTCCACGCCGCCAACGATACCGTTGTGGGCTGGACCTCTGACAGCCGGAAGGTGCTCTTCCAGTCTTCACGCGGCCTCATGTATCCCGGCATTCCTAACCTTTATGAAGTCTCGATTGAAGGCGGCCTGGAGCAGCCGGTGCCGACCGATTGGGGTTATTGGGGCAGCTATTCGCCGGACGGCAGCAAGTTTGCATTCAATCGCCACCCTATGGTGTGGTGGCGCCAGCATTATCGCGGAAGCTATGCCGCCGATCTGTGGGTGATGGATGTAAAGCAGAACAAATATACGCATCTGGCCGATGGCGACTTCAAAGGCAATTATTTCTGGCCCATGTATGCGAGCAACGGATTCATCTACTTCGTCTCCGACCGCATGGCGGACGAAAGCCACATCAAGCCGGGAAGCAAAGAGGTATTGAAGAGCATCAACAACATCTGGCGAATTCCTGAGGCTGGCGGGAAGGCAACGCAGGTGACTCATCACTCCACCGGACGGCTGTTCTTTCCTTCCATCTCCAGCGACGGCAAAACCATTGTCTATGAGGAGGATTTCGGGCTATGGAAGCTGGACACGGCCACCGGCAAGAGCACGCAGATCAAAATCAATATAGCTTCTGACGACAAGGAAAATGACGTCGAGACCGTTACCATCCGCAACGACGCCAACAGCTACGATCTTTCTCCCAGCACCAAGCGGGCAGCGATTTCAGCCCATGGAGAGATTTTCTCTGTCGCCACAGACCGCGGAGACATCGAGCGGGTGACGCAGTCTTTTTCGCGCGAGATGGATCCCGCATGGTCTCCTGACGGCAAGTGGATCGCGTTTGTCTCTGACAAAACCGGCCGTGACGAAGTGTGGATGGCCCACGAAGACGGCAACGGGCTTAAGCAGATTTCTGATGCGGACACGGAGAAGCACCAGATTCAGTGGGCGCCGGATTCCAAGGCCCTGATCTATGGAACTTCCGATCACAAGCTCTACCGCTTTGATTTGGATTCGGGCAAGACGGCCACCATCGCCGCGGGAGAGGCCGGCAACATTGTGGGCGCGCGTTTTTCGCCCGACGGCAAATGGGTCGCCTTCTCCAAGCTGGACCACGATCTGCGTCCTCACGTGTACATCATCTCTTCTGCCGGCGGGGCCGAGCACCACGTCGGTAATGACGATCTGCTGTTCAGCGAGACCACTCCCGTATGGACTCCGGATGGCAAGAGGCTGGTCTTTCTGGCCGGGCTGGCGCAGGCGGGAAGCGCCAACCAGCGGCAGACATTTGTTCAGATCTACAGTGTCTCCCTGGCCAAGGAGGAGAAGAACCCTTCCGATCGCGGTGTGGATGATGAAGAGCAGGCCCAGGCGGCGGAAAAGCTGGATCGCCAACGCAATGCCCAGGCCCGAGGCGAAGCGCCCAGGCCGGAGGTGAAGATCGACTTCGAAGGCATTACCCGGCGCTCACATCAGGTTACTCACTTGAGCGACAACATCCTCACCCTGGCGGTCTCGCCTGACAGCCGGTTCTACGCCTTCGTGGCGGTAGCCGAACGCGATGGCCGCCCGGCAACCAGTCTGTACGTCATTCCTGAAGATGGCGCCCAGGTCACAACAATTACCTCAACTGGCCGGGGTGCAGAAGAGGAAGACGCAGGCGCGCAGGGCGGACGCGGAATCAACGAATTGAAGTTTTCCAAAGACGGGCGCGCCATCTTCTTCATGGAGGGCGAAGGCATCTATTCCGTAGACATCGGTTCCCTGGTCGCAGCCGCGGCGGGCGGCCGTGGAGCCGCTGCTGCGGGAGGCGCGCCGGCTGCGGCCCGCGGGTTCGAGCGCCGTCGCGTCAATTTCACCGTCCGCGTGGAAGTGGATCACAAGCTGGAATGGAAGCAGGTTTTCAACGAGAGCTGGCGCATCATGAAAAACCGCTTTTACGATGCCCAGATGCACGGCGTGGATTGGGCCAAGGCCCGGACCATCTATGAACCGCTGATGGACTACGTGGCCGACCAGGAGGAGATGCACAACCTGGTCAGCCAGATGATCGGCGAGTTGAATGCATCCCATACCGGCATCAGCGCTGCTCCCGGACCGGAAGAACGCGATCATATCGTGCAGACGCGTTTTCCCGGTTTCGAATTGGAACCTGACTCGTCCGGATACTACAAGGTGTCCTATCTCTATAAGGATGGACCCGCGGACAAGGATTACGTCCAGATCACTACCGGCAACTACATTCTGGCCGTGGACGGGCATCCGCTGAAGTCCGGCGAAAATTATTGGAAGTACTTTACCGCCGTTCGCGGGGAAAAGATCCAGTTCCTGGTGAACTCCAAACCGGCCATGGAAGGCGCATGGCTGGCCAAGGTCCAGCCGGTAAGTAATGCGGCGTATACCACGCTACAGTACAAGCGCTGGGTGGAGCGGCGCAGAGAGATCGTGGACAAGCTCTCCAACGGCCAGATTGGCTACCTGCACATTCGCCAGATGAACGCCGAGGCCTTGCGCCAATTCGAGCGCGACCTGGTGGACAACCATGACAAAAAAGCGCTCGTCATTGACCAGCGCTTCAATCCCGGTGGAGGCATTGACGTGGAGCTGCTGGAGATCTTGAGCCAGCGCCAGTACCAGTACACGCGCAGCCGCGACTCCGTGCAGATCACGCGCCCGCAGCAGGCTTTCTTTGGTCCCATGGTAGTCATGGAAAACGAGCGCTCTACCAGTGATGCCGAGGTCTTTCCCGATGGCTTCCGCACACTCGGGCTGGGCAAGGTGGTGGGAACAACCACTTATGGCGCCGTGATCGGAACCGGCGCCTATCGCCTGATGGACGGCTCGACCATCCGCACGCCGGCCACAGGGTTGTGGAACGTGAAGGGCTACAACCTGGAGAACTACGGCGTGCCGCCTGACGTGGCCGTGGACAACACTCCGGCGGATTTTCTCGCCGGCCGCGATGCCCAGCTTGAAAAAGCCGTCCAGGTGCTGAAGGAAGAACTGCAACAGAAACCCGGAACCAAGGTGGCCACCGCCGGAAATTAGTTTTTTTAGTTTACCTCGAAGGTCCCCTGCCGCGTCATGATCGCATCAGGGCGATTGGAACGGTCGCATTGTTTCTGAAAATGCTGTGGCGGAGAGGTTGTATTTCTGTGGATGGTTCTGTTTTTTAGTTCACCTCGAACGGAGTGAGAGGTCCCTGCGGGCTTCAAGGGTGTTTCAGGGCGAATGCCCGGGAGATCTGTCCGCCCGTGGCGGATTCGCGGCCCAAAGGGGTAAGGGGTTTTGGTTTTAGATCACCCGATCATGTGCAGATCACTCGATCTTGAAGCCGCCTGCTGAATGTTTATGGCAATTATCGATGTCCGTCCAGCCGCCAGAAGTGATCTTCCCCGCCTGACCGAAATCTACAACCACTACGTAATCAACACCCCGGTCACCTTTGATCTCGAGCCAAAGACTGTGGAGTCTCGCGCAGCCTGGTTCGGGCAATTTGCGCTGACGGGACGCTACCGCCTCCTTGTAGCTGAGGAAAACGGTCTGGTGGCGGGATATGCAGGCACGACGCGCTTTCGTCCGAAGGCAGCGTATGACACAACAGTCGAAACCACGATTTACTGCGGTCCCAATACAACCGGCAAAGGCATAGGCAGCCGTCTCTACTCGGCACTATTCGAGGCCATCAGAAGTGAAGACATCCGCCGTATCGTAGCCGGATACACCCTGCCCAACGCAGCCTCAGCAGCTCTGCATCAGCGATTTGGATTCAAACTGGTCGGAGTCTTCACCGAAGTTGGCCGCAAATTTAGCCGCTACTGGGATGTGGCTTGGAATGAGAGGCCGTTGCGAATTTGAGGAGAAACCAAGAGAGAACTGAATTATTCCAGTCCCTCACGCCGAAGCAGGGCCCGAATATTTCGCGAAGCATGAAGAACACGAAGAATCTCAACTCTTCCTGCTACCGGCAGATACAGTACAAGCATCTTCTCGAATCCGGATACAGGAAAGATTCGCAGGGATTTCAGATCGTGTCGGGATAGGCGAACCTGTGAACCC
This sequence comes from Candidatus Angelobacter sp., assembly GCA_036522115.1. Lineage (GTDB taxonomy): Bacteria > Acidobacteriota > Terriglobia > Terriglobales > Acidobacteriaceae > Angelobacter. The sequence continues at coordinate 42,477 of DATDGL010000215.1, forward strand.
ATCCTGGCTGAGTGGCGAGTAAGGCAAATGTTTCGTGGGCAGCGGCGAGAAAACGATGTCCGATTTCGGGGGTGGCATGAGTGGCAAGGTAGTAGGCTTGATCTTCGATATCTCCGTCCGCTTTCGGACGGATCAGGTAGCGGGCATTCACTTAGCTTTTCGTTCTCTTTAGGCGTTCATCAAGCTGGCGGTGCTTCTCCTCCCAATAGCCCGGAGCAACTGCAACGGGACCGCCGGACGCGAGGCCTTCGGCTGCTAATGCTTCAAGCTCATCAATAGCCTCTTTATCTGCGCGCACCAGGCGTTCAAGATAGGCTTCCACTGTAAGTCCTTCAGCTTCTGCTCTCGCACGGAGCGTTGCTTCAAGGTTAGGGTGAATCGTGATACTCATGTTTTTCGATGTGTTCCCAGGCACAATTGTACCTTCCCGCGTAGCGAAAGAGAAGAATGCGCTTCCTTCTTTCCTTCTTCCCAGATGGTAAAAATGCTGCTACAGACCTACTGTTCTTCAAAAATGGAACCCTAGTTCGACGCTCTCAGAACCTGCCGTCACAAAATGTGTCCCACTGAAGGTTGAGAGAAAGTTGTAGAGCGCCGGTTTTCGGCCTTTGTCTGATCAAAGAGTGCTGGCATGTAAGGTAATAATGCCTTACACTGAAGTTTGGGGAGGCAGCCATGACGAAGCTTACCGTTACTGCGAAAGGCCAGGTTACTCTGAAACAGGACCTGCTGAAGCATCTTGGTGTCAGCCCAGGAGAAAAAATTGAGGCTGATAAGCTGCCTGATGGCCGAATCGTTGTGAGAGCGGCCGCACAGGATGGCGCCATTGCTGATTTCATTGGTTGCCTTTCGCAACGGAGTGGACCGAAGCTCACGATTGACGAAATAAACAAGATCTCGACTCAGGGATGGGCAAAGGCAAAATGAAGATCACGGCAGATACCAACGTGCTCATTAGAGCTGCTGTTCAAGATGATCCACATCAAGCAAGGATGGCGGCAAAAATCTTGCAGGAGGCCGAGTTAGTTGCCGTCCCAATCCCGGTACTTTGTGAATTTGTTTGGGTGCTTCGACGAGGATACAAGAAATCTGTTTCTGACGTTTCCGATGCAATTCATCGGCTTATGAAGAGCACGAACGTTGTGCTGAACCGGCTAGCCGCAGATGCCGGACTATCCACGCTCAATGCTGGAGGAGATTTTGCCGACGGCGCAATTGCTTATGAAGGAAACTGGCTCGGGGCAGAAGAGTTTGTTTCCTTCGACTCGAAGGCCGTTTCTTTGTTGCAGTCACGGGGTATTCGTGCTCGTTTGCTGCAATAATAAACAGGTGAAATTATTTTTGACTCATGTACCGGTTGAAGAGCCTGGTCATAATATTTCCGACTTCGGCTCCGGTGAGCCTGCCCATTGCCTGGTGGTCCTGCAGGATCTGCAAAATATTTGCCAGGGTCTGGCCCAGGTCTTCTCCATTTATCCAGGCGGAGTTGTATGTATCCACAGCGACTGCTTCATACATTGCTTCCGCGCCCTGGTTATTGTTGAGGCCGACCAGGTGATTGGCCCAACCCTTAGCCGTAGTGCTGGATCCGGTGGAGGTGATGCCGCCGCCGGCGCCCGAGACCCCCTTCCTATGCATGTCGTAGGAAATGCTATGGGTTGGCTCGTTGTCTGGCTTGGAGCCCGGGTAGGGTGTCTCCCTCGCTGGGAAAAAATCTCGCTGAGAGAGCTTGGAGGTCTGAGAGCAAGCTGATGCCTGTTTACGATGTGAAGTCTTGGTCTGATCGAGCTTTGGAAAATTTAGAATGTCCGACTTTTGGGGCTTGGAGACCTCGCAGACACCTAAAGGAATTC
>DATDGL010000216.1:0-17064 GCA_036522115.1 Candidatus Angelobacter sp.
CAGGGCGATGGCTTCTTCCCGATCCCGCCACACGTACAGCAGTTGCCGCGGAACCCTCAGTTCCTTGGCCAGTGTCGTGACGTTGTCACACACCTTCATGCGTTCCACCGCCATACGGCGGAACTCCCGCGTATACAGTTGTTTCTTGCTCACTTGGCTGCTCCTTTCGCTGCAAAGTGTCACTTTATCAACTGTCTCAATTTGTGGTGGCAGTCCAGCACTTTTTTCCCTAAACTGTTGAAAAAATGAGGAATTGTGTTTTGCTGTACGGCGGTTGGGACGGGCTCTGCCTTTTGTTTTCCTTGAAAGCTGCCTCCGCAGGCCGCCACGGTCTGGCTGCTTAGGAGGTTGTTTTTGGGCCAAAGGCTAAACGTAATCAAACAACGCCATAAACCCAAAATCCATGTGCAACTGCTGATGGCAATGGAACAGTGTCAGCCCCGGATTGTTGGCCACAAAGTCCACCGCGATTTCCTGGTAGCCACCCAACATGACCACATCTTTCATAATACCCGCTGTTGGAATCCCCGTTATGTTGGTCAGCTCGAAGCTATGCCGGTGCAGATGAATGGGATGAACGTCGTCACTCTCATTGCGCATGTGGAGGCGGTAGCGGCGGCCCTGCTTCAGGTGGAATGATGCTGGCACCATGGCGTTTGACATGGGGAAAGAGTTCCCATTGATGGTCCAGCGATTGAAGCCTTCCACTGCCGCATTGTCTTTGGCAAATTTCATCTCGAAAGTCTCCTCCGGAGCGGGTGCGCTTGCGCCCGGTTTGCCAAATTTTGTGTAGCTCCAGCGGAATTTGGGAGGGGCGATCCACTGGGCTTTTGTGGTGCCCGGACGCCCCGCGTACTCCACCACGATTCCCATTCCGTGGCGGCGGTCGTCATCATCTGTATCTCCCAGAATCCAGACGCCGGGATGGTTCATCTTCACAATGGCAGAGACGCGCTCGGCGGCGCCGATCCAGAGGACGGGGACCGTGGCCGGATTGGGAACGGGATTGCCATCCAACGCCACCACTTGAAAGGAATGGCCGGGCAGCGCGAGGCTGCGAATCTCCGTGGCGCTTCCGTTCAAAACATGCAGCAGGAGGCGCTCGCCCAGCTTCACCCGAATCGGCTCTCCGTGACCCAGCATGCGGCCATTGATAGTGAACGAGCCGTATCCGACCTCGTACCCTTTTGGCATGCCTTTGGCCAGCGAGACCTTCATCGCCGATTCACCCTTTTCTTCCAGCTCCTTCACCCTGGTCGCCGGTGAGAGAACATCCTGGGGCATGTCTCCGCCGCGGCTGAATGTAGGCTCGAATTCCTTCAGCACCAGGAACACCTCGCGGTCGTAGTTGCCCGGCTCATGCTTCGGCTCGATGTAGACGTGACCGACCTGCCCACCATACTGGCCGGCAGTAAGATCAGCTCCGGCCCGCCGGTGGGTGTGGTAGAAGCGATAGCCCGAGGGACCCGGCACAAACGAGATTCGCCGTTTCCCATGTGCGGGGATAAAAGGCGTGCCCTCTTCAGCAGCGCCATCGACGTCTACGGGAATGGTTTGCCCATGCCAGTGCAACTGCTCCGGCGCATCGGTATCGTTCAGGATTTCCACCGTCGCCTGCTTCCCTTCTTTAAAGCGGAGCAGAGGCCCGGGAAACTGTCCGTTGTAAGTGGTGGCGGAGATGATTTTCCTGGAGGAGATCTCAAGAGGAGTGGTGGCGATCCTGATGGTGTAATCGGCTGGGGCTTCGCCCTGGGCCGTCGCGCCGTGGCGGAATGCGGCCGATGGAACGATTGCTGACGGCATGAGCGTGCTGCCCGCCGCAGCGCTTGCAGTTTTCAGGAATTGGCGCCGAGAAATCATGTTGTAGTGTTCCGCCTTGAGAGGTACCTCCATTTGCCAGGGCGCGTCAAGCGTTGCCGCACGAGCCTATTTCGCGGGTGCTCCCAGCACATATTTCCGGCACACCAGCGTCTGATCGCTGCGCTGTGAGGCGATAAGATCTGAGGTTCGCCGCAGCGTTGTAGGCAAGCCCGTGGAGTAATCGCTGATCCAGAAGGAGACGCCGTTCGCCGCTTGAAGCTTAAGCTCCAGATCTGCGCCTTCCGTGCCCATTCCATACAACAGCATAACCAGGCCGGCGGGACCCGGGTTGGGAGTGGTGCTACGCCCTGAAATGTTTACAGTGACCGGCTTCACGCTGGGGTCAAACCTGATAAACATAAAGTACGCATTTCTTTGTGACCTCACGTTCATGTGAACGGTGTAGAGGTCTCCGTTCTGTTCGTCGGCTTTGATTTCGCTGATTGGAGGCTTCAAGTCAACTACATCGGCTGCTCCGGAAAGGACCGGCGCCCGCGATCCTGTCAGATAATTTGGGAGCGGCTGGCGCTTGGATTTCCCGGCGGGAATAAGCTGTGAGGTAAATGCATCCAGCGCATTGTCATAGCTGAGCCAGACAGCCGTGTGATCGTCTGCATTCAGGCTATAGAGAAGAGAGTCCTCCCGGGGATGTTGAGCGCTGGGACGGGACTGCACCATTCCAATCCCCAGGCAGACCGCCGCTCCGGCAAGCATTGGCAGCAGGATGGTACGCCAGGGGAGCTGTGGAATGGCCATATTGATCAACGGAATACAGATGATGAAGAAAAGTCCAACCAGCAGGCCTATGGCGGCCACGCTCTGCAGGTTCAGGGTAAGGAAAATGTAGAGAAGATACCCAATCGGGGCAAAGATCAAAATGGTCATCACCGCGCCGATCAGCGTGCCCGCCAGCCAGCCACCTGGAGATTGCACTCCCGTGAGCTGAAGCACTAGAAGTCCAATGGTGGTGAGGAACAGCGGCCAGAACAGCAGATAGCTGCCCGCCGGAAGCAGCAGAGCAACGGCCCAGCTCAGGATGCACACAACCACCAGCCCCGCCAGTGACAGTTCCTGAAGATTACAAAATCTGCGGAGCTTGCCCAAAGCCGCGCCTCCTACGGCAGCGCCCAGGACAATGAGACCAACCAGCAGAAAAGAATTAGCTGGTGTGTCACCCAGAAGTTCGCGTGGCCCCAAAAACTGAAGGAGCCACTCTGCAGCGGCCATGACGGCGGGAATTATAAGGAGGAGAAGTAGAGAGGAAAGCAGGCCCAGGGCCAGCCGCGGTCCTCTTGCCTCTCCCCGCTTGACCGCAACCACAATGGCCAGGACGAGGAGAAGCGAGGCAACAGCCTCGCCGATCACCACCCAACTTTCGCTGTACGAGATCAGATTACTTCCAAGCCAGTCAAAAAAGACATCATCACCGGTCTGCTGCTTGAGCTTGCCCAGGTCCATTTGACCGAACCGCTGCACCAACGAGAGAACATAAGAACCCTGGTGCTGAAGCGATGCCGTATCCAGGTTATCCGGCGTGTCCAGCCAGGAGTGGTAGGCTTCCAAATGGCCGCCAAAAGCAAAGTTCAACCCAGGTATCCGTGTAGGACGAAATACGGTGAAGTCAGTATCGTTGGGCAACAGCTTATACAGTGCATAAAACAGGCTGGAGGCCGTAGGATAGGGCGCCGCACTTGAGAATTCACGGATCAACGAGGCATTGTTGGCGCTGGTCTCAAAGAGCAAGGAAGGGCCGCGGTTTCCGCGCGCTTCAAAATTCAATATCAGGCCGACTTCTTTGACCCACGGGTGGGAACTAACAAATGCTTCAGCCCCCAAAAGCCCGGCCTCTTCGCCATCGGTAATCAGGACAATCAAATCGTTTTTCAACGGAGGCGCAGTTTTTAATGCGCGAACCGCTTCCAGGATGGCAGCTACTCCTGCTGCATCATCGGCTGCGCCCGGACCACTGGAGACGGAGTCATAATGGGACAACAGCAGAATGGCCCCGGAGTTCGCCGTTCCAGGCAGGCGGGCAACAACATCGTGCGTTCTACCGGCGATAACAGCCCCAAAAGCGTTGGTAATGCCCATTGCCGTCACTACCTGCGGGTTCATTCCCAGCGCCGAAAGCTGGGCCGCAAGGTAGTCTCGGGCAGCCGCGTTGGCGACGGACCCGATGGGATGCGGCGCCTGAGCGATGGCACGAACATGGGTCAGGGCCCGCTCCGCCGAGAACTGATCTGCCGGTGAGGTGGCCGGCACAGCGTCCGGAGCTTTTAACAGGTAAATGGCCAGAGCTGCCGCGCCGAAGATGAAGCACCACGCCAAAGACGCTGAGAGAAATGACCCGGACGGCGCTGGCTGCGATGGCGCGCCAAGCTGGGATGGCGAGCTCAATTTCGTGGTGGACATGGAAACCTCCCTGACTGACGAACGCCTGAACAATCTTCAATGCGAGGCCATCATTGCCTCCATGCCTGCGTGGCAATTTTTAGTTTCAATGCGCGGCTTGCAGTAACGCAAGATCCACGGTAGAAAACGCGTCAGGCAGTTGCGGAGCCGGGAAGATTTCAGGATGGATTAGATGGGCCAGAATTTCCAGGCTCTCGATGATTCGCGGGCCGGGCCGGCTGAAATAATCTGATCCGTTGGTTGCATACACACGATTGTTCCTGGCCGCGGGCAGTTCATAAAACCGGTCGAATTGAGCCAGCAGCCTGGCCTCTTCTTCCACTCTTGCCAGCTTGTACCCGCAACAGGTCAGCACGATGGCGTCAGGAGCAAATTCCAGGACCCGATTCCACTCGATCCGGCAGGAGGGTCGCCCGGAACTGGCAAGATCGTCTCTTCCGCCGGCAATCTCCACCAATTTTTTCATCCAGTGTCCTCCGCAGTACGGAGGGCTCACCCACTCCATGCAAAAGACCCGAGGATGAATGGGAAGCGCCCTGGTTTTTTCGTGAATTGCAGCAATGCGCCTGCGGTAGGAATCGACCAACCGATCAGCCTTTTCTGACGCATGGACCAGCGTACCGACCAGCCGTATGTTTTCGAGGATGTCCTCCAGACAATGAGGCTCGAGATTTACGACCCGCGGCCTGGAGCTGAGATTGACGGCAACTTCCTGGACCTTGTCGAAGGCAACCGCGCAAACATCGCACAGCCGCTGGGTAAGGATCAGGTCAGGCGCCAATTCCTCCAGCAATGCCTGGTTCAATTCGTACAGCGTTCCTTGCGTAGCCAGATTGGAGCTGACCATGCGATCAATTTCCCCGCTGGAAAGCCCCTCGGGAATGTTGCTGCTGGTCACGCGCGGAATGCGGGCGGTTTCCGGAGGATAGTCGCACTCGTGGGTAACGCCAACCAGCGAGTCCTGCACTCCAAGAGCAAAGACGATCTCCGTGGCGCTGGGGAGCAAAGAGCAGATCCGCATCGTTATGCCTTTTCAGGTCCGCACAGACGGATGGAGAGTGCCCGCGACTGGAGGGCGCTGGTTGGGGATAGCCCGAAACATCTCCCCCAGGGACCGGATCCCGGAAACCATCTGGTCAGCCGAGGGGTGGGTGAAGTTGAGCCGCATCGTGCTGCGAGCAGCCGGACTGGCGGAAGCAGTAAACGCCTGCCCCGGCATGTAGGCGACCCGGTAATCTTTCAGTGCCGAATCGAGAGCGCTCGCGGTGTCAAATTGCTCGGGCATCTGCACCCAAACATACATGCCCGAATCAGGCACGGCCCAGCGTGAACCAGCGGGGAGATGCTCCGGCAGGGCCTCAAGCATAATGTCACGGCGGCGCAAATATTCGGAACGGAGACGGCGCAGATGATCCGGCAGGAATCCTGTGTCCAGCATACGCGCTACCACATACTGGGAGAATGTCCCCATATCGATGTCAGAAGACTCTTTCAGAATACCAAGATAGGGGATGAGCTCTTCCGGGACGACCAGCCATCCCATTCTCATGCTGGGAGCCAATATCTTTGAAAATGACCCGATATAGAAAACGGCCCCTGTGGCTAACGCAGCGATAGGAGGCAAGGAGGTGGTGGAGTAGGTCAAAAACCCGTAGGGATCTTCCTCCAGCACAGGCACTCCATAAGACAGGCTTAACGATGCCAGACGTTCCCGTTTTTCCGCGCTCAGGCTAATGGCCAGGGGATTGTGGCCAGTGGGAATGGTATAGATGAATGCCGGGCGGGCCCCGTGGGAGAGATACCACTCAACCTTATCCACATCCATCCCGGTATGGAGGTCAGAGGTTACAGAGAGGACTTCCGGCTGATAGAAGCTCACGATCTGCTGAAAACCGGGATAACCAAACTCTTCCATGATGACCTGGCGGTTGCGCTCCATCAGAAGATCCACCAGCAGACGGACGGCCTGTTGCGCGCCCTGCGTCAGGAAGACTTGTTTCTCATTGCATTCGACGCCTCTATCGGCCATTAAAGAAACGATGTGCCCCTTCAAGGTTGCAGGCGGGGGTCCGTATTGCAAACACTTTGGGCCCATCGCAAGCACCTCAGTACACGCTGCCGCAAACTCTGCCGAGGGAAACAACTCCGGCGCTGGGAGGCCGAGGCCAAAGGAGATCACATCCGGCTGTCCGACTTTGGGGAGCAGATCCTGGATCATCGATCTCGAAACATATTTGGTCCAGGGAGCCAGATGAAGCGCTGTCGTCGATTTTTCAGTGCTCATCATAGAAACGCCTTAATTGCTTCCGGCAACTGAATCCGGGACTTTAGCCAGGCGCCCTTTTCCCGCCAAGGTGCTCAGATCGACGTCAGCAATACATTTGACTTTCACATAGTCGAGCGTCAGGCTGCCTTCGACGTGAACGGTGCCTTTCCCATTCTCAAAATCAGCGGCGCTGAAATCCGAGGTGTCCCGGTTCAGGCGGAACCCAAGTTCGGTTCCTCCCTTGGTCTCAGTAAATTTGATGTGCACGTAGTCACGGTCGATGGCCTCTTTGAACAGCTTGGCCGTACGTTCCGGGCGCAATCCCACTTCAACCAGGTGGTCCCCTTCACACAGGCGGTCAACCAGACTCTTCTCGCGTGGCGCATTGGGGTCGGGAGGCGGAGGAGGGGGCGGCGGGTTTTTTGCCAGCTCCTCCATTTTCTGTCTCAGGCTGAGCGGTCTCATATCTGTCCAGACTTCCTTGATGTGAGCCAGACATTCCGCCTTGGGGCCGGTTTTGCCGGCATACTTCCACCCCGTGGGAATCTCTTTATAGTCCAGCCATATCGAATATTGCTCTTCGTGATTCATTACGACTTTATAGGTTCGTTTATCTTCCTCAGCATCATTCACTGCCATCGCTATCTCTCCTTCAATCGAATTTCAATTTGCCAGCGGCATCAGCGGGAACTCAATAGTTCTCTTTGGGAGGCCACAGACTGGCCGTAGGGGCAATCACTGTATTCAATTACACGAGACGTGTCAATCCCAGGACGCCACATTCCAGGACGCCACATCCGTAATTAAATTCTAGCAGGATCCCGATTTGAGCGTGAAATAACGCGCCCATTTCGGGGATAGAGTTTCAGGCGTGAATCATGTCCGCCTTGATCTGGCTCGGCTCAGAAGCAGCAGTACGGCCCCGCCTTTCATCATCGGTTTCAATGACGAGACTGAACAACCGATCGTCTTCCTGAAAAAGGAGCCCTTTGGCCTGTAGCCGCGCGATTTCATCTGCAACATCCAGCTCCGGGGAAAACACTTTGACCAGGTCAGCAATCCGGGTTGGTTTCTCGAGGTGCTGCAGTATTGTTCTTCCCCCTGTTCCTACATGATGTTCAACCGCGGCACCGGACCGCGAGTCATAAACAACGCCGTTATCCAGCCAACAAAGTTTTGGATGATTCTCCGGGACTTTCCAAAGCGCTCGCCATTGGCCAACTTTGGCGCCCAGCTCGCCAAGCCATTCGATCAAGGCCATGAAATATTGAGGCTCAGCGGTCTCTGTGTTCTTATCCATAAAATAGTATGCCAGATTCGTAATGTCCTCTGTCCCAAAGGGATAAATCAGAGAATAGAAATCCAGCGGGCGAAGGTTGAGCTGGTACTTGTCAGCCTGGTCGTAGTAGGGGCTGAACCGGTCAAAACGCACAGGGAAAGCGCCCGATGGCGGATAAAGATGTGTAATGCGCGGGATCAAATCGACATATTTTCGGAAAACGTCTGCGGTTTCACCGGGAAATCCAACCAGCAGGTTCCACTGCGGAGCCACTCCATAGAGCGCACAGGATTTGAGCAGCTTGAGGTTCTGAAAGGCCGTGGTGCCCTTCTTCATCAATTTTAATGTTGTGGTCGCCAGCGCCTCTATGCCGGGTTGAATGCTTTTCACCCGTGCCCGCGCCAAAGTCGCGACATCCTGCTCGCTCAAATCGGCTTTAACTTCGTAGAAGATATCCATATCGGGTGGAGTGTTGAGAAAGGGAAGCACTTCAGTCAGATAGCTCTTGGGCAGAATGTTATCCACCGCCTTCAGTTGCTTAACAGTGCCTGAGTATTGAAAGAGCGAGTTAAACAATTGGATGGCCAGATCCGGCTTCATGGAGCGATAGCCCATGGTGGCGCCGTTAAGCCCGCAAAAAGTGCAATGCGCTCGCTCACCCCACCAACAGCCGCGGGAAGTTTCAAGGGTCAAAACCGGTTTGATGCCCTGGCTGACGAAATCCTCCTGCATTTTCTTCACAAAGGACGCATAATCCAGTTCGATGGGGGTATCAATGCTCAACTCTTCACCGAGGGTCCGCGGCCCGGGTTGCGGCAAAGGCATTCCCTGGGCAAAGATGCCGGGAATGGATGACGCCTTCGCTCTATCTCCTTCCAGGCAATGCCCTACAAATTCCGGCAAGCTCTTGAGCGCGGGGCCGGAGAATACGTAATCGATTTCCCGGATTTGTTGGGCAATCACGCCCCCCATGGGAAACTCGCAATTTGCTCCGCCCATCATGGTAATGACGCCTGCATTGCGAGACTTGAGCTTCTTCGCCATGGCAAAGCTGGCGGTGTTTTGCATAAACATCGAGGTGAATCCAACGAGGCCGGCCTGATCAAGACCATATTTCGAAATCACTTCCTGCATGATTTGATCGACCCCGCGCCGCTTCTGCGCAATCTGCTCCTTGAGCCGCTGGACCTCCTGGTTATGGCGGGGAAAATAGCGATTGAAATAGTCCTCGGTATTTTCCCGCTGTTCCGGAAAAGCTGCCTGTCGAAAGAACCAGTCTCCCAGACCGGTGTTGAGCGATTCCATAGAATCCGAGAGATAAATATAAAGTTCAGTGCCCAGATATTTTGCGAAATCCTGATTCAAATATAAAACCTGGACGGAAACCTGATTGCCGAACGTGGACTCCAAAATGCTCTTGAGTTGTGTTAAAGCAATCGATGGCAATTCGAGGTTCGCAAACGGCATATTCACTAGCGAAATCCTGAACATCTGCAATTCCTTTCCGCCTCTCCCGGGCCGTCCTGACTGAATCGAGCCGGTGTATCAGGTCCAGTGGTTTCCGACCGTAGTACACTGGCGCTTACCACGCCAGACTGATCGAAGATTGCCTGCCAACCGGCGAAAACAGCGAACTCAAAACTTTAGAGCTCCCCGACGGCGCCTGGACCGAACCGGGGAAACTCCCTGCTTATGCAATACAGATTTGGAGCAATTCAAATTATTCGTGTGTTCCAGATTATAGGTGATTTGCGCGCTGGCCGGAAGCACCGCCTGCACCGCAAGGTGATCCAAGGCCATTATTGGGTCCCGCACTTGCACCTGTGGAATCAACATAGCGGAGCATCTTCAGGAAGAAGGCGCTTCTGCCGACAGAAGCCCTGTAACAGGCCCGACAGGGCTTGACGCAGTAGAGAGGAATAACCAACCTCTCTAAGAGATATAGGAAGAGCATTATGTGTATTGGGCGCGACTCTGTCAAGAGGCTGAGCGAACCTTCTCCAATCAGGGATGAACGGCTTATTTTGGAAAGCAACGTCTGCTAAACTGATGGTGCTTTAACTCTGCGGTATTCGCTGCTTTCATTCCTGATTCGTGACCAAACATCCAGAAACTCGACGGAGGTCGTTCTATGCGTTTGCACAAATCCTGGTGTTTCGTATTGGCGCTGGTTGCTGTGCTGAGCACGGCAGGTTGGACCCATTCAAGTAATGTGGAGAAGGGGAAGCCGTCTGCGACAACGGACAGCGGGAAGATTCCTATCACCACAAAGTCAGAGGAGGCGAGAAAGGAATTCCTTCTGGGACGCGATCTTTTCGATCGGGGAATGGTGCAGGATTCGATCCAGCACTTCGACAAGGCCATTGTGCTTGATCCGGAATTCGCATCCGCGGAGTTGGCGCGCGCAACGAGCGCGGTGAGGGACCCTAAAGGGGTCTTCGAGCACCTGAACAAAGCGGTGAGCCTCGCTGACAAGGCTTCAGAAGGCGAGCGGCTTCTCATCCTGGCGACAGAAGCCGATGTAAAAGGCGATTCGGCGAAAGCGAAAGAGTATATCGAGAAATTGGTGGCCGCCTACCCGAACGACGAACGGGCGCGGTTCAGCCTGGCCACTTATTATCTGGAGCATGGCGATTACAAGCTGGCGATCGATCATTGCAAGAAGACAACAGAGCTGGCGCCAGGCTTCGCACCCCCCTACAGCGTGCTCGGATACTCCTACCAGCAGCAGGGAAACTACGGAGACGCCATGCTGGCGCTCAAGAAGTATACCGAGTTAATCCCGAACAGTCCCGATCCCTATGATTCCTACGCGGAGTTGCTGCTGAAGATGGGCAAATTCGAGGAATCGATCATGCAATATCGCAAGGCGCTTTCCATTGATGCCCATTTCGAATCTTCGCGCTACGGGATGTCTGCGGATGAGATGTACCTGGGCAGACCCGATAAGGCGCAAGCCGTATTGCAGGAAATGGCGGACCAGGCAACGAACGAGAGCGATCTCCGGGCGGCATACTTCGGCATGGCCGTCCTGGCCTTGGATAGTGGCAAGGGCGACCAGGCATTGCAAAACACGGAAAAGATGTATGCGCTTTCGGAGAAGAAAAGCGATCCGACTGCAATCGCCCTTGTTCTTCAACTACAGGGATGGCTCATGGTTGAGATGGGTAATTATGACGGGGCCAAGGGCAAGTTCGACGGTTCACTGCAGGCGATTCAGACGTCAAATCTTCCCCCGGAAATCAAAGACAACTGGATTCTCCGGAACCATTACGACATGACCGGCCTGGCCATCGCACAGAAAGACTTCGGGGCGGCAAAGGCCCATGCATCTGCGTTTGGCCAAGGAGCGGGAGCGGGCAAGAAATTGTCGCCGGCTGAGTCACAGCAGGCGCACGAACTGGCGGGCAGGATTGCGCTCGGGGAAAAGGATTATGCCAGCGCCATTGCTGAACTCCAGCAGGCGAACTTGCACGATCCTCGCATTCTTTATTGGCTAGGCCTGGCTTATGAAGGCAAGGGCGACAAAGCAAAGGCGCGCGAGTTGCTGACGAAGGTAGCAGGATTCAATTCGCTACCCTCCATCTACTATGCTTTTGTCCGGACCAAAGCGCAGAAAATGCTCCAGAACAAAAAACCCTCCTGAATTGGCGAGGCTCTTCGGTCGTGGTTGCAAGCAAAATTGGGACGCTGTTGTCACGAAGGTACAACGGCGTCCCAATTGGTTTTTGACCCATCCGGAGCCGGACCGCACCGGCTCCGGTGGACGGATTGGAACAGCTAGAGTGACCGGAGGTAGTTGAGAAGGTCCTGCTTTTGGGCCTCGCTCAAATGGCGGAATTTTTTGACAACTCCGTTGGCTTCAGATCCACAGAAACTGTCTTCTTCGGGCGCCGTGTTAATGACCTGTCCGTTTACCTTAAACGTGCGTGATTCTCCAGTCCTGCTGACGCAATCATCATCCTGACTGGCGTGGGCCAGAATGGCCGCGACCAGGTCCGTGGTACGGCCATCGTGCAAAAGGAAGATCCGTTGTCCGACTCCCCACAGAGGAGCTGTACGGAATTCGTCAGGACCGGCTGTGCCCTGAACGATACCGTCCGCCAGATTCGACCCCATGTGATGCACGGCGAAATCGGAAAATGGATGGAACGGGACGTTGTTGAGATTAGGAATTGCCGACGGACCGCTGACGAGGGTGTCCGTGTGACAAAGAACGCAGCCGATACCTCCGTTTTTAGGGGCGCCAAACAGCGCCTGGCCGCGCAACGCCGAAGCGCCGAGAGGGTTGCAATTGGGAATGCCAGGAGGGTTTATTAAACCGCTGGCAAAGTCGCATTGGGTGGGCGGGCTGTTGATGCGCATGAAAATCGTGAAATTTTCAACTGTGGACGAAACCAAACTGGTGACGTTACTCGGTCCGTTGGCAGCGAGGACCGCCGGTGAAAGTATGTTTGTATTATCTTCCGGCGTCGGATTGCCGGCGCATCCACCGTCAGCCTTCTCATTGGGCGAAAGTTCATTGGTGATGCCCTGCTCCACGTTTGCGGCCTCGCCGGAGAAGGTCTCCAGGGATTTCTCCTGTGCCTTCCAGCCGAATCGCGCAATCGTATTATCATTCTGAGAAATGTTGAAATGGCCGCCAATCCCCAAAGCCGCTTTTTCTGATGCATCGGCTGCGAGGTTGGCCCTTAAGGTGGCATCGGGCACATCCTCCTCAAAACCGGCGCCAAAGGTCGGGGTGGGGATACGAAAAACAACGTTGTTTCTGGCCACTTGGGCAGCGAAATCCGGCTGCTGCAGAGAGCATCCTGCAGGCGCGTCGCTTCGTCCCACAATGGTGAAGAGCTGGTGGACGCTGCCATCGAGCGAGCCATCCGGGTTGCGCACAAAACGGGCTTCTCGCGCAGGACCGTTGGCGGTAACGAAAGAGGGTATGGTATTGGTAGCACCGTTGGCGGTGGCAGCAGGAACTTCAGGGTTGACCGGGAACGTAAACGTCAAAGGACCAGGGCTACTCCCGCCAACGGCCGGTTGCGAATGGCATGAGAAGCAACTGGTACCGTCAAAGCCGGGGCCCAGTCCGAGCAGCGTCGGCTGTCCAGCCACAGGATCAAAGGCTCCATTGACCGAGGTGACTTCCGCAAAAACTGCCAGAGCATTTCCCCATTGAGGTCCAACAGCGGGCGGAATGTTGTTGAGAGGAAAACCAGCCCCAACCGGACTGTTGATATCGCCGCCGGGCGGTGGAAACTGGACAGTATCAATCACCTGGATGCCGTTAACGCCAACATCGAGTGCGAATACACCAGGTAATTCAATGGGACGGGGACCGGGGTCCTGTGCGACTACCGGCGCATTGTTGTTGGCGCTATTTCCATTTTGGCCATTTAATCCAAGTGGATATAGCAAAAGAAAGGCAGCCGCAAGACACACTGACAGCCTGTGATATTGCCTGTTCATGGATATCCTCCTTAACTTGTTTTGCCGCATAGAACGACGCAACCCGGACACATACCTGGGATACCACGCAAGTAAACTACGTGCATGAGTCCACTGTGTCACATGCAAGAAACGTGCTTGGGTACCTGAGACACCCACGCAAGTCAAACTGCACTCATGGGTCGATTTTGGGCAAAAGTATGGTACCAGAAGAGGGCTAATAAGCTACATAATAGTTTTTTAAGAAATCGGTAAGAAGACTCTAATAAGGCGGTCTGGCAATGCCATTACTTGGTTTTCCTTAAAACCAACGTGGCCTGCTTTTACACATGTGCTGAATCCGGCTTATGTGCTTGAAAAAATGGGACATCGGGGACAATCGCTTTCACGGCACGACCAGCGCGCAGTTATCCCAGACCATTTTGGAGCTACCTTAAACTGACTACTGTGGGCCACAGTGGTCCATGACGTGCTGAGGCTCCGCCTCAGACATGGCTATGCCATACTGTCGCCGATGGAGGTTAGATCTACAATTTTCTGAAGCTCAGTTTTCGGGAAATCCTATAGGTTACCTCGCAGTGCCTGTTCCCTTTCAACTGCATCGAACAACGCCCGAATATTACCGCTTCCAAATCCACGAGCACCGTGGCGCTGGATCAGTTCCAGAAACAGAGTAGGCCGGCCGGCAACGGGCTTGGAAAATATCTGGAGCAGATAGCCCCACTCGTCCCGGTCTGCCAGTATATTCAGGTCGCGGAGGATCGCTATCTCCTCGTCAAGACCGCCGACTCTATTGGGCAAGAGGTCGTAATAGGTCTTCGGGGTAGCAAGAAACTGTGCTCCGTTATGATTCAACCGCCGGGCTGAATCAATGATGTCCGTGCAGGAGAATGCCAAATGCTGGACGCCAGGCCCCTGGTTGTACTTCAGATATTCCTCAATCTGGGATTTGTGCTTTCCCTCGCCGGGCTCCATCATTGGAAATCGAACCGTGCTGTTGCTGTTCTCAACCACCTTGCTGTTCATTGCACTGCGCGGAGTGACGATGTTTTCCTCGTGCTTTACTTCCAGGTCGAGGACATTTGTATAGTACTCCGTGGCCTGGTCGAGTTGCCCTGCGGGGAGGCTCAGGGCCACATGGTCGAGATCAGTCAGGCAAGCAGGCTGCGCTTCACCGCTCACAGGTAAGGCCTGATATCCGGGCAGGAAAACGCCATGGTAGTCATTACGCTCGATGAAAGTGTGAATGACGTGACTGGGCGAGCTGATAGTAGCTTGGGTCAACTGTCCGAATTCGTCTTCAGTGGTTGCAGGTTCCGCAATGGGACAGGCGCCACGCAGCAATGCCGCGTTGAATACCTCAGCAGAATCCCGGACGGTAAATGCGACCTCCCTGACCGCGTCCCCGTGGAGCCTGACGTCATGAGCCATCCGGCTGGAAGGATCCAGAGGGCTGGTCACGACAAGGCGGACATTTCCCTGGGCCAACACATACGAAATATGATTGCGCATGCCGGTCTCAAGTCCGGCATAGGCCACGGGCACAAAGCCCCAGACCGTGCGAAAGAACTGCATTGATTGGTAGGCATTGCCGACATAAAGCTGGACATAGTCATAGTTCTTCAGTTCTACTGCTGGCTTCTTGGGGGTGGATAAAACCTGGGCAGTTGCTGCGGCGGCCATCTTGTATCTCCTATCCAGTAAAGTTAATCGTGTGCAACGTAACGCTTTTCATCTTCAGGAAAGAGCAATATTAGAAATTGCTAAACAATGCGGAACGTTCAGCTATTCCGCGGCTATGCTCCTGCACAGCGCTGACGGTTCCAGTCCCAAAGCTCTCATAACTTAGGTCCCATTTCAAACGTGGTTGCTGCATGTGTGAAAAGAAGGAAAGAGAGTGCTCGTTCAGGGCCTCCTTGCAGGAAACGATTCGCGTTCAACGCCGCTGGACCAGACGCCCATGCGAACCTTGAAAAAATTGGACAATTTTAAGTTTCAAAAGGAAAAAGCGCCCCTACAATTTACCACATTTAAGTTGTGCCGTGGAAATGGCCATTATTTTATTGGGACACCAATAGAGATTTCCATAACGGCATGTGCCAGGACCCGATGATCGGGCCTCCAGAACATGCCGGTTCGGTTTTCATAGGGTGTGCGAGCGGATTGCTGCACGGCCCAAAATCTCTTTAACATGCCTGTTTTCATGGACTAAGTGCTGGTTGTGGCAGCCAGTGGCTTGCTGCCGGAGCCATTTTGCGAGACATCGGAGCGCTTTTGCTGTTCTGCGGGGGCACCCCCGAGCCGAGCCAGGAGATGTTCAGCGATGATACCTACCTGAGGCTCCTGGATTAAGGTGAAATGATTCCCCGGTATCCGAATGGTCTCGACGCCACCCATGGCGAAGTTTATCCATCCGGCCTGCGGATCTTCGGGAACAGAGCCGCCGTCTTCCGGTTGGGGGCTAAAGCTGCGTTCGGCGCGGAACAGGGTTACTGTGCCCGGATATTGGCCCCCTTGATAGTGCCGCAGAATTCTGAAATTGGTAATAAAGGCGTCCCACATGTCGCCAAAATCGGCCAGGGTAACGTCTGCAGCTAACAGGCCAGCAGCCTGAGCTGCCGAAAGCAGGTAACTTAACCGCTCAGACGGTGACATGGCCAAAATCGCATCGGCTTGGGCCTTCATGGGTTCATAACTGAGCCCCAGATTGAAAGCAAAACCAAAAACCTCATTAGCCGTTTCCTGTTCTGGTGTTGCCTCCGCCGGAGCAGTTGACGGCGGGTAAGAATCGACCAGAGCCAGGAGCTCCACTTCCTTACCCTGCTCACGCATCTGTCTCGCCATCTCAAAGGCGATAACGCCGCCCATAGACCATCCTCCGAGCCTGTAGGGCCCAACTGGCTGAAATGCCGTGATTGCTTCAATGTACTCAGAGGCCATCTCCTCAAGCCGCGTATGTTGCTGCAATGCCTTCATTCCCTGACGGGACTGCAAGCCATACAACGGCTGGTCCGGGCTTAAACGGCGGCCAAGATCAAGATAAGAAAGCACATGGCCACCCACCGCATGAACAAAGAACAAGGGTGGATTGCTGCCTTGGGGCTGGATTGGCACCAATGGCGACCAGGGCTGCGACCCTGCTTCGGTTTGAAGAACCTGGACAAGCTTCTCAACAGTAGGATTCTTGAACAATGCGGCAAGCGAAAGCGACTTCCCCAACTGCTTCTGAATCCGCGCGGCGAGACGGACTGCAAGCATAGAGTGCCCGCCCAGATCGAAGAAGTTTTCGGTTACGCTGATGGGAGATTTCCCCAACAGATCCTCCCAGATATCTGCCAATTGCTTTTCCAGGCCATTTCTGGGTGCAACAAAAGGCTCCCCTGAGGAGATGAAACTACCAGCCGGCGAAGGCAATCCATTGCGATCCAGCTTGCCATTCGGCGTAACCGGGAGACGTTCCAGTTGTACAAAGGCAGAGGGTACCATGTATTCAGGCAAGTGCTGTTTCAGATGATTGCGCAAGTCTTTTGCAGTTAGGGTTCCGGGTTGGCCTTTGCCCACAACGTAGGCGACAACCTGTTTTTCCGCCCCACCATCTTTTCGGGCCACTACCGCCGCCTGCTCCACCCCGGTGTGTTCCAGCAATGCGGCTTCAATCTCTCCCAACTCGATCCGATAGCCACGCACCTTCACCTGTTGGTCCGACCGTCCCAGAAATTCCAGCGCGCCATCCCCTCGCCACTTCCCCCGATCTCCCGTGCGGTACAACCGCTCCCCTCCTCTCTCGCTGAACGGATTCGGTACG
>DATDGL010000217.1:0-15002 GCA_036522115.1 Candidatus Angelobacter sp.
CTACACTTATGAGGGTTTGATGTCAGTTTGCGGGGAGTTCCTTGGTCTTCCTCGTCCTGTCTAAATTAACCTTGTTGCCGGTGAGATCCCTTTAGCACCTGCTCATATGTAAAGAACCTCTCCATGGGCAAGCTTGCCTGCTCCGCATGCTCTGAATCAGGACGATAGTTCCCTGACCCATTGCTCCACCAATCGAGCCTTCCATTGTTGAAATAGGCCTCGCCGGCATAGAGAACAGGCTTGCCCTGCGCCAATACCGGATGGCGGTAGCGCGGATGCATCACCATATCACCATCCATGGTGCGCACAAAGATGAATTTTGTGTTGGGCACCAGCAGGCCGTGATCGCCGCCCCGACGGATGCGGTAATAACTCTCGTCAAAACCGCTTTGCAAGTGCAGGAATTCGCCGGAATCAACCTTGAGCGCGGCCGCAGCCGGATTCAGGTTGGGATAAAACCTGGGCATGCCATGAGCAGTCCGGGCCTGCACCACCGCCGGCGTCCGGCCAAAATGGGGGACCGGCGCAAATTTGGGCTGAAGGATTGGCATTCTTACTTTGGGAATGATAATGGTGGGCGCTGTGACCCGTCCCGGTGTTGGTACGGCAAAACGGATTGGAGACGGCTTGAGCACTCTGAAAGTTCTTTTATCACAGGGAATGGTGGTTGGGCCAGATGCTTTCGGTACCCTATGTGTTTTTAGTTTACTCGAAGCGAAGTAAGACGCAGCCGGGGGCGGCTGCGCTCCACTCGAAGTTCTTCTGTTCCCTGTTACCTGTTCCCTATTCTCTAGAGTACCGGCTGCTCGCCCGCTACCGGGGGCCAGCGCTTCCATTCACCCTCGCGCTGCAGGCTCTTTACCGCCAGTTGGGCAAAAGAGTTTACAGAGGTATAGAGCGAGAAGAAGCGCTGCAAGACTGAAGCCAGCAAAAAAGCGCCGCTGCCCATGTAAGCATTCTCATCGAAGGTGAGAGTCACCTCCGTTCCCTGGCAGAATCCACGCCAGGAGTCGTGGCCGATACGTCGCACCACGCGGCGGCATTCCATCTCCACAATTCCGTTGACCTGCTGAAAGGTTGAAGGCCGGTCAGAGAAGCTATAGAGCCGGAGAATCTCACGCAAAGGCTCCAGGCTCTCCTTCCCTGCCCCCAGAGAAAGATAGTTGAGCGACAAATTAGAGATAAGCGCCCACAAAGTGGTTCCCTGCAATGGCGGATAGGCAGGCTGCGTGGGCTTGTGAACGCAGTGGATATGGGCCAGCGGAGCCGCTTCCTCAATCTGCAACCTGGCTCCGGCTGGGACTTCCAGCGCCAGTTCCCGGTTGGTACACAGAGTATGGGCAAAGACGGTTTGCGTGGGTGGAAGCTCAGGCTTGAAGTCCAGATCCAGGAATGACAGGAACACATCCGTGCCGGGCAAATCTTCGCGTCCGGTGGGCAGGCGCCGCGAATGCCAGAAAACGCGCGGATCATGGCCGTTCATCTGGTGATGAAAAGAGTAGAACGGCTGAAGGACGGCTGTTTCTTCCGCGGGATTCGATGAGGCGGAGACGGAAACGATGGTATGCACCTCTGTACTGCGCTCGCGGCGAATGTCCGCCACCAGCCGGTACTCGCTTTGCCGGTGATCCAGGCGAATAGGCTCCGTGGTCTTGGAAAAAAGATTGATGATGGGAGTGCAACCCAACGAGAAGGCATGGCGGTCTACAACCATTCCACGCGGGGATGATTTATCCACTAGAAAGAGGATGTCCAACTCCTCCCGGCACTGATGGCGCTCCAGGTTCACCAAATCGAAAAAGAAAAACTTCTGGGGCAAGGCAAAATACTCCTGGATAAGCCTGTATCCAGGATGAGAGTAAGGCGGATAAGGAATGACCTCCTCGTCCAGTCCCAGTCCAACCGGCAAGATGGAGTCCTGCGGCAAAAAGATGGGCCCCGCTTCACCCAGCACTGCCACTCCACGCACGTTGCAGAACAGCATCTCGTAGAGTGTGTTGGCCAAAGTAGAGGTCCCGTGCAGGTAGAAACGCAGCTTCTTGATGGGAAGCTCTTCCAGTTTTGCTCCCGGCGCGGCTATGCGCAGGCGCAGCACACTGGCTACGTCAGTGTACGAATCCAGAAAATCAAATTGCGCCTTGGACTCAAATCCCGCAGAAGCCACCTCCAGCGGCCACAACGTAACCGGATAACAGGTGCGAAAGCGGCAGTTCAGGCCTTCCTCGGTCTGGGCAAACAGTTTTGTATGCTTGGGAATTTCAAAGCCGGTGGTGAGCTTTCCCTGCTTGCTGTCCGGCGCAAAATGAGCGATGGACATGGAAGGAATGGGGTTCACCAGATGGGGATACATGACACCCAGAAGGGCGGAGGCGATCTCCGGAAACTCTGCATCCAGGCGCCGCTGCACTCGCGCCGTGAGAAAGGCAAATGACTCCAGAAGACGCTCAACCTGCGGATCAGCGCAGTCGTTGGGGGAAAGCTCAAGGCGTCCCGCCAATTTAGGATAGCGCTCGGCAAAGATCCGCCCCATGCGGCGCAGATACGTCAGTTCGCCGTGGTAGTAACGAAGAAAATCTTCCTGGTCAGTCAAATCAGCACCAGCTACTAGCTGCTGGCTTCTAGCCAGCTTGAATTTGGCTTTTAGAGTTTCAGAACCTTCTGTTTAATGCGAAACGCACTGTCCCTCCGATCTGCTCTTAAGTACGCGCGAGCAGACGCTCGGGATGACGGCGTGCTTTAAATCACAATTCACAAATCAAGAATTACAAATTCAAAATAGGTCTTGCCTACGGCGATAAGATCACTTCCCCGGTCTTTAATGACAGCACCAGCGGAAAAGAGACCGGCTCGTTTACTGTGCCCACCACCAAACTGGCGGCGATTGCGCCGCGCACTACCGACTGGCTGCTCTTGGCCGTTTCCAGCGTGATATGGACCTGCTGCAAGCGTGGCTCGTAGGCGGTGATGGTCTGCTCCAACACCCGCGCCAGGTGTTGCAGATCTGTGGTGCTGGCCGGACCCACGTGTGAGAAATCCGGAATGCCGTAATCGATCACGGTCCGGTCACGTTCATCCACCAGCCCGCCCAGCACAGGGCTGCGCGTGTTCAACAAACGCGCCAATTCCCGCTGCACGGATTCGCGCAGAGCGGCGACACCATAGATGCGGAAGGGCTGCGCTTCTCCGGGCGTGTTGGGATTCTCATCCACCAGCCGTTCAAAGAGCAGCGCCTTCGCGCCTTTTATGGGTTTTGGTTCCAACATCCTAAGACGCAGCAGCCTTGTTCTTCTCCAGGCTCCAGACAGCCGAATTGGTGCCGGCGTCGCTGACCGCCGTCTTCTGCTGCTTGTAATCCCACTGGATGCTGGCGTAGTTGAAGGTGACGGTCTCTTGCGGTTTCCCACCGCCGCCTCCGCCAACGGAAACGGAAGAGATGACCGCGTTGGCCATGGTGTAAGTCAAATAGGGATTGAGGGCGCCATTCTCATTCTGCCCAATAATGACTTTCACGCTGGCCAAGGGCTTGGCCTGATTGCAATAGTCAATCAGGCTGGCGGAAGCCAGATCCAGGTACTTGGTAACGGTAAAGTCCTGATGGTTCGGGCGTCCGGAAGTGCGTTTCTGGTTGCTTTGATCGCCGGTGATCTGCTGCGCGACGCCGTGGCTGAAAGAAAGCAGTTCAATCTTTCCCGCGTAGCCGTCAATCTGCGATTCACCTGCAATGCCACAGTCCAGGATTATTACATCTGCCATATCCAAATCTCCTTTTTACGAAATGCCGAAAAAGCATTCTGGTTTTTGTCAGAGCGAACCGCAGTTACTCTGTAACGCCAGTCCCTGCGCTCGCCAATCAAACAGTTCATTTCGCCGGCGGCGGAAGTTCCGCAACCAGGCGAATGGAAACCGTCAATTCATCGAGCTGGAAATGCGGCTTCAGGAAGACGACTGAGCGGTAGCACCCTGGCTTGCCGGGAATGTCAAAGACATCCACGCGCGCTTCGCGCAAGGGATACTGCGCCTTGATGCTCTGCGGGGCATCGTCATTCAGCAGGACATAGTCGGCAATCCAGGTGTTGAGGTAGGTCTGGACATTCTCCCTGGTCATGAAGCTGCCAATCTTGTCGCGCATGATGACCTTGATGTAATGCGCGAAGCGGGAAGCGGCCAGCACATAAGGCAGCATCCCTGAAATCCGCGAATTAGCATTGGCCTCGTTGGTGTTGTACATCTTGGGTTTGTTGGTGGTCTGGCCGCCGAAGAAGGCCGCCTGATCTGAGCCTTTGCGGTGCAGAATGGCGATGAAGCCCATGTTATTGAGTTCGTTCTCGCGGCGGTCTGTGATGGCGATCTCAGTTGGGCACTTGAGGGCGATGTCGCCTTCATCAGTTTTGAAGGTGTGGGCGGGCAAGCCTTCTACCAGGCCGCCGCCTTCAACACCGCGAATGGCAGCGCACCACTTGTACAGCGCAAATGCATTGGTAATACGCTGTCCCAGGGCATAGGCGGAATTCCCCCACAGATACTTGCGGTGGTCCTTGCCATCCACGTCTTCCCTGAAATCGAAGCCTTCCACCGGCACCGTATCCGGGCCGTAAGGCAGGCGGAGCAGGACGTGCGGCATGGTGAGAGTGACGTAGCGGGAATCCTCCGCATCGCGGAACGAGCGCCACTTGATCAGTTCCGTGGATTCAAAGCCTTTGGCCAGGTCCCGTGGAACACCGAGTTCGGTGAAGCTGTCCATATCGAACAACTTGGGACTGGCCGCAGCGATGAATGGAGCGTGTGCGGCGGCGGCCACGTTGGAAATCTTCTCCAGACAAGCGATGTCCTGTGGATGACGTCCAAACTCGTAATCACCGACAAGAACAGAGAACGGATTGCCGCCAAAGGTGCCGTACTCTTCTTCATAGACCTTCTTGAAGAGTGCGCTCTGGTCGAATTCCGTGGCTTTCTCCATATCGCTGAGCAGTTCATCCCGGGTCACATTCAGGAGGCGCAGTTTCAACATGGTGCCGGTCTCCGTGTTCATGACCAGGTAATGGAGTCCGCGCCACGAAGCTTCCAGCTTCTGGAATTCGGGCGCGTGCATGATCTCATTGAGCTGGGAGGTAATCTGTTCGTCGATCTTGGCGATTTGCGCCTTGATTCCGGCGACTACCGAATCTTTCCCGACGGTCATGCTGTTATCGAGCACCTGGACGGCGTACTCGGAGAGGAGGCTAAGAGCAAAGGGACGCTGAGAATCGTCGCGGATGATCTTGCCCTGCTGGAGAATGCGGTCTACTACGGGCAGCGGGGCTGCGGCTGGTGCTGCAGCGCCTTGAGGAGTTGGATCTGCCATGTTATTTACCTCCGTCGTTGGCGGCTTTGAGCGCCTTCATGTCGTCAGCATTGGCGGTTGCGGTCTGCAGCATCTGGTCCAGAGTGTCATTTCCATCCAGCTTGGCCAGCAGATCGTTGAGCTTCTGGCGGGACTCAAACAGTTTCTTGAGCGCCTCCACCTGCAGAACGATGTTGAGGGGTGAAAAATCATCGATGTGGCGGAATTTGAGTTCGATGTTGGTTTTTCCGCCATCTTTGGACAGCTTGTTATCAACCTGGGCCGTCATCCGTGGGGTAATCGACTTGAGGATGTCGTTGAAGTTGTCGCGGTCAATCTCTACGAACTTGCGGTCCTTGAGTTTGGGCAACGCTTCTTCAGGTTTTCCCGAGAGATCAGCCAGAATTCCCATGACCAGAGGCAGTTCTTTCTTCTGGATGGCTCCGCCGATCTCAACGTCATAAGTGATCTGGACCCGTGGGGGGCGAATCCGATCTAATTTGTGTTGAGTACTTTCAGGCATACCTCTATCTCCTTTTCTTCATTACTTTTTCATTTCTTGCGTGGACTATTTTTGACAACCGAATCTAACCTTAGTAACCGCTCCAGCTCTTTCAGAGTGGCATCATTGTTCCCTACCAATTCGGGGAGTAACTCTTCCAGGGTCATACCGCCCCAGGAAATGGCGCGCCGGATCAAATAAGGTGCGGGGCTGTGAGGCTCTGTGCGCATGAGATAGTCGGCCACGTCAGCCAGCCGGCCATAGGCTTCCGAACGGCTGCGGATAGGAGGCAGGCGCGGTGAGGCCATAGCTTCCGCTTCTGACACAGGTTCCAGCGCGTATCCTGGCGTAACGGCGTCTTCTAATTCATGTGCTGCCTGCACTTCTTGACCTCCTTGAAAGCCGGAAATAACCGAAAGGACCGACTCCAGAACGCCGCGAAACTGGCCCAGGCTGGAACTGTCCCTGCCGAACGCCTGGTCAAAAATTGCCTCCAACTGATTGCAGGAGGAGTACGCAGCGCTCACGTCTTCCAGCGCTGATTTGAAAAAGGCGGGGGGAGTGATGAATGCTCCCTGGCGGATCATCTCCAGGGTAATGGCTTTGGGATCTCGTTTGAGTTGTGCGGCCTGCTTGCTCTGCTCCAGCCGGAAGGCAGTTTCCCAATCAGCCAGGGTGTGGGGAACAAAATCTCCCGGACCCTGCGGTTCTGTGATGGGAATGAATTTAAGCTGGGTGAAGAGCTTCTCATTCATCCAGTGAATGGGACCGAGCCGGTACTCAGGATCCGTGAGCTCGGGGTACATGGAGTCCCAGAACGTCCGGCACAGCTCGACCATGACGTGGCAGCCGGCGCTTAATCCGGCAAACCCGCTGAGATGGAGCCAGGCTTCCAGGAGCCAGCCTGCAATTTGCAAGTCTTTGGAGCGGTGCTGCAAAGCATCAATACAAATCTGGCTTACAGTATTCCAATCTGCTTTCTTCAGTTCCCGCTGCCAGACTCCCTGCGCCAACGTGGCATCATCTTCGCGCCGGGCTTCCATGATGTGATCGTAGGTCCCCTCATAGCGCAGAGATTCTCCTGCGGGCGACTCGGGAGAAATTGGCGCCAACAACGATGAGAGATTGAAATCCATGCTGGGAGCGGCGCTCATTGGTAATCTCCTCCTGCACTCAGGCTCTGGGCCTGATTCTGCGCCAGTTCCGGCGCTTTGATGGGAAAGGTCCGCATTCTCAAATTTTCCGGCTTGCCCGGAGGACGCAGCCGGATGCGGACAAACACCTTGGTCTCGGGTTTGGAGCTGCCGTCGTTCGCGTTGGCGTTGGGCGCGGCGCTCTGGGTGTCAGACACGGTGAACACTAACGTCTGTGGATCGGGATCTGCCAGGCGGTCGAAATCATTCGACGCAGGCTGATGCAGGAAGATCATGCTGAACAACGCCCAGCTATCGCGATATTCGAATGTGATGGTGCGGCTTCGCAGCCTGGTGTCATTGGAAGTTGTCACCGAAGCCGGTTGCTGAGGAGAATCCTTGGCCCAGCGCAATACCAGCTTCACCGGATCACCAAAGTTCCAGCGGCCCGTACGCTCCGGATCGCGATAGTGAAAGCTGTCCGCGCCCACTTGCAGCGTCCAGTCAATAATTTCGTTGCCGTTGATCTCCCTTGCCTGGTTTACGCGAAATACCGGAACGAAATCGAAGCTGGGAACCGCATCCGCCAGTCCGGAAAGCAACGAGCCAAACAGAGGACGCAAAGCATCCATCTGGTTCAGGAAGGCCAGCACCTCGGTATAGGACTCGCCAAAGCTTCCCTTCTGCAAGCCACTGCGGATGGACTTTTCGTAGCTATCGAGCATCCCGTAAAGCTTCACGATGTCTGAGGGATCAGCTTCGCTGGGCAACTGCTCCTGTGGCGGAGAAGAGAACGGGAATCTTCCCGCAAGCTGGTCATTGAATAATTTAGCGATGCCGGCGTATTCGGTTACCGCATTCTGTTCTGACAGGTAGCGGCAACGGCCGTAAAGAGAGCGCCGCAGGTATTCCTGGCGCTGGGCAAAGTATGTCCCGCCGGTGGCCGCAGTGGTAAGAAAACCAGCCTGGCAATTCTCCGGACTGACTTTGGGGATCTCGACTCCGATGAAGTCCTCAAGTCCCTTCAGCGAGGTCCCCGGAACTTTGGAGGTGTACTGTTGCAAGTCGGTCACGATCCCGTTCCACTTGGCGAAGGTGCGGCCCGGCTCTCTGGGCCCCATGGAGACGCGCGTTTGCAAAAAAGTCACAAGAGGAGTGGCTTTGGCAGAGTACTGCTGCACCTGCTGACGCTGGAACTGCACGTATTGCGATAGTTCATCGGGATTGTGCGCGTCGAAGCCGGCCCAGCCGGGCGTGTTGTCCCCGTTCCAGCGGTTAAAATTATCGCCGCTGGTGGTGTATGGAGCCTGCGCTTCAAAAGACTGGTCTATCTTCAGGAGAAGTCGGGCGGCCTGTCCTACAGATATCTTCAACAATTCTTCATAGGCTGGAGAACCCAGTTCGTGCAGTTGCTCCAGCACGGAGTTCAAGTGCGGCGCGGCCTCCTGAAAGCTCTGCAATTCAGGAACGACGGACTGCTCCATATCATTCGAAGAAGGCAGCGGCTGCAGCTTTTGCGATTCCGCGGTCAGCTCGACCATGCTGTCTTCGAGCCGGCCCTGGGCCACGACTTCAAACGTTTCCTGAAGTTCCGGTGGAGCTTGAGCCAATTGTTCTTTGAGAAAGCGCTCGTAGGGATCCTGGAAGCTGATGGCCTGTTGCAGCAAATCCTTGTTCCAGACCAGTTGTTCATCCGAGCCACGGGCAGTTTTGAGTTCCTGAGCCTGATCGCGCTGGGCAAACGGCTGTTTGAGCAAATCGTCCAGGTAGGCGCGCAACTTATCCGCATTGGTACATAGCTGTACAGCGCCACTATCGATGGTGAGCAGGCTTCCGGTAAGCTGCGTCCTTTCGCCATCTCTACGTGCGCGGAAGTCGGCAAATTCGCGCCGGCCAACGTCATAAACAAAAGCGCTTAGCGGATTTCTCTGGTCCTGGAAGAAGTACTTTGACCTATTGATGACATCGTTGGTGACTGCGCTCAGATCAGGCGTAAGTTGAAAGTCATTGTGGCCGACCCAGGCGAATTCGGGACTTGCAGTTTCATCTTTGACTTGTTTCAGCGAATTTCGGAGGGTAATTAAATCCGCCGCAGTCTGGGGTTCGTCCAAGCCACTGATCTTTTCGCGAATGTCGTCCAGTTGAGAGAGAAGGGGGTTTTGGGGGAACCATTGTTCGAAAAAGTTCCTGGTAAGGTCTCTCATAAGGGTGACTGCGGCGCCTTGGTTCACGTTCGCCCTGTCAATGGGCTGACCGCTCGCCTGCTCCAGGGCCAGATCGAAATAAGGATTGTGGTTGTCGACAAAACTTTCAGGGAGCTCGTGGCCGGAAAGATACTCCTCCAGGCGCGCAATCTCGTGCGAGTCACCCTGGCCTTTGCTGGATACCCGGTTATAGGTGTCAATGTTTTGCTCCAGCAGCAGCAGGTCCTGGGTAAAACCGCACAACTGCTGATAGGAATCCAGTTGCGACATGCTTGAGCCCCCATTCTGCCGGCAAGATGCGGGAGGTGCGGCAATGGAACCCAGGAGCTCTCCCTTCTTCAGAAGCTGTTGCCTGAAGCTCACCAGGACCAGCTTGGAGAAGACCGGGACCATCGCCTCCTGCAACTTCCTGTCCAGCGGCGCAATCAGCGACGTGGGATAAAAGATGGAACGAAAACGGCTGGGACTGGAGCTTTGTACCACCCGAATCAAATAATGGGCGCTGTCCTGCTCTTCTGCCGTCAAGGGCACCGCGGAAGAGTCACGACCGTTCATCTTCGTGAGCTCTTCATAGACGTTGTCCAGCATGGGAACGTAGTCGGCCTTGGCTCGGGCCAATTTGGCGTAGTTCCACCACACTCCGGCGCCCAGCAGGATCACCGCGATCAGACATGCTGCTTGTGCGCCTACTACCCATCGGTTTTTAGACAAATGAACCCGGGAAACCGGGCGGGCGAGTCCACGTTCAGGAAAAATCTTGCTTTCAAAAAGATCGGTAATAAAGATGGGCGAGGCTTCCACTGCGTGGGTTGCAGATGTCAATCCCAGAACGTCGCCAGGTATGGGAACATAATCTTCCATAGAAGATTCAGAACTGAAATGGGATGCGGCCGCCGCCATGGCGCGCAGGGGCTCGGATTCGGGTTCGCGTTCGGCTACAGGCGTGCCGTCGCCGACAAAGTAGAACCCGCGGAACTGATGAGATTCGCGGTATGCCGAACGCTTGAAGATCTGCCCCAGATAAATCCGCAACGGCCGGCGCAGCTCCTGTATCCTTGCGGAAAACAGGAACAGGTCATCCACATCGGCTATGGCGTGCCGCTCGACCAGGACTTCGCTTTGCACCCGGTTGAGTTGGCGGGCCAGCTCCTCAAATCCCTGGTCTACCCAGCCGGACTCAAATGCGGTGTCCAGGTTGTAGGGATTGGACCATCCGAACATTTCCCCGCGATAGCGCGCAGGCAACTGGCTCGCCAGGCCCTTGAAGCCGGGCAGCAGATCACATTTTGTGACCACCACATAGACCGGGAAGCAGAGGCCCAGCCACTTCTGGATCAACCACAACTTGTCAAAAATGTGCGAGGCGCGCTGTCCGATCACGGCCGGTGAAACAGCATGATCGCCCGCCAATTCAGTAGCAGGAATCGTGACCACCACTCCATCGATGGGACGTTGCGGCCGGTGTTTCACCAGGTTGCGCAGCAGGGACTTCCAGTTGCGCTCGTCTGAGGCAGTGTGATCGGCGCGAAGAAAGAAGTCTCCGGGCACATCGAGAATCACGCCGGCATCGAAGAACCTCCACTGAATGCCCTCCGCCACGCCAAAATTCGTTGCTCCTCCGCGCAAAGAAAGGCTGATTCCGGAGTGGTCCAGCAAAGAGGTCTTTCCCGACCCGCTCGCACCCACCACCAGAAACCACGGAGTCCGATAGCGGCCGCCAAGTCCAGCGGAGTTCTCTTTCAGGAAGTGAATGGCGGAACTGACTGAAGATCCTGCCTGGGCCTCAGAGATTCTGTTCGGAGCCGCGAGCGGCTTTTCCTCAGCCTGCTCGGGCGCCTGGGCCTCCGGAGGCGGAGCATCGGCGCCGGCTATCTCCTGTTTTTTCTTTGTCCGCCAGAGGATAAACAGAATCAAAGCAAAGAGCAGGATGATGAGCACGGCGATGCCGATCAGCAAGACAGTCGGCGATAGATTTGGAAACGCCGCCAGCTTCATTTCTGCCCTCCCTCACAGGCAGTTGCTCTGCAAATCTCATCCAGGTGCTGGTTAATGGGCGCTGTGAGATGCGTCCATAACATGTGGGAGAAAACCAGCCAGAAAACCACAATGCCGGCAAAGAGCAGTACCCACTTGCGCGGATGTGGCAGCTTCAGGGCTTTACCTTCCGCCAGGGTGTGGAGGTAGGTTTGCGCAAAAATGCGGTTTCCCTTTTGCAGCAACTCAGGGTTCTGCCGGAAGATCATGGCGAAAAGCTGGTGCTTGTAACGGCTGAGCTGGTTCTGAGGATCGTTACCGCGATATTTCCCCTGGAATCCCAGGGACAAGGCAAAGAAATAAACTGCGGCCAGGTCGAGGTAGACAGGGTCTCGCTGAAGCAGGAGTAGATCGAGCTTTTTGAAAACCACTTCCCCGGCAGCAGCGGAACGAAACAGCCGCGTTTCCAGCAAGGGCCAGCTTTGTCTTCCCGGCCAATCCTCGTTCAGAAAGAATTCATCGGCCAGAGCGGCCATCATGTATTGCGCTTCGCGGTAGACCTCGAATCCGAAGGCGCCGCCACTGCGGGAAGCGCGCTCTGCCTGAGTTTCCAGCAACGTAAGCAGCTTCTGCCACAGATCATGAACCTGCACCAGCGGTTCGTGCGGCTCATCCACTCCCGCCTGTGAAAGTGCAGCCACGGGATTGATGGCCAGCGCCTTCAGCCGGGCGAGTTCCTGGTAGAACTCGCGGAACTGAGTGACCAAGAGCGAATTTTCGTAGCCCGGAAACGCCATAGATCCCTAACAACTCCAGGGTTGCTGACCTGCACTCTGTTTAAGTGGGAGCGTGATGTGGCCCAGTTGCGAGAAGGATGTCTCAAACCTGCCGGCAGCTTGTCGTCCGGCAGGCCGCAAACGAAGCGGCATCAAACTTTAACTCCTACTGCGTCTACGTGAAGTCCCTTTCAAGATCAAACGCCTGCTATCCGTTGGCGATTGAACCGGCCAAAGGGTTCTTCACGTACAAAATTACCTCCGCCGGAAGCATGCCTGCGCTCTCGCTGTCATTCACCACTTGCAACAGCTCATCCGGCTTAATGAATTGCGGGTCAAAATCCATCGCAAACAAAATGACTCCGCGCGCGGGGACCAGGGATTCATAGCTCTGAATCAACTGGCGGCCAGCCCCAAGAATTCGTTTGTCGCGCATGGAACGCATCACGCTTTCTGATCCAATGCGGCATTGCTCTCCCCACGCCACCACGTCCTTTTCCGACATCCCCGTCTGTCCGCGCATGGCCACAAAGAGACGCCGGTCTTTCCATGTACTGTCAAAGATGAGGGAGAAAGTTTTCTTCACCAGTTGGAATGGAATTGCCATGTAGTTTTCAGGAATGCCCTCTTCCATCATGGCGAAAGCAAACTCCTGAATCTGAATGAACGTTGCATACAAATCGCTGTGGTTATACGGACCCAGGACCGGGGGAACCATGGAATATCCCAGGCCGGCGAGGTTTCCGGCCAGAGCGCAAAACGCCTTATATAAGTCGTAAGGGTGCGCCATGGACGTTCCCAGAATGGCTTCAAACTGGGGTAATCCGGAGACCAGGTTCTGAATGCGGTTTTTGGTCTCCAGCATCAGCGGCACACGGCTTGCGGAGGCCGGTGAGCGTACCTGCTCGGAGAGAAAAAGAGCGCGCTCGCGGATTTTTGCGGCGGTCAGCGAGCAGATTTCCCAGATCGCTGACCCGGCAGGGACAACAGTGGTCGGCGCAATGAATTCAGCCGGGCCAAAAGCTTCATTCTTGTACTGAATTTTTGCCAGAGGAAAACTTACGTATTTGGCGGGGACCTCTCCGGCAATCAGCCTCAGCCGCGGACGAAGCCGGGGAATGCTAACTTCACCATCGCCGGTGCTCTCATCTACCACTGGCTCGCCATCCACAGATTGATAGCGAGGCAGGTCTCCCTTGGTGGCCACCAGACTGCGCGCCGGAACCGCCAGATGAATGGTGGCTGGCTGCTGCTGCACGTTTTGCAGAGAGATCTGAAGGTCTCCACCCGCCCCGCTCTGGTGCGAAACGATAAGCCCATCCGGCATTACCCCTTCCAGCTTCAGCACCCGAAAGATGCCGCCGACAAGCAGCTTTTCATCAATCTCCAGGGAGCGCACCCCCCAGAAAAATGGAGCGATGGCGTGCAGGTAATATTGGACGAGGCTCTCACTGCGCTGGGAGAGCTGCTGTAAGTGTTGAGGCGCCAGCAACATACCCTCATGCCACTGAATGGCTTCCGGTATTTGTTTGCTATCCACAGTTCCTTGTCTGGGTTTTTGCTCTTGGTTTTTGCCTGCTTTGGTTTTGTTCTTGCGTTTGATTCAGTTTTGCTAATTACTCATTACTGCTCTACTACTATTTCACCGTAAAATCCTCATCGCCCAGGGAGATTGACACTTTGCCGCTGGTCGGCAACGGCGCGCTGTGTGGACCACCGGACGCATAGTTGGCAAACATCATGGCTGCCTGAACGTCCACAGGAACCGCAAAATTGATGGGCCCGATAAATTGGTCCGGTATCCACTCCCAGGATTTCACCTCCGCGATTGCTTTAGGATTCTGCCGCTGTAATTGCACCTTCTTGGTAAACCAGTCCGTGGCCGACATCCCCTGCACCGTCTTCAAAAAGTTCTTGTCCCGAATCAGAACGACATCCACAGCTACCGGACTGTTCTGATTGGCGGTAGGAGAGATGTCAATCTGAAGAGAGAGCGTGCCACTGGACACGTGAGCAACCCGCTCAGCCCTGTGCATGATGCCTTTTGAAACACCACATCCCAGCAGCGCGCTGAACACTGTGAGGGCCAGACACAACGCCAAAACGCACCGTAGCATAGAAAACTTGAGTAGAGGCGTTACCTTATACTTGGGTTAACTTGCCCAAGTCAATCAGTTTTGCACCTTAAGGGGTGCAAATCAAGGTTCCTCCCGTGCCATAATAGAACTGTTGTTCTAAAATGGCACAAGCCGCATTTCTCAGCCAGGAAGTCTCCCTGACGATTAAACCTTTCAGGCAACAATCGCAAGGAAAATATCGACTTAATCCCCTGAGAAGAAAAAGGATAGCCATTCTCAGGGATTTACCTGAACCAAAGTGGTCATTCTCTTTGAAAGGCGGAAATCACTATATTGAGGGACCAGGGGCGGACCTTCGGGGTTATCCCTGGTGCGAGTTTTGATGGAAACCTCTCATTTAGTGCTCTTGTTGGCGATATTCGGTGCGGTCGCCGGCATCCTGGGGCGGATGGTTTTGCTCTTGATGCGGGGAGCGGCCGCGGCAAAGGCTGCCGGTTCGGTGGCCGCAACCACCGGGATAGCGCCGGCGTTAGCTGGTCCCCCGCAGGATGGCATTAACTGGCGGGAAATCAATGCGTTGCCCACGCCGCCTCTGTCTTCGGACAGGCAGTACCTCCGGCTGCTTAGAAACTTCACGCTTCCTCGTATACCCTGGCTGCCAGCCGCAGAGGGCCAGCGCGAAGTCACCATCTTGACGATACAACGGGAAGCAGTTGCCGATCCCGTCGATGGAACGCTGTTCCAGCCCGGCGAAAACGTCCTCCGTTGTTCCTGCGGTACCTGCTACCACCCGCACTCCTGGCAATGGATCGGCGAAAAAAATGGAGGCAGGTGCGTGAGTTGCAAGCAGGTGGCGCTGGCGAGCTAGCAGCCACAAAAGAGAAAAGGCTGTGACTTTGGTTATGCTCTAGCCGCCAACTCTTGCGAGGGAGTTAACAGCGTGGATGCATGTACCGTCACAGCCCTTGATGCGATCACTGCTTTCGCAGTCCCTGACCCCAACGGCTCCTCGCAG
>DATDGL010000218.1:0-5265 GCA_036522115.1 Candidatus Angelobacter sp.
TCAGCGGCATGATTGTAAACGCTCCAAAATCTGTTATACACACCCTGCCATTTATCATAGTGCTCTGGCCGGGCTCCTTTCGGCCAATCGAAGTCGGTTGAATCCTGGAGATCTCGCAGGTAAACTTTGATAGTGGATTTCGAGCCGTATACACTGAAGTCGTTAGTGATAATTCTGACAGCTTGTCTGGTAAGTCTCTTCTGCATCTCCTGTTGAAATCCAGTTGGCCTTTCCAGCTTTTTTCGGATATCTCTGGCCGAAAGCCTTTCTGAAGTGCTCAGTAGTCGCCCAACATAGTTGGTGAACATGCCAATGGCGCTATTCTCTGCGCCTGGTCCGGCAATCAGATTTTTGATATTGTTGTTGAGCCGATCGTGCAATGCCTGTGCGCCGCCCGCTTTTTTTAGTTTCTCCAGTTCACCATCTCCATTATGTGCATTGACCCAGGCTTGAATTGCCATGAGCATCAAATGGCTGGAAATAATGTGACGACGATGCTGACCGAGCCGCACAGGAACGCCAGTAATGACCCTTCGTTGAAATCCCTTTCGCTTAATCGCAGGCTGTTTCCTGCCTGACCCCGTAGCACGCTGTTTCCTGCGATAGCTGAAGCTGTGACCCGGTTGAATCACGGAATCCGGGCTCATTTGAAGGATTTCTGGTTGGACCATTTGCCCGGAGCGGATGGGCGGTTTCAACACGCTCGGTTGTGAATTATGGGATGCCGGAAGCATGGCAGCTTGAAGTGGCCCTGGTTTCAGTGGCCCAGCAGATGGAGTTAGCATACCCGGTAAGCGACCCTGGTTCTGTGGTGTTTGAAAAATTGGAGGAGCGATTGGCATGTCCTGTGAAACTCGGATTGTTATGGTTGGCGCAACGGACCGTTGAGGGCTGAAGACTGGTGGCGCGTTGTGGAATATGGAATTACTTGGCTTCGCTTGCACGCCCGATTGACCCTGCCGCGGCCGATAAACCTGCGGAGCCGGCCGCGTTTCCATTCTGAAATTCGCTGCGGGCTTTAGCTGCACGCCGGGATTGCTGGTTTGCTGGGGCCGATAGACCGGCGGCGCGGGACGCATTTCGACCCTGAAATTACCGGCTGGTTTTAGCTGCACTCCGCTGTTGCTATTCTGTTGCGGTTGGTAGACAGGAGGAGCGGCAGCCCGTTGTGAGGTTGATCTATAAACAGGCGGTGCTTTGGTTGGAACACTCACAAGATAAAATTATAGGTTCCCAAAGTGAAATGTGGGAGTTCATTGCTGGATACTATCATTGCAAATGCGGTCTTGCTCCAGTATTCCTGGTATCCGGGTTGCTAGATGTTAATCCTCGATAAAATCTTCTTGGCCTCCTGCAGTGCAAGCTCATTCTCCATTTGTAGCTCGAACTGCCGCTGCCGCCACATCTTCAGACCCTGCTCACGCTGTCTCTTCGAACGCGACGGGAAAGCCTTGTTGGAAGTCTCAGGGTCATTGACTCGGGTGATCCACTCGAGGAACTGCTCCGCCCAGTCTGCCCATTGATCGTGCGCCAAATTCGAGTTGAGATCGCGCAACTCGACAATGGCCCCAGAATATTTCCCGCCCACGGTCTCCCCCCGGTCCATCGCGCCCATCGAGAGTGAACTGGTGCGCCAGCTCGACATCGAAGTGACGGAAACCGCCAGCTTGTCAGTTCCGTCCACAATTCCTTCAACCCACTCCTGGATCGTAGGGCCGGTTCGGGGAACGGTCTCGGGATCTGTTAAGCCCGAAATCACGGGCGGAGGCGATTCTATGCTTTAACATCAAATCACCTCAGATACTCAGATAAAAAACCACCGTAGCTCGATAGCTGTTTTCTGTTTGTTGCTCGACGATGGGCTTCTTAAAGTCGGTCTTGCCTTTCCCTGATTGGTGGAACTCATCACTGGACTTCTCTGCCGCCACAAAGAATGCCTCCGCAATTTCTTTTGGAGTGCCGCCCACGGCTTCGTAGAGGTTCTTGCAGGCCTCTTCTGCGGTTGCACCTTTGAATGCAATCTGCTTCTCTTTGGCTTTCGTAAGCTTGTTGTCCCAGGGCACAAAAATTTTATCTATAAGCCGGCGGATGTCTGCGGCATGTACTTCTTCATGCTTCTTGACCTGCTGTTCGAGCGTTTCGTCGTTGCCTTTCAACCCTGTAACCTTAACTTTAAGTTGGTTAACGTGCTCCGCATTCAGTCCGAGACTCATAAAGGAGATCGTTTGCGGTATTTGCGTAGCATTAGCGACCCAGGGTCCGGGCATCGGGAGGTACATCAGATAGCCGACATAGTTCGTTGGCACCTCTTCAACCGTCGCCGCAAACTCTGTTTCTCCAATTTGTTTGACCGTCACTGTCGGTGGCTTGAGAGCAAGGGCAAAATCTGCTGCCTTGGTTGAATCCTGCACGACCAGATTATTGAGATGAGGAGGCGTATAGCCTAGTGAGCAATTGAAATCCTCCACCAGTTGCTTTGCCAGATGTTTGTTCTTTATGAATCCGGTCTGACTTAACATCTTGCGCTGGACAAAGCGCTTGGCAGATGCATGGTCGAAGGCGGCATTTTTCGGGCGCACCCCGTCGCTGTAAGCCGCGCCGGAGCGGCCATTGAGCACGGAACGCGGGGCCTGCTGCACGCCGGAAGCGACCGGTATTGGCCTGTAAACTGGTGGCGCTGGGCGCGCTTCCACCCTGAAGTTCTTCAGCGTGGGCTGTTGATGGTGTACTGCCGGCGGTGAAGGGGGCGCGGGCTTTAGCTGCACACCTGGTTTAACGGTCCCGATGGGCCGGTAAACTGAAGGAGCAGCCGCGTGTTTGGCCTTTACCGCATAAATCGGCGGCGCTGGCCGTGCCTCGACCCTGAAATTCCCCGAGGGCTTTAGCTGCACGCCGAGATTGCTCGTCTGTTGTGTCCGGTAGACTGGAGGCGCTGCAACTTTTGCCGAGGTTGGTCTGTAAATGGGCGGCGCTTTGAGTTGGGAACTCACAAATCAGTAATCACAAATCACGAATGCCGATACATCGCCGCCTTCATGCCCATGCGGTCCGCTTCAGCTTCCAGGGCGTGGTCCTGGACCACCGCGGTACCGTTACCAAAAGGGTTCCTCACCCTTCCTGCGCGCTGCTGGAGGACGTGCGTAAGTTCGTGGCCCAGAAGCTGCTGCCCGTGCATGCTGTGAGGATTGTAATAACCGGGCGCAAAATGGATGTCTGTACCCCAGGTGAAGGCGATGGCGCCGATTGAAGCCACTTCCGGCCCCACGTGAATGCGGACATCGGAAAAATCTGCTCCCATGGCGGCTTCCATCTTGGTCTGAACTTCCTTGGGCAGGGTCCAGCCGCCGGTCCTTCGCTGGAGATTCACTTCGAATGCGTCCACGCCGGCAGGCAGTTTCGGCTGTACTGAGCTGGTTTTGGCCTGCAGGGCGACGGCCCTCATCCGCTGGATCGAGCCAGGAGTCAGTGTGCCCTGGATGGCAACTGCCGGACGGCACACCACGAACGGCGCTGGATGGTGTACCACCTTGGGTTGTGCCACTCCGGCCTTGGATGGCTGCCCGCCGGAGTTGAACACCCCTCCGGGTCGACAGCAGTATCCTAAAACGGCTTTATTCATAAGCGATCCCTCGTAAGGACAGACCTTTTAATTGTAATCCCGCAATGGAACACGTCAAGCTAAAAAGCACCTTTTGCGGTGCAGCCACTGTGACTTTAGGAAGCCCCGGATTTTGGCCCGAGGGGACCCGCCCTGGGGCTATTTTGAAACCCTCTAGTAACTAATTACTAAATACGAATCACTGAATAAGCCATATAATATTTTGCACACTTCTATGGCGGCAGCATTCGGATGGCAGAAGGAAAAATCGGTCCAGGAATGGCTCTTTGCTGAGGCTTACCGTTTTGACTTTTTCCAGGCAGTCAAGCTTCTGGAGTTGGTCTTTCCGGACTCTGTGCCCGTCGGCGAAGGGCCGGAACCGGAAAAGGAGCCCGTACACTTCAGCGGGCGTATCGCCTTTGAGTTTCCTGCCAGTGATGTGCAGGAGCTTTATCCTCCGCAAAAGCATTCTCCGGCTGCAATGGTCACCAACTTCCTGGGATTGGCAGGGGCCACTGGGCCGCTCCCCGCTCCGCTGGCCGAGCTGGTTCTGGAAAGACTTCGCCACAAAGATACGGGTCTGCGGGACTTTCTGGACATCTTTAATCATCGGCTGATCTCGCTGATGTATCGTACGCGTAAGGTGCATCGAGTTGCGTTGTCATCGCAGGCCCCGGAACGCGGCCCTATGGCGAATTACCTTTACGCCTTTCTGGGCCTGGGTCTATCGCGGCTGCGCAACCGCATGGCCGTCGAAGACCGGGCGCTGCTTCCGTATGCCGGCCTCATCAGCCAGCAGCCTCGGTCGGTGGTGGGCATGGAGCGCATGCTCAGCGATCACTTTCAATCGCCTGTGGCAGTGCAACAATTTTCCGGTGGATGGCGCACCATTGAACCCGATCAACGCACCGCCATGGGAAGATCCGGCAAAAACCAGTTGCTCGGGCAAACCATTGTGCTGGGCAGCCGCATTTGGGACCAGCAGGGGGGCTTCCGGATTGTCGTCGGGCCGTTGCTTCTGGACCAGTTCCTGCATTTTCTCCCTGACGGCAACGCTTACGCGCCCTTTTGCTCCATGACCAAGTTCTATGTCGGCGAGGAATTCGAGTTTCGCGTCCGCTTGCAGATTGAGGCCGCTGAAATCCCGGAGACCCGCCTGGGCAAATCAAAATTGGGCTGGACCTCCTGGTTGAAAACCAAGCCGTGCAAGCAGGATTCTCAAGTGGAAATCTCCGGAGAAGGCCGAAAATTTGTTGAGCAAAGTCTGGCCAGATCGCCGTTGAGCAGTGTTCTTTTTGGGAAGAAGGCAATCCTGAGTAGTGCAACACCTTCTTAGCCGCGAATCAACGCGAACGAACGCGAATCAAAATTCAGATTTGTGATTTTTGATTTGTGAAGTGTGATCTGTTGGTGAACGGTTTTAGGCCAAAGGCTAAGGGCCAACAGCCAACAGCGATTCCCAGCTAGAAGCCAGCAGCTAGTAGCAACGAGCGAAGCGAGTCCCCATGTCCTCTCCAACGTTTGTTCAAGGCACGCGCCACTTCACCCTCGCCACTCCACTCGGACCCGATAAGTTCATTCTGAAAAGTTTTCAGGGTGAGGAACAGATGTCCGGGCTGTTCCATTACCGTTTGGAGTTGCTGTCAGAAGATGACTCCATTGATTTC
>DATDGL010000219.1:0-61086 GCA_036522115.1 Candidatus Angelobacter sp.
CTGCGAGGAGCCGTTGGGGTCAGGGACTGCGAAAGCAGTGATCGCATCAAGGGCTGTGACGGTACATGCATCCACGCTGTTAACTCCCTCGCAAGAGTTGGCGGCTAGAGCATAACCAAAGTCACAGCCTTTTCTCTTTTGCCACCTGTCCCTGGCAAACCCTTCAACCCAATACCGTTCACTGAGGAGATTTCGGAACCTTTTGAGTTAACGGCTGAACGCAAGGTCCCTCCGATTTACCCCCGCTAACGCGTGGGTAAACTCTCGGGATGACGAACTTTTTTCGCGTCCCCGTTAAATGAACAGTATTGCCCTTTAAACCATGATTTTTGAAGGCGCTAAAGATCTGCTACCCGGAACAAAGTTCGGGGAGGTGTTCGGCAGGGTTGCCGGCGGAGCCAATCATTCATGGCCCTTTCAAATTCGCCCAACGACCAGACCGGCAAGGGCCTTTAGCTGTCTCTCATTTGCCGGAGTGAAACTGTCCATCGCCATAAAGAAACGAACTTTGCCCTTAAGGACATGGAGCCCGTGGTTTTTGTCAAAATAAGCCTGGTCTCCCAGGCCGGGCACCGGCGTCGGCGGGGCATAAAACTTGCTCAATCTGGCGAACAGATCCGCCGCGGCTGCCGGCGACGGATCCACGTATGCTCTAAACCAGAGCCTGTTCCCCTTAGTCAGGTAATTGCAATCGGTTCCGGTAGCAGTATTTGAGAAAGGACGCGGGGCGACGCTTTTTTGTGGTGAATCGTAGGTTCCTCCCAGGGTCGTGCTCACTTCAGCCGCCGACAGCAGGGAGCAGAGATCAGCGGGAGGCTCGGTTGCCTTTGCCGAGCGAACCGCGCAGGTAGCCAGCAGGAACGTTACAGCAATCAACGATAGTTTATTCACGTGAACCATGGGGCACGCCTTTCCTGAGCCTAGAATAGACAACAAGGGAATTTTACCAGCCGCAAGTAGAGTACTCGCGTCGCTTACTTCCTTGCCCTTCCAGGTCGCTTGTTACAATCCGTTGGAACATCTACTGTTAGATCATCGTAAGGGCAATACTTCAAGGACTATGGAGGCCCAAAAATGAGCGAACACTATCACGACGCGGGCGATCTGCGGTTTCTCAAGGAGATGGGTAAACTCGCGCCTACAGATTTCAACGCCTGGATCGCCCTGGATAAGACTGTCGGCCGCGAGGACGGCGCCATTCCCAGGAAATATCGTGAGCTCATCGCACTGGGAGTGGCGTTTACCACCCAATGTCCTTATTGCATTGAAGTACACGTGAAGGGGGCCAAAGCCGCAGGCGCATCGCGCGCGGAAATAGCCGAAAGCGCGCTGATTGCCGCTGCCCTGCGGGCCGGGGCCGCGGCAACACACGGCGCCATGGCGATGAAGTTCTATGACCAGCCGTGAGCTAGAACAGACTCCACAGAAACTGGTTGTAGACTTCATGGTGGAACTGCACCTCCGCGGCCTTTACCACTGAACCCAGGAGGCGCGGACAGCGATCAGCCGAGGCTTGCTTCAGGTCAGCGTAGCGCGCCTTCACGTCTTCGCCCAGCATCTTGGTTGTCCACTCGGCTTTGCGGAAGTCTTCAATCGCGGTGTAGATGTTGTCAGGCAGATAGCGCTCTGCCTGGCGCAGGTTCTTGATCCTGGCCGTGGCGCCTTCAAGTCCGGTCTTGAAGATGGAGTACAGGACCAAGTAGGGGTTGGCGTCGGGAGCTACCGCGCGCACCTCTGTACGCATGCTGCGCTCGTTACCGATGGGAATGCGGATCATGGAGCCACGGTCCACGGCTGAGGCCTTGAGCTGGTTGGGCGCCTCAAAGTGCGGATCGAGCCGGCGATACGCGTTCACGCTGGAGTTAAGCACCAGGCAAAGATCATTGCCGTGGGTGAGCAGACGGTCCAGGAACTCATAACCCAACTTGCTCAGCTTCTCTTCACCCTTGGGATCCCAGAAGAGGTTCCTGCCCTCCTCGCTGATGGAAACATTCGTATGCATCCCGCTGCCGTTGACGCCCACCACCGGTTTGGGCAGGAAACAAGCAGTAAGGCCCATCTTGCGGGCGACCTGGCGGCAGATCAGCTTGTAGAGTTGAATGTGGTCGGCAGCCGCTACCACCTCCGCGTAGCTGTAGTTGATTTCGAACTGCGACGGCGCAACCTCGGGATGGTCCTTCTCATTCTGGAAGCCCATGGAGCGCTGCACTTCGGCGGTGGTGTCGATAAACGTGCGTAAAGGATCGCCGGGCAGGGAGTGATAGTAACCGCCGGTGTTGACGTACTCGAACTTGCCGGTCTCGTGATATCGGCGCTCGGCCTCCGGCCCCTGGAACAGGAAGCCCTCGATTTCATTGGCAGCATTGAGGGTGTAGCCATGCTTCTTGTGCTGCTGCGCGGCGAACAACTTCAGCACGCTGCGAATGTCGGCGCTGTATGGTCCGCCATTCTTGTCGATGACTTCGCCGAATACCAGAACCTTGCCCGGCCCAAAGACGTCAGCCGGTCCCCAGTAGAAAGCGGCCCAGTCGATGCCAAGACGGAGATCGCTTTCGCGCTGCGCGGTGAAGCCCCGAATCGACGAACCGTCAAAGGTGAGGTTGTCATAGCTCTTCAGCAGGAACTTCTTATCGTAGTCGAGCATGTGCAGCCGGCCTTCCAGATCGCTGAAGAGCACGGTCACGGCCTTGATCCGTTTTTCGCCGGCCAGATACTTAAGCCGATCCTCCTGGATTTTGTGAGCGGCGACGCGGTTCCTGCGCTGCTCCTTCGCCTTGAGGTTCAGCTCTTCCAATTCGTCATAAGTGAGTGCCAGGAAATTGCGCAGTTCGTTGGACATGGATCTCCTCTAATCTCCTCTTCGGCGCAGGCCAATAGGTTATCGGGTAACAACGTCACTGATACAGGAAGTTGAAATGGCTGGGTTTCAACTAAGAAGGATATCGCGGGAGCAGGATCCTCGCCAATCGAAAAAGCTTATGGGACCGATAAAGAGGATTTATTCGGGTGCGCGACCGCGAAGCTTCGGGTTTGGCGAATTAGAAGCGGCCAGGTCAGTGTCATGCCCGGCATTCAGCAGGGGATCCTGAAGAAGAAAGTTCCCGTAATCGCTGGCACAGCGGGTTTAGTTTCCTGGCGCGGGACCCGTAACCTGCTTGACGTTGGTATTGCTCTTGAGCAGGTCGCGCAAGACTGCAACTTCAGCCGTAATGCCGGTGCGCAACGCGGGTTCTGCATCAGGAGCAAAGAGCGGAGAATGGTTGGTAGGCAAATCTTTGCCGCTGGCCTTGGCCTCCGCATACTTCTGCGGGTTTGCGGCGCCCAGCATGAAATAAAACGACGGGACTCCCTGCTCCACGAACACCGAGTAATCTTCCGAGGTCATGATGGACTCTTCCACTTGAACATTACCTTTGCCCAGAGTGCCCTCAAGCGTGGCTTGCAGATGCTGCGTGAGCACCGGATCGTTGTAGACGGCTGAGGTAGACTCGTACTTTTCGACCAATGGCATCTTTTCCGCGCCCGCGGCTTCGGCTTCGCCTTTGGCTACACGCGCGATTGCCGCCAGCAAATGTTGCCGGACCGATGGTTTGTAGGAGCGCACGGTGATTCCCATCTGGGCGTCATCGGGAATGATGTTGTTCTTGGTGCCTGCCTGGATGTATCCCACGGTGATCACGGCGGCGTCGCCAGGTTTGATTTCACGCGAGATGATGGACTGTAGCGTCACCGCGATTCTGGCCGCGATGAGCACCGGATCGATGGTTTTTTCCGGAAAGGCACCGTGGCCGCCTTTGCCATAGATGGTGATCCGCAGGGAGTCTGCGGCCGCCTTGGCGTATCCGGGAGTCACGCTTACCTTGCCGGCGGGGATGCTGTTGGTGTCGTGCAGCGCGATGCCGATGTCAGGTTTGGGAAAGCGCGTGAATAGACCATCGTTGACCATCCGTTGCGCGCCGGCAATGGTTTCTTCTGCCGGCTGGGCAATCAGCATGAGCGTGCCATGCCAGCTATCTTTGCTGTGGGCCATGACGGTGGCCGTGGCCAACCACGATGACATATGCAGATCATGGCCGCAGGCATGCATTACAGGGACGTCGCGTCCGCTATCATCCTTGGCGCGAACTTTGCTGGCGTAGGCGAGACCCGTCTTTTCTTCTACCGGGAGAGCATCGAGTTCCGTGCGCAGCATGACCGTGGGGCCATTGCCATTTTTCAGGATTCCCACCACTCCGGCGCCGCCGATGTGTTCTGTAACTTCATAACCGAGCGCGCGCAGCTTCTCCGCCAACAAAGCAGCGGTGCGGGTTTCATGCGAAGAAAGCTCCGGATGCTGATGCAAGTCAAGATACAAAGCATGCGCATCAGGAAAGACGGAATCGACCTGGGAGGAAAGGGAAGAGTTTTGCGCCAGGCCGGCCAGGACGGCGGACATTACAAAGACGATGAGTTTCATAGCGTCCGAATATTAGACTGGATGACGGCGGGCGGACAAGAGCCTGCGGACTGTGATTCGCACGATAAACCTTGTTTAGAGCGTTTTGGCAGGCGTATCATGCTCCATTCGTATGTAATTGAGAATCCACGTCTTGAGGAGGGACTGTGAGGAGATCGGTTTTGCTTGGAATGCAACGCTGGATGAGCGCGCTGCTCATGGTGACTGCCTGCATGGTCCTCCTGGCCAGCCCAAAGCTTAGCGCTGCCCAGGGTGGCGATACCATTACCATCGGCGTCGTGTTGCCTATCAGCGGGCGCGAAGGCAAGCCCGGCCAATACCAGAAAGAAGGTGTTGAGCTCGCCATCAAACAGATCAACGACAAGGGTGGGCTGGCTGTAAAAGGCAAAAAATACCAGCTAAAGGAAGTTTTCTACGACGATGCCTCGGATTCCGCCAAGTCAGCATCTCTGGCCGAGCGTGTCATGAGTTCAGATAACGCCACCGCGGTGATCGGCGGTTATTCAACCGCCCTGGGCGAAGCGGAATCAGTCATGCCCGACCGCTATAAGACACCGTGGATAACTCCCGGCTCTGCGGCAACCAGCATCTTCAGCCACGGCTACCAGTACATATTCGGCGCACTCAGCCCGGTCTTGCTGTTGGGATCCACCACCGCC
The DNA here is from genome assembly GCA_036522115.1 of Candidatus Angelobacter sp. Lineage (GTDB taxonomy): Bacteria > Acidobacteriota > Terriglobia > Terriglobales > Acidobacteriaceae > Angelobacter. The sequence continues at coordinate 5,116 of DATDGL010000219.1, forward strand.
GAATTTCTTGGCTCGCTTGTAGACCAGGGCAAGCTAAAGAAGGGCCTCAAGCTCGCTCTGGCGGTGGAGAACACTGACCATGGCATCGATTATGTCAATGGGATCCAGGACTGGATCAACAAACATCCGGGCTATTTCACGGTGGTGTTCAACGAGAAATTCGAACTGGGCGGGACAGACTTTTCCGGTCTGCTCCAGAAGGTCAAGGTAGCCAGGGCCGACATTTTTCTGAGCGATGCCCATTTGCAGGACTACATCACCATGCACCGGCAATATCTGCAGAGCGGCATGCACCACCAGATGATCAGCTACGGGGCGCGGGGTCCGGAAGACGCCGCCCGTAAAGCGCTGGGCGACGGCATCAATTACATCTTTGCCGGAATCTGGTGGTCAGATAAGCTGCCCTATCCGCAAGCGCAAAAGTTCATCAATGATTACAAGCAGTTCACCGGCCGGGCCCCAGACTCATGGTATGCAGCTACAGCCTATGATTCCGTGCGCATCCTGGCGCAGGCCATCCAACAGGCCGGATCCACTGACAAAACCAAGATTCGCGACGCCCTGCGCAAAGCCGAGTTAAAGGATTCTTTGCTCCCCGGCACGGTCTTGAAATTTGGACCGAACGGCCAAACGGGATATCCGTTCGTGATCGTGCAAAATCAGCCGGGTGGGAAGGTTGAGATTGTCTATCCGAAGAGCGGAGCCACCGGGCAGCCTATCGCTCCAACGCCGTAAGCAATGAATTTTGTCGATTACCTGGACCCACTGGTGGCAGCGGTGCTGCTGGCCGGCGTCTACGCCGCCATGTCCATTGGCATGACGGTGATTTACGGCGTGATGAAAATCGTGAACCTGGCCCATGCCGGGCTCATGATGATGGGAGCCTACTTCGCCTTTGAGTTGTTCGAGCGCTTCCATGTGCCTCCCGTGGTGGGCGCCGTCATTGCACTCCCCGTATTTTTTTTGTTTGGCATGGCTGTCTACTGGCTGCTGGTCCAGTGGCTGCCTAAGTCAGACCAGCCCACTCTTTCCTCACTGTTGCTCATGTTCGGGTTTTGGCTGATCCTGCAAAACGTTGCCCTGTTAATTTGGGGAAATGAGGACCAGTCTATCCTGACGCCGATGACGTTTTCCGTCATCCGCCTGGGAGATGTAGTCTCCATTTCCAAAGTTCGCTTGATCGTTTTCGTGATGGCCGTGATATCGGTTGTGGTCCTTCAGATCGTGCTGCGGAGGAGTTGGTTTGGCAGAGCGGTCCGGGCCTTGATTCAAAATCCTTACGCGGCAAAGATCGCGGGAGTGGATGACCGCCGCACCGCCATGCTCTCCTTCGGCGTGGGAACGGCCTTTGCCGGTTTTGCCGGAGCATTGCTGGCCATGCTCTATTCCTTCAGCCCCGACTTTGGCCGGCAGTTTCTGCTGCGGTCCTTTGTGATTATCGTGCTGGGCGGCCTGGAATCGTTTTCCGGGGTTGCAATTGGAGCGCTGATTCTGGCGTTGGTTGAGACGTTCAGCATTCTTTGGGTCCCCGCGAGTTACAAGGAAGCCATCTCCTACGGTCTGCTGGTTGTAGTTCTGCTGGTTCTGCCCAAAGGCGTTGCCGGCCTGCTGGAGAAGAAATGGCGGGCGACATGACTGCTGCTCGCTATGCCAAGTTGGCTGTTCCTTTTCTGGTCTTGCTGCTGTTTGTGCTGCTACCCGCAGCGGGCCCCAGCTCCAACCTGGTAAAGATCCTGTTTGCAACGTTTGTCTGGACAATCACCAGCATTGCGTGGAACATCGTGGGCGGATTTGCCGGCCAGGTGTCATTTGGATTTGCAGTGTTTTACGGCCTGGGCGCCTATGCTGCCGCTCTTTTGATCAATTCCGGCCGGAGTCCATACTTTGGTTTCCTGGGAGCGGCGGGAGTGGCGGTGCTGGCATCGTTTCTTGTAGGCCTGCCTACATTCCGGCTGCGCGGTCCATATTTTGCCATCGCCACCATTGGCATAACCGAAGCAGTGCGCGTGGTGATGAGTAACATTCCCTTTACCGGCGGGGCGAGCGGATATCGCATTACAGAATATGGGCCGTTTCGCCAACTGGAGCACTACTATCAGGCCCTGGTTGGGGTGGCCCTTGCGATTGCGATTTCAGCCTGGATTTCCCGGAGCAGATTTGGCCTGGCCCTGCGAGCCATCAAACAGGACCAGGACGCCGCGGCCCAGGTGGGCGTGAACCCTTATACCTTCAAGTTATGGGCCCACGCCATCGCCGCTGCCTTGACGGGCATTGCAGGAGCTCTCCATGCCCGTTACAACATCTATATAGACCCCACGGGCGGGGCGGGCGGAGTATTTGCCTTCCAAACCGGGATTTCCATCCTGCTCATGCCTGTAATTGGCGGTATTGGAACGGTTTGGGGACCGGTGCTGGGTGGCGCGGTGTTCGGCATGGTGGAAGAAGAAATAGTTGTCAAGTTCCCTCAAATCCATCTTCTGTTATACGGAGCCTTGCTGATACTCATTGTCCTGCTGGAGCCGGACGGCGTCATGGGGCTGCTGCACAAACTGGCAAGACTTTTCAGGAGGCGTGGTGACGATTCTGGAGGTCCAAGGACTGACAAAGTACTTTGGGGGCGTAGCCGCCTTGAAGGACGTGAGCTTTGAGGTCCCGGAACGCCAAATTTGCGGATTTATAGGGCCGAACGGAGCGGGCAAGACCACGCTGTTCAGCGTGATCAGTGGAACGTTCCGGCCTTCAGGGGGAAAAGTGCGTTTGCGCGGCACGAACGTTACCGGCAGGCACCCGGCCAGACTGGTGAAGATGGGAATCGCGCGGACGCATCAGATTGTGCGGCCATTCCGGGCCCTCACGGTGATGGAAAACGTGCTTCTAGCAGTCCATTTTGGACGTCGGAATGCGGCGCCCGGTCAATCGGCCCAGGAACAGGCAATGCAAGTGCTGCAACAAGTTGGCCTGGACGCCAAAGCTCGCCTGCTGGCCTCCGGGCTGTCGTTGGGCGAGCAGAAGCGCCTGGAAGTCGCTCGCGCTCTGGCTACCGGCGCAGACCTGTTATTGCTGGACGAAATCTGCGGCGGCCTCAACTCCACTGAGACCCTGGCCATGCTGGACCTGGTGCAGCGCATCCGTGATCGCGGCGCCACCATTATGTACGTGGAACATGATATGAAAGCCATTATGTCCGTGTGCGATCGTATCACCGTTCTCGACTTCGGGCAGAAACTGGCGGAAGGCAAGCCGGACGAGATCCGGAACAACGACGCTGTCATCAAAGCCTATCTGGGCAACCCTAACCTGGGGAGCGGTCCCGGTGTCTAGCAGCCCTCGCAACAAGTTGTTGGTGGTTGAAAACCTGGAGGTGAGTTACGGCGCCACCCAGGTGTTGTGGGGAATTTCCTTTGCGGTGGCCAAGGGCGAGGTGACTTGCATCATCGGTTCCAACGGTGCTGGAAAAACCAGTACTTTGAACTCGGCCGCCGGCACACTGCGCATCAAACGCGGACGCATCCTTCTGAATAACGAAGACATCACTGCGTTGCCGGCGCGAGAGCGAGTGAAACGTCACATCAGCCTGGTCCCAGAGGGCCGCCAGCTCTGGCCCGGCATGTCAGTGGAAGACAATCTGCTGATGGGCTGTTTTTTGCGCACTTTGCGCAGCCACGCCAAAACGAATCTGGCTCGCGTCTACGATCTTTTTCCCCGGCTTAAAGAGCGTCGCCACCAGTTGGCCGGCACTCTCTCCGGCGGCGAGCAGCAGATGTGCGCCATCGGCCGCGGCCTTATGTCCGAACCGCAACTCTTGCTGTTGGATGAGCCTTCACTCGGCCTGGCCCCACTCCTGGTCGAACAGATTTTTAAGATTATTTGCGAAATCTCAAGCCAAGGTGTAACCATTCTGCTGGTAGGCGAGAACGTAAATTACACCTTGCAGGTTTCAAATTACGGCTACGTGATGGAGGTGGGCCGTATTACGCTGGAAGGTCCCAGTTCCACGCTGGCCAACAACGAGCACGTCCGCAGAGCCTATCTGGGGATGTAAATTCAGCCTTATAATGTCGGTTGAGTGGTTTTGTGCTCCATAAGCCCCCGCAGGTTCATCCCAAAAAATATGCGCCTAAGAAAGATTCACTTTGAGACACTGCTCTTTCTTGCAGTAGCCTGTTTTGTAATTCGGTCCATTGCCGTGGAAGCGGCCAGGCACAATACCATAACCGGTCAAGCGGCATTTGCCGATTACAGCCAGGAGAGACCCGGCGTATTCCGCAAAATCACCGCGGCAGATTTGCCGCAGCCTTTTGCTACGCAGTCCGTAGACAATGGGCCCAGCCTGGTTCCACGTCCGGCGAAATCATGGCCGCAGGCCCCTCCTGGATTCAAAGTTGAGTTGTACGCATCTGACCTGAATTACAACCGGTTGATTCGCACTGCGCCGAATGGCGACCTCTTTCTGGCGGAAAGCAGGTCAGGGGAGATCAAGCTATTCAGAGGCACCGGCAAAGACGGCAAAGCAGAACAGTCGGAGGTGTTTGCCACCGGCCTCAAGAGGCCGTTTGGTATTGCGTTTTATCCCTCGGGTCCTGATCCGCAATGGGTTTACGTGGGCAATACAGATTCAGTTGTCCGTTTTCCTTATCACAATGGCGACCTGAAAGCGGGCGGCCCGCAGCAGGTGATTGTTCCCGAACTTCCCGGTGGCGGCCAGCTCCGTGGCGGCGGACATTGGACGCGCGACATCGCATTTTCCCGCGACGGCAAGAAGATGTATGTGTCTGTAGGTTCTCAATCGAATAATGACGATACAGACAACAATCCCCGGGAACTTCACCGCGCGGACGTTCTGGAGTACAACCCGGATGGCAGCGGTTTTCGCGTATACGCCTACGGCATACGCAATGCGGTCGGCATTGCTGTTCAGCCGGAGACCGGACAACTCTGGGGTTCAGTGAATGAACGCGACGAACTGGGCGACGATCTTCCTCCTGACTACATCACTCATATTCAGGAAAGCGGATTTTACGGCTGGCCCTGGTTTTATATTGGCGGCAATTGGGACCCAAAACATAAAGGCAAGCACGCTGAACTGAAAGACAAGGTCATTGTTCCTGACGTTCTTTTGCAGCCGCACTTTGCGTCGCTGGAGATGCTGTTCTATGAAGGCAAGCAGTTTCCAGCCGAATATCATGGTGACATCTTTGCCGCCGAACATGGTTCATGGAACCGCAAGACCCGCAGCGGCTACGAGGTGATTCGCGTCCCGGTGAAGAATGGGCACGCTACCGGGGAATATGAAGATTTTCTTACGGGCTTCACTACTCCCGATGGAAGCGTGTGGGGACGTCCGGTGGGCGTAGCTGTGAGTAAAGATGGCTCACTGTTTGTGAGTGATGATGGATCGAAGTCGATTTGGAGAATCAGCTATGACGGGAAGTAGCCTTCTACGGGCAGCCTTGGCCCTAAGAGGACGCAGTAGAGGTTGAGTATGAAGAAGACGAAGAAGACAAAGGTGAAGGTATTTGAAGATTTGCGGCAATCTTTGCTTGACGTGCTGGCATATGAGCGAGGAAAAAAGTCTCCGTTGCGGGTGACAGAGCTCCCGGATCCCCCTAAGCCACTAAGTGCTGCTCAAATCCGTGCTATCCGGCGCTCCTTTAATGTAAGCCAAGCTGTCTTTGCCCGAATCATCAATGTAAGTCCAAATGCAGTGGAGAGCTGGGAGCAGGGAATTCGCCACCCGCGCGAGGCGACCCTAAAACTACTGACGATTGCGCACGAACATCCGGAAGTATTGTTAGGCTCAAGATAAGGAACGATATTCGGCCACAGCGCAGGTTCACACCGAGGCCCCATGAATCATCCTCGCGAGTGAGGGATTCAGGGAGTCGGCAAAATCGCACAAGGCAAAAGCCAAAGCTACGAACCCGCAGTCTTCTCCGCCTCCCGAATAAACCCGGAAAACTTCATGTCTTTTTCCACCAGGTGCTTCAGCAAGGGCGCAGGCGCCCAGAGTTCGCCATGCTGGCGATGGAATTCACAGATTCGCTCATACACTTTCTTCAAACCTATGGTGTCTGCGTACCACATGGGGCCGCCATGGTAAGCAGGGAAGCCATAGCCGGTGAGATAGATGATGTCGATATCAACCGCGCGCAGTGCGTAGCCTTCTTCCAGGATTCGCGCGCCTTCGTTGACGAGCGCATAGATGCAGCGGTCAACAATTTCTTCCGCTGAGATCTGTCGCTGTGTGATGCCAGCCTCGGCTGCGCTCTTGCGCACCAGTTCGGCAACTTCAGGATCGGGAATAGGACGCCGCTCGGCGTCATACTTGTACCAGCCCGCGCCAGTCTTTTGCCCGTAGCGCCCCTGTTCGCAGAGTTTATCTTCCGCGATCGGCTGCCGCACGCCGGGTTTTTCCAGATGCCTGTACTCTTTGCGAATTCTCCAGCCCACATCCAGGCCAGCCAGATCGCCAGTGGCCAGCGGACCCATCGCCATGCCAAAGTCGTATAACGCTTTATCCACGGCCTCTACGCTGGCACCTTCTTCCACCAGGAATTGAGCTTCGCGGCGGTACGGGCCAAACATCCGGTTGCCCACAAAACCGCGGCAGTTGCCTACGAGCACTCCTACTTTGCCCAGCTTCCTGGAAAGTTGCATGCACGTTGCGATGACTTCTTTGCTGCTGGCCTTGCCACGAACAATTTCCAGCAGGCGCATCACGTTTGCCGGGCTGAAGAAATGCGTACCGATCACGGAGCCTGGCCGCGAGGTTGCCGAGGCAATCTCATCAATATTGAGGGTTGAAGTATTGCTGGCCAGGATCGCGCCCTGCTTGCATATCCGGTCGAGTTCGGCAAACACCTGTTTTTTGAGGGCCATGCCTTCGAATACCGCTTCTACCACCATGTCAACACCTGCGAAATCATCGTAAGACAATGTGGGCTTGATGAGTTTCAATCGCTCATCGACAAATTGTTGAGTAAAGCGACCACGCTTGACGGAATTGGCGTAGTTTTTCTGAATGGTAGCCAGGCCGCGATCCAAAGCCGGTTGGTCTGCCTCTTTCAGCAGGACCGGAATACCAGCATTGGCAAATACCATGGCGATGCCTCCGCCCATGGTTCCAGCGCCCACAACGGCTGCGGTCTTTACGGGAATAACAGGGGTTTCTTTGGGAACATCCGGAATCTTAGTGACCTCGCGCTCGCCGAAGAAGACGTGAATCAACGCCTTGGACTGGTCGGAATAGAGGCAGGCAATGAAAAGATTGCGCTCTACATCGCAGCCTTCGGCAAACGGAAACCTGGCCGCTGCTTCGACCGCATCAATCGCGGCCAAGGGCGCCATCAAACCCCTTTGTTTCTTCTTGGCGGTTTCGCGGGCGGCAGCAAAGAGGGAAGCGTTCTGTTCCGGGGCGCCCAGCTTCTGATTGCGCTCCCGAGTTTTGGGCGCAGGCTTATCTGCGATCTCCCGGGCAAAGGCCACTGCACCGCTAAGGAGATCGCCTTCAATGATGCGATCGATAATGCCGAACTGCAGAGCCGCCGCTGCCTTGATGGGATTGCCGTCCGCGCACATCTCGACTGCCTTGGCCACGCCCGCCAAACGGGGCAAACGTTGCGTGCCGGCGGCGCCGGGAATCAGGCCGAGCTTCACTTCCGGCTGTCCGACCTGAGCATCAGCAGAAGCCACGCGGTAATGTCCGGCCATGGCGAGTTCCAGCCCGCCACCGAACGCAGTTCCGTGAATGGCCATCACGATGGGCTTCTTGCTATCTTCCATGTCCACCAGCATCGGAACAAAAGCCACGCCGCGTTGCGTCTTTCCGGAAGTCATTTTGCCGAATTCCTTGATGTCGGCGCCCGCGACAAAGGTCCTTCCACCACCAATCAGGACTGCCGCCCTGACCGTGCCGTCCTTGCTGATTTGCTGAAGGGCCTCTGCAATTCCTTCCGGCACTCCCGGACTGAGAGCATTGACCGGAGGATTGTTGATGGTAATGATGGCAATGTCGTTGTCTTTGGATAGCTGAACTAATTCGCTCATGGGTCCTCTGAAGGGCAGTCGTTAGTACTTAGTGGTTAGCACGTAGCTGCGCTGTCATGCGCTTTTTGCCGTTTGCGCCGGGGCAGCCTGAGTATCGATGGCCAGCCGGGCGATGCGTTCGCGGTGGAACGCCGCGTCCCCCAGCATTGTCTCAGAAGCTTTGGCCCGGCGGTAATAGAGATGCAAATCATTTTCCCAGGTGAATCCCATCCCGCCATGGACTTGAATGCCGTTGTTGCCTACGTTGCGGCAGGCATCGCTGGCATACATCTTGGCGATGGAAACGGCAACCGCCGCGTCCGGCGCTCCTTCCTGCAAGGCCCACGCCGCATAATAAGCCGCAGAACGCGAACTCTCCGTCTCCAGATACATGTCTGCGCACTTATGCTGCACTGCCTGAAAAGAGCCAATGGGTTTGCCAAACTGCTTTCTGGTCTTTGCGTACTGGACGGTGATTTCAAGAGCGCGTTGCATGCCGCCCACCATCTCGCCAACCAGAGCTGCCGTCGCCAGATCAATGGCTTGCATTGTCCCGGTTGTTGTTCCGGCAAGTTTCTCCGCGGACGTGTTATTGAACTCAACCACGCACTGCTTGCGTGTACCGTCCATGGTATTCATCGCTGATATTTTCACGCCGGGAGCTTTGGACTCCGTCACAAAAGCCCCGCCGCTGGTGATGACCACTATGAAATCGGCCACAGCCGCGTCCGTCACAAACAATTTTTTGCCCGTGAGCTTTCCGTTGGCAACGATCACGCGGCCATCTTCCGGATCGGGCTTCGCCGCCGTATCCAGGACCATAGCTACCGTTGCGCGGGACTTACCCTGACAGATGGGCTCCAAGTATTTTTTCTTTTGCTCTGCATTACCGCACGCGTCCAGCACGGAGCCAGCCAGCACCACGGTAGAGAAAAATGGACCGGGAACCATCGCATATCCCATCTCTTCCATGAGCAGGATGAGTTCCACTTTGCCCAGACCGAGTCCACCAGCGTCCTCGGGGAAGATGATCCCGGTAAAGCCCTGCTCCGCCATCTCGGACCACAATGCAGGATCGTAGGCGGTATCAGTCTCCATCAACCGCCGGACTTCCGCCGCGGGACACTCCACGGAGAAAAACTTGCGCGCATTGTCTTTCAGAATCTTCTGGCTCTCAGTCAATCCAAATTGCATGGGAAACCTCAGTCGTTAGTGCTTGGTATTTAGTAGCTCTTGGGCAATCCCAGCACAAAATGTCCAATGATATTGCGCTGAACCTCTGACGTACCTGCTTCAATCGTATTTCCGCGCGTACGCAGATATCCGTAAGCCCACATTCCCTGGTCCACCGCGTGATTGTCCGCGCCTTCGATTTGCCCATAGGGCCCAAGGATTTCCTGCGCCACCTGCTGGAAGCGCTGGTTCAGCTCGCTCCAGAAAATCTTCTGGATGGAGCCCTCCGGCCCGGGCACTCCGGTTGCGCTAATGCGGCTGAAAGCACGCATCTGGTTCAAGCGCATGATCTCTATTTCGGCATAGCACTGAGCCAGCTTCTGGCGGACGAGAGGATCCTCCAGCAGTGGACGACCGTTGCGTTGAAACTTCCGCGCCAGTTCGATGAGCCGGTCCATATTGCGTTTGTAGGCCACCTGCAAGCCGGCGCCAAATGTGCCGCGCTCATGCATAAGCGTGCCAATGGCCACGTTCCAGCCCTCATTCACTTTGCCTACAACATTCGCTACGGGAACGCGCACGTCATGGAAAAAAAGCTCGTTGAACTCGGTCTCACCGGTCATCTGCCGCAGCGGACGCACCTCCACGCCCGGCGTTTTCATATCAACCATCAGCACGGTCAATCCTTTGTGCTTGGGCACATTGGGATCCGTGCGCACCACCAGTTCGCACCAGTGTGCGGCCCAGCCGTAGCTGTTCCAAACCTTCTGCCCGTTGACCACATAATGGCCGCCGTCAAGCTGCGCTTCGCAGCGCAGGTTGGCCAGATCAGAACCGGCGTCAGGCTCGGAAAAACCCTGGCACCAGATTTCCTCAGCACTCAGAATTTTGGGAAGAAAGCGCTTTTTTTGCGTTTCCGTACCAAAAGCAATGATGGTTGGCCCGATGATCCCGAGTCCCAGAACGTTGGCAAATGGCGGAGCATTGGCCAACGCCATCTCCTGCCAGAAGATGACCTGCTGCATCAGGCTCGCGCCTCGTCCTCCATATTCTTTCGGCCACGAGATACCCGCCCAGCCCTCCTGGTACAGCTTGTATTGCCATGCCTTCAGATATTCGAAGCGGGACTCCATCGATTCCTCGCGCCGCCCGTCCCAATCTTTGGGCACATTTGTCTTCAGCCATGCGCGCAATTCGTCGCGAAATGCCAGTTCTTCAGCAGTCAGATTCAGATCCATCGGTGGAAACTCCTTGAGTGCTTTCAGCGGGCCAAGAGGCAGCTTGCGAAGACCCCGGCTATCCTATTGAATGAATCTTCATTCAGTCAAATCTCATCAAAACAATTGCGGAACATACTTTTAAGGGCTTATACCGTTGCGTAGGCGAATTGCTTCTTTTGTCATTATCGTTCAATGCATCCTGTTTGCCGGACATTGGTTTCTCTACGAAACCTGGATCGCGTTCTTTGGGATTCCGGGGTCTCCGGCAAAGCTGAAGGTGCTGTTTGCCATTCTCTCCGTCAGTTTTGTCAGTGCCACATGGCTAGCCTTCCGTTATTCCAATGTCCTGGTTCGACTGCTGTACACGATGGCTGCAGTCTGGCTTGGCTTTGCCAGCTTTTTCTTTTTTGCTTCCTGGGCATGCTGGATCGTTCATTACGGAGCAAGACTTTTCGGGTTTCATCCGATTCCCCGGATCATCGCTATCTGCCTGTACGGAGCCGCAGTCCTGGCAGGCCTGTACGGAATGGTGAATGCTGCCTGCACTCGAGTGAGCCGAGTCAGCGTCAAGCTGCCGAACCTGCCCGAATCCTGGCGTGGACGCGTGGCCGCACTGGTCAGCGATACACATCTGGGTCACGTGAGGAACCAGGGATTTGTCAAGCGCATTACCGGCATGCTCACACAGTTGCGTCCCGATGTGGTCTTCATCGGCGGCGATCTCTACGATGGCACGGCTGCGGACCTTGAAGCGCTGGCGCAGCCATGGGCGGACCTGGATACTCCTTTTGGGACCTATTTCGTTGCCGGCAATCACGACGGTTTCACCGGCCATGCGCGGCATGTAGAAGCTGTGCGCAACTCCGGCATCCGCGTCCTCAACAACGAAAAGGTCACCGTGGACGGCCTCCAGATTTTAGGCGTGCATTATCGCGATGCCGTCAACGCCCAGCGCTATCGTTCCATTCTGCAGCGGGCTGAACTCGATCGTGAGCGTGCCAGCATCCTGTTGCTGCACGCGCCCAGTGGTTTGCCCATTGCCGAAGAGGAAGGAATCTCCCTGCAGCTTTCCGGGCATACTCATGGAGGCCAGATCTTTCCCTTTACCTGGATTGTCTCCAGGGTGTGGGGACAATTCACTCATGGCCTGGAGCGGTTGGGTAATTTGCTGGTTTACACCTCAACCGGCGCCGGCACATGGGGGCCGCCCATGCGCGTGGGTACGAGACCGGAGATCGCCCTGATCCATTTTGAATAATTATTTTGTGACCTGAAACCCGGGCAGGGCCGCACCATCATCCGTAGTAATTCCGCCCTCGGCAAAATGGTATTCCTGGCTCCCTTTCTTCAGCATGTCCTTGGACACACGTTTGTAGGCAGCGGAGATGTCATCAGCCTTGATGGCGCCGCCAGAACCGGCCTTGACGGCCACAACACCGAAGGGAGATTTACCGTCGAAATACACGCAGATGGCCGCATCTTTGGCTGCGCTAAAAAAGAAAGCTGCGCTGCGGCCTGCCTTGGCCGGGACATCCTTGAGCTTCAGGAACGGGCCAAGGTCACCATCCTTCGCGCCTGCTGCCCAGTTCTGCGCGTCGACATAAATTCCCGTGAAACCTTCTAAGCTCTGCGGCTGCACATTACCGGCAACGTCAGCAGCGATTTTCATCAAGGACAAGGAGTCAGACTTTTCCGGGGTGGGCTGATTCTGAGCCAGCGCCAGGGCTGAGAGAAGTACTCCAGTAAGCATGAGCGATACAACTGTTCTGAATTTCATGCGAACAATATTACCGCGAAGAGGCAAAATTTGTGGTTTGGGGGTCTGGGATTTCTTCGACTCTCCAGAAGGAAAGAACTTGACCAGGTGTGCTACAGACACTGTTCGTTCGCTATCCCTGGAGGCTTCGTCCACGAAGAAGAGAGTCTTGAGCAGGCACATGCATTGACATCCGCAGAAGCGTATCAATACGATTCTTAGTTTCACCATGATTGGCCAAACGGTTGCGCATTACAAAATCCTGGGGAAGCTGGGAAGCGGCGGCATGGGCGTAGTCTATGAGGCTGAGGACCTGAAACTTGGCCGTCATGTAGCGCTGAAATTCCTGCCTGCCGAACTGGAAAACGATCCTCAGGCGCTGGACCGACTCCAGCGCGAGGCGCGAGCAGCCTCAGCGCTCAATCAGGCGAATATCTGTACCATCTACGAGATCAATGAGCACCAGGGCCGACACTTCATCGTCATGGAACTGCTGGAAGGGAAGACCTTGGATCAGAGGATTGGAGGACAGCCACTGCCTCTGGGGCATCTGCTCGAACTCGGAATTCAGCTCTCGGATGCCCTTGACACCGCGCACGCAAAGCGCATTCTGCATCGGGACATCAAGCCCGCCAATATCTTTGTTACTGACCGCGGGCAGGCGAAAATCCTGGATTTTGGTTTAGCCAAGGTAGCGGCAGACCGGCGTATCGCCGAACCCGTGGCTATCACGGCTATCACCCTGGATAGCGAACACCTGACCAGTCCCGGCTCAACAGTCGGAACCGTTGCCTACATGTCGCCAGAGCAGGCCCTGGGCGAGGAATTAGATTCGCGGAGTGACCTGTTTTCTCTTGGCTGCGTGCTCTACCAGATGGCAACTGGAACATTGCCGTTCAAGGGCGCGACCTCCGCGGCCCTGTTTGATTCCATTCTTCATAAAGCCCCAGTTTCGCCCCTGCGTTTAAATCCCGCTCTGCCTGAAGAACTTGAGCGCATCATCAGTAAGCTGCTGGAAAAAGATCGCGACCTCCGCTATCAGACCGCAGCAGAGCTACGCGCAGATTTGAAACGCTTAAAGCGCGACATGGATTCGAGCGGCGCGGTGAAGGCGAGCACGCTAACCTCATCGGCTTATCCCACTGCCGCACCGGCCCTCTCCTCTCGCAGCGTTTTGCTTGCAGAAGGAGCGCGCCAGCACAAGCTGGGTTTCGGTTTGGTCCTGGTCATCGCTGCTGTGGTGCTGGTGGCGGCAGGTTATGGTGTTTTTGCCCTGCTGCACCGCCCGAGCCTGGCGCCCTTTCAGAGCATGAACATCACCAAGCTTACTGATAGCGGGAAGGCATTCGTAGCAGCCATTTCGCCGGACGGCAAATATGTGGTCCACATGGTTGAGGACGCCGGTCAGTGGAGCCTCTGGATCCGGCACATCCCTACCAACAGTGTGACCCAAATCGTGCCGCCGTCAGACAGGGGGTTTGGCGGGCTGATTTTTTCTCCAGACGGCAATTACATCTACTTTATACAGGCGGATAAGGAGCATCCGAGAATTGGCTTGCTCTATCAGATTCCAGTCCTGGGCGGATCGCCGAAATTGATTTTGTCCGACATCGACAGCGCCATCAGCTTCTCTCCTGATGGCCGCCGTTTCGTCTTTTTGCGCGGGTCCTCCAAGACGAAGACCGATGCGGTACTGGTGGTTGACGCCGATGGCAGCCACGAGCAAAAGATTGCGGAAGACGCGTTCCCGGTAAATTTCGCCGGCAGTCCGTCGTGGTCACCGGATGGAAAGCTCATCGCTGTCATGGAATTCTACGGCGCAAAGAACGGAGAGATCGGCCAATTCCTTGCAGTGGAAGTGGCCACTGGACGAAAAATTCCAATTGGCCCCATGTCACGCGTTGGGCAGGTAATGGCTTCCTGCTGGTTACCTGATGGCTCGGGCCTGTTCGTGTCAGTTATCGGTCTCAACACCAATTGGACGCCGCAAATCGGATTCATAAGCTATCCGAAAGGTGAATTCCGCCGCATCACCAATGATCTGAATCGTTATGCCGGGGTGATGAGCACACAAGACGGCCGCATGCTGATCACAGTTGCGACTGAGGCCTCCAGCAATATCTGGGTGATGCCCGCATCAGGAACCACTGCGCAGGCAGTTCAAGTCAGCTCGGGAAAAAACGAGGCAGCAAGCCTGGACTGGACCGCCGACGGACGCATCCTGAGTTTTGTCCCGGCTTTTCAGCGCTTTGAGTTCGATGTGCGTAAGGCTGATGGCTCGGGCAAGACTACTATTCTTTCCGATGCAGAGCCCACGTTTGATCCCTCCGCATGCGGTGATGGACGCCACATCGTCTTTACCTCCCTGCGCAGCCCAAATGCGATCACCGTATGGCGAATGGACAGTACCGGCGGGAATCTGAAGGAACTTACCGGCGCTTCCGACAACCACACCGCCGACACTCGAAGTCCTGTTTGTTCCCCTGACGGACAATGGGTGGCTTACCAGGGAATCAGCGGAACAGGGTATACCATTTCGAAGGTTCCCATCGACGGTGGATCACCACTGCAACTCAGCCCTGAATCGGGCTCGTCTGCCGCCATTTCACCTGACGGCACCATGGTTGCCTTTGTGACCGCGAGCAAGACAGGGCTGGAGGCTCGTCCAGTCTGGATGGTCGTTCCCAGTACCGGCGGCGCTCCTCTCTATACCATCAATGCCGATAGCAGGTCATCAGCCAAGCTACGTTTTACTCCCGACGGAAAGTCACTGTCTTACATAGTGTATGAACATGGATTGTCCAATCTCTGGGCGATGCCGCTTACCGGAGGCGAGCCGAAACAGCTTACAGATTTCAAATCCGACCGGATCTTCGATTACGCCTGGTCCCGCGATGGCAAACAACTGGCGATCGCTCGTGGCCCGGTTAGCAGCGACGTGGTGCTGTTGACTGATACAACTCAATAGCTGGGCGTGGATTTTGTCAGGCCGGCTCAATCACCTTCTGCGCCGTCTCCGCTCCGAACACCGGAAGTTTTGGATCGGAGATGAGGCCGATTTGCTTGAGCACTGAACCCTGGTCCCAATAAATTCTTTCGTGTACCAATTTGCCGTCTCGAAATCCCACAATGGCCACTAACGGCACTTCAACATGGCGATTTGTGGGTGGAACCCCCGGCAACATCCATGGCATCTCCTGCGTGTGCGTGAATGAGAAGATCATCTCGTCCACTAGCTGATCTTCGTCTACGGTGCGCGAAACAGGCGTGAGCCTGGTATCAGGCGGCATGCAGGGAATGAAGTCCCTGGCATAAAAAGCGCGCAACGCATCCTTGCCCCGCCCGCCGGTCATCACAGGAACGTGGTTGACAGAAGCATCGTCCACCATGGTGGCCAGCGTGGAGTCAGTGTCGTGGGTCGTGAACTCGTGCTTGGTATGCTCTTCCCAAAGTTGTTCCAGGGAGTTATTTCGCATGACTGCCCCCGCTTACCGACTGCTGCTGCTGCGACTTCAATGATTGGAAATAATTATCGTAGAAGTCCAATCCAGCCTTGTTGGTTTCCGAGCGCACTGCGATTTTGTCTCCCAGTTCCAGTACCTGATCGGTGCTTGCTGAATACACCGGCCACCTGGGCAGGCCCTCTCCGTTGGGATCGCCGGTTTTGGCAAAGTTTGTCCAATAACCGGTAATGGTGTCAGAGAGCTTGTGGTCCGCCTCTTCCCACGGGAAAGGCCACGGAAAATTGCCGAATACATAGGCAATCTCCAAAGCATGGAATGCGCCAAATCGCCGGCCAAGCGGTCCGGGAGCAGGGCGCGTGAAATAGTAGAGATAGACCGGCTGGTGTCCTGCCTTGGTCTGCATGCGGGCCCATGTGCGCATCTCCCACCCGAAGGCCTGGTCACGATACGCGGCGTAGAACGATTTGACCGCCTGCTCATCGGACTCCCCCGGATACAATGCCAAAAAAGCGTCGGCCAACTTCCCGTAACGCATCCTGGCCCCGCTTATATATATAGCAGCCGTGAGATTGGCGGCCTGCGGAGCCAAAGAGGTCCCCTCGTCGGCATTGCTGCCAATCAGCAAAGGGACATCACTCTGCTTGCCTGCGGCAAAGATATTGGCAACACTCTGGGGCAGGACGAAGCCATCCACAATGGCGCGGACCGTATCATGGTCAGTGGCTTTGAGCAATTCCTCCGCAGCAATGGCCCGCAGGGCCTTCACCGCATCCGAGGCGGATCCCTGGTCTGCTTTCATGGTTGCCGCCAGCTTCTCGCCGGCCTTCTCGGCAACGGTTAGCGTGTCCATGTCCGCAAACTGCCCGCCACTCTCGCCAATCGAGCGCTGAAATAACCCTTTGGCCAGAGGACTGGCCATGAGCCCACTCACCGCCCATGAGCCTGCGGACTCGCCAAAAATGGTTACGCGTTTGGGATCGCCGCCAAATGCAGCAATATTTTTCTGCACCCATTGCAGCGCCGCAATCTGGTCCAGCAAGCCGTAGTTTCCGCTGGCGTGGTGGCCGGACTCCTGTGTAAGTCCGGGATGGGCAAAGAAACCAAAGACGCCCAGGCGATAGTTCATCGTCACCAATACAACGCCTTTGCGCGCCAGTATCTCGCCGTCATAGGCAGTACCGGTTCCGGAGCCTCGCGTAAATCCGCCTCCGTGGATCCACACCATCACCGGAAGGCGGTCTTTGGCAGACTTAGCTGTAGTCCAGACGTTAAGATAGAGACAGTCTTCACTGAGCGGCGGGAGCTTGGCCTGATACAGGGACGCGGCTGCCGGATATTGTGTCTGCCAGCACGCATGAGGCTCCTCCGCTGCCGCCCTTACATCTTGCCAAGATGCTGGAGGTTGAGGTGCTTTCCAGCGCAGGTCGCCTACCGGCGGCGCGGCAAACGGAATACCACGGTAAACGCGAACATCAGGGTTCTTGCCGGCGATTCCGGAAATCAATCCTTGTTCCACGTGAACCGGATTGGTGACGGCCGCACTAGCGGCAGCGGCCAAGGCAAGCAGCAGGAAAACAGCCAAGTGGATGCGTTTCATAAGATGCCTTGAGATTTTAATCGCAAATCGCCGTCAACACGCAACCCACCGTTCCTCTCATGCGCTCAACCGCGTCAGGGCTTCCCGGATCTTCGAGACCAGGACATTCGTGTTTTCATCCTGTCCTTTCTCCAGATAGACGATTGTGGTGCCAGGACTGAGACTTTGCAGGCGGTCAAAGATCGCTTTCTTCTCATTGCTGGTAAATGAATAGCAGATGAGCGCCAGGTTGCAGTTCATGCTCACGGCATGCTGCGCAGCTTCTTCCGGAGTATGCGCGGAACTGGTGTAGTATCCGGCGCTGTTCAGCACCTTGGCACGATCGCTCAAAAGGGCTGAATCCGGACAGGCGTTTAAGATCAGGGTTACTGCTGCGTGGCTGGTTTTGTCCCGAAGGTTCAAGGCATGGCTCCTTTTACCTGAATTGGGACGGAGGAGGCGCTCGATTGTTATACAAGCCGGTCATTGGCATAGGGAAGCGCCAAACCGCGCCAGCCGGTACTAGATGTGCAATATGCTCAGTGACCATCCGGCCATCGGCCACACGTACAGTGGGACTAGCACGGCTCCGCGATTGCCACTTGTTTACGCCGCTGCAAGCCAGACAGAGCCTGCCATCCGGAGCGGCCACCACGTTGCGGACCACGCCGCCGTTCGCATCCGGGGCCGCAAACGCCAGCGTCACTGCAATCGCTGCCAGCAAGGACGAAATCAATTTCCAGCGGTTCATGGTTGCCCTCCAATTTCTTTAGATTGCAAGAGCATGCTTCTCCGGTTGCTGGTCGAACTTCTGCTTGCAGCCGGCACAGCAGAAATAATAGGCGGTCCCTCGAAATTGTGTTTTGTATTTGGCCGCGCTCACATCCACTGTCATCCCGCAAACAGGATCTTTAGCCTGCTTCTTTGTCAGCAGGGGTACCTCGGTTCCTTTTGCATGCTCGACCTTCTTTGTCTGGGTTCCCCGTATCTGGATGATCTCCGCCAGAATGCTCACGGCAATCTCTTCCGGAGTGGCTGCGCCAATGTCCAGTCCTGCAGGCGCCCGCACCTGCTTCAGCCGGTCAGCTTGAACGCCTCTGGCGTGCAGATACTCAAATACCTTTTGCGCCTTGGTCCTGCTGGCTACAAAGGCCACGTACGCAGCATCTGTGTGAAGCGCCTGCTCCAATCCTTCCTCGTCGTATTCACCCTGGGTGCATACCACGATGCAGGTCTGCGGCGCCAGCTTCATCTGCTTCAGGTCCAGATCAGACTGCACGCGGCCCGCATCGGGAAAAGATTCTCGATCAGCTTCAGGCGCAGCGACAGAGACCGCGTAGTTAAGCACTTTGGCCAGCCGCGCCAGCGCCTGGGCAACCGGTGAGCGGCCAATAATCAATATATGCGGCGCCGGCAGCACTGGTTCAATGTAGATATCCAAAGCGCCGCCACTTTGACATGTCATGGTGTAATCCACGATTCCTTCTTCAGAAGAATTCTCCGAGGGGCTGATGCGAACCAGCCTGGGACGGCCATCAGCCAGAGCTTTCAGCGCTTCCTTAATGACAACCGGCTGCGTGCATCCGCCGCCTACCCAGCCCCAGATGCGGCCATCCGCGTGGATGATGGCTTTGTCTCCCGGCTTACCCGAGGTGGGTGCCTGGCAGCGCACCACGGTTGCCACAGCAAAGGTCTCCTGTTGCGCGAGCAACTCAGCCGCTTTGTTCAGGAGGCGTTCAAACATGGGACCACTTCTTAGAGCTGTCTTTCCAGCGCCAGCAGGCTCTCTAAATTATGCGCCGGAGCAAAAACATCAATGTAGGGAAGCGCAGTGCTCATGCCGCGGGTAATCGGCTGATAGCCTTCCGTTCCCAGCAGAGGATTCAACCAGATCAGCTTGCGCACGCGGCGCTTGATCGCTCCCAGTTCGGCCGCCAACATATCAGGTTCGCCGGTCTCCCAGCCATCGCTCAGGATGATCAGGAGCGTATCGCGGGAGAGCAGCTTCGTTCCGTGCATCTGGTTGAAGTTGGCCAGCGATTCGCCGATCCTGGTTCCTCCGGACCATCCCGCCGCCAGTTCCGCCAGCGCCAGCCAAGCATCACTCAAGCTGCGTGCCCGCAAGGCGTTGGTGATGCGAACAAGCTGCGTACTAAAGAGGAACGTCTCCACATGCCGGAAATATTTTTGCAAGGTGTAGGCAAAGCGAACAAGAAACAGGCTGTAAGCATTCATGGAGCCGCTCACATCCAGCAGAATCACCAGCTTGTTGGGCCGGGATTTTTTTGCCTTGTAGCTCAGCCGGACCAGGTCATCGCCCCGGCTGATGTTGCGGCGAATGGTCCTGCGAATATCCACCCGCCCGCGCAGTCCCGTGTTCCTGAGCCGTCTCGAGAGTCTGGAACTCATCTGCCGCAGCAGCCGCAACGAGATTTGCTCCAGAGCGGCAAGGTCGGCCTGCGTCACCTCAGAAAAGTCCGTTTTTCTCAGCCGTTCTTGCGCGCTGGCTCCAACTACGGTCCTACCCCCTTCGCTTTCGGCCTGATTGCCCGTAGCCTCCCCGAACAATATCGCTAGCGCGGCGTCCGGAGGAACCTGCTCTTTAATTCGCAGTGCTGGACGGCGATGAAATCTTCTGTCAGCTTCCGACCCTTGCTCCAGGCTGCTCCAAAACTGTTCAAACAGATCATCAAAAAGGCCCCATTCTTCTTTCGATGAGCACAGCGCCGCCCGCAGAGCAAATTTGAAGATCCCCCGGTCCCTCAAACCAACGGCGTCAACCGCCTCCAGCGCCGCAAGGGTCTCCTTCACACCACCGGAAAGTCCGTTCTCACGGACAAAGCGGCAAAATTCCACGATGGCCTCAGACATGTGATTTGCCTGGCTGTCCAAATTTCCCAAACCTGTCCGCCTGTGGCGGATTACCCAATGATCTCAATTCCCGCATTCCTCACC
This sequence comes from Candidatus Angelobacter sp., assembly GCA_036522115.1. Lineage (GTDB taxonomy): Bacteria > Acidobacteriota > Terriglobia > Terriglobales > Acidobacteriaceae > Angelobacter. The sequence goes on from DATDGL010000219.1 coordinate 25,285, forward strand.
CGGGCAATATCATCCGCTGATTTGAAGACGCAACCCAGTGTCTGTTGAACTGCCTGGTGGTCCAGGCGAGCTTTTCCCAACGAGAGCAGCGCCTGCGCCCAGTCCAGGGTCTCCGCGACGCCTGGCGGCTTCATCAAATTCAGTTGCCGCGCTGCCTGAATAAAATGGACGACCTGCTTCGCCAGCGACTCCCCAATTCCCGGCAGCCGCGCATGGACGATCTGCATCTCTTTCTCCAGGCTCGGCCAGTCAATCCAATGGAAGATGCAGCGTCTCTTGAGCGCATCGCCCAACTCCCGGCTACGGTTGGAGGTGAGCACCACATAAGGGATGTGCTTCGCCTTCACTGTGCCCAGCTCTGGTACCGTGATCTGGAAATCAGAGAGCAATTCCAGCAGAAACGCCTCAAAAGCTTCATCAGAGCGGTCAACTTCATCAATCAGCAAGACGGGCGAAGCTTCGTCCGCCAGGATGGCCTGAAGCAGCGGACGTTCGAGCAGGAAGTCGCGGCTGAAAATATGCTTTTCTTTTTCTTCAATGCTCTGGCTGGTCTTCTCTTCAATTTTGATGGCCAGCAATTGCTTCTGGTAATTCCACTCGTAGACGGCCGAGTTCACGTCCAACCCTTCATAGCACTGCAGCCGAATGAGGCGCGTTCCCAGGAATTCAGCGAGCACCTTGGCCACCTCGGTTTTTCCCAGGCCTGCGTGCCCTTCAAGCAGAACAGGCTTGCCCAGTTTCACCAGCAGGTAGATTCCGGTAGCCAAGGCCGAGTCAGTGATGTATCCCAGGCGCTCGAAGCCGGTGATGATGGCGTTTACATCGCCGATCTCTTTTCCTTTGGGGAGTGCGGCCATTTCAATCTGTCTTCCCGCGCCGGAACAGCCGGGTTATCGCCGCCCACAGCGCGCGCAGAGCCAGAGGAAGGGCTTTGATGGGTTTGGGCGCAGCCAGCGTGGCGGCCGCAGCTCCCAGAGATGTTGGGCCCGGGATGGCTTTAAGCTGCTCCTGAAAATTGACAACGAACTGCCGGAACATGATGTTGGAAACTTCATTGATCATGCGCGAGCCTACCTGCGCCAGGATTCCCACCACGCTGACTTCAGAAACGCTGACCACCTCCGTGCCGCCGTCCGGAAGCGAGCGCAGGCTGCCCGTCATCTTCATGGACGCGCCGCCCTTCCCGCGCACGTCCTTTCCTTTGCCCAGGATTTCGATCTCGCGGGCCTGCGCATCCAGCCGCAAAATCTGGATCTCGCCGCTAAAGTCAGTTACGGTGGGCCCAACCTTCATGCTGATTGAGCCTTTGTAATTGTGGTCATCCACCTGTTCCGTAATCTTGGCGCCGGGAACACAGACCACAACCTTCTTGGGATCACTCAGGAAATTCCAGACCTTTTCGATCGGTTGCTGGACTTGAAAAGTCTTCTCAATCTTTACGGCCATCTCTTGTTAACCAGTCAAGCCCTTCTCGTTCAGGATTTTCCAGACCTTCCAGGGTGTAACCGGCATATCAATGTGGCGAACGCCCAAGTGAGAGAGAGCGTCCACCACGGCATTTACAAAAGCCGGCGGTGAGCCCACATTGGGCGATTCGCCAATGCCCTTTGCGCCGAACGGATGGTGAGGAGATGGAGTGCAAGTCTTGTCCGTCTCCCAAACCGGCGTCTCCACTGCTGTAGGCAGCAGGTAGTCCATAAAGGTGCCGCCCTGTATGTTGCCGTTTTCGTCGTAGTCGATGAGTTGCATGAAGGCGATGGCCAGGCCTTCCGTCAGTCCTCCGTGAATTTGGCCTTCAACAATCATGGGATTGATGATGTTGCCGCAGTCGTCCACGGCCACAAATCGGCGAACTTTGATTTCGCCCGTGCCTTTATCAATGTCCACCACGCAGATGTAGGTTCCAAAGGGGAACGTGAGGTTCGGCGGATCGTAGTAGTCCACAGCCTCCAATCCGGCCTCCATGCCCGGAGGTATATTGGTATAGGCTGCGAACGCGATTTCCTGAATCGTTTTGGATTTGGCCGGAGCACCCTTCACATAAAATTTTCCCGGTTCCCATTCCAGATCTTCCTCGCTGGCTTCCAGCAGGAAGGCGGCAATCTTCTTTGCTTTCTCTCGAATTTTCCGCGCGGCCATCGCCGTAGCTGCCCCGGAAACCGGAGTGCTGCGGCTGGCATAGGTACCCAGCCCATAGGGAGCAGTATCGGTGTCGCCTTCTTCTACTGAGATATCAGCCGCGGGAATGCCCAACTCCTGGGCGACGATTTGTGCATACGTTGTCTCGTGTCCCTGTCCCTGGCTCTTGGTGCCCATGCGGCAGATTCCTTTGCCGGTGGGATGGATGCGGATTTCGGCGCTATCGAACATCTTGATGCCGGCAATATCAAAAGTGTGCGCCGGTCCCGCGCCCACAATCTCGGTGAAGCTGGCCACGCCAATTCCCATCAGTTCGCCCTTCTTGCGTTTCTCCGCCTGCTCTTTGCGCAACGCATCGTAGCCAACCATGTCCAGCGCTTTTTTCATGGCTGCATCGTAGTCACCGCTGTCGTAGGTCCAACCCAGAGGCGACTTGTAGGGAAAAGCGGCAGGCGGAATGAAGTTCTTGCGCCGCAGTTCCACCGGATCCATCTTCAATTCAGCAGCCAGCACGTCCACGGCCCGCTCGATCAGGTAAGCCGCCTCGGTGACGCGGAAGGAGCAGCGATAGGCGATTCCTCCCGGCGCCTTGTTGGTGTAAACGCCATCCACTTCGCAGAATGAATCGGCAAAGTCGTAAGAACCTGTGCAAATGCTGAACAGGCCTGCCGGGAATTTAGTCGGCTGGGCGGCGGCGTTGAATGCGCCGTGGTCAGCCAGGGTCTTCACTCGCAGGGCCCTCATCTTGCCGCTCTTATCGGCGGCGATCTCCGCGGTCATGTGGTAGTCGCGGGCAAACCCGGTTGACTGGAGATTTTCTGAGCGAGTCTCAATCCACTTGACCGGCACGCCCAGGGTGAGAGAAGCGACTACGGCGCAAACATAGCCGGGATAGATAGGCACCTTGTTGCCAAATCCGCCACCGATGTCAGGAGAGATCACCCGAATATTGTTCTCCGGAATTCCGCCCACCAGGGCAAAAAGGGTTCGGTGCGCATGCGGCGCCTGTGAAGTCATCCAGATCGTAAGCTTGCTTGTGGCTTGGTTAAAGTCCGCAACGCAGCCGCAGGTTTCCAGCGGGGCAGGATGGCAGCGCTGGAAGATTGCGTCCACTTTGGCTTTGACCGGCGCGCCGGAGAATGTCTTCTCTGTGGACTGCTTGTTGCCTACCTCCCAATGAAAAATGTGGTTGCTCTTTTCCGTCCGGTCTTCGCGCAGGATGGGAGACTTGGGGTCGAGCGATTTGTGCGGATCCACCAGCGCAGGCAGTTCTTCATACTCCACCTCCACCAACTCGGCGGCATCGGCTGCCGTGTAGCGGTCTTCCGCCACCACAAACGCAACCTCCTGTGCCTGGAACAGCACTTTGCCTGTGGCGAGCACCATCTGCTTGTCGCCGGAGAGCGTGGGCATCCAGGAAAGGCCGGCCTTCTCCAAGTCGGCGCCGGTAGTGATGGCCAACACGCCCGGTAGCTTCTTCGCATTTTGGGTATTCACGCTCTTAAGCCGCGCGTGAGCGTAAGGGCTGCGCACCAATTGGCCGTAAACCATGCCGGGAAGATTCACGTCGTCAACATAGTTGCCTTTGCCCTGGAGAAATCTCGGGTCTTCCTTGCGCTTAAGCGAATGACCCATGCCGCCGACTTCAGGAGTTGTCTTCTGCATCACTTTGAGCCTCCCTGCGCAACGCTCTTGCCTTCACCCAGTTTCCTGGCCGCAAACTGTACCGCCTTCACAATGTTCTGGTAGCCGGTGCAGCGGCACAGATTACCGGAAATCCCCCACCGGATCTGCTGGTCAGTAGGATTGGAGTTTTGCTGCAGCAGCGCGTAAGCGGAAAGAAGCATGCCGGGCGTGCAGAAACCGCATTGCAGCCCGTGTTCCTGCTTGAACCCCTCCTGCAGAGGATGGAACTGGCCATCCTGCATGAGCCCTTCCACCGTAAGCAGTTCACCGCCATCTGCCTGCACCGCAAACATGGTGCATGATTTCACCGCTTTTCCATTCAGCAGGACGGTGCATGCGCCACAGTTGCTGGTATCGCAGCCAATGTGAGTGCCTGTGAGTTGCAGAGATTCACGTATGAAATGGACCAGCAAGAGCCGGGGCTCCACCATTGCCTCACGGGTGCGGCCATTGATCTTTACCTGAACCAGTTGTTTTTTCGCCATATGTAGATTCCTGATCGCCTTAGCTTCCGGCCCGCTGCAACGCGCTGGATAGCGCGCGTTTGGCCAGCTCTTTTACCAGGCCTTTTTTGTATTCCGCCGGCCCGCGCAGGTCTGGGCTGGGCTGCGATTCGTCTGCGGCAAGCTGTGCCGAATGATTGATGTTTGCAGCGTCAAGTTTCTTGCCGCGCAGGAAATCTTCTGCCTTCTTCGCCTTCAACGGCGTTGCCCCAACGTTGGTCATGCCGATGCCTGCTTTCTGGCAGGCGCCACCGCCATCCAAAGTGATTTGCGCGGCCACGGCGACCGTCGCAAAATCGCCTACTTTACGTTCCAGTTTGAAATAAGCGCCGCCGCTCTTCGGTGGAGGCACAGGAATCCGGATTTCCGTGAGGATCTCGTCGTGAGTGAGTGCGGTGGTAAACAGCGAGACAAAAAAATCTTCAATGCGAATGATTCTCTGGCCCTTCGCGCCGGTGGCCACAATCTGCGCTCCCAGGGCGAGCATGGTTGCGCCGTGGTCGTTGGCCGGATCACCGTGGGCCAGGTTGCCTCCGATGGTGGCCAGGTTCCGCACCTGCGGATCGGCAATCACTGAGGCAGTATCCAGAATGATGGTGTACCTGGAGTGCAGCAGCGAGGAGGCTTCCAGTTCGGCCTCGCGGGTGAGCCCGCCGATCTTTAGAAACCCTCCCTCCTCCTCGATATAGGAGAGTCCCGAGATGCGATTGATGTCGATCAGGAATCCGGGCCGGGCCAGCCGCAGCTTCATCATGGGGATCAAGCTTTGTCCGCCGCTCAGAATTTTGGCCTCATCTCCGTGCTGCTGCAGCAGGGAAACGGCCTCTGAAATGGTTGCGGGACGAAAGTATTCGAAGCTTGGGGGAATCATGTTTCCACCTCGTTCAGTGAACCAACAGAAGAAAATCAGCTCATGACGCTAAAGCCGTGAAGGACTCCCTTATATCACAGGTACAAGGGACGTTGGAAACGTGGTCTTGATTCGGTAGTGGGCTACTTTGACCGCAAACAAAAGATATTTTGTGGGCAAAAAGTCAAACCGCATGCACTTTCAGGGAGTGAGATGAATACGGCGAATGCTGCTTGATTCCTGGATGCGGTTGTGGGATTCTTCCCCTTCGCTACGCTTCGGCTCAGAATGACAAGGAGAAGCTGCATGGTCATCATAAAGCCAAAGCAGCCCACTACCCGCCGCTCCGATTTGCCAAGTCCTCCATTGATGCTCTCGGGGCGATGCCGTAGACTTCAATATCAGTGAAGAGAAGCGATGCTATATCATACGGTTCGCCTCTCATTCTCATTCATGGCATCCGACTCCCCGATATTTCCGCCGCTGTCGAATCGCGTTCGCCTGGTTGTGGCCAGCACGGTAATGCTGACCTTCATCTCCTATTGGCGCGCGGCCGCCATTGTCCTGAACGACCTGGGCTCTTCGGCTTTTTACGCCGGAGGCATTGCCGAGCAGGCTGTGGGGAAAGCGGCTCCCTGGTTCATCCTGGCGGTGATGCTGTTCTCTTTCGCGGTGCGCGCGGTTTACGTGGAGAGTTGCTCCATGTTCACGCGGGGCGGAGTGTACCGTGTGGTCAAGGAGGCCCTGGGGGGCACGTTTGCCAAGCTGAGCGTCTCGGCCCTGATGTTCGATTACATTCTCACGGGTCCGATCTCGGGCGTGTCTGCCGGCCAATACATTGCCGGTCTGATCAATGGGTTGTTCCGGGCCGCCGAGAACCACGGATGGATGCCGCGGGCAATGCACGCCTTGTTTGGCACGCAGCAAATCCAAATCAACGAGAACTACGCTGCCGCGGTTTTTGCCATCCTGGTCACCCTCTATTATTGGCGGCAAAACATCATCGGCATCGAAGAATCCAGCGACAAAGCTTTGCGGGTGATGCAAATCACTACGGTGATGGTGGTCCTGCTTTTGGGCTGGTCCTTCTACACGTTGCTCCGCGTGGGGATCCATCTGCCGCCGTGGCCTACGCCTAAGAACCTGACTTTCAGCGACGAGGCGATGGGCTTTCTCAAGGGGACAAGTTTCACCAAGATGTTTGGCCTGTTCGGCATCTTGATAGCCTTCGGCCACTCGGTGCTGGCCATGAGCGGTGAAGAGTCGCTGGCCCAGGTGAACCGCGAGATTGCCAGCCCCAAGCTGAAAAACCTGAAGCGTGCCGCCATCATCATCGCGGTTTACAGCTTCGTCTTTACCGGCCTCAGCTCGCTGCTGGCAGTCATGCTCATTCCCGACTCGGTCCGCGTCCCCATTTACAAAGACAACCTGATTGCCGGGCTGGCCATGCACATGAGCGGGCCGCTGGTTTTGCGCCTGGTATTCCGAGTGTTTGTGGTGGTAGTCGGCTTTTTGATCCTCTCAGGCGCTATCAACACTTCGATCATCGGTTCCAATGGCGTATTGAATCGAGTTTCTGAAGACGGAGTGCTGACCGACTGGTTTCGCCGGCCTCATCGCAAATATGGCACCAGTTATCGGATTGTCAACCTGGTTACAGGGCTGCAACTGCTCACCATTATTCTCAGCCGCGGCGATGTGTACGCGCTGGGCGAGGCCTACGCCTTTGGCGTGATCTGGAGCTTCACTTTCAATGCACTGGCCATGCTGGTCTTGCGTTTCAAATACCACGGGGAGCGCGGATGGAAGGTCCCACCGAACTTTCGCATCGCCGGAGTGGAAATTCCCGTGGGTTTGGGCAGCGTCTTTTTCGCCCTGTTGAGCATAGCGGTGACGAACCTGTTCACCAAGTCGGTGGCAACGAAAGCGGGAATTGTTTTTTCTATCGTATTCTTCGCAATTTTCAGCGTCTCCGAGAGGATCAACAAGCGCAAATTTGCCCACGCTGAAGCACATATGAAAGAGCATTTCCAGCTCATGCAGCAGGAGACCATCGATCGCGATGCTATCGAGGTCCGGCCGGGGAACCTGCTGGTGACCGTCCGCGATCATAACACTCTCAACCACTTGCGATGGGCGTTGGAAAACACTGACACACATGAGCAGGATGTCGTGGTGATGGAGGCCAGGCTCACTGGATTTGGCGCCGGGGAGTACGAACTGGCGATGGACCAGATCTTCAGCGAGCACGAGCAGACGTTATTTACCAGGGCGGTTTCGATCGCGGAAGGCTACGGCAAAGAAATCTCGTTGCTGGTACTACCGGCACGCGACATCTTTGCCGCCGTTGTGCAGACCGTAAACTCGCTGGAATCAGCGGCGGTGGTGGCGGGTCTTTCCAGCAAGTTAACCAGCGAAGACCAGGCCTTCCGCATGGGACAGGCCTGGGAGGCTGCTCCTGAACCCAAGCGGCAGTTCGTGCTGCACATTGTGCGCGCCGGCGGAAAAGTGGATACGTACCGCATTGGACCGCACACGCCCACCATGAAGAGCGAGGACGTGCAGCTTGTCCATCAACTCTGGCTGGACATGAAGAAGCATCCCACCACGGCAGAGATCCATCACTCCGACATCGTAAGCCTGGCGCTGAAACGGCTGGCCCGCGACTACGTCCTTGATACGGATTCCGTGCTCAAAAGCCTCAACAAAGGCTATCTCAAGATCCTGCTGGGTTATGCGTCCGGAGTGGGAAAATCGTTCCGCATGCTGGATGAGGCGCGCCGGCGCAAAGAACGCGGCCAGGAGGTGGTGGTGGGCGCGATCCAGCCTGACTTGCCAGCGGAAGCCAAAGCAATTCTGAGTATGCTGGAAGTTGTGCCGCTGAAACAGGTTGGCCAGAGCAATGCTGTGGATGTTGGAGCCCTGCTCCGCCGCCATCCGGATGCGTGCTTCATTGACGGATTGGCTTACGACAATCCTCCCGGTTCACGCAACGCAACCCGTTGGCAGGATGTGAAGGAACTGGTACAGGCGGGAATCAAGGTCATCGCGTCCATTAACATCCATTATGTGGCTGAGTTGCGAGAACAGGCGGAAGGCATTACGGGAAAGAAAGTGACGCAGACGGTGCCAATCGCCTTCATCAAGAGCGCAGATGAAGTGGAGATTGTGGATGCCCCCGCCATGGAATCCCTGGAACGTTCGCCGGCGGAGGAAATGAGCTTCCAGAAACGGCAGCAACAGCTTTCAAGATTGCGGGAAATGGCATTGGTGCTGGCCGCCGACGTGGTAGACCATCAGCTCAGCAATTATCTGGGTTCCCACGGGATCCCACAAAAATTTGGCGCCCAGGAGCGTATTCTGGTCTGCGTTACCTCGCGTGCAGACGCTCGGGAGATGCTGGAGACGGCCCAGGTGGTTGCCCGACGCTTTCACGGTGAATTGATTGTTACCAATGTGAACGAACCAAATCTGTCGCGCGGAGACCGCGTGGTGCTCGAGCAAAAACTGGACCTGGCCCGCGCATCTGCCATCCACGTTGAGATCCTGGACGATGAGGATCCCGTGAATGCTATTCTCGAGTTTGCCAGGAAGCGCGGTATCACCCAGCTCTTCATGGGACACAGCCAGCGTTCCAAGCTGTGGTCCAGCGTGCGCGGAAATACTGTGGATAGACTGATCCAAAAATCCCGCGGGATGGATGTAAGGATCTTTCCTAACAAGAAATGACTGAACAAGAGCGCGGAAAACTAAAAATTTTTATAGGCTACGCGGCCGGTGTCGGCAAAACCTATAAGATGCTGGAAGAGGCCCAGTCCCTCAAGGGGCAGAGCAAAGACGTTGTCATCGGGTACTTCGAATCCCACCATCGTCCGGATACGATTGCCAAAGCCGCAGGACTCGAAGTGGTTCCCCGGAAGCAGATCAGCCATAATGGCGCCCTAGTGGAAGAGATGGACACTGACGCTATTGTGGCGAGGCGTCCGCAAATTTGCGTGGTGGACGAGTTGCGGCACACGAATGTCACTGGATCCAAGCGGACGAAACGCTGGGAAGATGTGAGCGTGCTGCTGGATGCGGGCATGGATGTAATGACGACGCTCGATATTCAGCACCTGGAGAGCCTCAATGATGAAGTGCGCCACATTACCGGAATCGAAGTCCAAGAAACTGTTCCCGATTGGGTGATTCACGGCGCCGATGAGGTGGTGATGGTGGACCTCACCCCCCGCGCCCTGCTGCACCGCCTGGAACGCGGAGTCATATATAAAGGAGAGCAGGCCGAGCCGGACCAACAGGAAATGTTTCACGAGCCCACTCTGGTGGCGTTGCGCGAACTCGCATTGCGCGAAGCAGCCCATGAAGTGGAGCATCGGATGGCCGCAGGCGAGGCAGTTCCAGGGTCCCAGGAAGATCTTGACCGGCAAGTACGGAAAAAGCAAAAAATTCTTGTGTACCTGACCGCCGATCGCAAGACGGCAATGGCGATTCGACGGGGCAAACGTGTAAGCGACTTTCTGGATGCAGAATGCTTTGCCGTGGCAGTGCAGATGCCGGACGGCTCCACGCCCAGCGATCGCGAGGCCCTGGAACGTCACGTCAACTTCGCCCACAATCTGCACATAGAAACCCGCATGCTGGAAGGCAAGGACGCGGCGTCGCTGGTGATTGATTTTGCCCGGCAAAACCACATTACCCAGATATTTGTAACCAGGCCGCGGGCGAGCAGGTTCTTTTCCCGCGATCCCGTACACCGGATGATTGACCTGGCCAGCGACATGCAGATCGTGATTGTGTCTGACCGTGATCCGGTTGCACGGCAATGAAAAATCTATCATGTAATCTTTTCGACCATTTCATCGTCAGCGAGTTGGGTGGAAGTAACCAGTTGAAATTCCTTCCCGGAAACCGAGTCGTATTTGGGTAAAGAGCGTGTGGCGGCCAAGCAATTCGCGAGGGATGTGTTGCTCGCTGAAAGCAACTTCACATTGGAACTTTGTTCCCAGGATTTCCAGGACGACTGGGTGGATCCGGGCAACAAGCTGGCCAGCAAGACCACTCAGAATCTCAAGGCGACCCGGCGGTAAGCTCAAGGCCTATCGATGCCGCGCGAAGTCCATTAAATAGACAAATATTTTGCGCCCGTATCGACGATCGCAATAAGATCTTCGTCGCCATTAGGGCCAATTAATCTCACATCCAAGGCGGGAAAGAAATCATGGCCGAAGTCTCTGTACTGGAACTCATGGGCAAAATCGATGCGCGAACTCATATTCCCATGAATCCGTCACTTCCTTTGAGCGGAACAAAGATGATGAATGGTCGCTTAATACCTCTCTGGGTCGCTGTCTCCCGCGCCCTGTGATAATCCGTATCGTTTGCCACCAGCTCTTCTTTTTCGATCACAATCCAGTGGCCCGCAAAGCGATCGAATACGTCCTTATTTTGTTTGAGCCAATTCATCTCGGTGTGTCTTGATGAGGATTCGGAGACAGTTTTCAGTGTTGCTCTCTCAATCCGTGGTTTGGATACAACTCGGATTCCTTTCTTCAGGGCTGTAATTTTGATATGCGAAGTCTCCAGATTTCGCACAACATGCCGGATGGATTCCAGAACAAAAATTTTTTCTATTGCTTGGCCATATTCAAGAAGGGCCTTTTGGCAGACGGTGAGCAATGCGAATCTCTCTGGAACAACCGGTTCAGGTATAGCTCCCTCCAAGACCAGGAAGACTGCAGTCAGCCCATAGTCAAACCGCGTCGCAGCGTGGGACCAATTGACCAAATCTATGACTTGGTCGAAGGTTAGATCGTCCGTTTCAAGGGCTACTAATTCGGCCGATGGCCCTACCGCTCGCAGGATTCTAATGTAGTCCTGGACTGCTGCCGAGATCAGCTCAACCCCCATATCCATCTCGCGGGCTCTCTTAAACAATCGCTCTAGGGTATCGGTGAGAAATTGTTCATAGAAACCAGGAGAATCCTGATTCCCAAGAACGCCGGATACTCGAGAAGTCAGGTAAAGGCGGATAGGCCCGAAGTCCTTCGCAAGCTTATTGAAGCGGCTAATAAATGTGCCTTTAGCTGCCTGGGCCGAAAGCGGCGCAAAACATCTATCGACCACTTTCTCAACAAATGGTGCTAGCTTCCTTAATGACTGCGCCTGATTTGGGAGACGATCTCGTTCGAACTTGTCAGCAAGAATGCCCAGCGTGTATGGCGTTATAACAGGCGTAATGCTGACAGGAGTGGTTGCCATTTATTTATGATATCTGCAAAATCCGTCAAAGAACACTGCAAAACACCCGCGGATTTAGCCGAATCCTGACAATCGCTCAGCTATTACCTCAGTGGATGTTTGTGCAGCTTCCAAAAGTCAGTTGCAGTTTCACCGGTTTGCGGCTGCGAGGGCAGGCGATCGCGGCCGTCTTTCACGAAAGTCATGAAGCGCCGCGCCAGTTCGCGAATGCGAGCTGACTCACGCTGTTCAATGGCTTCCTGAGGTATCAATTCGTTGCCGACTCCGATTGCCGTCGCTCCCGCCAGAATGAAATTCGTAGCCGTCTGCTGATTCACTCCTCCTGCGGCGATCAACGGAATTTGTGGCAATGCTGTCTTCAACGCCCTGATGTATTTGTCGCCACCCACCTGCGCACAGGGAAACACCTTTACAAAGTCTGCACCGGACTTCCATGCACCGACTACTTCACTTGGCGTCAGAGCACCGGGCAGGACCGCAATATCCTTCGCCGCGGCAAATTCCACCAGGGAAGCCTCAAAGCCGGGAGCTGTCAGAAAGTTTGCTCCTGCGTCCACACATTGCCGGGCGGTTTCAATATCCAGGACGGTGCCGGCGCCGACGATCATCTTCTTGTGGTGGCTCACCAGATGAGCAATGAGCGTGACGGCTTCAGGAACTGTCATGGTGATTTCCACAATGGGTATGCCACCATCCGCAACGCACTCCGCAGCAAAATGGGCTTCTTCAGCCGATGACACCCTGATGGCAGGAATAATGCCTATGCTTCGGATGGATTCGCAGACTTCGGCTTTGGTCATGGTATTTGCATCCTACACCGCTCCTTCGATTTCAGGCTCAGGAAACTTGTCCCTGGGGCTGGCAAACAGGGTGTAGAGTGTCGGCAGCACGAAGATGCTGATCAGGAGGTTGGCAACCAGGCCTCCTACAATCACGATAGCAAAAGGGCGCTGCGAGTCCGATCCGATCCCGTGGGAAAGAGCGGCAGGCAGAAGACCCAGGCTGGCGACGAGCATGGTGATCAGAATCGGGCGGAGTCTAAGCACCGCTCCTTCGACCGCAGACTCGTCAATGGTATAGCCTCTGGCCCGCAGTTGATTAATGTATTCCACCATAATGACTCCCGTCTGCACGGACACGCCGAAGAGCGCAAGAAAGCCCACACCCGACGAGATACTCAGGTAGGTATGAGACACCAGGAGCGCCAGCAGGCCTCCCAGAGGCGCCATGGATACATTCGTCAAAATAAGGAGCGCCCACTTGACTGACCTGAACATGGAATAGAGGATGACGTAAATTGCGACCAGGGTTATCGGCAAAACAATGAGAAGGCGGCGCTGTGAGCGCTTCTGGCTTTCATATTCGCCTGCCCAATCGATGGTATAGCCGGCGGGCAATTGGACGCTGGCATTGACTTTCTTCATGGCTTCTTCCACCGTGCCGCCCAGGTCCCGGCCGCGCACGCTGAATTTGATGGCGACGTAGCGTGAGTTTGCCTCGCGATAAATCTCTGAGCCACCATCCACCACGCTGGATTTGGTCACTTGCGCCAGTGAGACGCGCTCGCCCGTTGGGGCAAGCAGGCGAATCTTCTCGATTGCCTCTTTGGTGTCGCGATACTGCGGCAGGTAGCGCAGCACCAGGTCGTAGCGCTGTTCGCCAATGAGCACCTGGGTAAAAGCGCTGCCACCAACTGCGGTCTGAATTGCATCCTGGACATCGGAAACATTGATGCCGAAGCGCGCGGCTTGATCACGATTCACTTCGAAGTTCAGGTTTGGCTGGCCGAGAACCCGAAACAGGCCCAGATCCTCCACCCCACGAATGTCCTGCATGACTTTGACAATCTGATCTCCTTTGGCTTCCAGGACCTTCAGATCATCGCCATAGATTTTTACGGCCAGGGCGCCTTTGACTCCGCTGACAGCCTCTTCCAGATTGTCTGCAATGGGCTGGGAGAAACCCCAGAACACGCCAGGTATCTTCTCCAGCTCCCGGTTCATGGCTGCAATCAGCTTCTCTTTGTCCTGATGGAAGACCGGGCGCCATTTTTCCTTGGGAAGAAGATCGACAAAGAACTCCGTATCGAAGAACCCGGTGGTATCAGTGCCATCGTCCGGGCGGCCAATCTGGTTGACCACTCGCGGGACCTCGGGAAATGAACAGAGCGCCTGTCGCGTCATTTGCGCTATGCGCGCGCTCTCAGTAGGTCCCGTACTGGGCGCCAACGTCCCCCGGACCCAAATTGCGCCTTCATCCAGATGGGGCAGGAATTCCGACCCGATCACTCCACCGAAGGCCAGAATCATCACAAGAGTGAAGATCATGCCAACTGTGCCAATCGCATACCAGCGTTGCTGAACGGTCCAGGATACGGCCTTGCGGTAACGGTTCCTCAGGAATTCCATCACCGGATTCTTCCATTCTTTCTGGCCCGATCGTATGAGCAGATTCGCCATTGCGGGCGCTACCAGCATGGAAAAAATCAACGCGCCCAGCAGGGCAAAGACCACCGTCCAGGCCATGGGCCGGAATAGTTTTCCTTCCACCCGTTGCAGGGTGAAAATGGGAACATATGCGGTCATGATGATGGCCATGGCGTAGAAGACAGGACGTTGCACCTCATGTACAGCTTCGCGGATTACTTCCAGCGCGCCACGTTGGGTTGCTTCCCGCCGGTTGAGGTGACGCACTATGTTTTCGATCATGACCACGGTACCGTCAACCACCATCCCAAAATCCAGTGCGCCCAGGGAGAGCAGGTTAGCGGAGATGTGGCGCAAATCGAGACAAATAGCGGCAAACAGCAGGGCAAATGGAATGGTAAAGGCGACGATGAAGGCGCCACGGACATTGCCCAGAAAGAGGAAGAGAATGATGACTACCAGGACCATCCCTTCGCCCAGATTGTGCAGCACGGTGTGCGTGGTATAGTGCACCAGATCGTCGCGGTCCAGGTAGGGGACGATCTTTACGCCGGATGGAAGTATCTGTTGGTTGAGCCGCCGAACCATGGCGTGAATGCCATCCATGGTTGCCGCCGTGTCCGCACCCTTTCGCATGAACACGATTCCTTCGACCACGTCGTTGTCGTCAACCACCACGCCGTCTGCCCGGTGGATCGCCCTGCCGATCTGCCCCAAGCGAATCTTTGGCCCCTGGGTTACAAGCGCGATGTCTTGAACTCGAATTGCAGTTCCCTTTTGCGTTTTAAGGACGATCTTTTCTATGTCATCGACATTTGTGACCAGGCCTACGGCGCGAACATTGATCTGCTGCGTGCCCTGCTCAACAAAACTACCGCCGGCATTGGCATTATTGTTGGTGAGTTGCTGCTCAACCTGGGCGAGACTCAAACCGTAAGACACGAGCTTGTCGGGGTTGACACGAACCTGATATTCCCGCGTAAGCCCGCCGAAGGATGAATCGTCTACCACGTCCGGCGCGGATTTCATGTATTTGCTGACCACCCAGTCCTGAAGGGACTTGAGCTCCATGAGGTCGTATTTGGGATTGGAGCTTACGAGCGTATACCAATAGACGGAGCCGATGGGACTGAAGTCAGGACCGATGCCTCCGCTCACTCCGGCCGGAAGCGTGACCTGGGCGAGCCGCTCTAATGCTTTCTGGCGGTCCCAATCATTGTCAGAATCATCGTCAAAGATGAGATTGACCACAGACAGCCCGGCCAGCGAGGCAGAGCGGACGTGCAGAAGATGCGGAATCCCGTTCATCTGAATCTCAACCGGGATGGTGACTTGTTGCTCCACCTCTTCGGCTGCACGACCGGGCCACTGCGTAATCACCTGCACCCAGGTGTTCGCGACATCCGGATAAGCCTCGACGGGGAGTTTCTCAAACGAAACAAAGCCCCACACAAAGACCCCCAGGGCCACGCTGAGGACAATGAAGCGGTTTTCCAGGGCGAAATTTACCAGCGAACGAATCATCGGCGCACCGTAACCTGGACCTTGCTCAAGGCAGAGTCCTCACTCCTACCGTCTGGCGTAATTGCTCCAACGCCAGCATGAAGCCGGCCAGAGCCTGGCGGTACGCAAGTTCGGTGGCCCGATAGCTGCGTTCCGCATCAAGAAAATCCAGCAACGCTGCTGCGCCTTGCCGGTAAGAGAACTCTGTAATGTCCCTGGACTCTTTGGCCTGATCGAGATAGCCCGACCGGTACAGGTTGACGATTTCCTCATTCTCTTTGACAGCTTCATAGGCGTTTCGGACATCGGTCAAGACCGCCTCCTCTGAGGCTTTGGCGGTGAATTCTGCCTGATTCAAAACAAAACGGCTGCGCGTGATTTCACCCTGATTGCGGTTAAAGATCGGCAGAGGAAGGCTGAAGAAAAAAGATCCGGAACTTGCCCCCGACAGATGGGTGTAGTTGGCCGTAACATTCAGGTCCTGTTTACCGTTTGCTTTAGCCAGCCTGATTTGGCTTTGTGCGGCGTTCACTCCAAACCTGGCTGCGCGAAAATCCGGCCGTTGATCGAGCGCAGCAGGTTCCAGCGCGTCTTCACTGCTCTTGAGCGGAAGGAATTCCAGGTCTCCGGCGACATCGTAGCCGCGGGGCAAGGACTGATACCCGACAAGTTGGCGCAGCGAAAATAAGGCTTGCGCTTTCGCCAGTCGCGCTGTGGACACGGCGGTCTGATTCTGTAGAAGCTGGACTTTGATCTTGAGAAAGTCGTTCTTGCTGATGGCTCCCGCCATAAAGCGGTCCTGGTTGATCTTGACCGTCTCTTGAAAAGCCTTGAGGTCTTCCATGGCAAAATCCAGGTTCGACTTCGCCAGCAGAGCGTTGATGAATTGCTGCGCCACGCTGAAGGTCAAGGTGCGTTCATTGTCCGCGACCTGTGCCGTGGTAACGCTTGTCTGATCGCGCGCAGCCTGCAATCTTGCCTGCCGCTTATGCCCGCGTTCGAACAGATACCCAAGACCAAGGTCAAATTGGGAATTCTGGCTGATGTTGTCAGCGGAGAATCCGTTGGTTTCAAAAATAGGGAGAAAGAGCGAGTCCCAAGACAGAACGGGGTTGGGACGCAGGTTCGCGGTAATCTCCGCCGCCCTGTTCTGATCGATCTGGGTGCGCGCAGCCTTGATGGCGGGACTGTTCTTGAGCGCCAGGTCGATCGCCTGCTCGAGAGTAATCTGAGCCGCCTGGCCAATCGCAAATCCGCACACGGCCAGTACCACAGCGAATCCATATGCCGCCAGACGAATTACCTTCATCTCACTTCCCTCCTCCCGTTCCAAATCCGCACAGGCTGCCGCGCTACGGCATGCACGGCAAGAAACCACTGAGTTTTCTTCCGACCACGGCGATCACCCGATTGCGTTCACGACGAACTGCCGAATCACCAAATCAATATTGTATCGGCGTATTTCGCGGTCACTGCTCGACCGTGTTTTGCAGCTCCAACGCGTTCGCCACCACTTGTTGTCCTGGTTGAATGCCGGAAATAATTTCCTGCCAGCCTCCGGGCAGCATCTCTCCTCCCCTTACTTCAACTCTTCGGAACTGTCCGCCTGGGACGGCAACATAAACCCAATCACGGTCGTGCAAGTGCAAGATGGCGGCCGCCGGCACAGTCGCGCGTTTCTCGGTCTTCTTTCCATGGAAGGTAGCGGTAACAAACATGCCCGCCCGCATCAAGCCTGGATTGGGCAATTCCAGCCGCACCTTCGCCGTGCGGATGTTAGGATCGAGGATGGGCGCTATGTTGCCGATTCGCCCTTTGAGGGGCTTGTCCGGATACGCGTTGAGCCGGACATCCGCATATTCGCCCAACTGCACAAACGACATGTCATTCTCGTACACGTCACAGATGATCCAGACGCGGGACAAATCGGAGATGGTGAAAGGGCTGGGTGTTCCGAAGGCCTGGATGGCGGAGGACAGTGTAACTTGCTGGTCCGTGATGACACCCGCAGCCGGCGCGCTAATATCGACGATTGGACTGGGATGATCCGGACCGGCGCCCAGCGCCCGCAATCGTTCCTGCGTAGTTTCCGTATCAACTCGCGCCTTGTCTTCCGCATCCTGCGCTATTTGCAGGTCATTTTTGGAAATGGCCCCTTTGTCGTATAAAACTTTTGCGCGATCCAACTGAGAGCGGGCGAGTGTCTCATCCGCAACCGCTTTGCGGTAGTCAGAAAAAGCGCTGGCGATGTCTGTGCTGCGGACGCGCATCAATAGCTGCCCCTTGCGCACAGCGTCGCCCAGGCGAGCATGAATTTCTACCACCCGCCCCGAAGCCAGGGACATCACAGGCACCATGCGGGACACATCAGGACTTACGACCCCTGTGACCGTGAGAGCGGGTAGGGCATCGTACTCTCCAACGGCTACCATGGAGAACCGCTCTGGCCTGTCCACCTTGATCACATTGGAATCGGATTGCTGCTCCACTTTCACCGGAGGCGGCGATCCAGCGGAACCAGCCTGGTCCCGGCCGCAACCAATTACCAGGAAGTTCAGGCAGACGCAGCCAATCGCAGCAAAAATCAGGCCGTCAAAACGGCCCGACAATGCAGCCGCTGGGTGCCGTGGCAGTTTGGCGTTGGCGCATGGTCGCAGCATTGTCCTCTCCGTTCGTAGCAGGAGGCGATTGAGTGTCCGTCGGGGAATCTACATGAGCATGATTAAGGAATTGTTAAACCCATCCCCTTGTACTATACTGGGTACAGTATGTCAAGGAGGGAGCAGGCGTGGCGCATACGGTAGAGGAGAAGAGAGACCTTCTCATCCGCGTCAATCGCATCCTGGGTCAACTGCAAAGCATCAAGGAATCGATTGAAGAAGAGGCTGAATGCGCGGACGTGCTGCAGCAGATTGCGGCATGCAGAGGCGCCATGGGCAGCCTGCTGGCTGAAATCATCGAAGGAGAGATCCGGTTTCATGTCCTAACCGAGAACACCAAGGCCAATTCGCGGGAAATGAAGGCAGCCGAAAACCTGGTAGCGATACTGCATAGATACATCAAATGAGCCACACCGGCGCCGGCGCAACGCCGAACAGGAGATCACTGCTGATTTGCCGGTCTTTGCCCGCTGGGGCTGGAATGAAGGGCAGCCTGAATCCTTTGCTTACACCGCAGTGGATCAGACAGCATCATTTTAACTGCAAAAACAAGACGACGTCCCTTCCAACGGGGAACGTCGTCTCATTCTTGCGCATTCTTTGGTAGCGGGTCGTTCTCTCAGAGAGAAGTAGTGGTTGCGCACAGCGCCTTTGGTTGTGGCGTGGCGCCTGCGCCTCCCAATGTGGTTGAGGCTGCGCAAGTGGTAACTCCAGGGGTTGTAGATGCGCATCCACCTCCACCCGGCGGCGGGGGCGGCGGGGGGGCGGCACAATCATTGGCTGGTTTGGTGCCGTGGATTGCCTGCCCGATTGAGCCTTCGCCGTGCAGTTCATTATTCTGGCCGCAGCCGTAGCCTGAGGACTTGGTTCCGCCGCAACCAACCTGGATACCGCCGAAACGTGGCCGGCCTACCGTGGTGTAGCCACCGACCTTCACGCCGGAGGGAACCGTGGGAATGCCCTGGGATTGCGGATCGAAGCCCGTGCTGGAGGTCTGAACCCAGTTGCCGCTCCCTTTCATGGGAAACGAACACGCCGCACTGGCGCAATCGACGCTATGGACATCGCTTGAGTTGTTCACATTGGTAAAGGTCAGGATGGGCGTGACGGTAAAACTGGAGGAAAAGGTCCCGCCCTCGGAGGTAGTGGTGGTGAAATTCATCGTGCCAGTGTCGCTCTGGGTAGACAGGGTAGCGGTCACGTGAAAAACCCGGCCATCCTGCAGCGTCATGTCAGGGCTGGAGGCGAGGCTAAGCCCCTTGATCGAGAGGGAGGCCGAGAACGTGCCGGCGATCGTGGCGCTCCCGCGGGACACCAGAGTATCGGCCACGCCCAGAGATGAGTTCAAAGGAACGCCCGTGAATGAAACCACTGAGTTTACCGGCTGTGAACCCAGAAGCTGAGTAATACTCACATTGCCAAAATTTGAAAAGTCCACTTGGGTCCCGCTGCCGGTGATCCAGGTGTCATCCTCGGCTGGGATGGTTTGGGCGTTTACAGTCACCGCAGTCACGGCAGCGAACAGCATTGTTGCCAGGGTAATGCGCAAGTAGCGTTGCATGGGCTCCTCCTCTTGAATGTGTTTGGCGCAAATGAGCGCCCTTAGACTGTACTCACACTCGGTGGCCCAAAGCTTCTCCGGGATTGCTAGATTAAGAAGATTCCACAAATGCCAGGATGAGACAGCTCACATTTTCATGTCCTTATTTATCAGGCTGGAACCAGGGGGAATGAGGCAAGCGGCAGCTCGGGGAAAGGCCAGGGCTTCCGGCTTTCCATCCCATGGTTTTCTCCCATTCGGATTACTGGACGGCTGGACCAGAGTCGCATCCGGGCCCGGAGCGTTCAGCGTGGTCGTCTTTCCCACGATGAACACAGTGGGTGTAAGCGCGCCACCAGCAGTGATCTGAGTCTTTCCAAAACAGCGGTATGCCGAAAGTAGTTCAAGGCCTGTGTTTTCTCAATCTGGAAATTTTCATACCCCATTAACCTCACCTTCATGGATCAGCAACACCACTCGGATACGCTTTTTTTCTTGCCCTTGTACTCACCTCACAACCCCTTCATAAGCAGTTGAACCACGTTTACAACGGAGGAAAGCATGAAAGCCGCGTCCAATTTCAGAAAGTGGCAGGCAACCTTGAGTTCTTTTCTTGCCTTGCTAATGTTGATTCCCGCTCCCGCACCGGCGCAGAGTGTCCGGACCGATCAGGACGATGATCGCCAGAGGACCGAGACTCCCATCAAGCATGTCATTGTTTTGATCGGCGAAAACCGCACATTCGACCACGTCTTTGCGACCTATGTGCCGCGGAGCGATGATTCGATTTCGAACCTGCTGTCAAAAGGCATCATCAGGCCGGATGGCTCGCCTGGCAAGCATTTTTCCAAAGCGGAGCAGTTCCAGGCCATAGCGCCGTTCCAGACAAAATACTTCATTAGCCTGAACAACCACGAGAAAACGCCTTACCAGACCCTGCCCGAACCGACCCTCAACTCTGCGCCGACGAAGACCATCTTTCCTCCCGGCACTCCAGCGGCACTTTTGGCCGCTGTTGAGCCGTCACTGGACGCCGACGACCTGAACCTGCTGACTACCGGCGCAGCCACTGGGTTTACGCAGACCTTTGTCTTGCCCGATCCGGATACTCGCATTCAGAATTTCGATCACCTGGAAAATGGACCGTTCCCACTCAAGGGACAGAGCCTGCCTTTCGATTCCTACACGGGTGATACCACGCACCGGCTTTTTGAGATGTGGCAGCAATCGGATTGCAACATCCGCAACGCCACCCGCCAGAACCCATCCGGCTGCTTGAGCGACCTCTATCCTTTCGTGATCACCTCGTACACGAACATTCCTGACCCTGCCAGCGGCGGCGCCATTGACGACAACGGCGGCGGCAATTCCATGGCCTTCTACAACGTTCAGGCTGGCGATGCCCCCGTATTGAAGCGTCTGGCAGACGAATTTTCCATGAGCGACAATTTCCACCAATCCGTGATGGGCGGCACCGGAGCCAACCACGTGATGCTGGGCATGGGCGACGCGATTTTCTGGTCTGACGGCAAAGGCAATCCCACCACGCCGCCTTCCCATATTGCCGACCCCGATCCTCTGGCAGGCACGGACAACATCTACACCGTGGACCTGAATTTTGACGGCAACTTCACCGAGTGCGCTAATACAACCCAGCCGGGGATCAAGCCCATCCGGGACTACCTGGAATCGCTGCCTTATGATCCCAACCCGAATTGCCGGCCGGGACACTTCTATATGGTGAACAATGATTCGCCCGGCTTCCTCCCAGACGGCACGGTCGACACTGCCGGAATTACCAGTGGAGGTTCCGTTCCACCCAGCAATGTGCGCACCATTGGCGAGGCGCTCAATGAGAAGAACATCTCCTGGGCATACTACGGTGGGGCGTACAACGCGGCGATAGAGTTGCAACACAATCCCAAGAGCAACAATCCCACGGTTCTTGTGGGCGCTGCCTATTGCAACATCTGCAACTTCGAATCCTATGTCAACGCGATCATGGGCGACCCGGTACAACGGGCCGCGCATATTAAGGATGCTACGGACTTCTTGGCAGCCATCGATCACGACCAATTGCCTTCAGTATCTTTTGTGAAGCCAGACGGCTTGCTGGACGGTCATCCGGCGTCATCCAAATTGGATTTGTTCGAAGGCATGGTCGAGAACATCCTCGACCACCTCAACGCAAAGCCAGAGCTGATGGAGGAGACCGCGTTTATCATTACCTTCGACGAAGGCGGCGGGTACTATGACTCAGGCTACATCCAGCCCCTCGACTTCTTTGGCGACGGGCCGCGCATTCCGCTGATTATCGTCTCACCGTTCACTCGAGGCGGCCATATCAGCCACACCTACACCGACCATGTCTCGATCCTCAAGTTCATTGAGCGGAATTGGCATGTGAGACCCTTGACAGACCGGAGCCGGGACAATTTCCCTAACCCGATTGCCGACGATGAAAACCCTTATGTTCCCCTCAACAGCCCAGCCATCGGCGATCTCTTCGATATGTTCCATTTTGATCGGGACAGAGATCACGATCGAGACCCGCAGCGATAGCCGGCGGTTCGACGAAGCTCGTTTACAAAAGCTGATGCCGATCCGGCCCTGCTGGATCGGCATTTACTATTACAGAAGCTTCGCAGCTTCTTTCCTGCTCCCTGTAATCTGTTCCCTCTTCCCTAAGTTCAATCCAGCCGAAATCGTGTCGCCGCCAGGCCGTACAGCCGCCGCCAGAGGAGCCGGTTGATGGTCACGACAAAGGCGGCCATCACGATTGTCGCGGCCAGCAGCAACTGAAAGTTTCCATCATCTGTGGCCTGGCTGATGACTGCGCCAAGTCCATTGGTAGAGAGAATATCCCCCTTCAAATGAAAATATTCGGCGATGATACTGGCATTCCAGGCATTGCCTGACGCCGTAATCAAGCCGGTAATCAAATAAGGAAATATGCCCGGCAGAATCAGTTTCCGCCAGCGCTCGAACTTGCTGAGATGAAAGACGCTGCAAACCTCTTTCAGGTCGGTGGGAAGCGCACTGGCGCCGGCGATGACGTTGAAGAGGACATACCACTGGGTAGCGAGCACGATGAGCAAAATCGAGCCCACTCCGATTCCAGCGCCCATGGCCATCAATCCGAGCAAGACCACCGGGAACAACGCGGTGGCGGGCAATGAAGCTGCGATCTGCGCCAAAGGCTGGGCCACATGCGCCAGCCTGGGATGCGTCCCGATGGCCACACCGACGGGAATGGTCCAAATTGCGCCAATCGCGAGCGACGCAACCACCCGAAGGAAAGTTGCGCCTCCACCTGTCAGCAGGCGATTCACATCGTGGTGGGTCAAACCGGTGAGCAGGACAGCACTGCGGAAAATCTCGTAAATGATTCCTGCCGCCAGCGCCAGAGCAATGAATCTCAGGAACCACTTGCGCGTTGTGCGGACCTCTGTGTTCGCGCCCTGGTTGCTTCTGGCGAAGTGCAAGTCCAGGGCTTCGCGAAGCGGCGCTATGGATTTTCTTGACAGAAATGCCAGGGCCCTGGATCGGCGGACCAGGTTCAGGATGGGCGAACGCGGCGCCTCCGCCGCCTCCACATTCTCGAACTTGAATTTTTGCGCCCATGCGATTACCGGCCGCCAAACAAGCTGGTCAGTCAAAACAATAATGGCGAGCATGGCCGCCAGTCCCCAGATAATCGCGCGGGTGTTGCCGGCGCCGGCCGCAGTCTGAATATAAGAGCCAAGGCCGGGCAGGCGGAAATCACGCTTGCCCAGCACGAACATCTCGCAGGCCGTCAGGAAAAACCATCCGCCGGCAACCGACATCATCGAATTCCATACCAGTCCGATCGCTGAAAACGGCAGCTCCATCTGCGTGAACCGCTGCCACCAGCTAAAGCGATATAGCCGGGCTGCCTCGCGCATCTCTTCCGGAATATTCTTCAACGACGAATAGAAACTGAAAGCCATGTTCCAGACCTGGCCGGTGAAAATCAGCAGGATGGCGCCCAGTTCCAGCCCTAGTTGCCTTTTTGGAAACAGGCCAACCATGGCCAGCATCACCGCGGGGAGAAAACTCAGCACCGGAATGGACTGGAGAATATCGAGCAACGGAATCATGAGGCGTTCGGCGCGAGGATTGTAGGCGGCAATGTAGCCATAAACCAAAGTGAAAATCAGGCTGAGAAAATAGGCGACGGTAATGCGCAGCACCGAATAGAAGGCGTAGACCGGCAAAGCATGGGGGCTGAGATCAATCTCTACCTGGGTGGCGAGCGGGCCACTCCAATATCGAGCCAGTGTCAGCATGCTGTAGAAGAGCGCAAGGCCCGCGGCAAAGATGGGAAGGTCCTGGAGAAACGAACGGCTGCTTCGCGGGAGTACTCCCCAGGGTACATGAAAGGAGCGGGCCACGCGCGCGAACGGCAATTGCGCTCTCATGAAGTGGTCGCCGGAGAATTCTGCGGGGTTGCGGCGACCGGTTCAGCCATCAGCACCAGTCTCTCGCTCTCCGGATCGTAAGAGAACATTCCGCTATACCTTCCCCAATCCAGGGCAGTCTCAAGCTGGCGCTGGACTTCGTTATCAGGAAAGTGCTCGTCCAAAATGTCGCGGAAAAGCTCGATGGGGATGGTGTGGTCACTCTTGGTCTCAAGAGTGTTCACGATCTGCTGAAACAACTGAATGTGAGTGAGGGCGGCATCGCGGAACAACAGCTTGCGCCGGGCGATATCGGCTTCAGCTACCTGCTTGCCCATGGGTGTAAGCCGCGCATCACCTTCTTCCAGCCGGGCAAAACCCAGCACTACCGCCCCTTCGATGATGGGCAAGAGGTCATCCACTTCCATATGCAGGCGTTCGGCAAGGTGGTACAGGTCTTCTTCGCCGCCTGCGTCGGCCAGCATTTCCAAAAGACCGGCGATTCCTCCGGGCCGGGCATGGGGAAGCATCTGGCGAGGAGGTTTGGGCTGCAATTTTTGCAATTCCGATTCCGCGACCTGCTCCTCCGGTTTGGTCATGACCTTATAAATAAAATCGACATACAAAACGAACTGCGGAGATTTGTGATCGCGGGGCTGCGGCAGTGCCACATGAAAATCCGCGCGTATGCGGGCCGGGTTGCGACTCAGCACAATCACTCGATCGGCCAGGGCAACCGCTTCCTCGATATTGTGAGTCACGATGAAAATGGCTTTGGTATCGATCTTGCGGTTTTGCCAAAGTTCCAACAACTCACCCCGGAGGTTCTCCGCCGTCAGCACGTCGAGCGCGGAAAAAGGCTCGTCCATAAAAAGCACTTCAGGCTGGACCACCAAGGCGCGCGCAAATCCTACGCGCTGGCGCATTCCGCCGGAGAGTTCTTTAGGATAGGCACTCTCAAACCCTTTGAGTCCCACGGTGGTGATGGCGCTCAGAGCCTGCTGGCGCCGCGCATCTGCCCCCACGGCACGCGCCAGCAGTGGAGCTTCAACGTTTTCCAGGACAGTGAGCCAGGGAAACAAAGCAAAACTCTGGAAGACGATGGCCACATTCGGGAGCGCCTGCGAGAGCGGCTGGCCATTCCACAACACCTCGCCGGCTGTAGGTTGCGCCAGACCGGACAGGATTCGCAGCAGAGTTGACTTGCCGCAGCCTGACGCTCCCAGGAGGGCGATAATCGTGCCGGGACAGATGCGCAGATCAAGCGGCGCAACGATCTGGATCCGTTCGCCGTCTGGCTGCACGAATGATTTTTCGATGGCGCGGGCTTCAATGATCGGTTCGCCGGTTGGCGCTTCGGCAGGAACAACCGGTTTCCGGGCCACCGGCGTGACTGGCGGCGCCTTCTTCGGCAGGTCAACCGGAGGCTTCTGAATTGCTTCGCCAATCTCTTCCGCCAGCCGCTGCCACGCCTCTTCCGGCAGAGCATCCAGCAGATGCATGCGGTCTGCCGACGGCATCTGGTCCACAATCTCGCGTATCTCATTGGGCGGACGCGTGTGCAGCAGGATGTACTGATGATAGTAAGGAAAACTGCCCAACAATCCGGCTGCCAGATCTGGAGGCAAAAGGCGGAATAATTTTTGCTGCTGCTCGTCAGGAAGACCCCCTAGCCATTGGGCGGCGGTTGCCAGAGAAACGTTCCTAAGAAGCAAAGCCGCCTCTGTCCACTGCTCCCGATTTGCCAGCTTTCGCAGAGTACTCATGAATTCATTCGGTAACTTGGTTGATTGGCTAATTCGAGCGTGTTTCAAAAATGGTTTTCATTGGTTGGTGGCCCATCCAGGATGCTGTCATCACGACCCGGGTCCAAACGGAGGACGCGAGCCTGGAACCGGCTGGGGTTCCGTGGTTGGCTTGCCGACTCCTTCTTTCATCTTCTCTTTCACTTTCCTGGCCAACTTTTCCACCTCTTCCGCTTTTTTGATGACCATCAGGGAAAGCTCATGCTCATTGGACTTGTCCACGGCATCTTTTAATTCGGTTGCCAGTTGAAAAAGTTTTTGCGTGTCTTCGCGTATCTCTTCCTGGCGCTTTTTGTTGGCTTCCCTCTGGCGGCGTTCCTCCATTTCGCGCTCCTGCTGCGATTGCTCAGAGCGCTGCGGCCCGAATTGAGGCATCGAGGACACGGCGGATACAGTGCGTGCCCGCAACATAGCGATTGCCACAACAATGGCCAAAACCAACATGGCTTTTTTCAGCACAGAGACCTCTTTAGATATACAAGTGCTCCGATTATAAACACCTCCCTGCTCTCAGATATAATCCGGCCCAGGCCCATGGAACCGCGATTTCATGATCTCTGGCATGAATGGCATGACGACCTGATCGTGTTTGCCCGGCATCAACTGCCAAAGCTGCTGGCCATCCTGCTGATTGCTTTTATTCTGATCCGCCTGCTCGGAATCATCACCCGGAAGATGGTCGAAATCGGCAGGCGAAAATCTCTGCATCCCACCATTCGCGCGCAGCAGATCACCACGCTGGTCGGAGTCATTCGCAGCGCCGGAATCTTTGTGATCGTGCTGGTGACGTTGATGCAGGTGCTGCTGGTTTTTGACATCAACGTTGCGCCGCTGCTGGCCAGTGCCGGAATCGCCGGCCTAGCGATTGGGTTTGGCGCGCAGACCCTGGTGAAGGACGTGATTAATGGTTTCTTCATCCTCGCGGAAAACCAGTTTGAAGTGGGCGACACCATCAGGACGGCGGGAGTCCAGGGAACAGTTGAAGAAATCACGATGCGGCGCACGGTCCTGCGCGATGCCGACGGCACCCTGCACATTGTGCCCAACGGCAACATGCAGATCGTCAGCAACACCACCCGGGACTGGACCCAGGTCACGTTGCACGTGGCGGTTGACTATTCTGAGGATAGCGACCGCGTATTGCGCGTGTTGCACGAGGTGTCCGAGGAGTTTTATAACGCCCCAGAGTTTCACGAGGAACTTGTGGCCGAGCCTGAAGTTCCGGGCATCGAGCGCATCACCGGCCAGGAGGTGGATTACCTTATGCTGGTGAAGGTGCGCCCGGGCAAGCAATTTGGGGTGGCGCGCGAGCTGCGCCGCAGGATCAAAGCCTGCTTCGAAAAGAACAAGATCAAGGCCGGAGCGCAGACGCAGGTGTATATAGGGCAGATGCCGCAAAGGCAGTAGTTAGTCATTAATATTTAGTAGTTGGCAAAGTCTGAAAGACAATTCTGGATTGGCTCTTGGCTCTTGGCCTTTGGCTTCAATACTGTTCACTTAGGAGATTTCTGAACCTTTTGAGTTAACGGCTGAACGCAAGGTCCCTCCGATTTACCCCCGCTAACGCGTGGGTAAGCCCTCGGGATGACGAACTTGTTTTGCGTCCTCGTTAAGTGAACAGTATTGCCTTTAGCTTTGGATTTTTATCGGTGAAAATCAGTTCAATCAGCGTCATCAGCGGTAAGGTTTGGAGCACTTATGGACTTAGGACTTAAAGGCCGTGGCGTAATCGTCGCCGCGTCCAGCCAGGGGATAGGCAAGGCGACAGCGGAGTCATTTGCCCGTGAAGGCGCACAGGTGGCCATGTGTGCGCGCACGGAGAAGACTCTGCGTGAAGCCGCTGACCAGATACGCAGCGAAACCGGCGCGGAAGTCTATGCCGAGGCGCTGGACGTGACCGACTCGGCGGCGGTCCATAAATTTGTAGAACAGGCGGCCAAGCAATTTGGACGAATTGATGTTTGCATCACGAATGCAGGTGGACCGCCCGCCAAAAACTTCCTGTCCATCTCGCCTGACGAATGGCGCAAAGCCATTGACCAGAATTTGCTGAGCGTGGTCCATCTCTCCAAGGCCGTGATTCCTTATATGCAGCGCCATCGCTGGGGAAGGATCATCACCATCACGTCAGTCTCGGTGAAGCTGCCGATTCAGGACCTTATTCTCTCCAATGCGGTACGAACTGCTGTGGTGGGGTTGGTGAAGAGCCTTTCTAACGAGTTTGGAAAGGATGGAATTCTGGTCAACAACGTTGGCCCCGGATATACAGCCACCGAACGATTGAAAGAACTGGCAGGCACTCGGGCCCTGGCGGCCGGGGTGACCCCGGAGAAAATCTATGAACAGTGGGCCGCCGACGCTCCCCTCAAGCGTCTGGCCGACCCCAAAGAAGTGGCAGACGTGATCGTCTGGCTGGCTTCAGAGCGCGCCTCCTACATTACCGGGCAAACGGTGCTGGTGGATGGCGGGATCTATCACGGGTTGTAGATGGACTTTTGGCTCCCGGCTCTCATTGGCAATTGCTAATTGCTCCAACACACACATCTAGCTCAGCCCTTTTCGGCATCCTAATTTCCGGATGCTTGTATTCGGAATTTGTCTTGTCGTTTTCTCAATCGGCTGCGGGGTTTTGCGCTGGCTGTCCCGCCGCCATCATCGCCGCAAAGCGCTTAAAGTGCTGCGCTGGATTGAAGCTGCCATGGCCGGCCACGGAGATGTTGCCGGCATACGCTGGCTTACCCCTTCGCATTTCAAGGTTCCGTTGCGGCTCACTTCCAGGTTATTCCGCCGCGCCTGGATCATGGTGGAATTCAGTCCCTGCGAGTTGCCCATCCACTGGCTGCTGCGTAAGCTGAAAAACCGGCAGGATCTGCTTACATTCCACGCAGACCTGGATTTGCCGCCGTCCTTTTCCCTTGAGGTACATAACTTTCACTGGTTTGCCCGGAGCAGTAAGAAGGTAGCTCCCGGAAGCGGTCACTGGACGCTGGAACAATCGGGACCGCTCATCATCAGCACCCGCATGAATTGGCAAAAGGAAATCACGCACGCCATGACTTCTCTGACCGACTGCTGCAATCGTGAATTTACCAGCATCCGCTTCCAGCGCCGGTCGCCGCATTTCTCCGCCACCATGCCGCTGGCAGCCATCTCGCCCAGGTCACCCACGCGCACGTGCATCTTTGATAGTGTCCGCGAAGTCGCCGCAAATTCGTCCGCGTCGCTATCTTGAGCGGCGCTCACACTCGCGTCGGAAAAGGATTGCGTTCCCTGAACTGGCGCTGGTGCCAATATGGATAGGGCATGCTCACCGCGCTTGCCTGATCCAGCTTTTTCACCTGCTCCGGCGTGAGATTCCAGCCTACGGCGCCCAGATTGTCCTTTAACTGCTGCTCGTTGCGGGCCCCGATGATGACGGTAGATACAGTCGGCCGCTGCAGCAGCCAGTTCAGCGCCACCTGCGGCACAGTCTTGCCCGTTTGTTCTGCCACCGCATCCAGCGCGTCGACCACTTTATATAGATATTCTTCGTCGACAGGCGGGCCAATGTCATTGGACTCTTTCGCATTGCGCCGGCTTTCCGGCGGTGGCGGCTGACCTCTACGGATTCTTCCTGTCAGGCGGCCCCATCCGAGCGGCGACCACACCGCAGCTCCCACGCCCTGATCAAGACCCAGAGGCATCAGTTCCCATTCATAATCGCGCCCCACAAGCGAGTAATAAGTCTGATTGGCAACATAGCGCGGCAGGCCGTAGCGGTCCGCCACAGCCAATGCCTTCATCAGGTGCCAGCCGGAAAAATTGGAGACACCAATGTAGCCGATCTTGCCCGCGCGGATGAGCGTGTCCAGTGTAGAGAGGACCTCTTCCGGGGGCGTCTTTGCATCGTAGCCGTGCAGTTGGAAGAGATCGATATGGTCAGTGCCAAGACGACGCAGAGAACCCTCTACCGCGCGGGTCAGGTGATAACGAGAGGAACCTACTTCGTTGGCGCCTTCGCCCGAGCGGAAGGTGGCTTTGGTGGAGATCAGGACCTTGCCGCGACGATCCTTGATCGCCTCACCCAGAACTTCCTCCGCGGCGCCGTTGGAGTAAATGTCTGCACTGTCAAACATGGTCAGGCCGTGATCAAGGCAGATATCGATGAGCCGCGTTGCTTCGGCTACATCCGTGGCGCCCCACGCTGCCAAACGGCCTTTCCCGCCGAACGTGCCTGTTCCCAGCGTTAGAACCGGAACATTGAACCCGGAGCGTCCCAATTGCCGATATTCCATGGTTTAATCTTCCCGCGATGTGCCTTTCAAAGTATTGGATGGCTGTTTGATTCAAATCCGAGCGCGACATGCACGCTTTCGGAGACTTTGATTGCTTATTTCAACCCCGCCCATTGCTCCAGCAACTGAATGGTGGCGGCATAGTCGAGATTTTCATAGCCGGCTTTGGTGGCAGCTTCGTAGATCTCGTCTATTTTTTCCAGGCCTGGAAGCTTGACTCCGTTTTCGCGTCCAGCATCCATCATGAGGTGCATGTCTTTGTGCATCAGGCGCAGAGGAAAATTCGGCGAGTAATCCTTTTTAAGAAGGAAAGGTTCTTTGTATTCGGCCACGCCGGAACGAATCATGGAAGACCTGACAAGCTGGAAGATTTTTTCCGGAGGCACTCCCATCTTTCTCGCCAGGGTCAGACCCTCCGCCAGTCCTTCAAAAATGAAGACGATTTGCATATTCTGGGTAAGCTTGGCCGCCAGGCCCTTCCCGTTGTCGCCCATGTGGATGACAGTCTTGCCCATGGCGTTGAACAACGGCTGAACCCGCGTGATCGTGCTTTCGCTCCCGCCAACCATAAAAGTCAACGTGCCGCCTTCTGCGCCCACTTTGGATCCGGTCATGGGCGCATCCAGAAAGTCTCCGCCGCGTTCCCGGATCTTGCCGGCAAACTGAACACTGGCTGAGGGCGAGATGGTGCTGGAATCGACTACGACAGCGCCCTTCTCCAGCAACGAGGCTGCTCCGTTTTGATCGAACAGCGTCTGTTCCACCGCCTTCGTATCTGAGACGCACATCCACACGACTTCCCTGCCCCGGGCCGCCTCAGCCGGGGTGGAGCAGGTTTTCGCGCCGGGTACTTCTTTGTCTTTTCCCGGAGTGCGGTTCCATACATTCACTTCGTGTCCGGCCTTGACCAGATTTGCAGCCATGGGCCGTCCCATAATTCCCATTCCTAAGAAAGCTACGCGCATAATGCGACTCACATTACAGGAAAGGATTCTCAACACGCAAATTGCCGATTTTTTGACCGTGCTGGAGGTCCTCACTATAAAGAAGGTTGCACCCTCCCTCCAGAGCGGCCGCTAAAATCAGGGAATCAAACCAGGAGAACCGATATCTTTGAGTTATTCGGAGGGCCTCGGTATAGAGCGCTTGGGAAGAATTAACGGTCATGAGCGGTCGAAATACCACACTCAAGTATTGCTCGGCCTCGTCTGACGTCATCGGTTTATTGAACTTTCTCAGCGCTACATTGAAGAACTCCTGCACAACCTGATAGCTGGTTATTCCCGTCCGCGCCGTCACTGCCCGTTCAATCAGTTGATTCGAACGACTCGACTTCGTAGCGGAACTTCGATCAAACGAGTAAACAAAAATGTTGGTGTCGAGAAAGAACCTACCGTTCATTCATTTCGTCCCGATCGAAGTACCGGCCAGCATCAACGTGGCGAAGTCTTCGCATCATTGAATGGAACTCCTTCCCACTGCCCGCTTGGGCCGTGAATTGTACTAGCCACTCGCGGAACACTGCATTCAGCGTCTTGTGCTGAGAACGGGCAACAAGCCGGGCCTGCTCAATGAGGTGCTCCTCTGCGCTTAACGTCACGTTTTTCATACGAAACTAGTGTACACGATAATAGCGTCCAGCAGTTAGGTTTGTCGCCCCGTATTCAATGCCCGCGGGCAAAATCAGCCACATGCTTGAGCATCGCATCCAGATCGGCGCGCGTGAGAAGCCGGCCATTCAGGATTACCGCCGCGATTTTGCGCGTGTTGGTTATGTCCTCAAGAGGACTGGCATCCAGCAGGACCAAATTGGCCAGTTTTCCTTCCTGGACTGTGCCCAGATCTTTCTGCAAGCCAAGAAACTCAGCCGGATTGAGAGTAGCGGTCTGCAGGGCCTGCATGGGAGTCAGGCCAGCGCGGACAAAGTATTCCAGTTCGGTGTGCAGGCTGAAGCCGGGCAGCACATCCACTGCCGCAGCGGTGTCGGTTCCGGCCAGGAGGCGCACTCCAGCTTTGTGCATCGCGCCTACGATCTCGAATTCTTTATCCACAAACTGCCGGCGGTAGAAGACAGGATCGGTATCGAGCTCATCCAGAATGCCTTTGGTGAACCTTGGCCATGACTTCTGTTGCCACGATAGCGGCGCGTATTGCCGTAAGGGATCACGGCTGGTATCGATGTCGTCAACCAGCCATTGCCCGCGCTCCCATACCAGCGTCGGCGCCAGCCACGTCCCATTGCGGGCCATACGGGCCATCAGTTGACTGCAGGCAGCCGGGTCATAAGTCTCCAGGTATGTCTTTGGCAGCTTCTTCGCCTCTCCGCTGAGATACTTGTCTTCATTCCGGGCGCTGGAGCAGCCTTCAAATATTCCTGTCAAGTGCTCGATGCTCTTCTGCCCTGCGTTGGAGGCTTCAGATGCGCGAATGGCATCGGGGACATGCCCAACCAGCATCAATCCCTGCTTCCTGGCTTCTTCTACCACCGCGAAATAAGGCTCGCGGGGAATGAACGATTGCACCTTGATAAAGTCCACACCACGGGCTTTGAGGTCGTCCACAGTCTTGCGTCCATCGTCAGGAGTGGCAATGGAAACTGAGCTGGGGAAGCGGGATTTAGGACCATCCAGCATAGGCCCGGCAACGATCATGCGTGGACCAACAAGAGTTCCCGCAGCGACTTGAGACCGCCATTGCAGAACTGTATCCAGATCACTGCCCATGTCGCGGATACCGGTAACGCCATTGGCCGCAAAAAGCGGCAGAGACACGTCCTTGCCCCCTGGAATCCAATCTCCAAAAATGGTATGCACGTGCATGTCCCAGAGTCCGGGAATCAGGAATTTGCCCTTTGCATTCACAATCCTGGCATTCCTGGGGACCTTTACCCGATTTGCCTTGCCGATGCGGGCAATGCGATTGCCCTGGATAATCACCGTCCTATCTGGCTGGGCCGGCGAGCCGGTCGCGTCGATGATGTTGACGTGGATGATGGCCACCGGCGGCTGATCTGGAGGAAGTTGCGCCTGCGCCCCGCCTGATGGAAAGAGAATGCAGGAGACGATCATGACAGCGATTTTCTTCATGTGACCTCCGGCTGGCAGTGTCACGCCTTTCATCTCGTAACTGGAAACGTGGCGGATCAAGAAGCTATTGAGGAAGTGTCACCCGTTTGGCGATGTGGTCCTGGATCCAGTGGGCGTCCCACCACTCTTTGGGGTCAATCTGGATGCCTTCGAGCTGCATGCTGAAATGAATGTGGTCTCCACCGGCCATTCCGGTCATACCACTCTTGCCCATGCTCTGCCCGCGCTTGACCCTATCGCCCTCATGCACCGCAATCTGGCTGAGATGGCCGTAGATGGACTGCAAGCCGTAGCCGTGATCGAGGACGATGCAATTGCCATAGATGCCCAGAGGGGCCGCATAGACCACCTTGCCGTCATTGGAGGCCAGCACATCAACGTGCTGCGTGCTGGAAAGATCGTAGCCCAAATGGACTTGCTGGTCGATCTTCTTTCCCTGGTAGATATAGTTCCTTACATCGGCGAAGTTTGCCTCCACCTTGGTGTTGGGTTGCTGCAAAAAAGGCTGCGACCACAGAAATCGTGACTCGGTCTTCAAGCGCAGATCAGAAAGGATTTTATTGTTGACGCGCCGCATCTCGCTGTTGATCTTTACGAAGCGGGACACAAGATCGCCCGAACCGTTGGGATCAAGTTCGTTCACTACCTTCTCCATAAAACGATCGTCGATGGCCAAATCGCGGACGCGGTATTTCGGCTGTTCCTTCTTCGGAAATTGAAATGCTATGGGGGCAGTGGCCTGGTTGCCGCCGGGATTCGTGGCGTATACCACTGGCACTGTTTCCGGAGGCATGTTCCAGGCAAATGCAAACAGGGAGAAGAATCCCGGTTTCCCGTCCGGCATGGGCCAGGCCCGAAATTTTTCATCTCCTACCCGGACACCCGCTTCCGTCCAATAACCGGAAAGATTGAGCGTAACCAAGTCGGCCATTCCCAGGTAGAGATAATGCTGTTCCTGATCGGCGCTGACCATTGCGGGCTGCGTCACCACGACGACTTCGCGTTCGACCGTCGAGGTCTTCGACCGAAAGTCGTTCGATGTAGCCTCAACTATCAACTGCGCCTTGCCATCTTTCAACCCTGAAGCATTCTGAGTTCCAGCATTGAAGGTCCACTCGGCATCGGGGACCCCTCGACTCCAGAAGAGACGCCGCGAAGGCAGAGTGGTTTCCCACACGGAATAGCGATTGCCATTCTGTTCAACCCAGGCCTTCGCGCCACGAATTCCGTGAGGATCGCTGATGTGAACGGTCACCTGAGTAGACCGTCCAAGCGCTGACAAGGAATCCGGCATGCTGATGACGGGCGTGGTGGAAAATGCAAACAGCGCTATGGCTGAAAGCACACAGAGAAGAATGAGGAGGACGAGAAGAGTTCGCACAGCGACAACTTTAGAATAGCACGCTTGGCGTGATCACTTCTTTGTAGCTTTGAAAGTGGTATCCACAGGCGATCCGATCCTGGACAGCATTTCCCGTGCGTCCGCCGCGTGCAGGCCTTGAGAATC
Organism: Candidatus Angelobacter sp.; assembly: GCA_036522115.1. Lineage (GTDB taxonomy): Bacteria > Acidobacteriota > Terriglobia > Terriglobales > Acidobacteriaceae > Angelobacter. The sequence goes on from DATDGL010000219.1 coordinate 59,943, forward strand.
AAGCTCCAGATACTTGTTGTTTAAGGCTTCCTGCGTCCCCGGCGGAACAGTCAGCTTCCCGTGTTCTGCTTTGCTTTCACCGAACAACGCTGAGGCTTTTACGAAATAAGCATCGGCCATGCGGGGATCGCCGCCAATAGCTTTATCGCAGGCCGCTATGGCTGCTTCCATTCTGTCGGTGTCGTAATACGCAGCGCAGATATTGAAATACTCGCGCGGGGGGTAGGCGGCGAATTCAACCGCCCGGTTGAATATGTCGATAGCTTGATCGAATTTCTTCATGTGGACATCAAGGTTGCCTTCCGCACTCAGCATCTGGCCCATTCCAACTTTGGCCTGGTTGGGATTCAGGCTCGTGGCAATCAACTTTTCCGCCACATGGATGCCTTTCTCGTATTCCTCAATTGCGCGTTCGTTCTGTCCGGCATTCTGCTGCATGCTGCCAAGAACTTGATAGAACTCCCAGCGGTTGGGATCGGTGGCAACGGCTTTATTGCAGGCCTGCAGAGCGGCATCCACATTGCCCGCGCTGCGCTGGGCGCGGCAGATGTTGAAATAAGCCGTGCCTGGGTCTGAAGAAATCTCCGCCGCTTTGGAATAAAAGGTAATAGCCTTATCCAGATTACCGGTCCTGGCATAAGCGTCACCCGCATAAACCATCATCAGGCTTATGTCTGATTTAGCCGGCTGGGTTCCGGTAGTAACCCCGCTTTGCGCCAACTCGACGCCTCGCTCGTAGCTCTTTGCCGCCCCTTCATAGTCCGACTGGTTGGTCTGGACCGTTCCCAGGTTCTGATAAAACTCCCAACGATTGGGGTCAGCGGCGATAAGCTGGTCCAGGATTTCCCTTGCTGCCGGCCATTCGCGCCTCAAGGGCTGCATGCAGGCTTCGAATAAGCCCATTCATCTTCTCCACGTTCGCGTAGCGAAGTCGCCGAAATTGGTAGGCTTTGCAGCAATTCTTGTACGACCAAACCAGAGTACTAACCCATTAGTCAACGATATGACCGACGGATTCCAAAACTTTTCCTACGACTTTTGAGTAAAGGAGACCAGCAAAGTAAGTTTTAGAACAAACTCCAACCACCCAGAACGCAGACAGTTTATGCTTTAACGTTCCACGAAACGAGAGAAAGGGTGTGGC
>DATDGL010000220.1:0-6301 GCA_036522115.1 Candidatus Angelobacter sp.
TGCGGGAAATTACCGGGTAGAAACGTTTCCAGATAGCGATACCACGTTTGTGACGGTGACCAGCGGAGAGCTGGAAATCAGCGGCACAGAAGATTCTGCCATCGTGCATGCAGGGCAATCGGTGAGACTCACGGGATCAAATCCGCCCGAGATCGAGTATGTTTCGGCGCCTGGGCCGGATGATTTTGATCAATGGTGCGGTGACCGGGACCAGCGTTTTACGCGGTCTCGCTCCTCGCAGTACGTGAGCCAGGTGCCCGGATATGAGGACCTGGATGATTATGGCCGGTGGGAACCGGCGCAGGAGTATGGACAAGTCTGGTATCCGTCCGCGGTTCCTGCGGGCTGGGTGCCCTATCGCTACGGCCACTGGGCCTGGGTAGAGCCGTGGGGCTGGACGTGGGTCGAGGATGAACCGTGGGGATTCGCTCCCTTTCACTATGGCCGCTGGGTCTTTGTGGGTTCGCGCTGGGGATGGGTCCCGGCTCCGCCGGTTGCCCGAAGGCCTTGCTACGCGCCTGCCTTGGTAGCCTTCGTAGGAGGCGGTGGATTTTCAGTCAGCGTGCGAGCGGGTGGCGGCGTACAGGCCTGGTTCCCGCTAGGTCCGGATGAACCTTACTATCCCCCGTACCACCACAGCGACGTTTACTTAAGACAGGTAAATGTCACCAACGTGCGTAACGTCACCATCATCAACAACACCATCAATGTACGAAACACGAATGTGACTTACGTGAATCAACGAGTAGCGGTGACTGCCGTGTCAACGGAGGCCTTCCGCAGCTCGCAGCCGGTCGCCCGGCAGATTGTTGCGGTCAGAGCGGACGAAGCTGTGCGAGCCCGCGTGATTGAACATCCCGAAGTTCATCCGGATGCGCGTGCCGTAGTTGGAGGCGCTGTGCAGACTCATCCACAAGTTCAGGCGGCTCGTCCGCCGATGATTCAGCGGACCGTCCCTCGCACTGACATCCATAACGGACCGGGAAATCCGGCAGTGAACGACCGCGGAACGAATCCCCGCACCATTACGCCAGGGCAGCAAGGCGCAGGCCAACAACAACCCACCATTGACCTCAACAAGGCCCAGCACAACAATGTGGGTCAACCAACACCGCCCCGACCGATTACGCCAGGGCAGCAAGGCACGGGCCAGCAGCAAACTACAGTTGATACCAGCAAGGGCCAGCATAATGCGGTCCAGCCGCCACCGAAGCCTATTACCCCGGTGCAGCCGGGTAACGGCCAGCCACAAACGACCTTCGATGCCAATAGAGGCCAGCACAACAATGGCCCGGTGAATACTCCAGTGAACCCACGCCCTTTGGTTACCAAGACGCCTCCGCCTCCACCGAACCCGTCATTCGACCAGAGGAAAGATGCGATGCAGTCTCATCCGGGGCGTCCCCTGGAGCCGCAGCAGGTGCAGAACTTACAAAAAGGGCAGCCTGCCGGTCCTATGCATGATCAAGAGGTCCATCAACATGAATCGGGCAAGGGGAACCCTCCAGATCAGCACGGGAAAGACCAGCATGGGAAGGACGACAAGAAGCACTAAACATTCATTTCGTTGTCGTAGTTCCTAACAAAACCTCTTAAGACTTGAACCTATCGCTGGGATGCGCGATAGGTTCAAGTTCTTTCCAAGTGATAAAATCCCTCTTAGAAAGACTCGAGCCTGCAAATCTGTAATAACGGTTGTAGACCTTCTACTTCCAGGGACTCCTCTATTATTTTGGAAGCTTTCGCCCGTTGGCGAGCTTTCAAGCCACAAATTGAGTGGTTTTATTGTTTATGAGTACAGCCTCTACACCACCGAAACCCGATCTTGGATCACTCAAGATTGACGACCGCCTGCGGACCACGAAGAAGAGCGGCAAGCGACTGGGCATGTTCGCCGCCTTTGTGGGCGTGCTGGTGATTGTGGGTGGGTTGCTGGCGGCTTTTCGCTCACGCAAACCTGTGGTGGAGGTTGCTGCCGCGCGTCCTGCCGGAGACGCAACCGCAGACGCCCTTCTCAATGCCAGCGGTTACGTTACGCCCCGGCGAAGGGCGACCGTTGCCGCCAAGGTGACCGGCCTGGTGAAGGAGATTTACGCTGAAGAGGGATTGCGAGTGAAAGCAGGCCAAGTGCTGGCCATTCTCGACTGCTCACAACCAGACGCCGCGCTGACGTCCGCCAAAAGTGACCGTGATGCCACAGCAGCGGCCCTGGCCGATTTCGAGGTGCAGCTTTCCTATGCTGAGCGTGAACTGCAACGTGCTGAAGGTTTGCGAGCAGCCAGTGTCTACAGCCAGGAAGCGTTGGATACCGCCCGCACGAACCGCGACAGCCTGCGCTCGAAGATCGCTCTCACCAAACAGCAAACGCGGGCAGCCGAAGCCAGAATTGGCGTGGCCCAGGAGGACGTGGTTAACTGCACCGTTCGCTCTCCTTATGACGGCATTGTGGTTTCCAAGGACGCGCAGCGGGGAGAAATTGTGTCCCCGATTTCGGCGGGCGGCGGTTTTACCCGAACCGGAATTGCCACCGTAGTGGACATGAATTCGATCGAGATCGAAGTGGACGTCAATGAAGCCTACATCGCGCGCGTGACTCCGGGCCAGAAGGTCATTGCCACTCTCGATGCTTACCCGGATTGGCGGATTCCCAGCACGGTCCGCACAGTCATTCCGACTGCTGATCGTCAGAAGGCCACCGTGAAGGTGCGAATCTCTTTTAACCAGCTCGATCCACGAATCCTGCCCGACATGGGAGTGAAAGTTGCGTTTCTCAGCGAGCAGCCGCCGGCCTCCAAGAACAAGACGGAGGCGAAAGCAGTGATTCCCAGCTCCGCGGTGCGCAAAGAAGATGGGAACCCAGTGGTGTTCCTGGTGCGCGATGGAAAAGTGGAGCGCAGGACCGTGAGCCTGGGGCGGGAACATGGCAGTGATGTCGAGGTGCTGGCGGGCGTCTCTCCGGGCGAGACCCTGGTGACCAAAGGCGCCGATGCGGTCCGCGACGGCCAGGAAGTCGAGATCAAACAGTAGGCCGTGATCGCCCGCGATCCAACGACGAGCCGGCACAGGTCTGGTGATCGAGAAACAATTTTTGTGGAGGTACCTACCCAATGGTGCGAGTAGATGGACGCGGCCAATCATCGAGCTTGATTCAGGTGCGCGGGCTGGACAAGAAATATCAACGCGGTAGCGAGGAGATCCACGTGCTACAAGGACTGAACCTGGACGTGGAGAAGGGCGAGTTCATCGCCTTCATGGGCCCCAGCGGCTCAGGCAAAACCACTCTACTGAACCTGCTGGGTGGATTGGACGTTCCATCCGCTGGCACTGTCACCGTGGCCGGAGACGAAATTACTCACATGTCTCGCAGCGTGCTTACGCAGTGGCGCGCGCGGCACGTGGGATTTGTATTTCAGATGTACAACCTGATTCCCGTACTTACCGCCTATCAGAACGTTGAGCTGCCATTGCTGCTCACAAAACTCTCCAAAACCCAGCGCCGCGAACACGTGGAGACGGCCTTGAACGTTGTGGGTCTGCCCGACCGCATGCATCACTATCCCCGGCAGCTTTCCGGCGGACAGGAGCAGCGCGTAGCGATTGCCCGTGCCATCGTCTCCGATCCCACCTTCCTGCTGTGTGACGAACCCACCGGAGACCTGGACCGCAAGAGCGCCGATGAAATTATGAATCTGATTGAGGAACTGGTGAAACAGCATGGGAAAACCGTACTCATGGTGACGCACGACCCGGTTGTTGCCCAGCGTGCCGGTACCACTTTGCATCTGGAAAAAGGCGCGCTGGTAGGGAGCACCAGGGGAGAAGAGGTTACCGCAGGAGGGCGCCGATGAAATTCCGAGGGTTGATGTATGCCAATCTATTTCGCAAGAAGACGCGGCTCATATTGATTGTAGGCTGCTTTGCTTCTGCCCTTTTTCTGTTCGGTGTATTGGCCGTGGTAAAGAAGGCATTCAGTGGTGGTGTCGAAATCGCAGGAGCTGACAGGCTGCTAATCATTAATCGCACATCCATTATTCAGCCGCTGCCGTTGTCGTATCGTGAGCGTATTTTGAAGATTCCCGGCGTGAAGCAGATTACCTATGCGAATTGGTTTGGTGGCGTTTATCAGGATGAACGCAACTTCTTCCCGCAGATCGCGGTTGATGTAGAGAACGAGCGTACGGTCTATCCCGAAATCGTGGTGCCCGACAACCAGTGGCAAACCTTCTTAAAAGACCGTCCGGGAGCGATTGCCGGCGCTGCCACAGCTAAACGCTTTGGGTGGAAGGTCGGAGACCACATTCCCATCAAGGGTACATTCATTCCAGGCGTTTGGGATTTCAACCTCGACGGCATCTATCATGGCAGCCAGAAAGATTTTGACGAGACACAATTCCTGTTCCATTGGGACTATTTCGAGGAGAAGGTTCCGGAACGATTTAAGGGGAAGGTTGGCTGGTATGTCATCCGCATTGCAAATCCCGAAGACGCGGTACGTATTATCAAAGCCATTGATGATGAATTTTCCAATTCACCCTACGAGACCCGCACTGATACCGAAAAATCCTTTGCTGCCGGTTGGGTCAAGCAGTTTGGAAATATTGAGTTCCTGGTTTTGACTATCGGTGGGGTGGTGTTTTTCACCCTGCTTCTGGTTGCAGGCAATACCATGGCTATTGCCGTACGCGAGCGCACCGCGGAAATGGCGGTGCTAAAAGCCGTCGGGTATTCCGACAGATTTGTAATGCTGATGGTCTTACTTGAATCGCTGACTATCGCCGCAGTGGGTGGCATAGTTGGTGTCGCGCTGGCAAAAGCTCTAACCTTGCTTGGGAATCCGCTGCCGAATGTCCTGCCCATGTTCTATCTTCCGTCGATGGCGGTTCTTTCAGGCCTGGGAATAGCTGTGGCTATAGGAGCAGTCAGTGGGATCATACCCGCTGTCGGCGCCATGCGCCTGCGCGTAGTGGACGCGTTAAGGAGAGTGTGATGGCAATTCCGGTTATCTACAATTTCCGTAGTGTAAAGGCACGGTGGAATTCGGCGCTGGTGGCGGTGTTGGGTATCGCTGGTTCGGTTGGCGTTTTCGTAGCCATGCTCTCTCTGGCTAATGGCTTTAAGGCCACCCTCGTGTCCTCTGGTTCTCCGGAAAATGCCTTGATTCTACGCGCGGGATCTACCTCGGAGATGGATTCCTCTATTGACCTGAAGCAACTAAGAATCATTGAAGAAGCTGCCGGTATTGCCCGCTCTGCAGAGGGCCCTCTCGTTAGTCCAGAAGTTGTAGTCATCAGGCCTTTTCCACTGCGCTCTACGGGAACCGATGCGAATGTGCAGGTGCGCGGCGTGTCCCTCAAGGCCCTGAAGGTTCGGAATGTAATAAAGATGGTTGAGGGACGTTTCTTTGAGCCGGGAGTCTCCGAACTTGTAGTCGGCCGCAATGCTGTTCGCACCTATTCTGGCCTGTCGCTTGGAGATACGGTGAAGTTCGGTGGCGGTACCTGGCACGTAGTGGGTATCTTTGAAGCAGCTGGATCAGCTTTTGAATCGGAGGTTTGGTGCGATTTCAATGTTCTCAATCAGGTCTATCACTATCCTGCTGACACCGTCCGCTCTGTGACTGCCCATTTGACCTCGGCCGACGCACTAAAGCAACTCAAAGACTCGCTCACTGCGAACCCGCTCATGACCGTTGATGTGGCTACCGAGGTAGCGTATTACGACAAGCAGTCAACGCGGTTGACAGAGGTAATCCACTGGCTGGGTACGATAATTGCCATAATCATGGGCGCCGGAGCCATCTTCGGAGCGCTTAATACTATGTACTCCGCAGTGGTTGAGCGCGGGCGTGAAATTGCGACCATGCGCGCACTGGGTTTCGGCGGACTGAGTGTGATCACTTCCTTCATGATCGAGGCACTCCTTATCTCGTTTGTTGGTGGGGTCGTCGGGTGCCTTGCTGTGCTCCCAGTGAACGGGTTGACCACAGGGGCCATGAATTGGCAGACATTTTCTTACCTGGCTTTTGCCTTTCGTGTTACCCCGACTCTGATGTTATGGGGCATCTGCTTCGCGCTGATCATGGGTATTGTTGGCGGTGTTCCGCCAGCATTTAGCGCCGCACGCCGCCCTGTGGCGGCAGCATTGCGGTCACTCTGATCCATGGTTTGCCTGTTGCGCAGGGGCCCGCTAGTCGCATGAGTGGTTCTTCCGTAACCCTTTGTATTCTTTACATTTATCTGAAACTCAAGCTGATAGTATAGAATTTTACTTACATGCCATTAAGAACCTTGCTGTTGAATCC
>DATDGL010000221.1:0-14406 GCA_036522115.1 Candidatus Angelobacter sp.
AGGTGCGATGTACAAGTTTCCCATATCGAAACCACCGTCTCTTCACCGTAGAGAACCAATCAGTAGCTTTGGCTCTTTGAACGTCACGACGCTTAAATGAGAGTTTGCATGTGCTGACCCCTATCACCAACCCTAGCCCCATACCGCCTGATGCTGGCCGTTGCATGGTTGCCTCACGGCTCCCGTGCCGACCTTGCGGTCGTGGGATACATTGTCAGAGGGCTTTAAACGGTTCGTTGCCTTACCGCCCTACCTCCTAGGGTACTGCTGATGGGACAACAGGTCTGATCGAAACTTCCGTCAGACAATCACTCCAGTAGCTTGCAGGTCGCACTCGAAAGTCGTTCGCGAATCCCCGCCATGTTTTCAATCAGCTATCTCTCTGTAATCCACTCGAGTTTAGAGCAAATACGGTCATTGACAATGGTAAAATATATGCTACCATCGGACTGTGATTGACATCCGCGAATACCACGACCGGGAGAATCATAGTCCCTTTCGCGAGTGGGTGGACCGGCTGAACCCAGAAGCCGCCCGGAAGGTGACCACCGCCCTGTACCGCGTTGGATTGGGCAATTTCTCTAATGTAAAGGGCGTTGGATCGGGTGTTTTTGAGTGCAGGGTCGATTTTGGACCCGGCTACCGGGTCTATTTTGGCAAACATGGCGAGCGCATTGTGATTCTTCTGGGTGGCGGAACGAAGCAGGGCCAGAACAGGGATATCAAAATCGCCATCGCCCGCTGGGAAGATTATAAGCGGAGGGCGAAGCAAGAGAAGGCCGAGGAGAAATGAAATGGCTCTAACGCGCGACTTTAGAGAAACAGTTCAGGCACGTGTAAGACGCGATCCAGCGTTTCGTAAGGGGCTTCTTCGCGATGCCCTCGAAGCCCTTCTCGCCGGCGAAGTCGCGCTCGGAAAAGAGCTGCTGCGCGATTACATCAATGCGACGGTTGGCTTCCCGAAGCTGGCGGAACATACCAAGGTGCACGTCAAAACGCTTCATCAGATGTTTGGATCCAGGGGAAATCCTACCGCCAACAATCTCTTTGAGATCGTTGCGTATCTCCAAAAGCGAGAGGGCGTCCGTTTCCAGGTGCGCACTCGACCGGCGGTCGCTTAACACTCTGTGGTGAAAGTCTAGCAAAAGGGACGCTGACGAGGCATGGAGACGGGATGAATTATGAATTAGTACTGAAGGATCTGGAAGTACTTGGACCATCCAGAAAGCCAGTTGACCGGAAAAGGGATCGAAGTTAAGGCGAGTTGTAAAGCATCTGGGACCGTACGAGAATGAAAAGCCCGCCATTTCTGGCAGGCCAAGATTCTTAGCATTGTTTCTAATGCCTGATCTCCTACTGGCCTTCTTCTGACTCCTGGTCTTGGCACCGCTGTTCGGCGGCTAATTCCCTCTTGCGCTGTTCAGCCGCAATCAAAACGTCATCCGGGTCCTCAAGCTGTCTTTCCCGCGTCCAGCACAGCCGGTCATAGTAAAGGGCGTTGTTCATGAGACGATCATGAATAACAGCAATCAGCCGCAGACTGGCTTCTGCTTGCAGCTTATGCAGCATGTTGCCCCACGCGATCAAAAGTTCTTCAGGGAAGAAATTGAATCCTTGCAAGGCTACAAGATTGCGCATGTCTTGCTCGAATCCGCGATTTAGGTTTGCAATGGCTCGATAAGCACTTGAGGTCGTGGGCTGGGGTTGGACGTGGTTTACTCGTATAGGCGCATCCGGCAAGGGGCTGGCGGGTGCGGCAGAGGGTGAAGGCGAGGGCGGCTCATTTGCGCCCAAAGGTAGAGAGGCTTTAACTTCAGTATCAGCCATATTCTTGCCTGTCCTAGCGGCAGGCGGGGTACGGTTAGGGCTGCGCTCAGTGCGACTAACACTGGGCGTGGCCCGCTGGTTAAGGTTTAGGCCGTCTTTTTGTGCGCTCCCTGCGTTGTTTTTGATAACGGGTTTTCCTGCCATTCGCAATTTTCGGCAGGAGCTGGCGAACCTGCTCGATCTCTTCTTCAGTCCAACTGTGTACCCGCATCCCTCCAAGCTGAACAACCTTTGGCGCGGGCACTTTACCCGTTGCAATATAGCGGCTCAGGGTGGTGGCATTAATTCCGAGCTTCCGGGCTGCGTGTCGTGTCGAGAGAAGTGTAAGTTGGGGTGGGTGCTCATGTAGAGCGGGAGATTTGGGTTTGAAGAGGGAGCCGGGGTGCGGGCGGCAAGCGCCCGCGAAAATTTTTTTGCTCACAATTAAGATGGAATAGGGGGCGTCAGAGTTTAGGTAGTCTCTGGCGTGGGCCGGGATGGCGAGAAATGGAAGATTTTTTACAGTGCTGCGACTTCGAGCGGCATTCCTCCTGAGTTAAGAAGTGTAAAAGTTCGAAAGTCGTTCGCGAATCCCCCGAGAGGAGATTTGATCTTTAAATTCAAACCTTTTAGGCAGTATACCCGTGTTGCCGGTTTGCAACATTCATGGTTTAAGTTCTTGGGGTGCTTGAACTTAATGGGCAGTTCGAAGTAGACCGGTTAGTGTAGACTCACCCAACCGGACTCCTTGCTGATGTCTACGACGGCAAAGTGTGCTGCTTTTTGGACGTCCGCACCGAGGGACTTTGGCAAGAGGGACAAAACGAAAGATTTCAACGCACTGCCTGCGATCCTCGCACCTAGCCTGTCGCTGAAGGCCCATGTTGGGTTAAGTTGATCAGGCTCCTCCGAAAACCGGCACAGGGCCTCGAAGAACGATTCAACACTTGCTATTGCACCGACTCTTTTCATTTCATCGAAGTCCGCGCAAATCACCGATGAGAAATCGAGCAACGCATCGAACTCGCCGAAAAGTTTTGCGTTTGTAAGCATTAGCTGTACGCCCCCGCTATATCGCCATTTGGAGCACGTCTCAAGTCTTTGCCGGATTCGATCGAAGCCATAATTGCTGAATTTCCACTGCTTTCCCTTTAGGTCAGCCACTTCCTCGCAATCATCCCAAGGCTGCCGGTCGGAGTAACCAGCACAGAAAATGGAGATGAATTCTGCTGATCGGACATGGAAGTACCCCATGTTCGGAAGAATTTCAGCTTTCGCTAGAGCAGATTGAGGTCGAGCAAAAAGGAGGCCAATCATGCGAACTGCATCTGAGGCGAGCTTATGCCTTGCAATCTGTTCATGTAAGTCCTCGGCCAGTCTCTCAATAAACTTTTCCCACTCATCCATTGGTCCCAGACTGAATAGAATTCCAGAATGCATATCTCCCCGCTCTCTAGGTCACGAATGAATCTTCTTTTTTAGAGGATAGTAACGTATCACGCCAATCCTTACAGCCTTTTTTCCCCCAGGAAGCCAAGACCGAAGCCCAGGCTGCACCATTTGCCGGGAAGATTTGATTAGATCGCAATTTCGAGCGGCATGCCTCTTGTGTTAAGAAGTGTAAAAGTTCGAAAGTCGTTCGCGAATCCCCGCCATACGATTTCTTCTTTTGCTTCACCGATTTAGGGCGCGCCGCAGCCGCTGCAAGCCGCTCCCTTCTTTCCTTACCATACCCGTCTCGTGCAGCAGTCCGCGAACTTGTCTTTTAACTCTTTCCTTAATAAATTATTTCTTCATGTCAAATGCTTTACAAATATCACTCCACCTCTGGCAGTTGAAAATGGGAATGGTCAACGCTTACCTGTTAGAAACCGATGATGGTGTGCTGTTGGTTGATGCTGGATGGCCAAATAGAACTAAAGCCATATTCAACACTGTGCAGGAATCTGGACACAATCCGGCTGATATCCGGCATTTGGTTCTAACGCACGGTCATATAGACCATGCAGGCAGTGCTGCCGAAGTGCGGCGGCGCACGGGCGCACGCACGTATGCCCATGCCGCTGATCTAGAATTAATCAATAAGGGCGAAGCTGAGCGTCCCGGAACTAGCGTTACGCCAGGAATCATTCCTGCCATTGCTTACCTGATTTTTATTAAACCTGGTGGCACCAAATACGAATCTTTTGCCGTTGACCAAACACTGAAGGACGGTGAAGCGCTACCTATGGCGAATGATATAGAAGTTATTCATTCGCCCGGACATTGCGCTGGACATATCGCGCTGCTGTTGCGGCAGGAGGGCATTCTGATAGCGGGTGATATTTGTTCGAACATTATGGGCTTAAGCTATAGTGTACTGAATGAAGACAGGGCTTTAGCGCGGAAGTCGATTCTGCGCGTGGCAGCGTATCCGTTTGAGCGGGCTGTGTTTGGGCATGGGAAGCTGCTGGACAAGCGGGCTAACCAATTGTTGAAAGAAAGATTCTCGGACGGGTAAAAATTTCTGCGGAGTGATCCTCGAAGATTATCTGCCTAACAGAGATATTATCACGTTGGCAATACCAGGGGAGCAATTCCTTCTGTTTTGACATGCGACGCTTAGCAAGTCCTTTAGATTCGATATCAAAGAATCTTCAGGTTGTTGGTTGTTGAACCTTGCAGATCTTTGCGGTAGTGACTCGGCGCAATTCCATGAGGCGGAGGTAAAGCGGATGGGGCGAGGTCACTTCAGCGAGTAGCCGACTTATCAGGAGCTGAGTTAGACTTCGAACTCGCATCACAAACGGCGCGGCGGGACGAAACAATGGCCGCTGCCGGCCTCTATGTCGGAAGTACGGCAGGAGCTCAACCAATATGGCTTCGAGTAGATCCAATCTGGGGTCACGACGTCGAGCACGCTTGAGGCGGGAATTTGTCTGGGGTCAGCGGCGCTCTCGTGGGCTGCTGACTTGCCTGCTTCTTTTGGTTGTCCTTCCGGTCATAGCCTGCACGCAGCAACGAGCCACGCCAGTCGAAAAGCGATCCGGGAAATATGCTTTCCGCGAAGAGGCCGTGCGGTTTGCGAGTGGGAAGGTGAATCTGGCCGGCACTTTGGTGCTGCCGGAGAGCCCTGGGGCGCATCCCGCAGTCGTTCTGTTTCACGGCTCGGGCCCGCAGGCGCGGGACCTCTTTACCGCCCGCTGGTTTGCCTCGCAGGGCGTAGCGGCGCTGGCTTATGACAAGCGAGGAGTGGGTGAGTCCACCGGAGATTTCCGCGCGATTCCGTTCATGGAACTTTGTGACGATGGGCTTGCGGCGATCGGGTATTTGAAATCGCGGAAGGAGATTGACCCTAAGCAGATTGGAGTGTGGGGGCTCAGCCAGGGAGGGTGGTTGGGCCCGCTGGCGGCTTCGCGGTCCGCGGAAGTGGCATTCGTGATTGCCGTGTCCGGGCCTGGGGTTTCCCCGGGCGAACAGATGATCGTTTATTACGCAAATGATCTGCGGAGACAGGGTGTACCAGAAGGCGATGTTCGAGAAGCCAGCGCGGTTCGTCGCGACATCTGGAGCTACATGTCGAGCGGAAACGGATACGAAAAGGTCAAAGCGGAGCTGGAACAAGCACGCAGCAAGAGATGGTTTAGCCGAGCGAAAGCGCAGCAGGATGATTCGTTCGGGCCGCTGCCGAAGCCTGAAGAACTGAGCAAGCCAGTTGGCAGGAGTTTGCTTTGGTTCAAGCAAGAGATGAATTACGACCCGGTGGCAGCATTGCGGGCGCTGCGAGTGCCGGCGCTGTTTTTGTTCGGCGACCGGGACCAGTTGATACCGGTGCAAGAGAGCGTGAACGTACTTCAGCGAGTTCTGAGGGAAGACGCCCACCACGATTTCACGATTCGCGAGTTTGCCAATGACGACCATGAGATGAGGGTGGATGCAGGAGAAACAAGCGGCGAGATTGACCCTGACTATCTTAGAACGATGCGAGAATGGCTCGCGACGCATGTTTTCAAGGGGCGATGACTCTTGGCAAGAGTGAGGACGGCAGTGGACCAGGGGCTCCCACCCTTTCATCAGCGCGCCCGTAGCGGCGGCCTGGATCGTTGTGGTCCTTCCGCTGGTAGTTAGTGGTGGATGGGCTGCATTTGAATCCAATTACCCGACACCAAGCCGTCGGGATTGTATTGACTATTGGTTTGCATGATAGCTCCGTTCCCGTTGCTGTAGGTGTTGTTGTATTGACTACTCTGGGTTGTGGTTCGCCCAGTTGTCGGGTTTACGTATAACTGCTGGTCCAGAAGGTAATCGGAGACATCCTGTGCGTGGGCGGATTTTTGCAGCATTCTTGCATTGAAGTTTGCCCGCCGCACGTCCCCTTCCTGCTGCAAGTGCTGAATGAACGCTTGCGCATTTGACTGGAGCCGTGCGCCGGCTTCCGCTCCCGCCTGGAGGATGGTGTGCGTGGACTGCCAGGATTGAGCGATCATGCGATTGTTAAACTCCGCCGACCTGGCGGAGAGCATTGACTGATACTGCTGATTCACTTTGGTGGAGCCGTTAATGGCCGAGAATACGGGGACGGCTGATTGCAACTGCCCTTTCGGCGCACGCATCGCCATTACGATTACGTTGGTGTTGTACACTGGCATGATTACAGTTTGCAGAACCTGGCCGGGTCTGTTCGCCATTACGGGGCGAGGAAACCTGGTGACGTACATTTGAACGACCAACCATTCTTCTTCCGGCTGGCCATTCAAGTCGTAGTGAATCAGCAGACGCTGGGCGTCCGCCGTCATGCTGGCGGGATTGGGATTGCCCATGGCTGCTGCCTGCTGCCGGAACTTCTGGTTGGTTTGTTGGGCGTATTGCTGCAGACTGTCCGCGATGGGAGCGCGCTCGATTTTATCCACCTCCGAGCCGGGGCGCATACGGGGCGCAATCAGAGTGCCGTATTCAGCGGCCGACATGCCTGCCATGTACTTGCAAGCGCCGCCTTTAGGCTTGAGGCGATCGTCGTCCGCCCAGGCCCACTGAACGGTTGGTAATGCCTGCACGCCATACCGGAAATCGGCACTCGCTGTGCGGAACACGACGGCATAGTATTCCCCTGGGCAACCTGGACCGTGGAGAACCGTGCTCTCAAACTTCCAACTGGCGGGAACGTTGATAGTCTCGGCTACCATGTTGAACATCGGATCCACAACTTCAACCTGCCTGGGAGAGCCAAAGTCGGGGAGGGCAGTTGAGGCGGAGCCGGAAGATGGAGCGCTCGACGCAGAAGCAGTTGATGGCGCGCCGGTGGTTCCGGAGCCCTTGCAACCAATGAATCCAAGAAGAATAGCCAGGGCAATCGTCTCGAGCAGACGTGCAGTTTTCATTTTTCATCTCCATCGCCTGGGGGTGGGCAGGGGGCCTTGCTGGGAAACAATTGTCAGGGCTGAAGGACGGGATTGCAAGGATTAAAAGGCTGATTGTGCAAACGATGTTGGATTGTGCCAATAGAGAAAACCGTCAACCTTCGACCCGCAGTTCAAAAGTATTTTTTTGAGCAATCGGCCTTGTTCTGCTGGATTCTGCGTAAAACCGGCAATCGTGAGTTGCGTGCCATGAGTCAAGCCGGATGCGACTTAAAAGCGTAGATTAGGTTCACGACAGGGCTCACTTTGAATGATCTTTGTACCAACAGACGGCAAAGGAGTGCTGTAGAATTGCTTGCCATTTTGAGATCAGAAAAGGAGATTCTCATGAAGCGTATACTCTGGCTCGCTCTCGGTATCATTGTCATTGTGGCATTCGTGGTCAGCGGCGTGCCTCTTTCACCAGTTGCGAATTCGGTTCAAGCGGCCGCACCAACCACGCCCATCTACATTATGCAATCAACAACCTACGGTGTGTTTGCAGTGAACGAGTCTACTGGCGCCGTTACTTTTTGCGCTAATACCACCATGGTGCCCGGGGCGAGTGGAGGCCAGGCCCCGATTGGGACGTGCAAGTCGCTCGGGAAGGTGGCGCCTACCGCGACATCCAACAATAGTTTGTCGCTAACGGTAAGTGGGATCAGTGTATTCGTCTTCAATAACCAGACTGGCGTGATCTCACAATGCGGTGGATCCGGCGTCGTGAGTGGCTCAACCGTAAACGCCGTTGCATCCTGCAAAGTGCTCCCCAATTTGAACTGACGTCTGGGTTCGCACGGGTCGCAACATTCTCTTCAATGGGCCAGCTTCTTGTGAGCGGCAGTACACTGCATTTGGGATTTTGCTAGGATCGGTTTTTGGGTCTCTTCTCACCTCGGAACATGAGTATTCGGGCCCATACCGTGCCTAAGTTTTATCTGAATGGCTTCGTAGCACCAGAGTCGGAGTGCGACCGCAATCCATTCGTATGGCTCGGTTCGTTAGCTACTGGCGAGATCAAGAGGCGGTCCCCAAAATATTTCACTTGCTCGTGGGCTGTATGAGGGCCGCGGAGGCTTCGTCCGCCAGGGCCGACCATTTATTTTCACAACTGAGAACCACTCGAAAACGGCGATAAGTGTCTCTGCCGACCGTGAGCATCCCAATCCTTGAGCGCAGTCGCGCAGCGAATGTGCCAAATAAGAGCCTGCGAGGAGCGCTGCCGAAACAGCCCTTCGGCAGTTCAAAATCTGCCCGTTCCGAATGGCGCTTCGCAGTCGCACCGCCCGGCATGGACCTTCCGATGATGTCCCTGATGGCTGGGTTAATTGCGCCATTTGCTATTTGCTCTTTCCAGAAACGCATTCATCTCGCGCAGCACATCGCTCTCGTTTGACTTAAACACAAAATGATCTGCGTGCGGCTGGCGTACAACATGGGCAGAGGGCACGCCTTTTTCAACTGATCTTCAGTGATGAATTGGAAGTCGGACTTGGCCTTTTGCCGATTCAAAAGCAAATGACCATTCCACAACTGCTCCTGTTCACATCAATTTTCCCATTACTCCGATTACTCAATTACAGAATTCGCCGCGTCTCCGTGGTGGCTGTTGCCGTTGCTTTTGCTTTTGCTAATTACGAATCGCTGTTTTTCTGCTATCCGTAGTAGTAGTGGCCGCTTTCGGCGACAATCTCTCCGCCGAACACGCGCATCACCTATGCCAAAAAAAATCGCCCTTACATTTCTGCTATTTCTCAGCATTTTTTCCATTGCCCAGAATCCACGCGGGGCGTTGCGAGGCATTGTCCAGGACACAGGCGGGGCGCGGATTGGCTCCGCCGGCATCTCCGTGCAGGCTGTGGATGCCTCTGTTCGGCGCGAGGTTACCGCCAATCCACAGGGAGAGTTTCGCGTTGAGGACCTGCTTCCCGGCGATTATCGCGTGGTAGTTAAGGCCCAGGGATTTGCTGAGGCCAAATCAGAGGTGAAGATCGCCGTCAGCTCGGTAAGCGAAATCACGGTGAGGATGCAAGCTGCCGCGGTGCAACAGAATGTGAACGTGGAGGGTCGTGCTTCGTCCATCACCACGCAACAGATTGACACAGCCAGCGCGGTGCTTCAGGGCGTGGTGACCGCGTCCGACCTGCAAGATCTGCCGCTGGCCCATCGTACCTTTGCCAACATTGCTTATCTGGTTCCCGGCACCGAGCCGGTCGAGCCTTCTGATCCCACCAAAGCGCGCATTACCGCAGTCTCTTTCGGTGGCAGCTCGGGATTGAACGTGGAGCAATCCGTGGACGGCGGCGACAATTCCGACGATTACATTGGCGGGTTCCTGCAGAACTTTTCGCCCGATGCCCTCCAGGAGTTCGCCGTCCGTACCGCCCAGGATGAGGCCGACACTGGCCGCACCACCGGAGGCTCAGTCGTCGTCACCACGAAACGCGGCACAAATCAGTGGCATGGCGGACTGGCTTTCTATGAACGTGCGGCCGCCCTCAATGCACGTTATCCCATTGAAAACCCTGAGCCCAACCCAAAGCAACCTTTCTCCCGCCAGAATTACATAGGAACACTGGGTGGACCTATCGTCCAGGACAAGCTCTGGTTTTTTGCGGCGATGGAGCACGTTCATGAAGATGCCAGCATTGCTTACAGCCCCGCCAGCCTGGCCCAATTCAATACTCTGGCCCAATTAGCCTCTCAGGGACTTGTTCCCGGAGTAAGCTCCATCCCGGTACCCAGCAACGTCTCTGTTCCCTTCCGGGATTATCTGCCGCTCCTGCGCTTTGATTGGTCTCAGTCGCAACGGTCCCAGTGGTTCTTGCGTGCGGCTGCTGACAACTACACCACCCACAATGATCTGGTGGAGCAGGCCACCCTGCCTTCCACCGGCGCGGCGGCCTTCTATAACTACGCGAGCTTGGTACTGAATCACCAATTTACCTTCACCCCCACATGGTTAGGATCATTCACCTTTGATGCCAGCTACCTGCATCATACGGAAAAGGCCAACTCGCACCTGGGCTTTGCCTTCGCTTTCCCGTTCAGTTCCACGGCGCAAACCATCTCCGGCTTCGAGACCTTTGGTGACAACCAGTTTGTCACTCCCATCACCGCGTTCCCCATCCTGCGCGACCAGGAAAAATATCAGTTCCGCTATGACGTGAGTCACGTCACTGGGAACCATGCTCCACGCTTCGGCATCAGCTTTATTCACGAACCGGTCATGAGCGGCGCTCTTCCCGGCAACGCGGAAACACTGACGGTGTTCGCCTTGAACCCGACAGATTACCTGGGCAATTCCCAGCAGTTTGTCGATGACCTGGCCTGCGATCCTAATGCGACTCCGGGGACTACCTGTACCACCACCCCGGCAGGCAATGGCAGTTTCTCCCAGAACGTGCAGCGGCTGGGAATCTATGCTGAAGACTCGTGGCGTGTCACCTCGCATCTCACCATCAACTATGGACTGCGCTACGACCGCACTTTCGGGCTCTTCATGGCTTCCGGGCAGGACCAGTCGCAGAATCCGGCACTGCTGACTCTTCAGGCCTTGCACATACCGCTTATCAACGGCATTCCCCACGACTACACTCAAGCCTTCGCACCCCGGCTCGGCATCGCCTACTCCCCCGGAGGCAGCGCCAGGACTGTCATCCGCATGGGCGCCGGCGTTTTCTTTAACGATCTGGCGCAGAATGGCTGGGTCACTGCGTTTCAAGCGGTAAACACTCCCTCAGCGCCATGCGTCAATTTAGGCGATCCCGGATGCATTCCCGGTGGCGCACCCGGCGCCTTGATTGATCCTCATTACCACACTCCCTATGCCATTCATCTGACGGCCGGTGTTCAGCACTCGTTCAACGCCAAGTGGACAGCCAGCGCCGACTGGATCCACGAAACCGGGATGCACGGTTACCGCCGATACCAATATCAGCCCGGCTTCACGCTGTTTACACCGTTGTTTCCTTCCACTGACCTCGTCGACCAGCAAGCCAATGTTCCTGCTCTCACCGTGTTCAAGTCGGATGACCGCTCACGCTATGATGCGCTCGCCATCCACGTTCAGGGGAATGTCTCGCGTCGCTTCAACCTGACCATGAACTACACTCTGGCCAGCGCCAAGACATGGGGTTGCGTACTAGGCGAGCTGTTTGATTACGTGAACGGGGTCTGTGACCCCTTGCAGGCTTTCGCGCCGGGCGATTACGGCCCGTCAGGAGAGGATGTGCGCCATCGCTTGGTTCTCGCCGGAACTGTTCACGCGCCCGGCGGGTTCGAGCTGGCCTTGATGGGACAAGCGGAGAGCGCGCGGACCTTTACCCTGACCACGCCAGTGGATGTGAATGGTTTTGGCGACACGCTGAATGATCGCGCAGTGGTAAACGGAGTGCAAACCAGCCTCGACCAGCTTCGCGGCGCCCCGTACATTCAAATTGATATGCGCGTCAGCCGGCCCTGGCGCCGGGAACGCTGGAGCCTGACGCCTTTCATCGAGTTCTTCAATCTTCTGAACCGCAACAACCCCGGAGCCAATTACGTCACCAATGTAGCCGCCCTGCCGGTGAATAATCTGTCCAACGTGACTGCGCTCTGCTTGAACGCGGCCTGCACCCAGACCACGCCGATCACCAGTCCCAACCAGCTCCGCGTGCCTGCCGGTGCCCTGGGCGATTTCTTCGGCCCCGGCACCACCGTAGGGATTCCCTTCGCGGCACAGGTGGGAGTGAGGTTTAGCTTTTAGATTCGCCGCGGGCTGTGGGCCAATTGCCAACTGCTAATTACTGCTCTTAACACACCAATGCGCACCATCGAGCCGGTTCAAATTCGTCAACCGATGACCGATCCACCAATGTCACGATTAGTTTGGTTTCCGATCGCGGCGATCACGCGATCTTAATATCTGTTGCGGAACCCCCCGCCGCCGCCGCTGCGGCCACCACCACCACCCCGGCGACCACCACCGCCGCCCGGACGCCCGCCACCGCCGCCGCGATTGAAGCCACCACCGCCGCTGCGCTCCGTCTTGGGCCGGGCCTCATTCACATTGATGTTGCGCGCCCCAAGTTGAGTGCCATTGGTGCCGGTGATTGCCTTCTGGGCCTCCTCATCATTGGCCATTTCCACAAAGGCGAAACCGCGCGGCTGGCCCGTATCGCGGTCGCGCATAATGGTGACGTTGTCCACTTGCCCGTAAGCTTCGAAAGTTGTCCGCAGGTCCTGTTCAGAGACGTTGTAATCGAGGTTCCCGACGTAGATGTTTTTCATTGAATTGTCCTTCGTGAGGTGGAAACAATTGCCGCAATTACTGGCGGGACTACTGATCCGGGCAATAGCGGAAGAGTGCAGGGATTACCCTGCTTGTTCACTTTCGGAACAGGAAATAGACTACGCCCGCAACCTGAAAGATGCAATGGCCCTCTGCGTCCTCAGCCGTAGGCTCGCAGTGGCGAGTTCCCTCTGTGTGGAAGACGCCTGGGGTTTTGCTTTTCAAATTACCCGATTACAAATTACCCATCTCTCCTGTTCACAGGTCTATAATGGCCGTTGTGGAAGGTGCTTCATGTGGCTCAACATTGCCTTTCTCGTCGCTTTGATAGCGCCCGCACAGAACAGCTCTCAAGCTAAAACGCCATATCAGCTTGGTTCGGGCCCGGCGCCGCTGTATCAGCTTTTGCAGCATCAGGACCAGGTGCCCAATCAGTTAGCGCCCGTTCCCCAGCTTCAGCATTTGCCGCGCCTGTTCAATCAGCGGCGCATTGATGCAGACGAACTGCTCGCCCAGCAATCGAACATGTGCCTTACCATGCGTGTCTATCATTTTGAACGCCATGACGACAAGGCTCCGGTATTAGTGAAGACCTTGACCTGTGCTCCAGCTACGGCGATCCTGAAGCAAGCCGGTCCACCACCCAACCCACGGCTGGTGCCGGCGAACTGAAAGGAACACTTTTGGCCAGTCATCAGCTGGAGCGCAGCCGCCCTCGTCTGTGGGAAGCGCCGAATTACAGATACTTCGAACCTCTGACCATGCCCACATCGCGGCAGCCCTTCAGCCTGAGGCGTCTGCGGGCTGAATGTCAAAGACCCCCGCGTGCCGTGGGCTGAATGATTGCTAAATGCTCTCATCGCGAAAAGCCCGCGGCCTGTTTCACCCGTTCCCCCTGCAACAGATGACGCCGCTGGTGTCCCGAGAGGATCTCAAACCCAGTTCCCACTGTGAACCGCAACAGCGGAATCAGGGGATTGCGGAAGCGGATGCGGTTTACATCGCGATCATGTGCCTGACGAATGATTTCACGAATGGCCTGATTGCTCCTCAGGAAGCGGTCCAGAACACTGGCCTCAACCTGGGCTGCTCGCGGAACAATCTTCCTGGGTGCACGCGCGCGCTTAGTCTGAGGGGATGGCTCAATGAAGCTGCGAATAAACCACCCGCCGAACCAGCCCGGTGTAATTTCCCTTATCGGCGAAATCGGCGAGGCCGGCTTGTCCGCAAGTGCCCCTGAGAGGGCCGGCAAATACACCTCGTTGGAAATGCACAGATGCTCCAGACATTGTCCAACACTCCATGCGCCCGGCTGAGGCGGCCAGTTGAGCTGCTCCGGACTCAGCCCGGTCACCAGTGCTTTGGCCCTCGCAAGCACTTCGATACGAAGAAAATCCTTCAACTGGAGAATGAAATTTTCGACCTGGCGGCGTAAGGCTCGTTCGGCTTTCTCGATTTCGGCGAGAACAAAAACAGTCTCCTTCCTTGAAGCGAACAAAGCCCAAATTTCCCGAAGACCGAGTGCGGGAGATGTGACAACTTTGCTGAGTGCGGCGGGCAGACTTTTCCGATAGCGAAATCCCTCATACATCACCACGAAATGAATGCTGATGGAGTAGAGTTGATCCGCCTTGGCCTGGAAGTGCTGGATTCGCGCTTGGATCGCGGCATTTACTACCTCGTCGGCATAGGACTGGCTGGGGATTGCGGGACGGTTCGCTTTAAACAGAATCTGATAGACACGAAACTTGGAGTCGAACAGCTTGAGGGCTGATTCCAGGCGCTTCGTGAGATTGTCGATGTCCCGGCTGTCTAGTAGAATGATTCTTAAATAATATAGCAATAAATTCAGGGAGCTACAGATTCGGCCACTAGCTCTTCGACCCGGTATTTCCATTTGAAGACTACAGGTTCGTCGTTGACTTCGTGCAAATACAATTCGATCCGAGTTCG
>DATDGL010000222.1:0-15927 GCA_036522115.1 Candidatus Angelobacter sp.
TACACAATACTCACAGATTTCGTTACTTTTGGTAGTGGGCTACTTTGGCTTTATGGTGACCGTGCAGCTTCTCCTTGTCATTCTGATCCGAAGCGTAGCGCAGGGGAAGAATCCCACAACAGCATCCAGGAATCAAGCAGCATTCAACGTATTCATCTCACTCCCTGAAAGTGCATGCGGTTTGACTTTTTGCCCACAAAATATCTCTAGTTTGCGGTCAAAGTAGCCCACGGCCCAAAATCTCATTGATTCGCAAAGGAGATGATCGGAATCAGGCCCCTCTCTCGAACATTGTTTGCCAGGCAGGTATGGTGTTGCTGGCAATCCCATTGTCGCGGCTCTGTCGCGGCAAAAAAGCTTTGTGCCGCGACAAAGATGTGCTTGATTTTTCAGTTACATGCGCGGCTCAGGAGGCCTTTGGCACATTTCTTGAATTGCCCGTTTTTTGGAGTTGCCAGGGCCTGGAGTTAGCTGGCTCCTGGCCTCTGGCGAACACCAACACCAAAAAACAAAACCGGGACAACAGTTTCTCTTACATTTGCCGCTGATCGCGAGTGCGTGTTAACTTCAAATTTTAAGCCATTATGCTGCGATCACATCATGGAGTCCTGCCGCGGGTCCATCCTTCGTGTTACATAGACGAGTCGGCGCAGGTTGTCGGCGAGGTAGAGATCGGGGAGAACTCCAGCGTGTGGATGAATGCTGTGATTCGCGGCGATGTCTTCGCTATCCGCATTGGCAACAACTCCAATGTGCAGGACTGCTCCGTGCTTCACGGGATGCGCTACAAGTACGGCGTCATCATGGGAGACTGGGTCACAGTAGGCCATTCGGTCACGTTGCACGGCTGTACGGTTGCGGACCGATGCCTGATTGGGATGGGTGCGGTGGTCTTGAACAATGTGAAAATCGGTGAGGGCAGCATCATCGCCGCGGGTACGGTGATTCCCGAAAACACAGTAATTGAGCCATATTCATTGTGGATGGGCGTTCCGGGAAAGTTTAAAAAAAGAGTTGATGACCAGAAGAGCCAGCAGATGGTCCTGCAGTACTCGAAAAACTATGTAGATTACACGGCGCAATATTTGCAGGAGATAACGAAGAAGTAGACATGGCGGGATTGATCAAATCCGTACGGGGCATGCGCGACCTGCTGCCGCCTGAGACCGAGACCTGGAACTTCGTGGAATCGGCGGTGCGCGATCTCTTCCGTCTTTATAACTTCCAGGAAATCCGCACGCCGATAGTGGAAGATTTGCGGCTCTTTCAGCGCTCGGTTGGCGAAGAGACAGACATTGTTTACAAAGAGATGTTTGCCTGGCAGGACCGCAGCCGCGCTGAGAGCGAGAAAGGCCAGTGGCTTGCGTTGCGCCCTGAAAACACTGCCGGGGTTGTGCGCGCTTATATCGAAAACAAGCTGTGGGAGCGGCCTGGGTTGCAGCGCTTCTACTACATTGGCCCGCAGTTCCGGCGCGAGCGCCCTCAGAAAGGCCGCTATCGTCAATTCTCGCAGATTGGCGCCGAGGTGATCGGACCAGTTCCGGCGGGAAGCGAATCCCCTTCAGTAGATGCCGAGGTGCTGGAAATGCTGGCTGCGCTGCTGGATCGGCTGGGTATCCAGAACTGGGTCCTGCAACTCAATTCCGTTGGCTGCACCGACGATCGGCGGCGATTCAATGAGGCCCTGCAAACGGCGCTCAAGGACGTTGTGGGCAACATGTGCGCAGACTGCCGGCGGCGCGCTCAGACCAACCCGCTGCGGGTGCTGGATTGCAAAGTGCCGGAAGACCAGCCATTCATCGAAAAGCTGCCCAAGATGGGTGATTACCTGGACGAAAAATGCCGGACACACTTTGCGGAAGTGCAAAAAATCCTCGCGTCGCTGGAAATTCCTTTTCTGGTCAATCCCCGCCTGGTCCGCGGCCTCGACTACTACACCCGCACTGCGTTTGAGTTCACTCACAGCGCGCTTGGAGCGCAGGATGCGATACTCGGAGGCGGCCGCTATGATGGACTCTCTGAAGCGCTGGGTGGCCCGGCAGCTCCCGGCATTGGATTTGCTATTGGCGAGGACCGCCTAGTCATGGCGTTGCAAGACTCAGCTCGTTCAGGATTGCGCCCGCTTGACGTCCACATTGCTCCGCTGGGCGCGGGAATGAACATTGAGGCTGCGCGCCTCGGGCGCGAGCTGCGCCGCCACGATGTAATCGTCTCCGTGGGCGACGAGACCTTCCGCCTCAAGAAGTCACTGGAAACTGCCAGCAAAATCGGCGCCCGGTACGCGTTGATCGTCGGTGAAAACGAAATCAAGTCCGGACAGTTTGCGCTGAAGAACCTGGCGACCGGCGAGCAGATCACGGTCGAACGTGGAAACATTCCCGTCGCAATAAGAGGCTGATAGGGCATTGCAGACGAAACGGAGCACGATCCAGAGGCCGGACACGGCCCATGCGGAAGCCTCCAACCTTTATAATCAAAAGTTCGCCGCGCTTAAGCAGCAGGCCAATACTTCAGCAAGGAAACTCCATTGCAGCTCGATTTTCTAGGTGATCTTCGCC
Organism: Candidatus Angelobacter sp.; assembly: GCA_036522115.1. Lineage (GTDB taxonomy): Bacteria > Acidobacteriota > Terriglobia > Terriglobales > Acidobacteriaceae > Angelobacter. The sequence continues at coordinate 2,559 of DATDGL010000222.1, forward strand.
GCACGCACATGTGCGGTGAGCTTCGCGTCCAGCATGCCGGCCAGCAGGTGGTCCTGATGGGCTGGGTGAACCGCCGCCGCGACATGGGCAACCTGATCTTTATTGATCTGCGCGACCGCACCGGCGTGACTCAGCTTGTCTTCGATAAGAGCAGCAGTGCAGCGGTGCATGAGAAGGCTGGGAGCCTGCGTTCGGAATACGTAGTGGCAGCGATGGGCAAGGTGCGCCAACGCGCCGCCGACACCGTCAATAAGAACATCCTCACGGGCGAGGTCGAGGTCGCCGTGGGTGAATTGAAGCTGCTGAATGAATCCAAGGCGCCGCCCTTCCTGCCGGCGGAGGCGCCGCCGAACGAAGAGTCCCGTCTTAAATATCGGTACATTGATCTGCGGCGCGAGGAGATGCAGCACAACATTGAGCTGCGGCATAAAGTGGCGTTGGCCATCCGCGAGCATCTGGCGGGCAAGGGCTTTTTTGAGATTGAGACGCCATTCATGACGCGGTCCACGCCGGAAGGCGCGCGTGATTATCTGGTGCCCAGCCGCGTGAATCACGGCTGTTTTTATGCCTTGCCGCAATCGCCGGCAATTGTTCAAGCAGATTCTGATGATCTCCGGCTTTGAAAAATATTTTCAGGTCGTCCGCTGCTTTCGCGATGAAGACCTGCGAGCTGATCGCCAGCCGGAATTCACGCAGATTGACCTGGAGATGAGTTTTCCCCAGCCCGATCGCGTGTTCGAAGTGGTAGAAGGTTTTTTGCAGTCGGCATTCAAGGCTGCCGGAAATGAATTGAAGACGCCATTTCCGCGCATGACCTATGACGAAGCTATCCGCCAGTACGGAATTGATAAGCCCGACCTGCGCTTGCCCAGGCTGATGGACGTGCGCGCGGCATTCACTGAAGAAGATCTGGCCGATCTGAGAATCGACGCCTCAATGGAGATGGTGGCGGTTTGCATTCCCAGGGTAGGCAAGCTTTCAGATCGGGAGAAGAAGGAGGTTGAGGCTTCCGGCAAGGAGATCGCAAAGCGGAGCAAGGATTTCGCCGGGGCTTTCTACAACTTTATTCAACTTGAGAAAAAGCGCCCTGAAACGGCGGCGAAAATTCGCGGACTGTGCGACGCCGGAGATGACGACCTGATTGTTCCGGTGGTCGCCATTCGCAGCGCCGATGGCCGGCCCAGGACATATTCGTCTGCAAACAGGAAGGCGCAATTCATCGCTGCCGGTGAGATACGTCTGGAACTGGCGCGCAAGTATGCTGACCGGCATAAGGCATTCGAGAGGACGGGCGATGTCGCGAAGGATTTTCGCCTGCTTTGGGTCACGGACTTTCCCATGTTTGAGTACGACGATAAGGAAGGCCGCTGGAACGCCGCCCACCATCCCTTCACCTCGCCCCATGAGCACGATATGGACAAGTTGGAGTCCGATCCGGGCGCGGTGCGCGCGCTGGCCTACGATGTGGTGCTGAATGGCACCGAACTGGGGTCAGGCTCGATCAGAATTCATCGTCAGGACATCCAAAGAAGAATCTTTCACGCCCTGGGCATGACGGACGAAGAAGCCAAGTCCCGTTTTGGCTTCTTCCTGGAGGCGCTGGAGTATGGTACGCCGCCGCACGGCGGGATTGCGCTCGGGCTGGACCGCATTGTCATGGTCCTGGCCGGGGCTGACAGCTTGCGCGAAGTGATTCCATTCCCCAAAACCGCGAAGGCCGTTGACATGATGGTGGACGCGCCCACGCCGGTGACTGAAGGGCAATTAAAGGAGTTGGGAATCAAGCTGAGATAGATTCAGAGAGTTCCTGCCTTCTCTCCATATCTTTCTTGATGGTCCTGGATCCGGCCCAGAGCACCACGGCCAGCCCCACGGAAAGTAATGGAATCACCAGCATCGCCTGTTGCAGGCCGATAGCTTTAAAAGTTTCCGTCACCGTAGGAGAGTGGGCCAGGTATGCGGCGTGGCGGGCCCAGCGATCGCTCAATTTTCCAATGATCACCGAACCCCACGACGCACCGAGCAGGTACATCACCAGAAAATAGATGGCCATGCTGGTGGCGCGTAGCCTTGCAGGCACGATATCCTGAATCGCCGAATACACCAGCCCGTAGTACATATTGAGCAGACCATAGGCCGGAGTCAGCAAAAGAACCGCCAATGGGACCATCCAGAGATCATTTTTGCCTACAACACTCCCTAACGCAATCTGCCAGTCAGGCGATACTTGAATTCCAGTGTAAGCCAGCGGCGCTGAGGCCAGGGCGGCGCCGGCCGCAATCAGCATGCGGCCATTGGCCCTGCGCCGAGCGACGCGATCACCCCACGCGCCGGCAATCACTCCACCTAGAACACCGCCAATCGAGTACAACACCCCCATGGTGATTCCGGCTTTGGCCACGTTCATGTGGTGAATGCGCCCGAAGAAAGCTGGAAGAAAGACTCCAATCGCGTAAAGGTTGAAATTGACCAGCGCGCCGGAAATGGCGATCCACCAGAACGTAGGAATACGCAGCACCTGCCAGACAGAGCCTGCAGGTGGAGCGATGCGATGTTCAGACGCACCTCGCTGCGGTTCGCGAAGCATGAGCAAAATGGGGACCAGTAACAGCGCCGGCGCTGCCGCCAGCATCATGGCCGCCCGCCATCCAAATTTGTAAGCGATAGGTCCGCTGAAAAAGAAACTCAACGCGCCGCCAACGGGCACGCCAAGCATGAACAGGGCCAGGGGCTTGGCCCTGCGCTCCGGCGGAAACAAGTCTCCAATCCAGCTTGTAGCCGTGGGCGCGCAGACGGCCTCGCCCACACCCACGCCGAGCCGTCCAGCAACCAGGAATGGATAGCTGAAGACCCATCGGGCAGAGGCGGTGAGAGCGGCCCACACCACAATGCCCGAAGCCAGCAGCCTCTTGCGGCTGACCTTGTCTGCCAGCAGGCCCAGTGGGAGGCCTACAAATCCATAGAGCACGGTGAATGCAGTATTAATCAGGCCGAGCTGAGTGTCTGAAAGGCTGAATTCCTTGCGGATAGGCTCCACCACCGCTCCGAAAACCTGGCGGTCGTAGAAATTCAGGATGTTGATGGCCACCAGCACGAACAGCGGCCAGTAGGCCGCAGTTCTGGAAATGGCAGGAGTGCCCGTGGGGGGAAGAGTAGGAAGCTCCTTCACAATCATGAGCGAGGATACTATCAGGTTTTCGCCCGTAGATTAAAAGCGATTGGCCGCGAATACACGCGAATGAACCAAAGGAAGGCAAGGGTGATCTTGGTTTGGTTTCAAATTTGACGTGTGCGAATGTTGTCGGAAACAAGAAATGATCAGCAGCTATCTGGACAAACCACAAGGGCGTCGGGATGAAAGTTTTGAATCTTGTGCGGCTAAACAGAATGTATAGACATTGTATCTACGCAAGAATATACTGTTGGGAGGAGAGAAACGGATGAAGGCGCGGGTTTTGAGGTGGGGCAACAGCTTGGCTGTTCGTATTCCTCAGGTAATTGCCAAGGGTGCCCGTTTGAAAGAAGGAGACGCTGTAGAACTAACTGCAAGTGAAGAGGGCAGAGTCGAGGTCCGGCGAGAGTCTAAGGTTCCCACGTTGTCACAGCTTGTCGCTGGCATTACCCCTGAAAACCAACATGGGGAGATCTCCACAGGTCCGTCTGTAGGAGGGGAAATAACCGAGTGGTGACCAGCTTTGTTCCCGATGCAGGTGACATCATTTGGATTGCCTTTGATCCTCAGGCAGGACGCGAGCAGAGCAAACGGCGCCCCGCGCTTGTGTTGACAGACGGAAAGTACAACAGGGCAAGTGGACTGTGTGTTGTGTGTCCTTTAACCAGCACACGTAAAGGATATCCTTTTGAGGTTCCAGTCACCGTTGATGGAGTCGATGGAGCCGTCCTTGCTGATCAAGTCAAGAGCTTGGATTGGAAGGTCCGAAATGCAGACTTTCATTCCAAAACGTCAGTCGAGCTATTCAAGAAGGTCCGGACTTACGTCGCTGTGCTCATTGGTCTGAGGCCGTGACATCTCTATCCCAAATACCTCAAGAAACTTGCTGGTGAGTTCTTGTCGAAGCCAGGGAAGACGCCTTCCAGATTCTTGTTTCCCAGGTGGCGATACACAGCTTCGCCCAACACCTGCCGGAAGTCCGTCGTCACGGTGAGATCACGGCCCTCGTAGAGGTGTTCCGTCTGCAGTCCCGGCCAGCGCCCATAGACCTTGCCGCCTTTCACCGGCCCGCCCAGAACGAACATCACATTGGCGTGTCCATGGTCTGTGCCGCGATTGCCGTTCTCACGTACCGTGCGGCCAAATTCGGACATGGTCACTACCACGGTGTCTGCGCCCATATCGCCCAAGTCAGTCCAGAATGCTGCGATGGCCTGAGAGAAATCCCTGGTGATATTGGCGATCTGTCCTTGCACGCTGCCTTCATTGACATGATGGTCCCAGCCGCCAATATCGGCGAATGCCACCTCAACTCCCAGGTTGGCTTTGATGAGTTGCGCAACTTGGCGAAGGCTATCGCCAAAGCGTCCGGCAGGGTAGTTGGCGCCGGGAGCGGGAGTGTATTTCTCAGGATCGGCCGACTTCAGCATCTTCACTGCTTCAAAGGTTTCGTCGCCGGTGCCATGCAGTACTGTATCTACGGACTGCGAGTACATGGCTTCAAAGCTGTTGCTGGCGATGTTGCCTGCCGGACCACGTCCGCCCACGGCGAATTCGCGGATGTTGCCCATAGCTACTGCCGGGACCGAGCCGGCAAGCGTGCGCGGCAACGCGCCACCCATGGCCACTGCCCGGAAGGGCGAAGCGCTGGACTCATTCAGTCCCGCAACCGCGCGGTTCAGCCACCCATCTTCTGTTGACTTGACGCCCGGCGTGCCGGATTCCATGTAGTCCTGCGCGTCAAAATGAGAGCGCGTAGTGTCCGGCGATCCAGCCGCGTGCACAATCGCCAGATGGCCGGAATCCCACAGGGGCTTGAAAGCGGTCATCGAAGGATGCAGTCCGAAGAAGCCGTTCAGATCAATGGCGCCCTCGTTGCCCCGCGGACGTGGAATGGCGATGCTGGGACGCATGGAGTAATAGGCAGACTCACCGTGAGGGACCACAATATTCAAGCCATCGGCTGCGCCGCGCTGAAAGAGCACGACCAGTCGCTTCTTTCCTGTGACCGCGCCGGCTGTTTCCGCCGCATACACGGCCCGCGTGAGAAAGCTGGGAATGACGCTGGTGCCAACCACGGCCAGCGCACCGCCTTTGAGAAAAACTCTGCGAGTGATTGCCATAAAAACCTCCGGCTGCTAGCGACTAGCTTGCGTCTCCAAACTTAGGTTTTGATCTCAAATTACCAAAATTATCCAATTACCAAATTCTCAACGAATTCAATTCTGTTTGAACGGCCGTTACAGGCGGCAAGTAGATCACCGTCTCTGGAACTCCGGCGACCCCATAATTAACCCGGCAATGGCGCCATAGTTAGGTGGCTTTTGCGGATCATCCAGCCTTCGCTGAGTAATCTTCGGGTCGTCGAGCTGTTTTTGGATGACCTCATGAGTCTGCGCGGAGACATCGCCCGCAAGAATTGAACTCTCCAGGGCTGACAGGGCAGCGGTCGCATCTTGAGGAGTTGCGCCGTGCATTACGGCCTGAGGGTCCACCGTGATTCCGGACAGCCGTCCTGAGCCAAGCTGTAGCGCAAAATTCATGCGGTTCAACAGCGCAGATGAGTTCACCCAGGTCTCAGCCTTCATGGAATAGCCTGTAGGCGGCTGCATGCCGTAGAGCTGCATTCCCATGCGATTCAACGTTTGTACCAGCGGCAAAGCGTTGTTCACTTCCACGCCGGAAGCGCGCACGGCGGAAGCCACAAACTCCAGCGGCGTCTTGACTTTGGCGCGGTAAGCATCCGCGGCCCAGAACTCCGGAGACTTGAACATGGTCCGCAGAACTTCGCGGATGTCGCCATCCTTTTTCATGAACGTATCGGCCATGCGGTCAATCAGGCCCTGCGGCGGCTGATCGGAGACAAACCGCATTGCCAGTTTTTTGGAGATGAATCGCGCGGTGGAAGCATGATGCGCCAGAATATCCAGCATCTCCATGCCTTCGTTTTCGCCGTGTTCGCTGATCTTGTGTCCCAGGACGTACTTTGTGCCGGGCTCATGCGCCCGCTCGTTGAAGGTAAAATCACCGCCGCGCTGCGGCTGCTGGATGGACCAGCCGGTGAGCACTTTGGCCAGCTCAGTCACGTCCTTCTGCGTATAACCGCCATCCACGCCCAGGGTGTGCAACTCCATGATCTCGCGGGCATAATTTTCATTCAATCCGCTGGGACGGTTCTTGGCCTGCTGCGGGTTCTGATTGGGCCGCGGCATATTGAACGGCCCTCTAAATCTCGGGGCCTGTCGCCGCTGCGGGCCAAACTTTGCCAGATCGGAATTCGGTCCCACGCTCTGCCAGTTGTCCAGATAAAACATCATGGCTGGGCTCTTGGCCGTGGCCGCCAGTAGGTCTTTGAATTTGCCCAGAACATGCGGACGGATGACCTCGCGCTCGTACGCAGAAAGCATGTAGCGCTCCGGCTGGCCTTTGCCGATGAATACATTGAAGTGATTGAACCAGAAGTCGGTCATCACTTCATCGAGCTGCCGTTCACTGTAGATGGCGCGCAGAATCTTGGCCTGGGAAATCTCCCCTCCCACAACCAGTTGCGGGGCCACGATGGCCTCTATGGTCTCGCGCTGTTGCGGAGTCATGCCGTCTACCAGTTGCATGTTTTGAGGCCCTTTGTACGATCGGGTTATCTCCAGCCGTTCTTCCGGATTCATCTTCAGAATCGCCTGATAGCGCTGATCAGGAGGAAGTCCCAGCAAATCTCCGCCGCCGCTATCGGCATTCATGGCCGCTTCACGCTGCCTGAAGCGCGCCTGGCGCTGGTCTGGGGTCATCATCTGGTCATCATTGTTATTGTTGTTTTGATTCTGGTCTTGGGCCTGAGCGCCAGACTTCATGTCAGCAGTGGAATCTTCTTTCTTCTTCTGCTGCTGTAGTTGCTGTCGTCGCTCATAATCCGCTATGCGCGCTTGATAGATGGCGCGTTTCGCCGGGTCTGAAGGCAGGGAACCACGGCCGTTCTCCAGCATTCGCACCATTTGTCCATCAGGAAAGTTCTCCATCATTTCGCGCGTGCTCATCTTGAGTGTGAGAAACGGCGTGAGCCGCGCTTCCAGCCGGCTATCATCAATATTGTCAGGATGGAGTTGCTGTTCGAACCATTTCTCCAGCCCCATCGTGCGGACGGCTTCCACATCCCCGGCGCGCGGCCCGAAGGTAAAACGGTTCAGCGCATGCTGGATCTTCTTGTCTTCGTCCATCTGCGCTAGAGTGGCCTGTTTTGATTTCTTGTCCGCCGCGAACAACACAGCCGCGGAAATCAGGATGGTAGCAATTGCCGGCAGGGCTAGCGCCTTACGGGAAGTTTGCATAGACCTCTCCAAGGTGGTCTCCTGGTCTATCGCAATATTAACCCTGAATTCGTGAAAAGTTGCCGGGAATCCCAAAGACGCGGTTACCATTGAGTCGGCGATTCATCTCGGACGCCAGAAGGTCAATGTCCGTTGGGGAGATGGTGCAGGGTATCTCAGGATCAAGAAAGGGCTTTCTGGGTTTGTCCGTCATCTTGGCCCAGGGGCGCGTAGGCACAGCCAGGCTTGCAGCATCGCGGCGGAGCTGGATCAGCAGGGCCTGGACTACGTCCGGATCCAGTTTATTCGGCGCCAGCCAGCTGATCTGCGCCGTCACTTCTCCCAGCGACAGCTTTTTGCGGTACGGTCGGTCGCTCAGCATGGCGTCAAAAGTGTCGGCCACGGCAACAATCTTTACCGGCAGTGAAACCTCATCGCTGCGCAGATGATCAGGGTATCCTGAGCCGTCAGCCCGCTCATGATGCCAGCGGACAATCTCCGATACGCCCTCCCAGGGAAAGTGGACCTTGGATACGATCTGATGTCCGACCACCGTGTGATCGCTCATCTCCCGGAATTCAATCGGCTCCAGCGCGCCAGTCTTGCTGAAGATGTGCTTGTCCACGCTCACCTTGCCGATGTCATGCAGATAAGTGGCGGCGCGCAGCTCGCTCACTTCCTTGCTGCTCATGCCCAGCGCCTCGCCCATGCCGGCGGCGTAACGTCCAACCCGCAGCGAGTGCCCGTGCTGGTCCACGTGCTTGACGTCAATCGTGGTGGCGAATGCTTCCAGGGCTTCGTCCCAGAATGTGTGAGCGGAGGCCACCAGGCGCAGATTCTCCGCCGTGCGCTCCTCCAGCGTCATCATGAGTTGATGGTTGTAAATCGCCAGCGCGATGAAGGGCGCCAGGTCGCTCAGTTGTTTCAACAGCTCGGCCGGATATTCCGCATTGCCTTCACGTTCGCCCAGCATCAGCGCCCCCACCAGTTTCCCGCGCACTTGCAAAGGAACCAGGCATTGGAACCACACGCCGGAAACGTTGCCGGTCGAGCTTAGAAGGGTGTCACAACGCTCGCGGGAGAGCCGTTGCGCGCCCACAGCCTGGTTGAGCGCGTGAATGTGCTTGGGCAGCAGAGGAAAAATAGCGGTTTGAGGAAACGAGGTAAATCCTGCGGCCGCGACAGAAGCCAGCATCGGAGGCCGGTCCTGAAAACGAAACAGCGCGCCGGATTTTGTGCGCGCAGCAGATGTAATTACTTCCAATGCTCCTGCCGCCGTGCGTTGAAGGTCTCGCTCTCCGGCCAACACCGGTCCCAGATCACTCAGGATCTGTGCCGCGGTGGAAGTGGGTCTTGTTAAAGAGTTCGTCAATTCAATTGACGAGAACTCCAGAGCGCAACCAGCGTAACAGCTTGTTTCTTCCAGTGGAACCCTTGGGTACTCTGGTGATTAACAGTTCCTAACCAAAGGGGGCTTGTTATTCCAACGTTGCTGTTGGCCAATCAGGAGATTCTGTTTCTTGCAATGTCAGCATTCTGTGGAAATTGAGGTGGAAAATTCGTGCGAAACCATTTACCGGGAGACATGACTCTGCCCAAGTTGAAGAAAATAAACTGTTATTTCTAACCAACCCCGAGCTTAAGTGGTTGGGAGTACAATGGTGCATCTACGGGGGCTACGATGCAATTCCTTCTCGACGAGACCCGACCCAAAGTTCTCCGTACACGGCTGTATGGCGATCAAGAATTCTCACGGTTTGAGCTTGAGCTGTTACACACCCCAATTCTCCAGCGTCTGTATAACCTAAAGCAACTTGGGTTCGCGGATCGTGTGTTTCCTGATGCGATTCATTCCCGATTCAACCACGTGATTGGAGCCAAAGAGATGCTCCAGAAGATGGTGGAGCGATTGTCCTCTTGGCTCAAGGGTCGAAGCGGCTTGAAGCTCGCCTACTCGCCGACAACCACAAAGGGCGACGCTGGGCATTGGCAAAAAGCGAGAGTCGACGCAGGGGCCTTGATCGACCAACTGCAGCAACGGCTTCCAACGCTCCGACTTATGGCTCTGTTGCACGACCTCACCCATAGCGCATTTGGTCATACCTTGGAAGACGAAGTGAACGTTTTCGACGAAAAACACGACAGTCCGAAGAGGCAGAAGCTTTTCTTCGATGCGCTGGTCTCGCAAGTGCTCTATTTCTGGTGTACGGAACAACGACTGCAGTCGTTCGAGGCAACCATCCTTGAGGAACTCTCAGAACTGGGAGTAAGCCAGGACTATGAGCGGGAGAAGCACTGGGCTGAGGAGCTTGCGGCGCAATTGTCTGTTAGTCAGAAGCAGAAGTTGGCGGATCATCTGCGATCTCTGGAACTCGCATTTCTGCTGTTGCTCCATCTGGACTTCATGCATCAGCGGCAGGCAAATCTAGACGAAATCCCCACAAACCTGCTCGTGAGCGAGGTGGCAAAAATAATCAATCCCGCTCGAGGACCCCTTGAGTTTGTGCTCCACCGGGACATGTACATGATCGATCTCGTGGGGAATACAATATGCGCTGATCTGCTTGACTATGCGAGGAGAGATGCCGACAATGCGGGGCTCCGTGTTCAGTTCGACGATCGATTTCTGAGATATCTCTGCCTCGTTTCCGTCGAGGATAATCTCTCACCAACTCAGGGACCGTGTATCCGGACCGCAATTCAGATATTTGCTGAAAAAATGCGGCACGATGTGCTTTCGGAGATGAGCGGTATCCTGAAAGCCAGATACCTCATCAACGAGCGTATTCTGTTCCACCCGACGAAGTGCGCTGCTGGTGCTATGTTGGGCACAGGTGTCCAGTTGCTAGGGCTTCGCGATTTGCCTGCGTGGATGCAGGTATTGGGGGACCAAGAATTCTTGCGGACATTAATGGCCATTGCAAATTATCTTGAAATTTTTGCATCCAGACTGTCTTCGCAACCGAAGCTGCCTAAGGCGCAGAGTTGGAAGGAATTTGTGACAGCACTATGGCCAGCGGATCGGCGCACTGCTGATGTGATACTGCAAGCAATTGCTTGGATTCTTCCAGACGCGGTATCTGAGACGTTAACCGATTCCGCTTTGTCCACATTAGTTACTCGAGCGCGGAGCGCAAAGAATGTAGTATGGCGTTTGGCATCGCGCAGGTATCCGAAGCTTGCGTATAGGCTTCGCACTGCTCACCATACTGGTGGTAAAGGGGACGAAGAAATAGCTGAAATGTATTCAGAACCAAAGGCGAGGTATGCGCTTGAACGGAAAATCGAAGACCTCTGTCATCTTCCTCAGGGATCTATTTTCATCCACTGTCCAACGCGGAAAACGTCTCTTAAAGTAGCTGAAGTCCTTGTTGTCGGAGCGGATTTCAGCAAGGTAGCCCAACTCTGTGATGTCACGGAGATTAGTCCGGAGGGACTCAAACCCTATCAGGACGAGATCGTAGCGATACAAGAAATGTATCGTTCAATATGGCAGTTCCATGTGTATCTGGACGCGCCGTACTGGGACAAACAGCCGTTGGTCGAAGGAGCGTTGGAACGGCAATTGGGTTTTCCAAACGATGAATTACTCTCTAAAGAACTCAGTCATGAGTCTCAAACGATTTATGACCTGCTTGCTGGACCACTAGATGAAGAAATACCCACTAAGTGGCTACCCCAGATCATAGAACGGGTTGACGAGGAGTTTGCTTCAAGAAGTCGATTGGGAGATCGTGAAGATGATACAACGAAGCTACGCAAATTGATCCGCTCAGTTATAACCGAGTACAGCAACGGTCAGATTGGCCTACCCGGTTTGGGGAAGAAAAATTGAATCAGCCGCGAAATCCAGCTCTCGGCCCTCCTCCGCTTGATGGCCAACTCTTGAGTCTCTCGAGATTCGAAGCTCAGGGCGCAGATATGCCTCTGGCGATTAAGCGCTTTGTTAACGGAGCGGGTGCGGGCCGGCCTACTGAGACGATGAGAACCGCGACAGACAAACTTCTCGAAGACTACGCGCGCTCGTTAGGGTACTTCAGAACGCCTATAAGTGTCGAACGTCTTTGCTTCCTTTGCGGTGCTCAACTGGCTGGAACCAAGCCGTCAGCTCGGCTTCACAGTTCCTATACTTTGGATGAATACAGATCCCGGGCCGGCCATACTGGAAAGCTGTATGTTCACGATTCCCAGGTGACGATCAGGGTGCCGGAGGAAATCGCATTCGAGACGGCCCGCATTTCAGTGGCCCATGAAATCGGTCATGTTCTTATCCACCGGCGTGGTAATGACTTCGATCACGCCACTATTCGCTTACCTAGCAGTCCAGAGGAAGAGGCTTTGGCTGAATATGCCGCTCGGTTGTTGTTGCTCCCTGTAGGTGTTTTTCAGCCGCCACTCGGAGTCAACCTCGCACAGTATGCGGTTGAACAAGCAGGAACAGCAAAGGTCACAGTCCATTCGGCGGTCAGTCGATTGGGAGATCCTGACATTTTCGTCCCGGGCATCATAGGCGCAATTCTGTGGCGAATCAATCCAAACATACCTGAGTCACATCCGGTTTCCAGTCGGTTGACGCCTCAGTGGCATCTTTGTCCAGGACATTTCGTGCCGGTTAAGCGATGTAAGGCGAGAGCTGGTTCTCTGATTGCTCGCGTTGCTGACTCCCCAAGTGCAGTTTCATTGTCAGCTATTGAAACAGTCAGCATCGGTACTTTTGTCGGCACTTTTCGGGTTGATGCGTTTGGCTGGGGCTCAATCCCACAGGGCACTCGGCTCGCTTTAGCAATCTTTCGTAATCTATCCGAGTCCTAATTCTTGTTTCTTGTCGAGCGCGCGGCTGCATGGGGAATGCCCGTTCAGAAGTACTTTTGCAGATCCACAAATCTCTCCACCCGCAAAAGCCGGGCGTGTTCAGGCGCGGGATCCAGTGTCTCGTGCTCCAGAATCCAGGTCTGGTCGTGCGGAACAAAGACTGCATTAATTCCCGCAGATAGCGCGGGATTGATGTCTGACTTGGGGCTGTTGCCCACCATCCAGGTCAGGTCAGGAATAAGACGGTATTTGGCGACGATGCTCTTGTAGGTTACTGCGTCTTTTTCCGCAACAATCTCCACTGCCGCGAAATAATCTTTCAATCCTGAGCGCTCCACCTTCCCTGATTGCTCGGTGATGTCACCTTTGGTCATCAGGATCAGGTGGTGGCTGCGCCTGCAAAGATAATTCAGGGTCTCCGCCACTCCATCAATGATCTGAATGGGATATTGGGAGATGCGGTGGGCAAAGTTCCATATGGTCTGGTGCAACTCCGGTGTGATTGGCTGGGTGGAAAGGCGTTCAAAGGTCTTTACCAGCGAATGCGCAAAACTGTGGAAGCCATATCCCCGTTCCAGGACCGTCTCCCGCTCCACCTCGTTAAGGACCAGGCGCACCTCTGCGTGCGACATTTCCTGGTGGTTGAGAAAGCGCATGAAATCGGCAATCGCCTGCTCAAAGTAGATATTGTTTTCCCAGAGGGTATCGTCGGCGTCAATGAGCAGGACTTGAGGATCAGAATGGGGGCTAAGCATTTTCAATCGTATTCAGTATGATAAATGTGAACGTGCGTGCTTGAGAATTCTGGTCAAGATACAGTACAACCTCAACCGTTCAGGTTATTAATGTAGGTGTGAACGAGAAACTTTCTCCTCTATGTTGCCCGTAGATGACAGAGTTCGATACACCAGCGCCGGAGGCGCGAAATTTACTGAGCCCAGCCCGTGAGAAGCTGTGAATGGATTGAAATACGCGAACATACGTTCTGGCGTGAGCGGTGTTCTTACACCGCCAAGAGTGTGAGAACGCTCACAACCCAAAAATCAGCGGATTGCCCGCTAAAGCGGAGGATCTCGGCAGATCA
>DATDGL010000223.1:0-9168 GCA_036522115.1 Candidatus Angelobacter sp.
CGGTGTAAGAACACCGCTCACGCCAGAACGTATGTTCGCGTATTTCAATCCATTCACAGCTTCTTACGCGCTGGGCTCAGTAATTCCGCCCCTGTGGGGCTTAAGTTTCCAAGCTCCCTGGAGGTTCGAATTCCTTAAGTGAACGGTATTGTGGCTAAGTACTCAATACTAACTACAGAATACTGCGTTTCTGCAAGGGGAGCACTGAGATGAGCGAGGTTGGCGAGGAGACATACTCTTTGCTGCGCGGGCGATTTAAAGGCGACTTGCTACGTCCGGGCGACGGCGGCTATGAAGAGGCGCGCGCCGTTTGGAATGGCATGACCGTTCGCACGCCGCGACTAGTCGCACGCTGCGCCGACGTCAGCGACGTGCAAGCTGCCATCCGGGCCGCATGTGAGACCGGAATCCTCACGGCCATCCGTTGTGGAGGCCACAGCCTTGCAGGCTTCAGCACCTGCGATGGCATGGTGATGGATCTCTCGCGCATGCGGCAGGTCAGGGTTGATCCTGAAGCCCGCCGGGCGCGCTTTGCCGGCGGCTGTCTGCTGGGATCTGTGGATGTGGTAACGCAGAAGGCAGGTTTGGTGTTTCCCTCCGGCGTGGTCTCTCATACCGGGGCTTCCGGACTGATTTTGGGTGGAGGCACCGGATGGCTTACGCGGCGTTTCGGATTGTCCTGCGACAACGTGGAGCAGTTCACCCTGGTAACGGCGGATAGCTCCATCGTTCGCGCCAACGCCAGGGAAAACCCGGATTTGTTCTGGGCCTTGCGTGGCGGAGGCGGCAACTTTGGAGTGGTAACGGAGTTCGAAGTGAAATTGCACCCGCTCACCTCCCTGGTGCTGGCGGAAGGATTAACGGCTGAGGCCGGTATTCGCCCGCTCCTGGAATGCTGGAGAGAGTTCATGGCTGAGGCGCCCTTTGAACTAAAGTGGAACATTAATCTGCGCCTTGCTCCGGCCACAGCCAAAGTTCCGAGAGAGCTTCGCGGGCGGCCAGCGGCCAGCAGTTCCTTAATCTGGACGGGTGATCCTGAAGCCGGGCGCCTGTTTTTGCAGCGCGCTCTTTCTTTGTGCAATCCAGATTCAGTCAGCAGCAAGGTTGTGTCATTCATCGATCTGCAGACCATGGCCGATTCTGATTTTCCGCATGGCCGGCGCTATTACACCAAGTCCGGCTATTTCAAGTCTCTTGGCGACGGCAGTATTGATCAGTTGGTGGAGTCGGTTGCCAGCATTCCTTCACTGGAAACGATGATTGAGCTTGCTTACCTGGGTGGCGCAGCGGGAGAGGTGGACGCGCGAGAAACTGCGTTTGGTGACCGCAGCGCTCCGTTTGTATTGACGCTGCTGGCGAACTGGTCAGAACCATCTGAGGACGACAGCCATCGCTCCTGGGTACGTGGAATTTTCACCAGGCTTCGGCCGGCAATGAAGCCGGGTGTCTACGTGAATTTTATGAGCGCCGACGAACAGGACCGTGTACCGGAAGCCTACCAGGAACGTTGGGACCGTATGGTTGCGGTCAAGTCTTACTACGATCCTGATAATTTTTTCCGGCTCAACCATAATGTAATGCCAGGCAAGCATTCGGGTTGCTCTTGATAAAATCATGGTTCCCCATGGTGACCCTCACAGACATTCAGCAGGCACGATCTCTGCTCTCCAAAATTGCTGTCAGAACCCCGCTGGTGTTGTGCAAACTGCCGGATGGCAGGCAGATCCTGGTCAAGCCTGAGAACCTGCAGCCCATCGGCTCCTTCAAGCTGCGCGGCGCCTACAATAAGATTTCCTCGCTCACTCCCGAGCAGCGGGCCCGTGGTGTAGTGGCGCACTCCAGCGGCAATCATGCACAGGGAGTGGCCTACGCAGCCCGGGCCCTTCATGTGAAGGCAACCATCGTGATGCCGAGCACGGCGCCTAAAGTCAAAATGGAGGCCACGCGGGCGCTGGGGGCAGAGATCGTCATGGTAGGTCCGGCCGGCAATGACCGCATCGCCAAAGCTGAGCAACTGGAGCGCGAGCGCAAGCTGGCGCCCGTCCCTCCTTATAACGACCAGAAGATCATTGCCGGACAAGGGACGATTGGCCTGGAAATCCTGGAAGATCTGCCGGACGTCGAAGTTGTTCTTGTTCCCATTGGTGGTGGAGGGCTGATCAGCGGCATCGCTACTGCAATCAAAGAATCAAGGCCGGCAGCAAAGATTATCGGCGTGGAGCCGGAATTTGCCGCTGACGCCCAGGCCAGTCTGCGGGCCGGCCAGATTCAGTCCATATCCGGCGAAAGCGCGATGCGCACGCTGGCGGACGGCCTGCGCTCACAAAGTATCGGCCCTATCAATTTCGAGCACATCCGCAGGTATGTTGACGATATCATTACGGTCAAGGAAGATGAAATCCGGCAGGGGATGAGGCATCTGCTGTTGGGCGCCCGCATCCTGGCTGAACCCAGCGGCGCGGTGACCACGGCCGCCGCTTTGTTTCACGCCGATGAGATTCCGGCTTCTGACAAAATAGTTGCAGTGGTGAGCGGCGGCAATGTTGAGCCGCAGCTCTTCACAGATATCCTGACAGCAGGCAGTGTGAGGTAAACATGCGCAAGAAATTCGGCCTTCTCTTCTTGTTATTCCTGTTACCGGCGGCAACAGCATTTGCGGCAGCCGAGCATGGGACCCTGGTGCGCTTGTCCACTCTGTATGTTTCCCCGGGTTCCACGTCAGAAAAACTGATGCAGGTGGAACGCGGGCGCGACATGGTGGTGCTGGAACATACCAACATGGATAACGCCCCCTGGCTCAAGGTGTTTGTCACTATTGTTCAAGGAGAGCACCAGCGCGACGTAACCGGTTGGCTCCAGGCCAGGGGCGTGGTTACACAATCCACTCCCAATGGCGATCAGATCATCTTTGGCGAAGCTGTGGATTCGGAGAACCAGGCAGAGCAGCGCGGAGGCCGCAAGGGCGCGGCCCAGGACGCCATGCGTCTTTACTTTCGCGTGTACGACTTCTTCCCCAATTCGGCGATTGCCGGCGAATCCCTGTGGCGCGCTGCCGATGTCCGCTGGCAACTGGAAAAGGCTGACCTCCTGCCCCGCCCCTCTTCCCATGAGATGGATCCCGACATGCGCACCCCTCTGGAAGATCACTGGATGAAGGAGATTGAAAAGAAGTTTCCCCACAGCAAATGGTCTGATCTGGCCGCCTACGACCTGATCGATAACAAGCTTTGCGGCGAATGGAAAGGCTTGTCCAAATGTCCGGACAAGGAAAGTGATGCCTATGAGCACTATGCCCATGAGCATCCGCAGTCACCTAAGGCAGCCGAATCTCTCTACAACGCGGCCTGGCGGCAAGCGGCGCTGGTAGACATCTATCGTAACAACAACGACAACGACAAGAGCGGCAACGCGCGCAAGAAGGCCATCAGCCTGGCGCAGGAAGTGGCGGCACAGTACGCGCAACAAAGTGATTGGAAGGCACGCGCCCTCGACCTGGTTTACAAGCTGGAACAGAATGTCCCGGTGTATGGAAATCAGGCTGAGTAGCCGGGCCGCTATACCGGCGCAAACAAAATTTGTCGGCAATACGTTCTTAGTTTTTGCTAGCAGCCAGGAACTAGAAGCCTGGTTCTGGAGGCCATTTGCACCCTTACTTGCTGTCCCTTCTGTTGGGCATTGTAGAAGGACTCACGGAGTTTTTGCCGGTCAGCTCAACCGCGCACCTGCGGATTTCCGAACATCTCCTGCAGACCAATTCTGTCTTTCCGGACGACTATTGGAAAATGTATACCGTTGTGATTCAACTGGGCGCCATTCTCTCTCTTCCTTACTATTTTCGTTCGCGAATCAGCAAATTTGCGGGCACATTTCCACGTGGAGAACGCAACGATCGCACGATTTTGAATCATCCACTCACGCTGGTTTTCATTGCATTTGTGATTACAGCGGGCCCGGCGTGGCTGCTGCACAAAAAGATTGGCGACAATCTTGAGAGCTTCAAAGTCATCGGGTGGTCGCTGGTGATTGGCGGGATTTTAATGTGGATTGTTGACGCAATGTTCGGTCCGGCTCCGGCAGGCAGCCGCCACAAGACGGAAACCATGGAAGAAGTTTCAACCTTGCAGGCCATCTGGATCGGCTTCTGCCAGATTTTTTCTGCTGTATTTCCCGGCACCTCACGTTCAATGTCCACGATCAGCGCGGGGCAATTGGCGGGCATGTCTCGCCCCTCTGCCCTGGAATTCTCGTTCTTCCTTTCCATGCCTACAATGGCCGCCGCGACGTTGTATGACCTCTATAAAAATCTCCATGCCCACGGCGGGGGAACTGCATTGGGCAGAATGCCTGTAAATTCTCAGGAGTGGATGACTTTAGCTATCGGCTTCATAGTTTCTTTTCTTGTTGCTCTGGCGGTAGTCGCCTGGTTCATGAACTGGGTCCGTCGGCGGGGATTTGCCCCCTTCGCGGTGTACCGGATTCTGATTGGCGCCGCGGTCTTGTTCTGGATGGCCAAGGGAACCTAGATGTCAAGGCAGTAACCGTGGTGAGTTGGGTACCTGCTGCCTCTCCCATGGCGCTCGGCCCCCTTTTTTGGCATAATCGTTGTTGCTCTGGCATGTCGCGTCGCTTTGTGCGGTCCCTATGTGTCCCTGCGCGAAGTGAGGAATGCCTTCATGAAGTACTTTTCGCGAATTTTCACACCTACTCGGAACCGGCGGCTGAATGAGCTGATCGGGTTCCTGCTGATCGTCTCCACGATCCTCCTGTTCCTCGCCCTGGCCAGCTATTCCCCGGTTGACCCGTCGTTCAATACGGCGTCATCGTTTTCATCCCGTCCGGCGCAGAACTGGATTGGCCTGTTTGGCTCTGTGTTGAGCGATCTTCTGCTGCAGTTCGTTGGAATTACGGTCTTCTTTGTTCCTGTGTTTCTTGGCATCCTGGGCTTGCGCTGGTTTCGATCGCGCGAGGTGCTTTGTCCCATTGCCAAGACCATCGGAGGCTTGACCCTTCTGGTTTTCTTCCCGGCGCTGCTGAGGCTCCTGCCGTGGGATTGGCGCTGGCGCCATGCTTTACCCGTTGAGGGCCTGCTGGGCCGCGTGATGGGCGACGCCCTGATGCACTACTTCAATGTGATCGGCGCTTACATTATTTGCGCGACGTTGATCGCCATGGCTCTTTATCTGGCTACTGCGTTTTCGTTTGGCGCCCTTCGCATCTGGCTCCAGACGCGCTTTGCCTTTGCCTTCGCCGCGTGGCAGCGATTTGGGGACTGGAGAGCAGCCCGGGCAAAAAAGAAAGCAGAAAAAGAGCTGGCCAAACGCCGTGCGGCGGCATCCGCCGTGTCTTCACGCCTGGTTCCGGCAAGGCAAGCTGTGCCGGTGCAGCCTGGGCCGCAAGCTGGGAAGACGGCAAGCGAGCGGGTACGCGAAGAAGAACAGGCTGTTTCAGCGGGAACGCCTCCAACGGAAGCGCAGGCAGAAGCGCTGCTGGAAGACCTCTCCGCGATGGAAAAGGAGCCGTCGATTGGGGCCCGCGCTGAGAGTACACGAAAACCCAAGACGGTAATGCCTAAAATTGCCGGCAGCTTCAAGCTGCCGCCGAGTTCGCTGCTGCACCGCGCGGACGACCAGCAGGAAGTCAATAAAGAAGAGCTTAAGGTGCTGGCCGAGGTGCTCACGGAAAAGTGCGCGGAGTTCGACGTGCTGGGAAGCATCACGCAGATCAATCCCGGCCCCGTGGTCACAACCTACGAGTTCAAGCCGGAGGCCGGCATCAAGTACAGCCGCGTCACCGGCCTGTCTGATGATCTCTGCCTGGCCATGCGCGCGGAGAGCATTCTCATCGAGCGCATGTCAGGAAAATCCACGGTGGGCATTCAGGTGCCGAACCACCAGCGCGAAACCATCTGGCTGCGAGAAATCGTGGAGTCGCAGGAGTTTGTCGGCAACAAATCCAGGCTCACCCTGGCCATGGGCAAAGACATCAATGGACGCATCATTACCGCCGAACTGGGAGCCATGCCTCACTTGCTCATCGCCGGCTCAACCGGTTCCGGCAAGAGCGTGGCCATCAATGCCATGATCATGTCCATCCTCTACAAGGCCACGCCAGACCAGGTACGACTGATCCTGGTAGACCCCAAGCGGCTGGAGTTGGGCGTATATGAAGGCGTGCCGCATCTATTTGTACCGATCATTACCGAGCCAAAGCTGGCCGCCAACGCCCTGCGCAACGCGGTGAAAGAGATGGAGCGCCGCCTGAAAGCGCTGGCGGAAAAGGGCGTCCGCAATATTGAGCAGTACAACAAATTGTTTGACGAGAACGGCAATTTCAACTTGTTCGAGGAGGGCGCGACAAACGAACATAAGCCGCTGCCCTACATTGTGATCATCATTGACGAATTGGCCGACCTCATGTTGCTGGATCAATCGAACGTTGAGGAATCGATCACTCGCCTGGCGCAGATGGCCCGCGCTGTCGGCATCCATTTGATTCTCGCCACGCAGCGGCCTTCCGTGGATGTGATCACCGGACTCATCAAGGCCAACTTCCCCTCGCGCATCTCATTCCGCGTGGCCACCAAGATTGACTCGCGCACCATTCTGGATGCCAACGGCGCCGAGTGCCTGCTGGGAAAAGGGGACATGCTCTACCTGCCCTCCGGGTCCGCTCGTGTTCATCGGCTCCACGCGCCTCTGGTTACGGAAAAAGAAATCTCTGCCGTAGTCGAATTCTGGCACTCACAGGGCCAGGCACAATACGAGCAGAAGTTCCTGGAAGTCCCGAAAGAAGAGAAGGAAAACGTTGGGGCCTCAGACGATGCCGGAAGCGACGACGAGCACGACGAGCTTTATCAGGATGCCGTTCGGCTGGTGATCGAGTTCGGCAAGGCGTCGACTTCCCTGCTGCAACGCCGCCTGCGCATCGGTTACGGCCGCGCTGCGCACCTGATTGACCTGATGGAGAAAGATGGAATCGTAGGCGCCGCCGATGGTCCCAAACCCCGCGAAGTGCTCAAACGACCTGATTGGTTGAGCGAGGTGGAAGAAGCACTGCGGTAGGCCTGGTTAGCTTTTACATCTCGATCCCGCTGAACGGGCCACTCATAAGACAACAGGTTAGAATAGGAAGGTTGTGGAGGTCCCTGTGAGCGATAAGCTTTGGAATTGGCGGTTGTGGGCCGGATTTGGCCTTAGCCTGGCGGCTTTGGCGGGCTACAGCTTTATAGTGGTGAGCACGGGCGCCCTGAGCGTCTTCTGGCCCAGCCTGTTTCTTTTCGTGGTGGCCGCGGTATTTCTGATTTCGGGTCTGGCGCGTGGCCGTCGTGAACCACAACTTTATCGTTCCAAGGCCGCCGGTCCGGTGCTGGCCATCCTGAGCCTTGTATTTTTTACCCTCTTCGGCATTGCCGGCTACAAGGTCTTCAAAAACTTCCCGGCTGCCAACAACGCGCCCAAGATTGGACAGCGAGCACCAGGATTTACTCTGGGGGACTCAGGCGGCAAAAACGTCTCTCTGGCCGAATTGCTTTCTACCCCGATTACGGATTCCGCCGGGGCCACGCGCGCGACCAAAGGCGTACTGGTTGTTTTTTATCGAGGTTATTGGTGAGGAGGCTGCACCTCCGAGTTACGGGGGATTCAGCGAAATCTGGCTTCTTTGGAAGCCGCGGGTGTGAGACCGGTAGCAATCAGTGCTGACACTTCAGAGGAATCGCGCGAGTTGTGCCGCAAGGCCAACCTCACGTTCCCCCTGCTTTCTGATCGCAAAGCCGAGGTGATTCGCAGCTATGATCTCCTGGTCCCCGGCGCGGGAGAGGACAACCGTGATATCTCCGGGATAGCCGCGTTCCTTCTCGATTCCTCAGGCACGGTGCGCTGGCGCCATTTCTCCGAGACGACAGGAGAGCGGTTTCTGGAAGCGGCGCAGAAGCTCAATTAGGCTGGTGATCGAGTTCAGCAAGGCGTTAACCTCCCTGCTGCAAGACCGGCTGCGTCTCGCACCCGATAGAAGGCACTCGTACCGTATACTCGAGTCATGGAGGATTCATGTCCATTAGCGAACTCTTGTTGCCGGAATTTGATGAAGAGATGAAGATGACTCGGACAACTCTGGAAAGAGTGCCGTTTGACAAGCAAGACTTTACGCCACATGCCAAGTCGATGCCGCTGGGCAAGCTAGCGCCGCACGTCGCGGAAATGGCGGGCTTCGGCGCCGTGATATTGACGACTCCGGAGTTGGATTTTTCTAATAGCCCCAGCCGGCCGCGCCCGCCCTTTGAACTGGCGGGACTGCTCAAGGCTTTCGACGAAGGCGTCTCCACGGCGCGGACCGCATTGCAGAACACCAAGGATGATGGATGGATGCAGACCTGGAAGCTGAGTTTTCAGGGCAAGGCCATTTTCAGCGGGCAGCGATTTCTTGCCTACCGGCAAATGTTCCTGAACCATCTGGTGCACCACCGCGCCCAACTCGGGGTGTATCTGCGACTGAACGACAAACCCGTGCCGGCGACCTATGGACCTTCCGCAGATGACACGATGGGATTTTGAGAAAAGGGCAGCGGGTTTACTGGCATGCAGAAGTGCTCAAATGGCCTGATTGATTAAGTGGAGGCCGAAGAAGCGCTGCGGTGAGCGGAGATACACGCCCAGATGAACAAGTCTAATAGTCAAGGAGACCTATTCCTATCTCCGTGGTGACCTGGGAGTCGGAGCTCTTTTGATCCTTGGCTGGCTTGGCATTGTCCTCAATAGGAGCAGCCTCGGTCCACGTTTTCTCAAACACCTCTGAAAAAGTGCGAATCAGATGGCCATCACGGGTTCTAAATGCAAACTCCCACTCTCCATTGTTGTCCGTGTCAGCTCCCCGAAATGAGAATGCTGCATCCTCGGCATCTTCAATCCAAAGAAACATGATTAAATCATGAGAAATAGTTCGTATCTCAACGCCCGCGTTAGTTAACATTTCCACGTACTTGCACTCCATGGAAAAAATTGCTTCAACGAAATCCTCCCATGTCCTCGGAGCCTTGACTTTCCCAGACTTATCGGGGAAAGCCTTGTAATAGCTCTCACTATCCAAATGTACCTTTTCAAATTCACTTTTTTTGAATTGGCTGCGGAGACTCTTCCTCTGCTGGCTTTCATCGTAGATGATCATCCGAAC
>DATDGL010000224.1:0-5642 GCA_036522115.1 Candidatus Angelobacter sp.
TACCAGCGATGAAATCGATTTTGCGATTCAAATCATTCCTGAGACGGTTGCGCGGTTGAGAGAGCTTTCGCCGGTGTACAAGAAGAGCACCGTTCTAACCAACTGAACTGCGTCCTTCCGCTTGTAAAAAGAGGCCTGCGAGAACCTCTTCCATAGAATCCTTAGAGAAGTCACTTCGTTCGCGCTCTTAGGGTACATGGCCGTTGAAAGGACACCTGGAACTTACTATATTTGTACATGGACCAACTCATTTATACCGGTTTAACAAAAAGTGTGGCCGTTTGAAATGAAAGAACCGCAAGGTCCCTCCACTTCTTCACGATGTGAAGAAGTCTCGGGATGACGGCTCTACGTGGACACACGATTAACAAAATCGATTCTAGAGCACAACCGTAAAAGGACCGTAAGGCATGAACATAATTGTCAATATCAAACCCGAAGTGCAAGCGGAACTGAGTCGCCAAGCCGCGGCCCAAGGCATTGACATTGGCGACTATGCAGCAGGCTTGCTCGAAGAGGCGGCTCATGTCACCGCAGCTTCGAAAAAGCTGAGTCAAGATCAGCTTGACAGGGCGCTCCAGGAGATTGCACAGTTTTCCTTCATCGCTCGGCCCATGTCCTGCGGGCGGGCAGCATGACCACACCGGCAGTGGCGACTATATCCTGCAAAGCTCGGTTGGCGCGGATACAGTGCTCCACGACGCCTATATTACAGCGCTGAAATAAGAGGGCCGCGCAGATAACGGCCCAGCTCTTACCCTTGCGGGCGCACAGACCAGCGCGAGCTCGCAGGGGTAATTTTATCGTCAGATTGTAGGGTTCCCTCGCTGCGCTTCGGGATAAACTAAAAAGAAGCGCATGTCAGCTCAAACCATTGCCGTAGCCATGTCCGGCGGAGTGGATTCGTCCACGGTTGCGGCCATGCTGCGCGCGGAGGGGCACAACGTGGTCGGCCTGACCATGCAGCTCTGGAACCAGCGCCGCCTTGCCGGACATCCCGGCATGCCAGAGCAGGTCCAGGGGCGCTGCTGTTCGGTTGACGATGTCTATGACGCCCGCCGCGTAGCAGAAGATCTGGGCATTCCTTACTACGTGGTGAACCACGAGGAGCGATTCGAGAACGACGTGGTGCGGCCTTTTGTTGAGGAGTACCTCTCCGGGCGCACGCCGATTCCGTGCAGCCTCTGCAACAATCATCTCAAGTTCGATCAGTTATTGATCACAGCCCGCCAGATCGGCGCCGACCTTCTGGCCACAGGCCACTACGCGCGCTGCGAGTTTGATCCCGGGCGCAATCGCTGGCTGCTCAAGCGCGCCGCAGATGTGACCAAGGACCAGACATACTTCCTGTTTGGGCTTACCCAGGAGCAGCTCAGCCGTACGCGTTTTCCCCTGGGCGAGATGACCAAGCCGCAGGTGCGCGAGGTTGCGCGCCAGCACCAGCTCGCGCTGGCGGAAAAGCCGGACTCTCAGGAAATCTGCTTTGTCCCCAGCGGCGACTACAAGAAGTTCATTGACGCCTATCTGGCGGAGCAGGGCGAATCGCTTCCCGATACTTCAGGAGAAATTGTCACCCGCGATGGCGAGGTGCTTGGCCATCATGCCGGTATTCATAATTTCACCGTGGGCCAGCGCAAGGGCCTGGGGGTGGCTACCGGTTCACCACTGTACGTGATCCAGATCAGCGGCGAACTGGGCCAGGTCACAGTTGGCGATAACAATGACCTGATGGCGCGCACGCTGATTGCTCACAAGCTGAACTGGATTGCCATGGAAGATATGAAAGGGCTTTTGCCGGTCCATGCCAAGATCCGCCATCGCCACGAGCCGGCCTCTGCGGTGATCGCGAGAGGCAACGATGGGGAGGTGCGCGTGACCTTCGATGAACCCCAGCGGGCCATCACGCCGGGGCAGGCCGTGGTGTTCTACGATGGTGACATCGTGGTAGGCGGCGGCTGGATTGCGGAAGTAGAGCGGTAAATCACCACGCAAGCCTCGCCGGCTACGGCGTTCCGGTATAGAGGACAAGCGCGACACAACCATGAAGCACCTGCAAACTTTTCTCTGGCTGCTGGCGACCTTGTTAACAGCCATCAGTATTGCGCAGGAACCCACCTTTCACGGCCAATCGAATATCGTGCTGGTTCCGGCCCTGGTTAAAGACGGGAGCGGGAATACGGTGTTCGGATTGAAGGCTGATGACTTCATCGTTGAGGATGACGGTGTCGCCCAGCAAATTCGCATGGATGAGATGGCCGACTCCGAGCCTCTCTCCCTGGTCATTGCCATTCAGCGCGGGCGCACCGCCAAACTTGAAGCCGAGAGGACCCGCACCTTGAGCGCGCTGCTCGATCCGATTCTTGGGTCGGGACACGCGGAAGTGGCGCTGGTTGCCTTTGACAGCCGGGTGGAGCCGGTGCAGGAGTTCACTCCCGATGGCGACTTGATCGCTTCTCAGCTTAGAGATCTCAAGCACGGAGATGAGGGAGCTGCAATCCTGGATGCAGTTTCCTACTCTCTAGGGCTTCTGGAACAAACACCGGAGCGCCACCGGCGTGCCCTGCTGCTAATCAGCGAAACGCGCGATCATGGGAGCAAGACCAAAATTGACGAGGCGGTCACCGCCATCGGCAGGAGTAACACGCTGGTCTTTACCCTGGCATTCTCGCCGTCGCTCTCCAACGTGCTGGATGACCTGCGCGGGAAATCAAAACAGGAATCGGACCATGTAGATATCGGCGTGCTGGCGACCAGATTGGCCATACTCGCACGACAGGGCATGAAAATGAACGTCCCGAAAACTCTGGCCTGGATGACCGGTGGGGAATACGAGCTGTTCAAATCACACAAAGGGTTTGAATCGCGCATGACCGAGTTTTCCAATCATCTGTATGTCCGCTATGAATTGAGCTTTCAACCAGTAGAGCCGCACCCCGGATTGCACCAGCTTCAGGTGAAACTGAAAGATGGCAAGAAAGGCTCTGTCCTGGCCAGAAGCACGTACTGGGCAGCCGCGAAACCACAGTGACAAGAGTTCGCGCCTTCGGCGCGGAGACGGTGCTGAGCACCATAAGCGCTAACTTAATCAAACTTCCCTTGCAGTCGAACCGTTACCCATCATCCGAGGACTGGTCTCGACGATCCGTGTTTTTGCCTGAGAGGACGCGGCCCTTTGCTGGCCATGATAACGTCTGACTTCTGGGCTCCGTGCAAGGATCTTCGATCTGCTGCTCTCGATGCTCCGCAGTCTGCGTTGAGGAACCAGTGGCGCGGCTCGTCTTTGTCCAGGAACGGGCTTCGCGGACCACAAGAGGACTTCGGGCCTCACCCGGTGCAGACATTTCTTGCGCAGACTGCTCCACAGTGAGGCGTTTGTCTTTGTGAGAAGAGGACGCGGCGGCGCTCTTTGAGCTGCCGCCGCGTGGTGAGATTACAGTGAACGCAGGAAGTTGAGAACATCCTGCTGCGAGGTAGTGGTGGTGCCAGCGGGAGTGACCGGCGGCAAATTGTTGAAGTTGGTCACCGCAGCGCAGGCCTCTGAAGCCGCGATGGTGTTGCCGGCTGGGACTGGCAAGCAGTGGTCCTCAATGGCGGTAAGCAGGTCGCTGGCGCGCCCGTCATGCAAGAAGAACAACCGCTGGCCGAGGCCCCATAATGGCGCGGTGCGGAACTCATCGCCAAGCGCTATACCCTGGCCTACGCCATCGGCGAGTCCACCCATGTGGTGCAGCGCGATATCCGAAAATGGATGGAAGGTTTGATTGCTCAATCCCGGTGTGGTGGATGGCCCCGTCATCAGTTGGTCCGTATGACAGAGCACGCAACCAATCCCCACGTTGACAGGGGAGGTCGCAACCGTGCCGAAGGCTGCCTTGCCTCTCACAGGGGATGCGGTCAGAGCGTTGCAGACGTCGTGCGGGCTCTGGAAGTCGCATTGCGACGGTGCCCCGTTCAGACGCATAAACACTGAGTCATTCTCAATGTTATTGGAAATTACAGAAGAGACGCCGGCCGCGTTGAATGGTTGGAAGGCAGGGTTGTCCAATATGCTTTCAATATCGTTTGGTGCCAGCACCAGGACGGTATCCTCCGGCAACCGGTTCTCGTGGACGCCGTTTGACTGGACCGCATCCGTGCAGTTGGGGAAATTCCCGTATGTTCTTTCCGTGGTGAACAGCTCATTGGTTACGCCCATCTCGACGTTGGAAGCCTCGCCAGAAAACATGAGCATAGACTTGTTCTGAGCTTTCCAGCCAAAACGGGTGATCGTTTGATCGTTACCGCTGGTGTTAAATCTGCCTGCGATTCCAAGGTTTGCCTTGGCCGTGGCATTGGCCGCCAGATTGGCCTGGAGGGTTGGCTCTGGCGTGTTCTCGACAAAACCATCCCCAAAGGTGGGAATGGAAATGCGGAACACGGTATTCCCATTGGTGTGTTGAGTTTCGAGATCAATCTGTTGAATGGTGCAGTTGGGAAAGACGCTTTTTGTGTCGGAACGGCCCTCGATAACAAAGAGTTCAGCAACCGCCCCCGGCGCCACCGCTGCCGTGTTTGTACCAGCTGCCAGGCCTTTCGGGAGCCGTACCTCCAGCAACGGGCCATTTACATTTTCAAAGCTGAAAAAAGCGTTGTTTGCGCCCCTGTCCCTGGAATCGACGAATTGGGGATTGCTGTTGGAGTTGTTGAATGTGAAGTTGGCGCTGCAGAAGGTTTTGGTCGTGCCGCCGGGCTGTGGAAGAACTACACAGCCGGGACTGCTTCCCCCCACGCTCGGTTGGGAGTGGCATTGCAAACAGCTCTCGGCGTTAAACGACGGACCAAGGCCTTTAATAAAAGCAGTAAGCAAAGAGGTGGTGGAATTGGTGAGAGACCCACTGTTATCCGATCCGTCGACGCTCGCCTGCGTTTCGAAAACCCTCAGGGCTTCAAACCAAAACAGACCGAGATTGCCACTGTTGTTAACCACATTTCCGGCGCCATCCACAGGCGGATTTGCTCCGGGCTGGGGTGGCTCTGAATCGTCACTACAGGGTGTCTCCGGGAATTTAATGGAGGGAGTGGGACAGCGACTGATGGTTGCAAGCGCACGCGGCCCCGGATCAAACGTCTGTGGTGTTGTTGATTGGGCCTGGAGCATGGTCCCAAGCAGCATGAATGTCAAAAGCGCCACATTACTACAACTACTGTGTAGAAAGATCCTCTCTTTGTGAAACATAGGTTCCCCTTCTTGAATTGCCCTTTCTAGGAGCACTTGGCTTAGTTAAAGTTAGTTAGGTGGACAGGATGGTTGGAGAAAACAGCGGTTGCAGGTGCTTCGCCGGCACGATCGGAAGGGAACGAGAGTATCTGCTCTTTCGTGAGAAATCCAGAGCTGCTTGCGTAAAGTTTTGTTAAGCTTTCCCGGATTAGGAATCATTGCCTCGGAATAGTCATAGCGTGACTCAACAGAAGGATCCATCCGAACGGTCCTTGGTGCACAAGAAAGACTTGCACCATTACAGGCCGGCGGCGAGCGGCGTGCCTGATTCTTTGGCGCGGACCGGATCAAAATCTACAAACCAGCTCCTGAAGATCGCTCCGTGCCGAAGGCCTTTTTCGGTCACGCCGGGGTTTCAATCATCTGATCCGGGAGGTTGTGATGC
>DATDGL010000225.1:0-41017 GCA_036522115.1 Candidatus Angelobacter sp.
TCGTCATCCCGAGGCTTTACCCACGCGCCAGCGGGGGTAAAGCGGAGGGACCTTGCGGTTCCATCGTTGAACTCAAAAGGTCCCGAAACCGCTTAAGTAAACAGCATGGGTACTGGCTTGACTCGCACTTTTAATTACACCCCCCTTAGAAGGTGCGCATCACGCTTACTAAGCTGTACTCTCAGCAACGTTGCCCAGTGCTGCCCGTTTGTAGTCTTCATCGGGTTCATAGGTCTCAGTGATCACCTGCGGGCAGCGCAGGCAGGCAGCCCCGCCCTCCTGTTGGTACCAGCGACAGGTTGGCCGGATCACGCATGCTGGAAGGGCTTCCGTTACGGTGGGCAGGATCTGGACGATTCTGCTAGCCAGGCGGCAGCGTGTTCCGTCGAAATGAGTGCAGCCATTTTCATCGCACTGGGCGGCGATGCGAAATATCTGCCCAGGTCGCGCGGGCGATGCCTGGGCCAACAACTCTTCCGTCACCGGAACACGCTCGTTGAGGTAAACCAGTTCAGGTTGCTCCCCTGTGCCGCCCACCACGCCAAGGAGTCTGGCATCTTTCATGTCCGGCTGCGCACTTGGGCAAAGAAGAGGCTGATTCGCCGGAGTGATCTGATACAACTTCGATTTATCAGACATGTCGAGACTCCCTGGGCTTCATCTGGTCATTCGAAGGTGACAGTCTCAGGAGCTATGAAGCCGCAAAGGATAATTCCTTCCCGGATAAGCACCGCAGGCTCCAGGGACCCGGCGCCACCCAATGCGGCGGCCTCTTTGCCGGCGGACAGCTCGTGTGTAAGTGCATTGGCCACGTCCTGCGCCTGGGATATCTCTGTAAGCCCTCTCACGGTCTTGCCGGTAAGAATAGGCCCCACGTGAAGCCCGGAAGCAAACTGGACCTTGTTCTTGGCCGCCACCGCGTGGACCGCGCTTTCCACGGCTGCTGCGAGCTGCTTCGCCGAAATAGTTGCCGGACGCTTGCTCATATCAAAATTCCTCCTCTGTTTTTGCTGTGCGTCAACTTCAAAGGACGGTCGTGCCCGCCTCTTGGAGACGCTCTCTCATTGGTAAGGAACGCAGGTAAAGGAAGAATCCCTAAAAGCAAAAATAGAATGGGAAGGGAACCTGTTAATTAAAAGAAGGCACCTGCTGCGTTCCACCCTTGGTTGGAGGATTGTTGCGGTCCGCGGACACAACTTGTTGCTCGGCTGCCGCCGCAGCCTGGGCCGCAGTTTGTTCATCGAGAATGCGGGTTTGCTGGTAGGTGTAAACGATGCGATGGATTACCGTGATGGTGGAGAGCACAGCCAGGACCCAGAGCACAGGCGCCATGACGCCCCAGCGTGCGAAGAGCGCCCCTATGATCACCAGCACAATGCGTTCCGGCCGCTCCATAAAACCCACCTTGCAAGAGCCAATCAGCGATTCAGCCCGTGCGCGGGTATAACTCACCAGCACCGAACTCACCATGACGATGGCCACCATGACGAGATAAAAGAAGCGGTTGGCGCGGGCATAGTAAACCAGCAGACCGAAAAATAGGGCCACATCGCTGTAACGGTCGATCACGGAATCGAAAAACCCGCCAAAAGTAGTGACCTGCCCGGTAGCGCGGGCCACGCGCCCGTCGACCATGTCAAAAATTCCGGCTGCTATGATCACCAGGCCCGCATACATAAACATCCGGGAATAGTTTTGCGCATTGGCGTAGCCGAACAGGATGCCGGCAATGATGTTGATGACCAGGCCGATGAACGTCAGGACATTGGGAGAGATTCGGGTCAGGGCCAGGCCGCGCACAATCGCGTGCAGCAGCACCCTGCAGCCGCGCCCAAATGCTCCCGTCCAGGTCATTGCGCCTCTTCGTGGATGGTGGTCAAGGTCAGGATTTCCATTTCGCGTTTGCCATTGGGAGTGACCACGGTTGCTGTGTCTCCGACTTTCTTTCCCATAAGCGCCTTGCCGATTGGCGAGGTGCTGGAAATCAGGCCCTTGGTTACATCCGATTCTTCGCTGGTTACCAGCTTGTATTCGATTTCTGTTTCCTTGCTGTTGTCAAACACGCGCACCCGGGACCCGAACGCCACGCAGTCTTTAGGGATATTGGAAAGATTGACAAGGGCGAGTTCGCTCATGCGTCTCTTAAGCTGGCCCAGGCGGGCGTTCACTAATTCCTGGCGCTGCTTGGCCATATGGTATTCGGCATTTTCGCTTAAGTCGCCCAAAGCCGCGGCCTTCTTGATCTCCTTTGGCAGTTCGTGCGCCAACTCGTGTTCGAGCGCCCTGATTTCGTCCTCAAGTTTTCTTTTGATGTGCTCAGGCATTCTGTGGAAGAAAGCTCCCTCTGCCGGCATGGCGGGCGAATCCAAAATCCCATTATAACCCCTCAGAATCGGGCGATCGCCATCTCGCCCCGCGCAATGATATTTGAAAGATAAAAAGGCTGAGGGGCTCGATTGTCCCTGTGCTCACACGCGGTCGGAAAGCGGCCGGGATTCTGCCGTTCCTCTCGCCGAGATCTTTGATCGCAAAATGATCGCACTGGCACAAACCTTGGCATTCGCCTTTTGCATCTCGTCAACGGGACATCTTTTGAGGGATCGCTACGGCTGGCTTTGGCGCTTCCAGGAACCTGCCTGGTTGCCCTGATTTTAGTGCAAGTTGACGGCTCCAACGCCAGAATGATGCCCGCCTTTCCACAGCCCTCGCAGAGCTTGATTGAGATTAATTCCACGAATTCCACAGGGCAAAAATCTAACTTGAAAAGCCCTGTGGATGGCTGTAGTAGGTAAAAATACCGCTTGGATTTGCGGGCAAACCCTCTGTAAGTTGTTACATCTAATAAAGTAATTTTGCAACCCCGTTCAGCTTCAAGTCGTTGCTAAAAATGGGGATTGGGTTTATAATGTTTTTAGTAAGTTCCCCCGCAGTTCCCCTTCTGGTGATTCATGAATGGTCAGCTAAGCTTCCAAATCGGAGATAAAGTTGTTTACCCCAATCACGGCGTGGGGATCATCGAGCAGATCAGCAGCCGCACCATAGGCATTAACGTCCAGAAGTTTTACCTGCTCAAAATCAAAGCCAGCAGCCTGAAGGTCGAGGTTCCTTTCCACAACGTCGGCAGTGTAGGCCTCCGTCCGGTGGTCAAGAACGGCGAGGTGGCCAAGATCCTGGCCTTCCTGACGGACGGCAAGTGCGACAACAATACGGACTGGAAGTACCGTTTTAAGGAAAACTCCGACAAAATGCGGACCGGATCCCTGCTGGAAGTGGCCGTGGTGCTCAAAAGCCTGTTGATTCTGGCTAAGGACAAACCGCTCTCTTTTCGCGAGAAAAAGATGCTGGAACGTGCCCGCTACCTTCTGGTGACCGAATTGGCGATGTCCCGAAACGCGGATGAAAACGATATTGAGGACATGCTCAATAAGGCCTTGGCCAAAAGCAAGCTGAAATTCCCCGAAGTGACTGCCGAAAACTAACTGGCGCTTTTTGGTTTTTGTAGTTTACCTCGAAGCCTGAGCCTGCCGAAGAGGTTCCTACCGCTTTGATAACCGCATCGGGCCACGACTTCGCCCTTGATATCCCTTGCGTCGCTGAATTTTGGCGTTGATTTTAAATTACCAAATTACCAAGGTTGAAAATCACCAAGACGAAACAGATTCAAATCGTATAGACGGTGCTCAGCACCGTCTCTGCGCCGATGGCGCACTCTCTTTACCTGCAACCCATGAGATTTTCATGAGCGTTCGCCACGCCAGCGCAGTTGCCGGCATAACGGCCTGGCTCAGTGATGTGTATTTCCGCGCAGCAATTCCAGCGCGTGGGGCAGTATCTCCAATACAGCCTGAAGCGACTCAACTGCAGCTTTTGGGCTGCCCGGCAAATTCAGAATCAAGCTTTTTCCTCGAATGCCGCAGATGCCTCGGCTCAATGCAGCCAGAGGAGTCTTAGTCGCGCCGGCAGCACGCATTTTCTCCGGAACTCCCTCAACCATGCGCTCCACGACCGCGCGAGTGGCTTCAGGCGTAACGTCTCGAGCGGCAATACCGGTGCCTCCCACAGTGACCACCAGGTCCGCTTGAAGGCAGCAATCGGTAAGCTGCTGTTGGATTTGCTCTTGTTCGTCAGGGAGTATCGATGTCCAGCTTACTTGGAATCCGGCCGCCGCCAGCTCCGCTACAACGGCTGGGCCGGAAAGGTCTACACGCTTTCCCTGAAACGCAGAATCGCTGATGGTGAGAACGGCGGCGGTATTCACAGTCAGGCTTCAAGGACGTTTTCTTCTTCGCCCCGATTGGATTCATCCAGAAGGCGAAGACCTTCCATCAACAGGCCTTGGGTCGTGCGATTGACGGTTTGTTCCCGGCTAAGGCCGTCGAAGTTGATTTCGAAGCTGCCTGCAGTCCACAGCAACACTTTGAACACAGCCTCCTCACCCTTAAAGTTGCCATAGGTGGCATGGTTGATCTGGCCATCGGTAAAGAAAAGCTCGCACTTATCTCCATTGTTGCTCAGGATCAGCGAACAGGTCTTGCGGCCCATGTCCAGCGACTGCAATAAATCCATCACCGTCATCTGCGCCAGGTTGCCGCGCAGCACAGATTCGCCGGGGGCCTCGCGTGCCATCTTCTCCAGCGAGATCTTGTCCACCACCTTTTTGATCCGGGCCGCTGCCTCCTTGAGAAAGAAGGGCTTCTCAATAAAATCCTCTACCGTGTCCTGGAGCGCTTTCAGCTTCTCTGTAATGTCGGCCTTGCTGGCCATCAGGATCACCGGAATATGGGCAGTGGCGCTGCGGCTCTTCAGTTTTTGCAGAAGCTGTTTGCCGTCCATGGTATCCATGGTGCAGTCAGAGATGATGAGATCGGGTTTGTCGTCAATCGCTTTGAGCAGGGCATCCGCTCCATCGGTCATCGTGGTAACGGAGGAGAACTGGGCCAGGGCCTGATTCAGCATCGTCAGAATCATGGGATTATCATCGACGAGCAGGACCTTGATGTTGGCTGGCATGAAAATTCAGTTCTTTTGAGGATTTCGGGAAGGTTTCCGCCGGTATTCGCCGCTTTTCCCTCCCGATTTACGCTCCAGAATGACCTGGCGGATGACGATTCCCTTGTCCAAGGCCTTACACATGTCATAGACGGTCAGCGCAGCCACGCTGGCTGCGACCAGCGCCTCCATTTCGACGCCGGTGGGAGCAGTGGTAGCGGCTCGAGAGCAAATCCTTATGCCATTTTCGCATACCTGGGTACTCACATCAATGAAAGACAAGGGCAGCGGATGACACATTGGTATAAGGTCTGCTGTGCGCTTGGCCGCACTGATCCCGGCAAAACGGGCTACTTCCAGAGGGTCACCCTTGGGGTTTTTAGGCAATTGTTTCAATACTTTGCGTGGAATCGCCACGAAGGCTGAGGCCTCAGCCTCCCGCTTGCTGGGCGCCTTCGCCGAGACGTCCACCATTGTAGCCCGGCCGGCGTGATTGTAATGGGAAAGCTTCTTCATGATAATCGCAACAAAACAGAGATCATTTCTCCCGCAGCTATATGGTCACGGTCTGGCGACGTCACCGCATAGCAGTTTGCGCGTGCCGAGGCCAGAACATCCCCCGAGCCCTGCCACGGAATCACCTCTACTTCCGGATCCTGCAGGCCCCCGCGCAAGATAGCTGGTAAAAAGCGCGTAAGCCCGGTTTTGGTTTTGATTTCTTTCGCCAGCCGGGCCTTTACCCCTGGCAATCTTACAGGAAGCGCGCCGCTCAGCGCGTCCAGCATCGGACGGACAAACAGATCAAATGTAACCATGGTGGAAACGGGGTTTCCCGGCAGTCCAAAGAAGGGTACTGGGGAACCTCGCTTCGCTGACGCGGCTTGTCCAAACACAACCGGTCGTCCCGGCTGAATCTCCGCCCCGGCAAAAAAGAAGGTCGCGTCCAGGCTGGCCAGCACCTCCTCCACCAGATCAAATTGTCCCATGGAGACACCGCCGGAAAGCAACAGCAAATCGGTGGAAAGTCCCTGCCTGATTAGTTCTGTCAGGGCAAGCTTCTCGTCCGGAGCCACCGGAAGCCGCGCAGGCTGGCCGCCTGCGAGAAGCACTTGGGCCGAGAGCGAATATGTGTTGCTGTTGCGAATCTGATGCAGGCCGGGTTTGGCGGTGACATCCACCAATTCGTCGCCGGTTGCAAGGATGGCGACTCGAGGCTTCCTGTAAACCGCTAGTGTGGCTCTGCCGACGGCTGCCGCTACGGCTATCTGGGCGAAGCCCAGTCGCGTGCCAGCGGGGAGCATTTCCTGGCTGGCGCTGGTTTCGCTGCCTTGAGGGACAATATTTTCCCCCAGCGCCACTGCGCGTTGGATTTCAACCTGCCCGCCCTTGAGTTGCGTATACTCCACCATGACCACGGCATCGGCGCCCGAGGGCACCGCGGCGCCGGTCATGATCTCCAGGGCTTCACCCGGTTCGATCTTGTCGTCCCAGGTCGCTCCCGCTTTCACTTGGCCGGTAACGCGGAGCAGCGCCGGGACTGTTTTTAAATCGGCGGCTCGGACGGCAAAGCCATCACGCGTCGCGCGCGGGAATGGAGGAAAATCGCGATCGGCAACAATCGCCTCCGCCAACACCCGTCCTGCGGCCTCTGCGATGGCGACCGGTTCACTCTGTGGAGGCCTTACCCCCCGGCTGTACTCTTGGACAGCCTCACATGCCTTCTCAAAAGTGACAACTCCAGACATAAGCTACAGGGTACAGCGGACAGAGCGCGCTGAGGAAGAGAGGAAAATTTATCAAAAGTGCTGTCACTGTGACAGCACTTTATTGATTCCCACTTGTGGTCCTGCAATGCTCGTATCAGGCGCGCTGCAACCGCGTCTGCGGCGCAGTCGTGACGTATCAGCCTCTAGCGAGCCGCTTGCGGGCCGCGGTCCCCAGCCCTGGAAAACAACTTACCAAATTCTCGGTGCGGGATTACACCACCGACATCGTGATCGCCGGCATAAACGGTGAGAGTGTTTGGATTATAATTGGAGGGTGAGATCACGGGGCACATTCCGACCGCGGCGGTCGTCGGCTCACTGGGCAGACGTTCTGGTCCGGCCTCGGTGCTATTTGGCGGTCTTGCCATCCCTCGTCCGTGCCAACCTGTTCGCCGGCGACTAATCCTCTTTTTTCCGCTCTCCTGGCCCCGATGCGGGCTGAATATACATTCCGAACTTCCTGAGAGGATTGATTATGGCAACCGAAGTTATGACTTCTCCTGCAGGTCCCAGAATCAGGACCAAGCTTCCCGGCCCCAAAGCGCAAAAAATTCTTAAGGGCGATGCGCAATATATCTCGCCCTCTTACACACGCTCGTACCCGTTGGTAGCCAAGCGAGGACGCGGTGTAATTGTGGAAGACGTTGACGGCAATGAGTTCCTGGACTTCTCCGCCGGGATAGCGGTGGTCTCAACCGGCCATTGCCATCCGGAAGTGGTGGCCGCCATCCAGAAACAGGCGGGCGAGCTCATCCACATGTCCGGCACGGATTTCTATTATGAGAACCTGATTACGTTGGCCGAGCGCTTGGCCAGGATTGCTCCCATGTCAGGCCCGGTGCGCGTCTACTACGGCAACTCCGGGACGGAGGCGGTGGAAGCCGCCATGAAGCTGGCCCGTTATCATACCCAGCGCCAGGGAATCATCGCTTTTTATGGCGCATTCCACGGACGCACCATGGGCGCGCTCTCCCTTACGGCGTCAAAAGTGCAGCAGCGCCGCCGTTTTTTCCCGCTGGTGCCGGGAGTGGCGCACGTGCCTTATCCCTACGTCTATCGCCGGCTGGAGGGCTTGACAGAGTCTGAATATGCTCTGCAATGCGCCTGGTTTATTGAGGACAAGGTGTTCAAGTCCATCATGCCGCCGGAAGAGTGCGCCGCCATCTTTGTCGAGCCGGTTCAGGGCGAGGGCGGCTACGTTCCAGCGCCGGCAGCGTTCCTGGCCGAGCTGCGGCGCATTTGCGATCGTCATGGCATTCTGCTGGTTGCCGACGAAGTACAAAGCGGCGCCGGACGGACGGGTAAATGGTGGGCCATTCAGCATAGTGGCGTTGAGCCGGACATCATCACCAGCGCCAAAGGCATAGCCTCGGGCATGCCGCTGGGCATCACCATTGCGCGCGCCTCCATCATGGACTGGGTGCCGGGATCGCACGCCTCCACCTTTGGCGGCAACCCGGTTTGCATTGAGGCCGCCTTGGCCACCATGAACGTCTTGGAACGCGAAGGCATCCGCAATGCGGAAGTTGTCGGACAGCACATGATGGACCGCATGAAGCCCTGGGTGCAGAAACATCCCATGGTCGGCGATGTTCGCGGCCTGGGACTGATGATCGGCGTCGAGATCATCAAGGACAAAAAGAGCCGGGCGCAGGCCTGCGATGAGCGTGACCGCATTGTCGAACTGGCATTTGAGCGTGGCCTCCTGTTTCTTGGAGCAGGTCCAAATACCGTCCGCATTGCCCCGCCTTTGATCGTGACCCGTGAGCAGGCAGACATCGCCATGGACGTGCTGGAAGAATGCATTTCCATCGTGGAAAAGGGATAGTGCAATTCTTCAGGCTAAACGTGTCGCAATTCGTCATCCTGAGTCACCGACTCGCCGCGGCGGATTAAAAACAGCAATGAACAATTAAACAATCGTCATCCTGAGAGGATGTGACTTTTTAAAAAAATCGCGAATTTTTGCCGTGCAAGTACTTTGTTTTCAGCATGGCTTTTTAGCGAAAACCCAAAAAGTCACAGCCTCTGAGGCATGCCCGACTTGTCGGGCATGCTGAAGGACCCTGTGTTGTTGTCCGCCAAACCGTGGCTGAAATATTGGAAAATACAGTCGGCGCCAATCCGAGCGCAGAGTATACTTCTGCGGCGAGGACAATAGGTTTCTCAGATCACCGGATCACGCACCATCACCCGATCTAAAAAATGTCCGGCCGTTTAACCCACTTCGCCATTCGCGCACTGGACTCCTTCAGCGCCATCTTGCCGAAGCGCGGGGCCAAGGCAGCGCATCTTCGCACCGGTACTCGCGGCGAAGAGGAAGCCTATTTCTACCTGCGGCGGCAGGGTTACGTGATCATTGCGCGGAACTACCGCACGCCCCGCGCTCGCAGCGAACTCGACATGGTTGGCTGGGACGGCGAGACGCTATGCTTTGTCGAGGTCAAGACGCGCACCTCACGCAGATTTCTCCCTGCGGAAGCAGCGGTGGATTACGACAAGCGGCATGATCTCTCTCGCGTGGCTCGCGAGTTCTTGAGAAAAGTCCCGGACCGGCCGGTCTTCAGGTTTGACGTAGTCAGTGTCTATCTGGAACCGGACCGCAATGCAGACGTCGTGCTCTTCAAGAATGCCTTCACCATGGCTTAAGATAGTACTGTGCCTGAGTTGAGAAAAGACCCTGTAACCGGGCGCTGGGTCATTATTTCCAATGACCGCTCCAAGCGCCCCAGTGATTTTTCCCGTGAAAGTGTAGTCCTCAAAGGATCGCAGTTCTGCCCCTTTTGCCCCGGCAATGAAAGCAAGACCCCGCCGGAGATCATGGCTTACCGTCCCGGTGAGAACGGCCGTCGTGATGTTCCCGGATGGAACCTGCGCGTGGTGCCTAACAAATTTCCCGCGCTCGGCATTGAAGGTGATCTGGATCGCCAGGCAGACGGCATGTTCGACAAGATGAACGGCATTGGCGCGCATGAGGTGGTGATTGAGACGCCCAACCACAGTGAAACCCTGGCCACTATGCCCGTCAAGCGTGTAGAAGATGTGCTGTGGGCCTTTCGCGATCGTATTCTCGATCTCAAGCAGGACCGCCGCTTCAAGTACATCCTGGTCTTCAAGAATCATGGCGATGCCGCGGGCGCCTCCCTGGAACATCCGCACTCCCAGTTGATTGCTTTGCCCATTCTGCCCAGGCAGGTGGTGGAAGAGCTGGATGGCGCCAGGCACTATTTCGTCAACAAGGAGCGCTGTATCTTCTGTGACATCATTCGCCAGGAGATAGCGGCCCGCGTGCGTGTTGCCGCGGAGAACCAGGATTTTGTCACTATCTGCCCCTATGCTCCGCGCTTTCCCTTTGAAACCTGGGTTCTGCCTAAGCGGCATGAGTCAGCGTTTGAGAATTCCCCCTCACATTTTTATGAGAATCTGGCCAGGATGCTGCGCAGCATTCTCCTCCGGTCCGTCCATGTGCTGGATGATCCCGCTTACAACCTGGTGCTGCACACATCACCCATTCAGGAAAATACGAACGACTACTACCATTGGCACCTGGAAATTATCCCCAAGCTCACCAAGACTGCGGGATTTGAATGGGGAACAGGGTTCTACATCAATCCCACGCCTCCGGAAGAGGCAGCCAAATTCCTGCGCGAAGCCACAGTCGACGAGCCGCAGCCTGTCGGCGTGTGAGAAACTGAGTTGGCGCTTTGAGCTAGCCTTGTCCCGCGGGTCGTGGAAGGCCAGGAACCAAGGGCATCTTTTTCCCTCGCGCGAGGAATTTCGTTCCGCGAGGCATTCCCGAGCGGTTTTCGCGCATTTGGCGTAGGTTCTCGCGGAATGAGTCTCCTTTTTGGATTTGACTGGATTTAGGAGAAAGCAGCGAGTTTTCTTCAGATGACCCGGTGACCCGATTGCATACACAACCGACAAGCTCGATGAGTGATCAACCATCACACAGACTGTCCTCTCGGCGCAGGACGAAAATTCTCGTTTCCTGGAGCAGCGGCAAAGACAGTGCCTGGAGCCTGCATGTTCTGCGCCAACAGGACGAGTATGAAATTGCCGGGCTGGTGACCACCATCAACTCCGCGTTTGATCGAGTGGCCATGCACAGTTCGCGGCGCTCACTGGTGGAGATGCAGGCGACGGCGGCGGGCCTGCCTCTCATCGCTGTCCCTCTACCGTGGCCGTGCTCCAATGAAAACTATGAAGCCGCTATGAAGACTGTGTGCGACCGGGCGGTGGCCGACGGGATACGAGCGATTGCCTTCGGCGATCTTTTTCTTGAAGACATCCGCGCCTATCGCGAGCGGCAACTCAAGGGCACAGGTTTGCAGCCGCTCTTTCCGCTCTGGAAGGTCCCGACAGATTCTCTGGCGCGCGAAATGATTCGCGGAGGCCTGCGTGCTCGGCTGGTGTGTGTTGATCCCGCCAGGCTGTCACCGGACTTTGCCGGCCGCGAATTTGACCAGCAATTGCTGCAGGACCTTCCGGCAGGAGTCGATCCCTGCGGTGAAAACGGGGAATTCCATTCTTTCGTCTACGCCGGCCCCATGTTCAGCCGCCAGATTCCCATCCTGCCCGGTGAGCACGTGCAGCGCGATGGGTTCTGCTATGCAGACCTGATGTGCGCTCCCCTTGTTTAACAGAAGAGTGCTGGTGGCTGCGACTCTTCAGATTTTGCTGATAACTAATTACTAAATACTAACGGCTGCTCATGATAAGATTGATCAGTTTTTCCACCAAAATATGGCGATCTCCCTGCCTTTGAGTGTCCGCTCAGAATGAGTACTTCGGCCATCCAGAAACGGCGTAATCCTCCATCTCCCCGTGCTCTTCCCATCGTCTCGTATTTTGAACATGACCCGGTTGCCCGCAGGCACCTGATTGGGGTGCAACGCTATCGCCGCCTGCCGTTTGAGAGTATGGCGCGGGAGAGCCCTGCAGTCGCGCGGATCATTCTGGTGTCACTGGAAGAAATTCTGAAAGAGCACTACAGCGAGTTGCGCGTCCCCAACATTCGCATCCTGGCATTAGCCAATGAGCCGTTCAAGGACCCGCGCCTCGACGGGGCCGTCTACGCCTATCTCCCCCCGGATGTTCCGCAGCGCCTGCTGGAACGGATGGTGGACAACGCGCTCGACCATATTCACCTCATTCACTCTCGCCATGAGGTCAATGAGCGTCTGGCCGGCGCCAGCCGCGACATCGATGAATTGAACCAGATCGGCGTGGCCCTTTCTGCCGAGCACGATACCGGCAAGCTGCTGGAGATGATCCTGGCCAAGTCGCGTGAGTTTACCCACAGCGATGCCGGCTCTATTTATCTGGTGGAGCGGATTCCCCTGCGTCGCGACCAGAGGCGACTGCCGTTCAACAATAAGCCCACGGCGGAGAATGAGCTGTTCGAAGAAAAATTGCGTTTCAGTCTATCGCAAAACGACAGCGTGGAAATACCCTTTCGCGCCCAGGCCATGGAGATCAGTGAGCGCTCCGTCGCCGGTTATGTGGCCATGACCGGGGCAATCGTTAATATCGAAGACGCCTATCGTCTGCCGCCGGACGTTCCCTACACCATCAATCGCAAGTTCGACGAGGATTCAGGCTACCGCACCAAGTCGATTCTGGCGGTGCCCATGCGCAACCAGAAAGGCAAGATCGTCGGTGTCCTGCAGCTCATCAATGCCAAGCGTGATTCCAGCGCTAAAATCGATTCTCTTTCCGCTATTGCGCAGCAGGTTGTCCCGTTCTCCGCGCGGCAGCAGGAAATTGTATTTTCCCTAACCAGCCAGGCGGCAGTGGCGCTGGAAAACAGCCAGTTGTATGAAGCTATCCAGCGCCTGTTTGAGGGCTTTGTGCGTGCCTCGGTAACCGCCATTGAAGCCCGCGATCCAGCCACCTCCGGCCACTCTTTCCGCGTGGCCAACCTCACGGTAGCACTGGCGGAGGCCGTGGATCGCAGCACCCAAGGCCACTACGCCGAAACCCGCTTCACCCGCGATGAAATGCGGGAGATCCGATATGCCAGCCTGCTTCATGACTTTGGCAAAGTTGGCGTACACGAAGAGATACTGGTCAAGGCCAAAAAACTTTATCCGGCGCAGTTGGAGATGGTTCAGCAGAGGTTCAGCCTGGTCAAACGCACCCTGGAAAAAGAGACTCTCCAATCCAAAATTGATTATCTGCTGGAAAAAGGCCGCGAAGAGTTTCTCAAAGCCCAGCCCGATTTTGATGAGAGGCTGGCTGGCGCAGTCAAGGAATTGGACCAATATTTTCATCATATCCTGACCGCGAACGAACCCACGGTGTTGCCTGGTGGCGACTTTCAGGAGCTTTCAAAGATTGCCGAGGTGCATTACCTGGATGTGGACAATGGCCGCAAGCCCCTGCTGACCCAGGACGAGGTCCGGCTGCTCTCCATTCGCAAGGGTTCGCTCGATGAAGAAGAGCGCCGCCAGATTGAAGCTCATGTGTTGCATACGTTCAATTTCCTGCAACAGATCCCGTGGACCAATGAGATCAGCCAGATTCCGGAAATCGCGAGGCTTCATCATGAAAAGCTGAATGGTGGCGGCTATCCCTACAAGTTGTCCTCGCCGGACATACCGATACAGGCGCGCATGATGACCATTTCCGACATTTTTGATGCTCTGGCAGCCGCTGACCGGCCGTACAAAAAAGCTGTTTCCCGGGATCGGGCGCTGGAAATCCTCGACCTCGCGGTCAAAGATGGAGAGTTGGATGCCGACCTGTTCGATCTCTTCAAAGCCGCCCGAGTGTGGGGGCGCTGGAAGACGGAGCCGTTCGCCTGACTGATTTTTACCGGATTGTCTTTCCTCGTACTTGAAGTAAGATTAAAGCCGCTAGCCATGCGCAAATGGTTTTGCTCCGCAGGCCCAAACTGCCTGCGGACTGAGTTGCTAATCGCTGAATTATGAAAGAGTTTTACATCTGCGACGCATCCCGGTTTGAAAACCAGGTTATTACCTCCTCGTTTGTCGTAGCCACCAAACAGGCCAAACCGAAAAAGAGTGGTGAGCTGTATCTGGCGCTCACGCTGGCAGACCGCACCGGCCACATTGAAGCCAAGATGTGGGACAACGTGCCGGATCACATCGGTCTCTTCGAGCAGGATGATTTCATCAAGGTGCGCGGGCTCATCAACAAGTTCAATGGCCGCTTCCAGCTCACGCTGCACAAGCTGCGCTCCATGGAAGATTCGGAAGTTGATTTCGACGATTATCTGCCGCGAACCACAAAGAACATTGATGAGCTATGGCAAACCGCCGCAGGATTTGTGGAGAGTTTCAAGGATCCCCATCTTAAGGCGCTGCTCAACGCCTTTATGGCCGATCCGCAAATTGAGCGTGCCTACAAAAACGCGCCCGCAGCCAAGTCACTTCACCATGCTTACATTGGCGGCCTGCTGGACCATGTGGTCTCGCTGTTCCGGCTTTGCGATCTTGCAAGCCGCAACTATCCGGCCATGATTGACCGCGACCTGCTGATTACCGGAGCTTTTCTGCACGACATCGGCAAGATACACGAGCTTACATTTACCAGGACTTTTTCCTACACCACGCGCGGACAGTTGCTGGGACACATGATTATCGAGTTGGAGATGCTGCAAGAGAAGATTGTCCAGGTGCCGGGTTTTCCCGGCGAATACAAAACACTGCTGGAGCACCTGATCATCAGCCAT
Source organism: Candidatus Angelobacter sp. (assembly GCA_036522115.1). Classification (GTDB taxonomy): domain Bacteria; phylum Acidobacteriota; class Terriglobia; order Terriglobales; family Acidobacteriaceae; genus Angelobacter. Next base: position 14,455 of record DATDGL010000225.1, read on the forward strand.
CATGGAAAGTACGAGTTTGGCAGCCCCAAGATGCCGATGTTCCCGGAGGCGCTCATGCTGCATTATCTGGACGATCTCGATTCCAAGATGGAAAGCATGCGCGCCCACTTTGAGCGTGAATCCGGCAATGAATGGACCGGCTACAATCCCAGCCTTGAGCGTCCACTCCTCAATACCCGGAAATTTCTGGAAAAATTGCGCGCCGGTGAGAACGTTCCTGCGGCCGCTGCTGCCGCCACTGCGAGCGAAGAAAAATATAGCTAGTCGCTCTCTTTTGAGCCGTGAGGGATGAGTCCTCTGGCAATCAACCCCAATCCGCCCACCAGCAGCACCAGCATCACAAGCACATTGAAGAGACTCAGTTGCTCGAAATAAATGTGCATGTTGGCAATCACCCCGGCCACGATGAAGAGAGCGCCGGCAACTGTCAGCACCCACCCTACAGTGCTTCGTCCGTTCCAAAACAGGATGCCGATCCCAAACAGCATGGGAATGAGTGTGATGCCGAAGCTGTTGGTGCCCCAAAAATTCCAGTACGAGGACACAACCTTCACCTGGTTCGCCAGGAGGTAGCCTCCTATACAGACCATGACGCAGCCAAGCAAAAACTCGCCCAGCCCGCCCGAGGTACCGCCTACGTCGCTGAAGGAACGGTTTGCCATTCGATTAGGGTATAAGGTTTCAAGATACAGGTTATAGGAAAACACCAACCGCAAGAAGCATTATTTCGCATGCGCCTTGCCCTGGATCACGCGCGAATCACCCGCAGGGGGACCGGAGGCTGCTTGCATGATTGTCCCGTTTTGATGGAGAATTCACACACACGGGAGGTGAAGTGGTGAAATCCTTACGTCGCGTTCCTGTTCTGTTCCTGCTGCTCCTGAGTTTTCTTCTCGCTTGCCAGAAATCCAATACACCCGCAAGCTCCACAGACAATTCAAGCTCCGCTCCGAGTGGAGGCACAGGCGGCAACGCCAGTGCGGCTGGCGGCGCTGCTAAACCGGAAGCACAAAAACCCGCGCCCGAGCCTCTGGTTATTCCCGCCGGCGCCATGATCACCGTCCGGCTGGGCGAATCTTTGAGTTCCAAAACCAGCCAAGCCGGACAGGAGTTTTCTGCAACTGTCGCTCGGCCGGTAACCGTGGACGGCAAGACCGTGATTCATGAAGGCGCTAACGCTCGTGGCACTGTGGTGGCTGCCAAATCAATGGGACACTTTAAAGGTGGGGCCATGCTGGAGGTGCGCCTGACCTCAATTGACATCGAAGGGAGAGAGCATCAGGTTCAGACTGCGGCGGTGGAGCGGCAGTTGAAAGGGAAGGGCAAGCGTAGCGGCATAATGATTGGCGGCGGCGCCGGCGCCGGGGCGCTCATTGGTGCGCTGGCTGGAGGCGGCAAGGGCGCAGCTATCGGAGCGCTAGCCGGTGGCGGCGCAGGGACTGCGGGAGCAGCATTCACCGGCAACAAAGAGATTGTGCTTCCCGCCGAGTCAGCTTTGTCATTCAAGCTGACCGAGTCGCTGACAGTTAGACAATAGCTGGCATTGGGCGATGACCGTGGTTTAGAAATACTGTGCCGGCTTGAACCTTGCATCAAGTCGGCACAGTTTGGTTGTTCTCATCAGATGCAGCGATGACCCGATTCCTCCCGCAGCCTTGCGGGAACCCGCTACATTCAACCCCGCCTGCGAATGCGTGCCTCCGGCTCCAGTTTGGTTACGGTTTTCACCTCAGCGACCGCGACCAGGTCTTTCAGCTTCGTGATCTCGATCTCGCCAGTCATTGCTGTCGTCCCGGTTCCGCTCCTGATGGTCAGCCCTGCGGACGTGAGCTTTTGCTCTATCTCCGCCGAGGCAGCGTCGAGCAATAGCTCAACCGTGACCTTGCCCGAAGCCGGCAGTGAGCAAGCCTTCCCAGCCACTCGTGCCGTGTGTTTCTGCGCGCACTGATAGAGCGTCAGCAGATCTGGGCTGAGCTTGGATGCCATCAGTTCGTTTCTTGCTTCTTCTTTGGCAGCCTTGGGACTGCCGCTCGCCCCCCCTGGTGTACCCTGCGGTCCATGCAATTCTGTGCCAGAGAACGTGTTAGTCACTTGAGCAGACTGCGTTTCAATCATCGGCGCGTTCGCGGTGACCTCAACGGTGGTGCTGGCTCCGTAGGATCCAGGTGATGGTGGAGCAGGCGCAGCTCTGAAGCCTCCCACTAAGCCACTGGAAGTGGCTCCTTGCCGGTAGTAATATCCGCCGGGTTGCCCCTCGCCTGCGCTCGGTACCGCCAGAGGCGAAACATTCTCCGGCAGCTCCACTGGCACCTCAATGCGTACCGGTTTGCCATCCTGAACCACGGTCTTCGTTTCCACCGCAACGAACGATGTGTATTGCGTAGCCAGGCTGTGCTTCAAGCCAACATCAATGATTTCCGCTTTGTACTTTGACTGGCCGTGCTGAATCCCTATCCAGTCCTGTGACATCAGGTCTTCCACTTTCTTCCGCGCCCAGATTTTTTCCAGTGCGGCGTGGCTGGCGTTCTCTGCCGGAAAGTCCACCGCAACTTCGCGAGTGAATGCGCCACCGGCGCGCGTCCCGTGAATCACCAGAGTCCCTTTGGCGGCCTGGGTGTAGCGTCCAGTCACGATAATCGGCTTGGCGGAGAACAGATCGGGCGCCTGCGCCGGATAAACATCCGCCACCGGCAACCCGCTCCAGTCGAGGGAAATATTGGTCAGCACCGGGGAGTGCACGCGTTCGTAAAAACGGTCAGCCGCCGCCTGGGCTTCGTCCGGCTGGGTAACAAACTCAACTTCGCCATGTCCCTCTTCCGCCATCTTGGTCAGCAAAAACCGGTTGACTGCCGTGCCAATGCCAAAAGCGAATACCCGCGCCTCAGGATGCTTTTGCACTGCAGCCACAATTTCCGCATCATCGCCCACGTAGCCGTCAGTCATGAAACAAACCACCCGCAGCGGCGGGGTGGGTTCGGTGACGGGCTTGCCTGCGGCGGCATCATCGCCCAGCGCCGTGCGGATGGCCTTCATCATCTCCGTTCCACCGCCTCCATAAGCCCCCGCCAGGACCGTCTTGGCCGCCTTTATGTTCCCCGGCGTAGCCGGGACAGCTTCCGGAAAGAGAATTCGGGTGTCTCCGGAGAACGTGATCAGGTTGAAGGTTTCTTCCGGACGAAGATTGTCGAGCGCTCGCGCAATGGTTTTCTTGGCCATCTCCAGCGGAAAGCCCCACATGGAGCCTGATGTATCCAGCACAAAGATGAGTTCCCGAGGCACCACCGCGTCGTCCGGCACCTTCTCCGGCGGCTGGAGAATCAGAGTGAAATAACCGCCGAATTGATCGGCGTGGGTCAGAACAGCATCGCCAATGCCCGCCCCGGCCACTTTGTATTTCAGGATGAAATCCTTGTTGGGCAGGGCCGCATCATCGGCCAGTTGAACGTGGAACGAATCCGGCCCTGTGCGTTCGCTCAGAATTTTGTGCGACGTGGAGTCCACGTCCGTAACGTACATTCCGGCATTCAGGTTGACCGCGATGGAAACATCGTGACCGGCGTGTGAATCATCCGTATGCACGCCCGCAACCGGAGGGCTGATTTTAGAGGCGTCGGGGACCTTGTCCGTATCCGGCATGGTGCCCCGCTGCTCCCCGGTCTTCAAGGCAACATCTTGCATTCCAGTTGGATTCCCGTCGGACTTCGCCGCGCCGACAGGACTTCCGGGAATGTAGCGCGGCCCAACCACCAGAGGGAAGGCGAACTCATAGGTTCCTGCCTCATATTTCAGGAGCTCGATCACAGACAGCGTAACTTCAACTTTGGAATTAGGAGGAATGTTGGCCACGGACTGCGTGAAAATGTTCGGACGTTCCTGGTCGAGCAGTGCCGCCGTGTGGCCAGAATTACGGGCGGCCTCGTAGACTTTGCGTGCCTCTTCCCGCTCCTTGATGACGGCCTTGATTTCGCGATTGCCCACCACCATGGTCATGCCGTCCACAGCGCTGTCGTGCGGCAATGGAAAGACATAGATTGCCTCAATAGCGTTTGGCAGGACATTTTCAAACTCCTGGGTCACGGAAATGCGAGCAACAAAGCCGCTGATTTCCGTCTGTATGTCCGTATGTCGCAGCGGGACAAAGCCGGCTGGTTTGCCGTCTTTGCCGATGATTTGCAGCTCCGTGCTGCCCCCCGCGGCGGCGGATGCCCGCGACCCTTTCTGAGGACCGGCTGTTGCCGAATCCGGTTGAATCATAATGCCTGCACAGATCATTGCCAGCACGGCCAGGCCGGCTAAAAGGCGAGTCTTCATACGTCCTCCAACTACTCTGAAGGGAGAACGAGGAGGGCCTTAATCCTTGCGGGGTATTTTTTACGGGGTTTTTACCTATGGAGGAACAGCAGTCCATTCGTCTGTTGGTCCGCAAACGTCCGCTCAAATCCAAGTAAAATCAATGCGTGGCGACCATCTATACCCTGGGCCATTCCACCCGCGAATTGGCCGATTTTTCCCGCGTCCTCCAGGCCCATGACATTCGCCTGCTGGAGGACATTCGGGCCTTTCCCATGTCACGCCGGTACCCGCACTTCAATCGTGATCACCTGGAGCTGTGGCTGCCGGAAATCGGCTGTGATTATCTATGGGAAAAGGACCTGGGCGGCAGGCGTGGAAAGCAAATGCCGTCCGAACAGTCTCCCAACGTGGCCCTGCGTAATCCCGCCTTCCGCAACTACGCGGACTACATGCTTTCGCCAAAGTTTCAAAAGGCGGTTGACCAGTTGGTGGAGAGAGCGGAAAAGCAAAACACAGCGATCATGTGTGCGGAATATGTTTACTTCCGTTGCCATCGCATGCTGGCCTCTGACTACCTTCTAAGCCGCGGCCACACCGTCCTGCACATCCTGGATGAGAAACCACCCACTCCTCATAAGCTGAGCAAAGATGCGCGAATCGTGGAGGAAAAACTGGTTTATCAGGGTGACTATCTGCCTTTAACTGGATAGCTTCAAACTGTATAGACGGTGCTAAGCAACGTCTCCGCGCCAAAGGCGCGCAGCTCTTTGCCTTCAAACCCGGAAGAATTCTCATCCGTTTTCGCAAGCCGCAGACCCCAGGCCCTGAAGACAACTTACCAAGTCACCGACTTATCAACTTCTACAATGAAAATAGCGCTTGAACAATCAAAGCCTCCTCATGCTCAAACACAGTCCGCAAGTCGATAAGGACTCGTCCCTCCTCCACGCGCGTAACCACCGCCGGCTTGTGGGCGCGAAGCCGTGCGGCCAGTTCATCGGCGCTTAATCCTTCCGCCGTGATAGCCAAAAGCTTGGTAGGTAGAGTTGACGTGGGGGCGGAACCTCCCCCAACCAGTGATTCGCCGGAAATAATTTCAACGCGCAGATGGGTCTGCGGCTCCAGCTTCACCCGTAGCGCCTCAGCGCGCTCCTGAATTTCTCCAGCGGACAAGCGCATCATGCGGGCAAAAGGGATCGCATCATGGTTCTGCCGGATGTATTCCATCAGTGTGGCTTCCAACGCGGCATAGGTGAGCTTGTCCACGCGCAACGCCCGAAACAGCGGATTCACCCTGATTTCCCCGATCAGGTCTTCCCTGCCACTGAGCATGCCTGCCTGTGGTCCGCCCAGCATCTTGTCGCCGCTGTAAGTGACAAAATCAACTCCGGCGCGCAGGCTTTCCATCACTCCGCTCTCATTGATTCCAAAGTTACGCAGCGGCAGCAGCGCTCCGCCGCCCAGGTCTTCCATCACCGTGATCTTGTGCTTGTGCCCCAGCGCCGCCAATTCCTCCAGCGACGGCTGTTCGGTGAAACCGACAATGGCAAAATTCGACCTGTGTACGCGCAACAGCAGCCGCGTCTTTTCATGGATGGCCTTTTCGTAGTCGGCGATGCGAGTACGATTTGTAGTGCCGACCTCCCGCAACACCGCGCCTGATTTTGACATCACGTCCGGCACGCGGAACGAGCCGCCAATCTCCACCAGCTCGCCGCGCGAGACAATCACCTCTCCACCCTCAGCCAGCGTATTCAACGCCAACAGGACCGCTGCGGCGCAGTTGTTCACCACCACCGTGCGAATTCCGCTTACGCCCTCCTGATTGAGGAGACGCGAAAAAAGATGCTCCACATGGACATCTCGTTTGCCTCGTTCTCCCGCGGCTATGTCGAATTCCAGATTGGAGTAGCCTCCGGCCACTTCCGCCACGCGCTTTAATGCCGACTGCGCCAGCGGCGCCCGTCCCAGGTTGGTATGGAGAATCACTCCTGTGGCATTGATGACCGGCCGCAGGGAAAACTCCAGGGCAGCATGCAGTTGCCGCGCAATGCCATCCGGAAGGCCGGCAATTACGAGTTGCACAGATTCCTCGTTCTCCAGGCGCCCAGTAGCAATCTCTTCCCGCACCTTCGCCAGTACAACCCGAATCGCTTCAGTGACGGCCGGCTGGCCTTCGCCTTCAGTCAGCGTACTTAGCTCGGATTGGTGAAGGAGATCATCGACAGAAGGCAGAAGGCGGTAAAGGTCGGATTTGGAGGAAGCTTTCACGCAACTACATTATAAATTCTTGCCGCTGACGAGACTGATAGCAGTGATGTTCACTGATCCCGGAACTAAATTAAGGATTGCAAAATCAATCAAATCAGTGTGCTCAGCGGTAAGTTTGTGACTTATCCAACTTCCACCAGCCCATACCTTCTCTGCCAGTGGCTTCTCAAATGCTCCATGATTCGCCTGCGGTCTTCTGCGGTGTAATCCGGATTCGAGTCCTCAACCACCTTGACTGCCTCCGTCTTTGCAATTTCCATCAGCTTTTTATCTCGGACCGGGTTGGCTACCCGGAAACTCGAAAAGCCGGCCTGTCGCGTGCCAAACAATTCGCCAAAGCCACGCAGCTCAAGATCAAGTTCCGCGATCTCAAATCCATCCTGCGTGCGCACCATCTCATTCAGGCGGCGCTCTCCTTCCGGAGAGATTTTGCCTCCGGTCATCAGAATGCAATACGACCTGGCGGCGCCACGCCCGATGCGCCCGCGAAGTTGATGTAGTTGTGAAAGCCCGAAGCGCTCAGAATGCTCAATCACCATCACGCTGGCGTTCGGCACGTCCACGCCAACTTCAATCACCGTGGTTGCCACCAGCACGTCAATTTCGCCTTTCTGGAACTCGCCCATGGTCTTTTCTTTTTCATCAGCGCTGAGCCGGCCATGCAAAAGTCCCACGTGTAGATCGGGAAAAATCTTCGAGCGCAATTCCTCATGCATCTGCATCGCTGCTTTCAATCCGCTTTTGGAAGTAGGGGCCGCTTCACTGAATTCCAGCTCCGGCTCGTCGCTGGGGTTGCCCTCAATCACCGGATACACCACATACGCCTGCCGCCCGGCAGCCACTTGCTTCCTGGCAAATGCCCAAACTTCTTCCGCCCGCTGGTCGGAAATCTTGCGCGTGGTAATCGGCGTGCGCCCGGGCGGAAGCTCGTCCAGCACGCTGGTATCCAGGTCACCGTAGAGCGTGAGCGCCAGCGTGCGCGGGATTGGAGTGGCGGTCATCACCAGTGTGTCCGGCTCAGCCTCGCCTTTCTTCATCAGCTTGAAACGCTGCATCACGCCAAAGCGATGTTGCTCATCCACAACCACCAGTCCCAGCTTTTGGAATTCCACCTTTTCCTGGATCAGCGCATGCGTGCCGATCACCAGGTGGACGTCACCTTGCGCGATGTGCCTCCGCGCGCTGCGTTTGCGTGCTTCGTCCAGCGAACCGGTCAGCAGCACAACCCGATAGCCTGCCTGCTCCAGTAAGCGCCGCGCAGAAAGATAATGCTGGGTGGCCAGAATTTCAGTCGGCGCCATGAGCGCCACCTGGCAGCCGTTTTCAATCGCAATCACCGCCGCCTGGAAAGCCACGATCGTCTTGCCTGAGCCCACGTCCCCTTGCAACAGGCGGCGCATGGGGAATGGCTGCTGCATGTCCTGCGCAATTTCCCTGAGTACCTTTTTCTGGGCCGCGGTTGGATGAAATGGCAGGATCTTCTTCAGCCCTTCACGCACCTTGTCATTCAGCACGAAAGCAATGCCTGTGCTGCGGCGCGTATGTTTGCGCTTCAACTCCATGCCCACTTGCAGAAAGAACAGTTCTTCAAAAATGAGCCGCCGGTGCGCCGCGGTTTTGGATGCCTCCAGATCGATGAACTTCTCTTCAATCGGCGGAAAATGTACTCGCTGGAAGGCGGTGCGCCGGTCGGGCAGATTCAGTCGCCGGCACAGTGCCGCCGGCAGTCCATCGGAAATGTCCTGCGCTAGATTCTGCAAAGCCGCGCTGATCACGCGGCGGAACCAGCGCGAAGTCAGCTTGCCATCCGCAGCCGAACCGTAGATAGGCACGATCCGTCCGACTTCCAGCGATTCAATGACCGGAGTACCCTCTGTATCGAACTCCCCGGCCTCCACTTCGTCCAGGATTTCAAACTGTGGCTGCGCGATTTGCAACCCTCGGCCCTTCCACCCCTCCTCGACTTTGCCGTAGAGCGCCACCATCTGCCCCGGTTTGAACCGGTTGCGCAGGTAGTCACCGTGAAACCAGATGCACTCGATTTTGTCGCGGCCCTGCCCGGCAATCAGGCGGAAGATAGGCATTCGTTTGGTGCGAAATACGCCAAAGCTGCGGACCTCCGCCACCACCGCCGCCATCTCGCCCGGCCGCAGTTCGCCAATGCCACGCGGATTCAGGCGGTCTTCGTAACGGAACGGCAGATAGTAGAGCAGGTCATCCACGGTGTGGATGTTCTTGTGCTCCAGCCACTCGGCCACCCGAGGGCCCACGCCCTTAACGAACTTGACTTCCGTCTGGAGTTGCAGCACGGCTAGGGATTCTTGACCACCTCTCCGATGTTAGCAACGGTATCGCCTTTTTTCATGGAAGGAACGCCGCAGATATAAAGAACAACTCCTGCAGCCGGAGCGTGGGCTTCAAAAATCGTCTTGCCAAAATAATCCGTCACGTAGCCCACCTTCATGCCCTGCTCCACATAAGTACCGCGATCAACCAGGGGATAGAAAATACCCGTCTGATCGCTGGCAATAGTATCCACTTTCCCAATCCATACCGGGTGCTCAACCATGGTGGCTGCTCCCGGCAACATCTTGAGGAAGAGCATCACGCTGAGTGTCCCATCTACCAGCGCTCTCACGTCTTCCGGCTTCACTGTGCCCGAGTATCCTGCCTCAACCGCGATTGCCGGCTTGCCGCGCGTGTTCGCAGTGTTATCCAGGTAGCGCGAGGCGCTGGGGTCTTTGGGGCGGTCGCTCCACACAATGATGTGGTCCAGGCCGAAAGCCAGTACCATCTGCTGCGTGATCGCGTCCTGTTCTTCGTTACCGCTCTTGGGCCAGTAGCTGTAAGGACGCAGGTTCTCGTCCAGATCGCCGCCGTGGTAGTCAATCAGGTAATCACACCGCTCCACCACTTGCCGGGTGATCAGAAATGAAGCCCGCTCCGTCTGCGTGCCGTCCGCCTTGCCCGGATAGAACCTGTTCATGCTCTTGCCATCTACCGGATTTACGTGCGGGACCTTTTGCAGGAAGGATTGAATGTTCACCAGTGGAACAATGATTACGGCGCCTGAGATTTGTGCCGGATCAAGCTCTGGAATCAGCTTCTCCAGCGCGATGACGGACGCATATTCAGTCCCATGGGCGCCGGAGACCAGGGCCAGCACCGGCCCTGGCTTGCTGCCGCGCACCACCACCACCGGAATCGAGGTTGCGGCATCCACGCCCGCCGGCACTTCAATAAAGCCGGTCGCTTTTTGTCCGGGGGCGGCGGTTGCGGTGCCCACGGTAAAGCTGGATTGTTGGGCCAACGCGGCTGTAGACCAGAGTGCAAGCAACAGGAAGGGCAGGCTGAGAAAGTTCTTATTCATGGCGCTGAAAGTATAAAAGAATCTTCAGCGTCCGGTTGAGTTATACCGCCGAACTCTGCTCCAGAGACGAGAGCACTTGATAGATGGTCTGATGAAGTTCCCTGGCATCAATCGGCTTGGAGAGATATTCGTCCATGCCCGCCTCCAGGCACCGCTCGCGGTCACCCTTCATGGCGTGCGCAGTCATGGCAATAATGGGAAGGTGGCCCCCCTGTTGTCTTTCCTGCTGCCGGATGACCTTGGTTGCCGTCAACCCATCCATTTCCGGCATCTGCACGTCCATCAGGACCAGATCGAACGAAGAATTTTCAAGCTGGCGCAGCGCTTCCGTGCCCGTCTCTGCAACGGATACCTTGTGCCCGGCTTTTTCCAGCAGTCGCACCGCAAGTTTCTGGTTGATCGCATTGTCCTCCGCCAGCAGAATCTCCAGCGGGCCAGGTGAAGGAGCCAGCGAATCCACCGCCGGACGCTTCTCTTCCTGCTGGCGCTGGTCTGGGTACAGGATGGCAGCAATGGCCTTTGCAAGCTCTGATCTTCGCAGCGGCTTCACCAGGGATGCGGCGGTTCCAACTTGACGGCAGCGGACCGCCCGGTCGTGGTAGTTGTTGGACGTCAGCATTACGATCACCGATCGCATGCGCGCGGGGCCGGCTTGCCTGCACATCATTTCCAGGCTGTCCGTCCCGGGCATGTCGCTGTCCAGCAGGATCACGTCGCAGGGATTCGTATTCAGATAGGCAAGACCGGAGGCGGCTGAATGCACGGCCGTTGGACGCATGCCCCATGACTGCAGCATCTCCTCAAGAATTTTCCGGCTGGCGGCGTTGTCATCAATGATCAACGCTGAGCAGCCTTCGAAGCTGCGTTCAATGGACGAGGGTCCTTCCTTTTCCTCAGCCACCTTCAACCTGGTCGTGAAGTAGAATCGCGCTCCCTTGTTTAACTCACTCTCCACCCAGATTTTTCCGCCCATGAGCGCTGTCAGCCGGGAAGAGATGGCGAGTCCAAGTCCTGTTCCGCCAAAGCGACGCGTGGTAGAGGCATCAGCCTGGCGAAAAGTGTCGAAGATGATCTCCTGCTGTTCGGAAGCAATGCCAATTCCATTGTCAGCCACGCAGATTTTGAGTTCCACCTGGTTGTCAGGATATTGTTCTGCCTCCGCTGAAACCGTGACCTCGCCTTGTTGCGTAAATTTGACGGCATTGCCCACCAGGTTCAGCAGCACCTGTTTTAGTTTGCCTGGGTCCCCCACCAGGAAGGCGGGGACGGATGGTGAAATACGGCAGCAAAGCTCCAGGTTCTTCTCATGGGCAGGCAGGGCCAGCGCGTGGACCCCATCCATAATGGTTTCTCCGGGATCAAACTTTTCTGAACTCACTTCCATCCGGCCTGCTTCAATCTTGGAGAAGTCCAGGACGTGATGAATCAGGTTCAACAATGCTGTGGCCGACTGATCGGCTATGCTCAAACAGCCAAACTGCTCATCGGTAAGCTCGGTCTGTTTGACCACTTGAAGCATTCCCAGTACGCCATTCAATGGGGTCCGGATCTCATGGCTCATGTTGGCCAGAAATTCGCTCTTGGCCCGCGCCGCTGACTCCGCGGCTTCTTTTGCCCGGCGCAGGTCCCGCGTATGTTCATCCACCAGCGCCAGCAGCCGGCGCTCCGTTGCTTTCATCCGGTGAATGCGTAAGGCGTTGATGCCCACTCCGCTCAGCACACAGCCCAATGCGCAAAGGAATACAAACCAGTAGGTTTTGTAGAAATATGGTTTCAGGACCACTTCAAAGGAAGCGCCAGCATCATTCCAGATCCAGTCATTGTTGGAAGCCGTCACGCGGAAACGATACTTTCCTGGAGAAAGGTCCGGGTATTCCACTGATAAGTTTTTGGCATCCGTAGGCACCCAGCTCGGATCTCTGCCTTCCAGCATATGCCAGTAACGCACATGTTCCGGAGCCACAAAACTGAGTGCGGCGAACTCGAATTTCAGATGCCGCTTTCCCACCAGTTCAGACTTGTCTGCCACTGGTTCGCCTTCGCTGGTTACACTTTCCAGCACCACCGGCGGTGGCACGCTGTTGCTGGGCATATGGTCAGGATCGACTACTACAACACCGCCAAGATTGGCGAAGTACAGCTTTCCATCCGCGCCCTTCCATCCGCTGGGCTGGCCGGCATTAAACTCATTGCTCGCCAGGCCGTCCACAACGTCGTATCCGCTGTAGCTGAGGGCATAACGGTGGTCCGCGGCAAATTGGTTGAGGTCACTTCTCCGCACTCGGAACAAACCACGGCTGGAACTCATCCACAAGTACCCATGGCTATCGTCCTGAATACTCCAGACCGCCGTGCTCAAGGGGCCATTCTGCATGGTAGGCAGTAACTCGATACGGCCGTTTGCCACGCGGACCAGGCCGGCACTGTTGGTTCCAACCCAAAGAACGCCGTTCCGGTCTTCATAGATACAGCTAGCTTCTCCTGCTGATTTGTTGGCTGGCCTGGGCATTTCATAGTTGGTGAATTTGCCATCCTTAAGTTCTGAGAGCCCCACCTTGGTTGCGAACCACAAGCTTCCTTCGTGGTCCTGAATCATAGAATGCACAACGGTGCTCGCAATGCCGTCCTTCGTGGTGACCGTGGTGAGTTGACCGTCTTTGAGCCGTAACATCTCATCCGTCCTGGTTGCAACCCACAAATTACCTGCCCTGTCATGAAACAAGGACCGGATTCCGGTAGTAGCCAATTTTTTCGGAATGCCGGAACGGACCAGACTGCCACCGCGAAATATCTGGAGGCCCCCCACAGTGCCGATCCATAAATTCCCGGCAGGATCAGAGCTAACCGTGGTCACCATGTTGTCAGCGCGATTGATTCCGCTCCTATAAGAGTGGATGCGCCCCCGGTCTATATGGCTCAAACCGCCCACGGTGCCTGCCCAGATGCTTCCATCCGCCGTCCCGTACAGGGCCCAGACAAAATCGTTGGACAGGCCCATGCTGTGGTCGTAGATTGTGAACTTACCCTCAGTAAGACGGGTCACCCCGCCAGGGAATGTGCCCACCCAAATGCTTCCCTCATGGTCGATAAACAATGAAGCGACATTGCTGCGAGGCAACCCGTCCTTTTCTCGCAGGCATTGCACGCTTCCCGCTTGCAGACGGCAGACGCCGTCTTGAAAGAGTCCCACCCACAGATTGCCTGCGGCATCCTGGACAATGGCGCTGACTCTGCTTTTTGAGAGCTGCGGCGCCGGATACCGATTCAATTTGTTTTGTGACAGGCTAAAGAGGCCTCGCTTGATCGTGCCGACCCAGAGTGTGCCTTGCCGATCAACAAACAATGCAGTGGGACTCGAGATGTCGAAAGTCTGTTCAACTGCACCGGTACGATTCAGCTTGAAGACGTGATCGCCCGTTGCGACCCAGAGACCGCCATCCGCCGCAGTGACCAACGCTGAGATCCGTTGTTGTGCGAACTCTGAGTTGTCTGTATCGGGTGTCAGCTTGTCGTCTTTCAGTACTGCCAGGCCTTTGGCCGTTCCAATCCACAGATTCCCCTGGCCGTCATTGGCCAGGGCAGAAACGTAGTCGTCAGGAAGTCCGTCCTTGACCGTGTAGGATTGGAATTTGCCCCGGCTGTAACGAGAGAGACCGCCACTGTAGCTTCCCACCCACAGGATGTCTTCCTTGCTGTCCGCCAACAGCACGATGGCATTATTGCTGTTAAGCTCCGGCGTATTGCTCTGATCGAAGTTCTTGAACTGCTTGCTGTTGAATCTGGCTAGCCCTTCCGGTGTCGCAAACCACAGGTACCCGTCGCGGGTCTGGGCAATTGATGTGACCGCGTTTTCCGGCAGGCCGTCCGCCGAGGTCCAGGAGTGGTGGACATACTGTTTAATGGATTTTGTCTGCGCACAGGCTACCGTCACCGTCATCATGATCAAGGAGACAGCCAGGGATCTTGCCCGGAAACTGATTTGCAGTAGTCTCATCTCGTGCAGGTTCTTTTTCTGGACTCCGTGTCCGCTATGGTACCCCTGGCACGCTTTACTGGTAAACGAAAGAGTAACTTAGATATGCGGCTTTTAGCGGTTAACCCTTGAAAAACCAAGGCCTTTCCAGCATTACGAATGTACCCATGCTCTCCCCAGGGCATTGACCTCTTTCGCACCCTTGGATGAACCATTATTCGTGGAGGAGATACCCCCTTATTTCCGCTAACTCTTATAGGTACACCCAGGGATAATCCCCCAAAACCCGGCGTGTAACTTAATTTCCGGGCCAATCATATACACAAATGAAGGAGGAAGCCTTACCACCATGCAAAACACTCAACAAAAACTTACCCTGTCCCGGGAAACCCTGAGAATCCTGGTCCATGAAAAACCAGCCAAACCTGGTAACAACCAGATAACCACCCATCCCTATTGTCCGATGGGCGCCGGGACTAACGGCCGTGTGCGATAGCCTCAGTCCAGAACCCTTGCTCCCTGCCTTCCGGCCCGCCGGGAGGCAGGCCTAACTAAAACTCAGGTCCATCCTGCATGTGGCCTCAAGTGCTCCCTTTTTAAATTCAATGAGGATCAGTGGCATCAGCCTGCCCCGGCTTGCCGTGGATGGTAAGGTGTCCTTTGCGCTATATCCTCTTCAACAAGCCTTACGGTATGCTGAGCCAATTCTCAGGTGGCGCAGGCTCCCTCAAGCAGTACATCCCGGTACAGGATGTCTATCCCGTAGGTCGGCTGGATCGGGACAGCGAAGGGCTGTTGTTGCTCACCGATGACGGCCCGCTTCAGCACCGCCTGTCCGATCCGCGCTTTGAGCATCCACGCACCTACTGGGCGCAGGTGGAACGCGTTCCCCAGGAGCGAGTTCTCAAGCTCCTGCGGCATGGTGTGGTAATTCAGGGCTACAATACTCGTCCCGCTCAGGTGCGATTGCTGTCTGAGGCGCCCGACCTGCCGCCGCGCGATCCCCCGATTCGCTTTCGCAAAAATGTGCCCACTGCGTGGATCGAATTAATTCTGATTGAGGGAAAAAACCGCCAGGTGCGGCGCATGACCGCTGCTGTCGGGCATCCCACTCTGCGCCTGGTCCGAGCGGCCATTGGCGACCTGCATCTGGGGAACTTGCGTCCCGGCGAGTGGCGGGAACTCACCTCCAGGGAAGTGCAGCAGCTCAAACAGATTCGTGGTTCCTGACCAATCCAAGCTGTTGTTTATTGTGGGAGCTAAAGCTATAGAGGCAGGCTGCCGGGCTTTGTGACCGGCAACCTGCGATGAGATCAACGAATCGCCGGACAGCTCGTACCAGACTTCACGGAGCCATCAACGCCGTAGCAGGTATTGCAGTCCTCCCCCGGCTGGTATCCGCAATGGCCGCCGCTTGTGCCGGTCGTGCAAAATACAGCAAATATACGGCAGCGTGATGCGGACGCCGGGCGGGCAACGTAAAGCGTAACCAGACCTAGCACCAATATGGCAAGTTTCAGAATGAGTCTTTTTGATTTCATATGCAGCCTCTCGTTAGTGAAGACATGGTAGTGCGGAATGAATCTTAAGCCACTGCCCGGAAATAAACGATTTCCCGCGCAATTTTTTCTGCTTGCAGTCCCATTTTGGGAAATGGAGAATAACAGGGAGGGTTG
Source organism: Candidatus Angelobacter sp. (assembly GCA_036522115.1). Lineage (GTDB taxonomy): Bacteria > Acidobacteriota > Terriglobia > Terriglobales > Acidobacteriaceae > Angelobacter. The sequence continues at coordinate 30,038 of DATDGL010000225.1, forward strand.
ATTTTTCAAATCACTCAATTACAGCAGAGCAACGATCACTCTCATCGCCATGACTCCTTACGGTTGGATCAACTTGTTAGAGGACTTTCGCTTCCTCAGACTCAAATAGAGGCTTCCAGGAATCGTCCAATTGGATCCACTGCTCTTCCTCCATCCAAGAGGCTTTCATTTCAGGAACATGGAGCAGGCCGTGGCCCTGCGAGCAGACCAGCTCTGTCCCCCACCAATCCAGGAACAATCGGGCGGGGACGCCCACGTAGCTTTCATGCTCCAGCCGCTTGAGGCAAATGCGGCAGCGACGGTACTGGTCATGCAGAGACCATGGGATGGCCAGCACTGTTGTCACCAGCAGCAGCCAATTGGAAATGGCTCCGGTATAGGATGGCAAGCTCCCGGTCAAGACCAGGAGAGCGCGGCGGGGGCCTTCCAGCGAAGCCACGAAACAGGCAGCTATTAGAAGCCCCGTCTTGGCGGTAAAGAACAGCCACCAGCGGTAGCGATCGCGAAACTCGACGTGTACTTTTGCAGAAATAGACCGTGCCAGGCGGAGCCTTAGGATCGCCATCGCGCCGATCAATGCCAGAAACGCATACAGCAGGTAAATCTCCACGCCTTGCAGCGCCTGGTCCCGGATGGGCGCGAATTCAGCGCGGGCAAAATTGAGAGCGATTCCAGCCTCCTGAACGAACGTATCGAATTCGGCCTGCGCCTCCACGAGAGAAACACCAGGGTGCATACGCAACACCGCGCCGGTATGGCCGGCGTCATTGAAGGCGCGAGCGTGTGAACGGCTGCAAGTCCATACTGAGATATCGCGAGAGATAAACCAGAACTTAGCCGGCAATACTCCCATCACCGTGCTCATGGTTCCTTGGAACGCCACCTGCTTGCCGACGATTGCCGGGTCACGATGGAAACCGTGTTCCCACAGCCCGCTGGAGATCACGATGCAATTCGGGCACTGTGCCTCATCGCCGGGATGAAATACATGGCCAAGCTCGGCATTGACTCCCATCACATCGAAGAAGTTCGGCGAAACCCGGGCGCTGGTGAACTCCTCGCGTCCCAGCGCGGTCGTCATCCGGGCCTGCTCCCACGAGTAGGCAGAGAGCGCTTCCGTTGTCTTGCTCTGCTGCGACCAGCGGACGGCCTTCAAGAACAATGTGTCCGAGGGATATCGGATATATTGGCCGCTGAGAGAAAGCTGTACCAGGCGGTCAGGCGCCTTGTAGGGCAGGCGTGAGAATGCTTCGCGGATGGTGGGAACAAATCCGCTGATCAGCACCACTACCATCAACAGGAAAGCCAGGCCCAGCAGGCAGAAACGTGGAGTGCGCGGGACATCTTGCGCGAGGCGAAGTGTTTTATCGCGATTGAACCGGAGCCACAGCGCCTCGCCGAAGGCATTCCAGAGATGCTTTGCCAGCTCCCGTTTCCTGGTGGAATTGAGCCGCCCTGATTCATGCAGGAAGTGGACCCAATGCCACATCTCCTTGCGCTTTTTTTCCAACCACGCCCTGCGCTGGGCCTTGGGCGCCAGGAGGCTCGCCATCCACAGCACGCCTGAAGATAACCGGATAAGGCCGCGAATTGGCCCGGCAGCTTCCATAACTTCTTCTTTGGACTTCTTATTTATTTATGCTGCGCTTTCTTTCCTTGGAGTTCAAGCCGGGCGGGCAAAATATCTTCCCTTAGACCGCAAGCCCAGGAAAATAAGGCCTTTTGCCCACTCACTGGGTATTCGGTTTTGGTTTTTCCGATGCCCCGATATTCATCGCCGCCCACTCCTGCATGGCCGGTTAGTGTTTCGGTGTTTCGGTGTTTCGGTGTTTCGGGTTACCGAAACAGAAACCCGATGCCCGGATCCAATCATGTCGCCCCTTGTACCCTCGTCTTGACCATTTTCTTCAATATCCGCTCGGTCATGGTGCCAAAGGGCTGATCAGTTGTTAGATACGTCCAGGTGGCGCCACGCTCTAAATATTTGACACCGCCGGCCTCAGCCTCGGTTAGCCGTTTTTCTGTTTCCTCCTCAATTTTTACCTCCAGCTCCTGAAACAACTGGTGGACCTGGACCAGGTACTCGTGCAGCGGGTCGCGCCCTCCCCATGTGACCCAGTGGATCCCAGAGCGCAATTCTGAGATCGCAGACAGGTATTCCGCCCAGACTTCATCAATGGTGGTAAGCCGCACCAGCCGCTCGACGTCCGTAGAGCTGGGAGTTGCGCCGGTCAGTATGCCCTGCCGCCTGCTCTGGATCGCCAGCCGCTGGCCTTCAATTACCGACTCATATTTGTGCAGAAATTCCCGGATGGTGAGGTTCTGCCCTTCCACCACCTGCTGAATGCGGTCCGGCTCCCCACGCAACAGGGGATCCCCAAAACGGACCATCAAATCATCTTCCAGGGAGACGAAGAAGCGCGAGCAACCGGGATCGCCCTGGCGTCCGCTGCGCCCGCGCAGTTGGTTATCTATGCGGCGGCTCTCATGCCGGTTGGTTCCCATCACGTACAGCCCGCCCAATTCGACCACACCTTCGCCCAGCTTGATGTCTGTTCCCCGGCCTGCCATGTTGGTGGAGATCGTCACCGTACCGCGCTCCCCGGCGCGCGCCACAATGGCCGCTTCCATCTCTTCATGGCGGGCATTGAGCACCTGGTGCTGAATGCCGCGCTCCTGAAGACGGCGGCTGAGCCGCTCGGATTCCTCCACGCTGGTGGTCCCTACCAGCAGTGGTTGTTCCGTTTGGTGGACGTCCTGGATTTCCTCCAGCACTGCGTCTTCTTTTTCTCGTTTCGTGCGGAAAATCACGTCCGGGTAGTCAACACGAATTACAGGCCGGTTCGTGGGGACCACCTCCACCGTCAGCCCGTAGATTTCCTGCAGTTCACGCGCCTGCGTAGCGGCCGTCCCTGTCATACCGCAGACGTCGGAATAAAGCGCAATCAGGTTCTGGAGCGTGATGGAACCCAGCACCTGCCCTTCTTTCTTGAGTGCCACTCCCTCTTTTGCCTCAATGGCGGCGTGCAGTCCGGCGGGCCAGCGGCGGTCCTGGATGATGCGGCCCTTGAACTCGTCCACGGACTCAATAACGCCGTCTTTGACAAGGTAGTCCACGTCACGCCTCAGCAGCGCATGCGCATGAATGGAATCCTGGATGGCGGTGAGCAGCGCCAGGTTCTTCTGCGCGTAAAGATTGCCGCATTTGAACATGTGTTCCGACGCGCGAATGCCCGCGTCTGTGAGACTTACGTTGCGCCCGTGCTCATCCACTTTGTACTCAACGTGGCGGCGGAAGTTGCGTACCACGCGGTCTACGCGATAGGGCAGCGATTCCGGCCCGGCCTGTCCACCGGCGATGATCAGGGGAATCCGCGCTTCATCAATCAGGATGGAATCGGCTTCATCAATCACCGACACCGCAAATCTGCAGTGGGCCTGCTCATCCGCGGCGAGCGCCAACTGGTCGCGCAGATAATCATAGCCGACATCGTCCGGAATGGAATCGGCTTCATCAATCGCCGCAAATTCGCGATGCACTTGTTGGCCAGGATCGAGCGCCAACTGGTCGCGCAGATAATCAAAGCCCACCTCGTTGGCCGTGGCATAAGTGATGTCGCAGGCATATGCCTGCTTGCGCTCGGCCGTGGTCATCTCCCGCTGGATGTAGCCGACGGAAAAGCCGAAGAACCTGTAAATGTCTCCCATCCACTGGGCGTCGCGGCGGGCCAGGTAATCGTTCACCGTCATCACGTGTACACCGTTGCCTGCCCGCGCATAGCAAACCACCGCCGGAACCGCGGCCAGGGTCTTTCCTTCTCCGGTTTGCATCTCTGCAATCCGGCCTTCCGTCATGGCCAGAGCGCCCTGAAGCTGCACGTCAAACATCTCCTGACCGAGCACGCGGGATGCCACCACCGCGGCCGCAGCCATGGTCTCGAGCCGGTCAGTATTGTTTTGCGCGTAGATGCGCAAGTCGTCGTCACTGAGTTGCGCTAACTGTGCGCGGATGGCATTGATTCGCTGGATTTTGGATTGAGTGGAACCAGCACCAAATAAGCTTCTCAACAGACGATGCACTCCACCCCTCCTGTTTGGATTTTCGATTTTGCCGGTTCGTCTAATTGCTAATTTAATTACTAATTGCTGGTTTCCTGATTTATATTGTTGCCCACAAATTCCCTTGCAATTTACGCGACCTTCTGGAGGAAAGAAATGGCCTTTTGTGGAAAATGCGGCTCTCAACTTCATGAAAATGCAACCTTTTGCGCGAACTGCGGCACGCCGGTCGGCGCCGCTGCGCCTCCGCCGCAGCAAACTGGAGGCACGCCGGTTACCCCGCAGCCCTTTGTCCCGCAAGCTCAACCCTACGTCCCTCAGCACATGTATGTGCCACCGCCGCCACCACCGCCGCGCGATTCCATGGCTTCTTTGTTTGATGTGACCTTCAAAGGCGAAGCTAGAATGCCGGTGATCAAGGTCTTGTTCGTGGTGTCGATTATCTTCGCGGCTGCCGTAGCCGGCTTCTTGATTTACCTCACCCAGGGAGGGATGCCTCCAGACTTTGATCCCAAAATAGTTATTCTCATCATGGCCCCTATTTTATTTTTCCTGTACGTCCTGCAAGCCAGGCTGATCCTGGAGGTTTGCACGGCGATTTTCCGGATGGAAAAGCACATTGTCGAGATCGTACAGCAGGGGCGGAGATGAAATTCAGCAATTGGCAAATTAGCAATGGGCAGTTAGCAAACGCCAGGACAAGACCACCCCGCCCAGAGGGGCTACCTCTGTTTTGGTGAACGGTTTTGTTCTTGTCTTCACCCGAACAACAGTCCAAGACCAGGATAGGCGATCCGGTACCAATCCGGGTCGCCCATCCAGTGAATCAGGAAACTAGAAGAGCCAGACCTGGGCCTCTCCCGCCGGCACCGATCCGGCTTGTTTTGCAAAATAAGGCACAAAGCCGGGAATTCGGATTCCAGAACCGCTGCCGTCGTCAGACTCCTCAAAATAGAAAGGCGCAATCAGGGTCACGCCCGGCGCCCATGACTCCGACTTGCCCTGAACGAACTGGGTCCCGGTGGAGTTGATGCTGTCAAAGTCAACTGCTCCCGTGGCCGCGTTGTAACGCAGCAACTGGAGATCGATTGGGCTGGTAACGACCTGGGTTATGCCGGCGGGCCAGGTGGAGATAAAAGTCTTGTTATGCTGGAATCCAGATCCTATGACAAAGACGATCTGGTCAAATTCCACGGCCCCGTTGGTGGTATCGTAGGCCAGGAAGCAGGGCGAGTTGTTGATGGTGAAAGGCTGGACGCTGGTGAACCCTGCTGCCAGGGCCCCCTGGGAGTCGCTATTCAACGCAGTAAGTCCAACTCCGCCTGCCCCGACCTGGTAAAACTCCACACCCGCCTGGGCCTTGTTGTAGGCCATGAGATACGGGTTACCCCCGAAATTGAAGGGCATCAGGTGCGTGAGGCCCGCGGGCACGACCGTTTGAGAAACCGTCCATGAGTTTTTGCAGGCCGGGTCGACCTGATTGGTGTAGATCACCCCGGTAGCGGAGTTATAGGCAAAGTAAAAAGGGGTCGAGCCGGAGCTTGTGAATATGCTGAACGGCACGATGCTGGTCAAGCCTGTGACCCCAGGCCCGCTGATGGTGAGGGCAAACCCGGTGCTGCTGACGGGAATGCTGGGGGAGTGATTGATGAGGAACATTTGAACTGCACCGTTGCCCTGTTCGTAGGCCAGCATGCACGGGGGTGTTTCCGACTGGTTCGTGGAGAAGACAGCCAGTTGGGTGAAATTTGCCTGAATGATCTGGCTTGCCAGGAATTCCTGGGCGGACAGGGCCGGCGGATTCAACAACAGGGCGAAAGCGGCCGCCACCAGCAAGAGCATTGCTCCGGTGCGGGAGTGGATGTTTGATTTGTGGTTCATGATGTTTTCCTTTCGTTCTCAAAAGTCAGCAGTTTCCCCGTAGACCGTTTGGGAACTGCCGCACCGGCAGCATCGCAAACTAAAATGATGGTCTCCATCCTCCAAGGCTCCACCAACGCTCCTCCGCTACTCCACGGCGCAGGAGAGGCAATTTGACCTGAATTTCATTGCGGGAAAATCCGCCATCCCTTAAAGTTGGGTTCGCCATGGCCACTTCTTCGCATTCTCAAGCTCAAGGCCCGCAGGGCGCGCGCTTCAGCGTCTTTGAGATGGACTTTGCCAGCGGTGAGCTGTGGCAAAACGGGCGCCGGGTAAGGCTCCAGGAGCAGCCGTTTCGCATTTTGGCGGCCCTGGTTCTTCGGCCGAACGAGGTGATCACTCTGGAAGAGCTGTATTCCGTTTTATCCAGCCAGGTGGACGCTAAGCATGCGCTCTACAATGCCGTGCTCAAGATCAGGGAAGCCCTGGGCGACTCGGCTGATGCGCCGCGCTTTCTGGAAAGCGTTCCCCGCAAGGGTTACCGCTTTATCGGGCAGGTCGATTTCATCACCATGCCAGCCGACAACCTGAAGAAGAATGCCGCAACGGAACCGGAAGCTCCTGCCGCCCTGCCACCGAAAACCACCGTCCTGAAGAAATACTGGTACTACCTTGGCGTGATTGCAGTCTTGGTTGCCGCGGGCATCGTGTTCCTGGTGCATGAACGAGAACCCAATCCCGCCCAACTTGAAGCGCTTGGATGGAAGGTGGCAGGTCATGGCCAGGGCATGACGCTTACCTTCCAGGGCGTCCCCGATCGAGATAGCTGGGAGATTCTCCGGCGCATGCGCGCTCCGTTCACCATCAAGCTCGTCACCGCCTGGCTGGACAAAGATATCTCCGGATGGAGAAGTCTCAAGAACCTGGCCGGGCTGGACTTGAGTTATACGAAAGTGACGGACCTGACTCCATTGCAAGGCTTGAGCAACCTGATCTCCCTGGACCTTAGCCACAATTCGTTCCTCACCGACGTGGGTCCGCTGAGCCGCCTGCAGAACCTCAACACGCTGGATCTGAGCCATACAGACCTGACGGACCTGACTCCATTAAAAGACTTGAAGCACCTGTATCTGCTTGACCTTACCGATACTGAGGTAGGTGACGTGAGACCCTTGCGCACCGTGGAGTACCTGACCGCCCTTTATCTCGACGCTACCAAGGTGAGTGACATAAGCCCACTGAGAGACCTGAAGAATCTGACCGCCCTGAGCCTGCGCCGGGACAAGATTGCGGATTGGACCCAGTTGAAAGATCTGCCAAACCTGAATGAACTGAATCTGGATGCCACCAACTTCAGCGATCTAAATCTGTTGAAAGACCTGAAGAATCTGCGCTCACTTTCGCTCCGCTTTACCAACGTGCCTCAAGCCAGCATCGAGGAATTGCACCACGCGCGTCCGAATCTGTACCTCGTGTGGTGACAAAAAGCAGCTTCTGGCTTCCAGCTACCTACGTCCCTCTAAATCTGGTTGCTTCTGTTACTGCGGGATATCGCAGGAGATGGCAGCCCAAAGAAGACCTTATTTCGATTGTCGGGTCAGGAGTAGGGTTGGGAACAGTGGTCCACCACCCTGGCCAAGTTAGTGGACCGCTGTGATTGTTAAAAGTCAGGGTGAAAAGGGATACTAGGGAGTTGCGTCATTTGATTATTGTCTTTCCCCAGTATCTTGTGTAACTCCTCAGCGCTGACTTGACGAGCATTTCTGCGACCGAGTACCCGATTGTCGTTATCGTTTGTCATACATTTCTCCTTTCCGCATTTGGTCTTCTTATCGTAACCCTGGAAGCCAGATGATGTCAGCATGGTTCACCATCTCACAGTGCGCGAAGGAGAAGACGCGACTCGCTAATATCGCGCAATAGCTTGCGGTTCCTGTGCCACACGTGCTGGGGACACTTTTTGCCCTTCCCTTATCGCCATTTGTAATACTTCTGCAATGTGTAGGGGCTTGCGGCCAGTGAGGCCCTGGATTTGTTCAAAGCAGCTAAAACCGTCGGCGATGATGAGCGTGTCAGCCGAAGCCTGGCGGATGGCCGGCAGCAGGATGCGTTCGCCGATTTTTACTGAGACTTCATATTTGGCCGCCTCAAATCCGAACGAGCCGGCCATGCCGCAGCAGCCGGAATCGAGCACCTGAAAATCCAATCCTGTGCGCTTGAGAAGTTCCTGCTCGGAATCGAATTTCAGGATTGACTTGTGATGGCAGTGGCCGTGGACCAGGGCCTTGCGCTGGAGCTGCGGCGGACGATAGTCGGCTTGGCGAACCAGGAATTCGCTGAGCAGAAAAGTCTGCTGTTTCAGGCGCTCGGCGTCTTTATTTTGCGCTAGCAGGTTGGTCATCTCGTCGCGAAAGACGGAGATGCAGCTTGGCTCCAGGCCGACCACCGGAATTCCTGCCGCGATCTGCGGACTCAGGGCTTCCAGAGTTTTTTCGAGCAGGTGCTTTGCCCGGTCGAGCATGCCGAAGTCGTAGAGCGGACGCCCGCAGCACAGCGAGCGTTGGGGAAGGGTGACCTGATATCCGGCGTGCTCCAGCACCTCGACAGCGGCTTGGGCGATGTGGGGATGAAAATAATTGCTGAAGGTGTCCGGCCACAGGATGACCTGGGGCTTGCCCTGATTGCGCGCCGGACGCGAGGCGAACCAACTCCGGAAAGATTTGCCGGCAAACCTGGGCACGCGGCGCTTTTGCGAGACGTCTCCCAGAAGTTTTACCAGATTGGAAATCCCCGGAGTCCGGATAAAAAAGTTGGCCAGCCAGGGAACAGGCGAGGCCATGCGCGACCACCAGTAAACCAGGCCCATGGCATAGGCCGAGCGCGGACGAACCTTGCCATGGTAGTAGTGGGCGAGAAACTCCGCTTTGTAGGTGGCCATGTCCACATTCAAGGGGCATTCGGTCTTGCAGGCTTTGCAGGCCAGGCACAAATCCAGCGCTTCATGGACATGCTGATTCTTCCAGCCGCCCTGGAGCGGATCGCCTTCCAACATTTCAAAGAGCAGGCGAGCGCGGCCGCGGGTGGAGTGCATCTCTTCGCGGGTGGCCATGTAGCTGGGGCACATGACGCCTTTTTCATCTTTGCGGCATTTGCTCACGCCGACGCAGCGGGCCGGCGCGTCGGCAAAGCCGCCATGGTCGTCGGGGAACTGGAAGAAAGTCTGTACCTTGGGTGGATGGTAGCCGGCGCCAAAGCGGAGGTTCGCATCCAGTGGGTTGGCATCAATCTTCTTGCCCGGATTCATCTTCCATTGCGGGTCCCAGATGCGCTTGAACCGGCGGAAGGCGTCCATCAACTCGGGGCCGTACATTTTCACAAGGAGCTCGCCGCGCGCCTGGCCGTCGCCGTGCTCGCCGGAGAGCGAGCCGCCCAGGCTGACCACCAGGTCGGCAGCTTCCTCCATGAAGCCGCGGAATTTTTTGATGCCTTCCGAGGTGAGCAGATCGAAGTCGATGCGGGTGTGGACGCAGCCATCGCCAAAATGTCCGTAGAGCGGACCGATGGAATAGCCAAATTTTTGCAGCAGGTCTCGCAGGCCGCGCAGATAAGCGCCCAGATTTTCCGGGGAGACGGCGGCGTCCTCCCAACCTTCCCAGCCTTCCGCCTGGCCGGGAACTCGGGCGGACGCCGCCAGGCCTGATTCTCTCGCCCGCCAGATCATCTGCTCCTGCAAGAGGTCTTCACAGAACATGATGCTCGATAAATCTGGGCCGGTCTTGAGCCGGGACATCAGCGCACGCGCCTTGTCGTCCGATTCCTTTTTGGTTTCGCCGCCGAACTCCACCAGCAGCCATGCATGACCTTCCGGCAGCAGCTTGATGCAGTCTGAGTGGAGCTGCATCTTCTTCATATTGTCGATGAGGACCTGGTCCATGCCTTCCAGTCCGATGGGCTGCGACTTCAGAATCTCAGGAACATGTTCGGCGGAGCGGTAGACATCCGGATATCCCAGCACCAGCAGGCTGCGCTTCTTAGGCCAGTCCACCAGCCGGACCTTCGCGCCCAGAGTGACGACGCAGGTACACTCGGAGCCAACCAGCGCGCGGGCAATGTTGAAGCCGTTTTCCGGCAGCAGTTCATCCAGGCTGTAGCCGGAGACGCGGCGGGGAATCTTGGGATAGCGGCGGCGGATCAGCTCTGCATACTGATCGCCCAAGGCGCGCAGAGCGGAGTAGATTTCCGCTTTGCGTCCGCCGGCACGGATGTTCTCATCCAGCTCAGCGTCTGAGGTGGGGCCGAGGCGCAGACGCACGCCGTCGTAGGTGAGCACGTCGAGTTCGAGCACGTTGTCTACGGTGCGTCCGGCGAGCACGGAGTGTACGCCGCAGGAGTTGTTGCCGATCATGCCGCCCAGGCTGCAATATTCGTGTGTGGAAGGGTCGGGGCCAAAGGTGAGATGGTGCTCATTGGCGCGCTTGCGCAGGTGGTCCAGGACGACTCCGGGCTGCACCCAGGCATATTTCTGCGCGGGATTGAACTCCACGATCTGGTTCAGGTATTTGGAGAAATCCATTACCACGGCGACATTGCAGCACTGTCCGGCGAGGCTGGTGCCGCCGCCCCGGGCGAGAATCGGTGCGCCATGCTTGCGCGCCAAGGCGACCGTCTGCACCACGTCCTCGATGGACCTGGGAATCACCACGCCGATGGGAACCTGGCGGTAATTCGATCCATCGTTCGAGTAGAGGGCGCGGCTGCCATCATCGAAGCGCACTTCACCGCTGATGCTGCGGCGCAGAGCATCAGCCAGTTCGGAAGCTCGGTCTCGGGGAAATTCCTGCGTTGATGATGGGCGAAAGCGCCGGTGGGATTTGAGTTCGTGAATCACGTTTAAGATAGTAATTAGTAGTTAGTAATTAGCAGGGCCGTCCCAACGTTAATTGAATAGAATCAGTTGCTTGTCGGATTTTGGCTGCTCCGGCCAGCCACCGAAACGTGCAAGTAGTGTATCCAATGGGGTTTTCTCGAACTGGTTCACGCTCAGGATTTGTAGAATCTCGT
>DATDGL010000226.1:0-8339 GCA_036522115.1 Candidatus Angelobacter sp.
GACCGTACTTTTTCTTGTTGCGATGGCTGCAAACTGTCCTTTCCGTCATTTGGGCGTTGCTCATTATGGGTTAATAATACAGCAAGCGCTCGCTGTTATTCAAGGGTACCAAAGTAAACGGCTTTCACCTGTTCGCATAGGAGCGCATGGATTGAACGCATGAGAACGCCCGACAACGCATCGAGCGCACGCACTAAATATCTAAGCTATACAAATCACGTCCAATAACGACAACCAGTGTCTTCCATAGACCTGTACCTCTGAACCAGTCGCACATTGTGCCGTTATTGGTAAGTTTGGCCTTTTCGCGTATCTGTCTAACGGTCATTCCTTGCTCTCCGCGTTGAATGGATTCGTGCAGGGCTTTCACAATTTTGGGAGCATATCTGTATGGAGTGAGATCGTATTCTTTGCTGCGAAAAGTCACTTTACGGTAAGTGGGAGATGCGGAAAATATTGCCTTGGAAGCTTGTTGGATGGCTGGTGAACTTGTGATTGGCGTTCCATCTGGCTTAATGAAATGAAGAGATGCTTCCCGCAGTGCGTCAGCGAGATCATCTGCCTGAATCCAGCCCTTTTCATAAAATCCCTTTATTGAATCAATCAATCAATTCATCGGCAGGGCCAGTCCAAACGATTGCGCGTGATCGTGCGCGAACATTGGCTAATTTTTGTTCATGCGCAAGCTCATCGGCGCGTTCGTTTCGCTTGCGGGAATCCTGCCGGATTCGCTCAAACGTTCCCCGCATTCGGGCTTGAAAGCTTTTGTCTTCTTCCATCGTGCCTCTTGCATCCAGCACGATGAGAGGCTAGGATGGAGTTGTCTAGGTTCCATCGGAATGCCCCGGCCATCGTGCCGGGCTTTTCGTTTTATGGAGTCATTTTATCGGATTCTCTTTTGGGATAAACTTCGTGGGATCAAAATGGCAAATAGCCAATGGAGGAAAGGAAATGAATTTCACGAAGATGGGTCTGGCAGTGTTACTTGGAGTTGCTATTGGAATGTTCGTTATGACGGTAATTCGTCCTGAGCCGGTTAAAGCAGCGGGTGGGAATGTCTTGATACAGCACCTTAGGTTTTCACGTTTTGCGTCACCGTCAATTAAAAGTCAAGGCGCGATGGTGGGATTTTCCTGCATTGGTGAACCTCGTGAGAATGAATTTGTCGACTGTTATATAGTTAGCCGATGAGGTGCCACACCTATGTTGATTCCTTTGGCGGCCTTCCCCCGCCGTGAGTCTTGCGCCTTGCTGCCAGTTTGCGGAAGTAATCGCTTCCACGTTTCGCGGTGACCTTCCCGCCTTTCTTACCAAGAATCGCGGCTGCTGGCAGTTTGGTTTGCTTGAGGAGATCGTCTGCAAGGGCAAGAGCAGTACCGAGCAACTCCCGGCATCGTGCCGTCCGATTTTCCGGCAGGGGTGGAGTTGTGGCGAGAACCAGGTCTGCTTCGGCAATCAGCTTCTTGAGTGTGGCGAGTTCGTTTCTTCTGGACATGCCGCAAGATTACGGCAGGCGGGAGCAGGATTGCAACCGCTCGCTGTTTTGCCAGCAACACGCCATTAAGACACTACCCAGAATTTGGTCAGTGGTCCCGAAGGGCCTGCGGCCGCGAAAGCGGATGAAAATCTTCCGGGTTACAGGCAAAGAATGTGCGCCTTCGGCGCACGAGACGGTGCTGAGCACCGTCTGTACGGTTTGAATCTGTTTCCAGGTAATTTTCGACCCGGGTAATTTGGTAATTGAAAATCAAAGACAAAACCCGGTTGCCGTATAGCAACCGGGTTAAATATTGACTGCTAAGAACTTCTCAGGATTTGCAGCCTTGATGTCCCTCACCGAGGTGGTTTGGGTTCGATTTTAAAATTACCCACTTACCAAGTTACCCAATTCTTCACGGTTTTTTCTTTTTATTCAGAATACCGTTCAGCAGGCCGCCCACTGGGTTCTGTCCCTGCTGACCCTGTTGATTTTTCGACAGCCCCGGGATATTCCCAGGCAAATTCCCTATCAAGCCGACAACACCCGCCGCCGTGGGACGGAACGTCGGGTTCGCTGTGGTGCCTTCAATGGTGAAAGGAATACCTTTGTTCTGGACATTGCCACCAATATTCGTCAACTGGCCCAGCATGCCTCCGCCGCCGACTAGCTTGAGCAACATATTGAAATTCAACGTCTGGTTCTCGTTGATGATTCCATTGCCTGTGATCTGTCCGATCGAAGGCATATCCAGGAGGATGGTGTCAGCTCTAGTCCCTGCTGGAGTCACGTGCAGCACCGAACTGAATGTCTGAATCAAGGTGTCGTTGCTCGCCTGAATGCCGGTAAATGCAGCAAGCGCGCCCAGTTTTCCAGTCAGGTTAAACCCGGTAAGATGCACTCCGCTGATCTTCACCGGCCCATTGATGACCAGCGCGTCCAACGGCCCCTGGGCATCGAACTCCATGTTGATGGAGCCGCCCTGCAAAGACGCTCCCGAAGGAAGGCTGATGCCAAATGCGGGAAGCAGCCCTTCCACATCGTTCACGGCCATATTGTTGCCGCTCACCTGAACGTGAGCGATGGTGGCTTGTCCCTTAGCATTGAGCGTGCCGTTGGCGCTGGCGGTGCTGTTGCCTGTGTGCACGTTGGCATTCACCGTGCCTGTATCAGAGTCCAATCCGTAGTCGGATTTGTAATCCACCGTGATCGGCCGCCGCGCGGGTGATCCACCTTTCACCAGCCGCAGGCTTGTGGCGTTGGCCTTGCCATCGGAAACCAGGTGACGGCCATCCGACTTGACCGTGCCATCAAAATCCACCACTCCGGCCAAGGTAGGATCAAACAGACCGGTAGCGGCCAGGTCGGCGTGTTGCAGTTTCAACTTGGCGTCAATCGGCGTCTTGTCCGTTTGCTGCGGCACTAGAGGACCAGCCTGACCCTGCAAATCCAAAGAACCGCCACCAGGAGTCACGCCGGTCAGGGTAAATGGAATGGCGGAATGAGTGGAGATATTGGTCGCGGTCAGGTTCACCTTCTCATAGGCGTGCTCTTTGCCCACGGATTGGCCGGTGGTCTGGGCCACGCGGATCTTTCCATTCTGGATTTCAAGCTTCTCCACAGAAAACTCGGAATTGTCGGAATTGGATGTAGAGGGCTGTGCCTTTGCGCCCTGAGCAGAATTCCCCAGGCTGGAATAATTCCATTTCCCCGCGCTATTGCTCAGCAGCCGAATGTCCGGGTTGCTGATGGCGAGCGACGTTACTTTGAACTCCCGCGAAAAAATCAGCGGAATCAGCTTGAGTCCGATCTTGAGTGACGACGCCTGAAGGAAAGGGTCTTTGCTGAAAGCCGGATCGTCACTGATGGAGATGTTATCTGCTTCAGCACCACCGCTGAAAATGGAAGCGCTGATCTTGCCGATGTGGACCTGCCGCCCAAGTGCGGCAGAGAGCTTTGACTCTACCTCCGGTCGGAAGCTGTCTACATTGATAAATAGCGGAATCAGCAGAATCACAACAATAATCACCGCTACCACGATGCCGGTAATTTTCAGAAAGCGTTTCATAGTTAAGAATGCTAGCAGCAAGTCAAGAAGGTGGGAAAGGAAATTAGGTGGCCTGTAAAGTTCTGATACTTCAAGTTTTTTCGCCGGAAACCCTGGAGTCTGCCAGTACTCCAGCAATTGGATTGACAAACCTGCCTGGGCTGTTTAGCTTGAGCAGCTATGAAGTCCCGAATCGCATCCTGTGCCGCCCTCCTGCTGGTTCTTTTCGGAATCGCCATCGGACAAGAGGTCCGGACTCTGGTGGTGGTGAAGACCAACGCAAGCGGAGGGCGTGAGCTATCCAACGCAGTACCTGAGTATCCTCAGATGGCCAAGATAGCCCATATTGAAGGCGATGTAGCCTTGACCGCCACCATCAACGAAGGAGGCCTTATCGAAAACCTCAGGGCCGTGTCGGGTCATCCCATTCTGATTCAGTCGGCGATGGACGCAGTGAGGCAATGGAAATACGAACCCTTTCTGCTGGAAGGCAAACCAGTGGCAGTAGAAACTCGCATAACCGTCAGCTACCGCATGCCCTCGACCACCGCCTCCACCCAGAAAAATAGTACTCCCGAAGATGCCGAAAAGGTCCCACCCCCGCGAAAACTTCGCGTCTCATCAGGAGTAGCCGACGGCAACAAAATATCCGGCGAAGACCCCACTTATCCTGAAGAGGCGAAGGAAAAAAAAATCCACGGTGACGTCGTCCTTCAGGTCCTGATAGACGAAAAAGGAAATGTTGGCTCTCTTCACCTTATTTCAGGCCATCCGCTATTGGTGGATGCCGCCACTGAGGCGGTCAAGACATGGAAATACAGGCCGTGGCTTTTAAACGGAGAACCCGTCTCCGTGGAGACAACAGTCACCGTAAGATTCCACATGTGACCGACTGCTTACCGGGACCTCAGCCGCCCTCGGCTGAGAAGACCAGCGCGTATACGCGCTGCGTTGCTTTGCTTGACTCAATGCCCAACTACCATCGCGTAGCGGCTACCTTTTGGCGTTCAGGTTTCTTCCGACCATGACCGATTTGTAGAGGATGTCTCTTGGGCTATACCGGTTTAACAAAAAGCGTGGCCGTTTGAAATGAAAGAACCGCAAGGTCCCTCCACTTCTTCACTACGTGAAGAAGTCTCGGGATGACGGCTCTAGGTGGACACACGATTAACTAAATCGATCTAAATGCTTGAATACTATTGAGCATAGCGAGATTTCAGATAATCCCCGATCTCAGTCTCTAACTGGGCGTAGCCTTCGTGCAGGGTATTGCGCAAGGCGCTTTCGATGGGTTCGCCTTCGCCCAGTCTTTTCAGGATTCTGGAAATGTCGCTCATGCCGTATTTTTCGCGGATGCACTCCGCCGCCGCCAGGGACTCTGCATAAGCCACAGCGGCTTCGTCCGCGTTGTAATTCAGAAATGAGCTTTCCAGTTGATTAAGGGGAATCTGGTGTCCGGAAGCATACAAGGCCGCCAGTTGCCTGCCCATTCTGGCAGTCGAAAGCGGCTCCTCCAGTTGCGCGACTCCTTCGTCCAGCCATTGGGGCACATGTTCGTGCGTGATCTGGGAGATGAAAGAGTGCGTCAACTCGTGCCGCAGCACGCGGCCCAGTGCCGGAGTCACGGAGGCAAGTCCGGAAATGGGGATGCGCAGCTTGCCGTCGTTCAGCGCGGAGGTCCACGCCGGCGCGTGCGTCACATCAAAGAATTCCTGGTCAGTATAAAGAGAAACGGAGATGCTGTCCCGCGGAGAGGCGCCCAGGTCGCTCTGGAGATTGTTATATTGCGACTCCAGCACGCTGAACAGGTCACGCCGCAGGGCGTCAGGGGCCTTTGAGCCTTCATAACGCAGGACAAAGTGGCTGCTCTCCTGCTCGCGAAATTCAGCTTCCGTGGTGGATTCGCGTTCCACACGCGCCACCAGCTCCTGCACCGTGGGACTGGGATGCAGGACAAGAGATTTCTTCCACGCGGCAATTGCGTCAGCATTGCGGTTATTGCGGTAATAGGCATAGCCCAGCACAATGAGCGCTTCGGCCGATTCAGGACCAGAGCGGTTTGCTCTTTCGGCGTAGGAAAGCGCCTCGCTGTAGCGGTCCAGTTGCAGCAGCACGGCCGCATATTCTCTCAGCATGATGGGCTGGTCCGGCTGGAAGTGCAATGCCGTTTGCAGGTAGCGGCCGGCAGCAGGAAAATGGCTTTGCCGGATTTCGAACACGGCGGCGGTGAAGTTGGCGGCCGCTGATTTCTCCGGCACGCCTTCGTCTTCAATGGCTTTCAGCGCGCCCAGATCGATGCGGCCATCATGAAATATGCGTTGAGCCAATGCCTGGCTGGACTCAGCCTTCTCCGGACCCAGGGGCATTTTTGCCGGAGGCATGGCGCGGGATTCGACGGGAACACTGGCGGCGGGTCCAGTGTCTATTCCTTCAACTAACGCCTTGGGGATGGAAAAACTGTTCTCGCCAATCGTGTACTCAATCCGTCCATTCCTTTCATTGGCGGAATCGGTCACAATCGCCTTGCCGTTTTTCAGCCGGATTACATCCGCCGGCGCGGGCAGGCACATTCCGGCGAGGCAGAAGAATGTAAGATGGAAGCGGAATTTAAAATTGAGCCGCAAACAACAAAATTGTAGCAACCGCCGTTCCTTGCGCCTGATTACCTCAGTACTGGTTCTTTCCGTGTGCCTGGGAAGCACCTGCGCCGGGCAACCGCCGCCGGCCGGCAGTGGCCTGGTTCTATATCGGCATTTACTGCAGCCGGTATTCAACGCGGTAGACGTACACCACGTGCGCAATGTCGCCATTGATCGCGAGGATCTCCACATTGTGCTGATCGACGGCGCTCTCGGCTTCATGCAATCCGTCGATGGGCACATCACCGGAGCATTTTTTGAAGGAGACGGCGAAATCCTGCTCATCCCTCCGGACCGTCCGGAACGCACCTCGCTGGCATTGTTCACCCACACTGGCGTGTTGAACACCAAGTTTGAAAGCGCTTACCTGCGATTCTTCGATGATAACCTTGTCCGCGAATTACAGGCTGGTTTTCGTCCCCAGGAGAATCCCGAACAGTACCTGGCCAAATGGAAGCCGGTGGCCGATGCCCTGGCCGGCATGGACAGCCTCCAGCTTCTTCAGGCCATGACCGGTGCAGCGGACTCGGCATCGCACTTTTTGCACTTGCGGCTGGCGGGCACAAGCTACGGCGTCTTTGATGTGTTCTTCAACAGCAACGTGGCCGAGCAGATCAGCGTCACCCAGCCGGTCACGGCCAACAATCTTTCTTTTTACGATGTCTGGACCTCGTTCCCGATGCGCTCGACGCGGGAGGCGGGGAAATCCTCGCCCGTGCAGGGCGCATGGTTCCACGCCACGGATTTCCGCATTCGCTCCAAGATCTCGCCGCCAGACAAAGTCGATGGCGAGGCAGAGCTCACCATGTCCTGCAGGCGCTCCGGCCAGCGCACCGTGATCCTCCAGTTGTCGCGTTACCTCAAAGTGATGGAGGCGCGTTTGAATGGACAACTGGTCGAGTTCATTCAAAACGAGGCGGTAAGCGGGAGCGATCTGGCCCGCCACGGCAATGACATGGTGGCCATCGTTCTGCCGACTCCGCTGGAGAAGGACCGCCCGGCCAAGCTGCTGCTCAAATATTCCGGAGCAGTGATGTTTGATGCCGGAGGCGATCTGCTGTACGTGGGGTCGCGCGGCACCTGGTATCCCAGCCTGGGGCCCTCATTCGCCAATTTCGATCTCACCTTTGAATATCCCTCTGACTGGATCCTGGCGGCCACGGGAAAGCGCGTCTCAACTTCCACGCAAAACGGGGTTGTGACCAGCCGCTTCCTCTCGGACAAGCCGATTGCCCATGCCGGCTTCAATTTGGGAAAGTTTGAGACTGCCACTGTCACCAGCGATAAAGTCACCATCGATGCCTACGCCTCAAAAAATGTGGAGTTGCCGCTGGAGCAGGCCGGGGCCAAAGTGGAACTCCATCCCGATCCGGCCAAAGAAGTGCAGAGAATCGCCCAGCAAGCGGCGGCCACCCTCCAGTTTTTTTCGACGGAACTGGACGCCTTTCCCTACTCACATCTGGAAATCTCGCAACTGCCGGCGCTGTTGAGCCAGTCATGGCCGGGACTGATCTATCTTTCCAGCATGGCGTTTCTCACGCCGGCCGAACGTAGCGCCCTGGGCATCCGCGACCCGTTTGCGGAACTGCTGGTCAGCCGCCTGATGCTGATCCACGAAATCGCCCATCAGTGGTGGGGCGACGCGGTGGAGTGGGAATCCTACCGCGATGAATGGATCGTTGAGGCCCTGGCAAACTACTGCGCTGCCATGATGCTGGAGCGCGAAGATCCGTCCAAAATGAAATTGGTGCTCGATCATTACCGCAAGCAGTTGCTGCGCCAGACCGCCAACGGCATGCTGGGCGATGCCGGTCCCGTGACGCTCGGCACGCGCCTGACCTCTTCCAAATTTCCTGACGCCTATGAGATCGTGCTCTACGGGCGCGGCACCTGGCTGTGTCACATGCTGCGCAGCATGCTGCGCCTGGCCGGCGGAAAGCATGATGATGCCCTCTTCTTCGCCGCCCTGAAGAACGCGCTGGCCATGTCTCCCAACGGGAAGATTTCAACCCTCGACCTGCAGCGGGCCTTCGAACAGGTCCTGCCCCCGGCGCTCTTTTATGAAGGCCAGAAGTCCCTGGACTGGTTTTTCGATAGCTGGATCAACGGCTCCTCGATACCGCAATTCTCCCTGGATAACCTCCGCATTGCCACCGGCACAGGAAAGGTGCTGGTG
>DATDGL010000227.1:0-6403 GCA_036522115.1 Candidatus Angelobacter sp.
CGTGAGCCGGAAATCGAAGTCCGGGGAAGGAGCAACTGAGGTGCTGATGCCCAATGCCGTCCAGCGGGACAGCCGGTATCTTTACTTCATCGATAAGGAGGGCGATATCGCGTGCTCTCCGCGTGCTGCCCGCCGGAAGAAAGAAGCAGCCTGATCTGCGGCCCATGCCCGTGCAATCGCTGAATCTCCTCGTCTTTCGCGACGGTAAGAGACTGGCGAGCGGGAGATCTCTGAAAACCGTCATGGGTCGCCACATCCAGCTTTTATGTGGGTCTTTTCAGCCGGCCAGAACGCTGGAGGCGCTGCTGCTGGCTGGAGAGATGGAATCCGCGCTGGCTGACGGCGGTCCCGAGTCGCGTCAATTCGGCGCGATCACCGATTCTCTGGCTGATGCCCTGGTCCGTTCTTTAGCCATCCAGGATGCAAATTCCCTGCCGGCGATTCTTGATGCTACTCACGTTCCGGAAACCCTGAGCCTCAGTGTTCCTGAAGGCTTTGCTCATTACGCGCTGCACCCTCTGGCTTTTGCCGATGTGCTCGACCATGTTCCGGCCACTTCCTCCAGGGTAGCCGTGGTGGGAATTCGAACCATCGGCGCGATTCTGAGCGCAGTGACGGCCGCGGCTTTGCGAAAGCGCGGATTTGCAGCCGGGCGCATCACTGTGCGGCCGGCGGGCCATCCGTACAATCGCCACACCCAGCTTGTGCCGCCAGAGACGGATTTTGTGAAAAAAGAAGTTGCTGCGGGCTCTGGCTTTTTGGTGGTGGACGAAGGGCCGGGTCTCAGCGGCTCGTCATTCCTGTCGGTGGGAGAAGCGCTGGTGCAGGCCGGTGTTCCCAGAGAGTCAATCACGCTGATTTGCAGCCATGCTCCCCGGTTTGACCATCTTTGCGCGGAAAATGCCGCTCATCGAGGACGGCAGTTCCGCTGGGTCGCAGTGCCTCAAGAAGTACGACGCCCTCATGAAGCCGAGGTCTGGATTGGCGGGGGCGAGTGGAGGCGCTACTCTATGCCGCACCAGTCCGCATGGCCTGCGTCCTGGCTGAACTTTGAGCGACTCAAGTATCTTTCTGCCGATCCTGCGCAGCCGCGTTTCTACAAATTTCTTGGCCTGGGCCACTATGGAAGAGAAGTTTTCGATCGCGAAGCCAGGCTCGCTGTTTCGGGCTTTGCCGTTCCACCACAAATGGAGAGCGCGGGGTTCGCGTCATATCCGTTTGTTAAGGGACGTCCGATGTCGGCCGCGGACACATCGGAAAAGGTGTTGGCGCGCCTGGCTGCCTATTGCGCCTGCCGTACACAAGAGTTTCCCGTCGAATCCGCAGACGTGGCGGCGTTGCAGCAGATGGCCGAGCACAACCTCCGGCAGTTGAGATTTGAGGTGCCCGTAAGTCTGCAACTTGAACGCCCGGTCATTGCAGACAGCCGCATCCAGCCCCACGAATGGCTGCTCACTTCCGCACGACAGATGCTCAAGACCGACTCGGGCAGCCACGGTGACGATCACTTTTTCCCGGGACCAGTTGACATTGCCTGGGACCTGGCGGGCGCCATTGTGGAATGGCAGATGAGTCCTGCCGCAATGAAAGCTTTTCTGGAGATGTACCGCCGCGCGAGCGGAGACCATGCGGAGAAGCGGATTGCAGACTACATTACCGCCTATGCGGTATTTCGCTGCGCTTATTGCCTGATGGCGGCAAATGCCATGCAAGGCAGTGAAGAAGGGGGGCGGCTGGAAAACGCGGCTGGGTTTTATGGGGCGGGATTGCCTTTCAATTGCCGGCTTACGAAGTTACCCACTTACCAACTTCAAGAGTAGAAGTCCGCCATGCACTCCACCACATATTGCTGCTCGTCTTCGCGCAGCTCGGCGAACATCGGCAGCGCCAGGACCTCGGAGGCGGCGCGCTCTGCTTCAGGGAAATCGCCGGGCGCGTAGCCCAGCCAGGCAAAGCATTTTTGCAGATGCAGCGGAACAGGATAGTAAATTTCTGTTCCAACTCCATGCTCGCTCAGGAAGGCCCGCAGTTGGCCGCGCTTTTGCGCCCGTACCACATACTGGTGATAGATATGATGTGCGCCGGGCAAGGTCTTGAGCGGCGTAATTTTTCCTGCCCGCGCGAGGCCGGAAACCTCCAGCAATCGCGTATAGATCTGAGCACGCAGGCGGCGAGCGTCATTCCACTCCGGCAAATGAGGCATCTTCACCCGCAGGACGGCAGACTGGAGGGCATCCAACCGGCTGTTGGCGCCGATCTCGTCGTGATAATAACGGTCTTTGCCGCCGTGGTTGCGCAGCCTGCGCGCGTGTTCTGCAAGTTCCGGATCGTTGGTGGTGAGCGCTCCGGCATCTCCAAATGCGCTCAAATTCTTGGTGGGATAAAAACTGAATGCCGCCGCCCCGCCCAGCGCGCCCGCGCACTTTCCATTCCAGCTTGCGCCCACAGCCTGGGCGGCATCTTCAATCACCGTGAGCTTGTGTTCGCGAGCAATGCGGTCGATGGCTTCCATGTCCGCGCACTGTCCGTAGAGATGCACCGGCACAATCGCCCGCATCGATGCCCTGGCGAGCGTGAGCTTTCCGGCGACACTGGCGGGACCGAGATTCAGAGTGTCGGGATCGACATCGGCAAAGACCGGCCTGGCGCCGGCACGAACAATGGAACTGGCGCTGGCGAAAAAGCTGAAGGGCGAGGTAATGACCTGGTCGCCGGGGCCGACGCCGGCCGCGGCCAGCGCCAGCCAAAGAGCATCTGTGCCGGAAGCGCAGCCTACTGCTTCCCGCACGCCGCACAAGGACGCAAATTCCTGTTCGAAAGCCCTGCCCTCATCGCTGAGGATGTAGCGCTGAGAATCAGAGATGCGGGTCAAAGCCTCCAGAACTTCAGAGCGGATGGATGCATACTGGCGTGACAAGTCCAGCATGGGAACCTGGATGGCAGTTTTTGGGCCAGTACTCTTCACGTGAGCGCTTCACCGAATTCTAGCACTGCCGCGCGTGCGATGCAGTTACGAGGTTTTTGAGCTTTTGATCGAGGCGAGCGGAAACGGCTACAATGAACCTTTAGCGTTCCAAGATCAGTTCATTGCCGCTGTGCAAAGGTCCCAGCGTTATGGATGGTATACAGGAGAAAGATCGGCAGATGGAAAACAAGCCGGCACAAAACATTCAGGACTCGTTCCTCAATACTGCGCGCAAAGATAAGACGCAGATCACCATTTACCTGCTCAGCGGAGTGAAGCTCTCCGGCCGCATTCGTTCATTCGACAAATATTCCGTTGTCCTGGAGACCAACAATCAGGAGCAGCTTATCTTCAAGCATGCTATTTCGACGGTAGTCATGTCCAAGGGCAGCTACCACGGAGAGAATCGCTCGCACCAGCCTTCCGCCACGGAAGGCGAGGTCAGCGCAGTGAAGTCGGAGGACTAGTTTATTCCCGGAAGTTCCCGCCATACCCGAGGCCAGGATGGGATGATCCTGACCCATCGTGACCGGCCGGAGCGCGCCTTTCTTGTGGCGGTGCAGTTTCGCCGCCGATCGCGGACTGATAAAGACCTGGAGATTCCGCCGAGCGCCCTGATCGCGCGCAGCGCCGTTGCGGAGGAAGGCCAGCCGGTCCGGTCTGCCGCCTCCGGGCTGGAAGAGTCGCTGGCTGAATTCCGCGAACTGGCCCGCTCGGCCGGGGCGCAGATTGCCGGTGAATTTGTGCAGCACCGCGACCAGCCCGATCCGGCCACTCTGATCGGCAAGGGCAAACTCCAGGAAATTGCGGGAGCAGCGGCTTCGAGCGATGCCGACGTCGTGCTGGTGGACCACGAGCTTTCCCCTTCGCAACAGCGCAATATCGAAGCCGAGGTGAATGTCCGGGTGATTGACCGCACCCAGCTTATCCTGGACATATTCGCGCGCCACGCCCGCACTCGTGAAGGCCAGCTCCAGGTAGAGCTGGCGCAACTCGAATACCTGCTGCCCCGGCTGACCGGACGCGGGGTGGAGATGTCACAACTGGGCGGCGGAATCGGGACGCGCGGTCCGGGTGAAACCCAGTTGGAAACCGATCGGCGCAGGATCTTCCGGCGCATCCGGCACATCAAAGGGCAGCTTGAGGATGTGCGGCGCATCCGCTCGCAGCAACGCGGCCGGCGCGAGTCCGTTCCCTTGTCCACGGTGGCGCTGGTGGGCTATACCAACGCGGGCAAGTCCACGCTCTTCAATGCGCTTACTGACGCGGGAGTGACGGCCTCGGCCAGGATGTTTGCCACGCTGGACCCGACCGTGCGCGCCATTACCATGCCCAGCAAGCGGAAAGTCCTGCTGTCTGACACAGTGGGTTTTATCCGCAGCCTGCCCACTACGCTGGTGAGCGCCTTTCGCGCCACGCTGGAGGAGGTGCAGCGGGCCGCGCTCCTGCTCCATGTAGCCGACGTGACCAGCCCGGTCTCCCATGAACATCAACAACAGGTTGACCTGGTGCTCAGCGAACTGGATGTAATGAGCACCCCGCAAATCCGGGTGATGAACAAGATCGATCTTCTGCCGGAGGGGCAACGCCGGTCGCTCACGGATTCCGGGAACACTGTCTATGTGTCGGCTGCCACCAGGGCAGGGATGGATGGCCTGCTGGCAGCGATTGACCGCCGGCTGGAAATTGATGCGCTGGAGCACCTGCGCATTCGCGTCCCGCAAAGCGAGGGCAAACTGCTCTCCCAGATCGAAGCCCGTGCCCACATCCTGAAACGCGCCTACCGCGACGGCGCAGTACAGATGGAAGTGGAGGCGCCAGAGTCCCTGGCGCGAGTGCTGCGACCATACGCAGTCGTTCCCCGGGCGCGCAAGTAGAGCATGGCCGCCGGCTATCAGCTCGGACCCAACGGCAAAACCTTTTTCACCACTAAGGACTCAGAGGTGGTCTTTTGCCGTCCGGCAAGGGTCACCTTCCTTTCAACCTTCTTTCAACATTGCCTGGAAAAGGCCGACTCCGGGAGGAAATTCGCGAACATATTGTGGAACCGAACTTCCGGGAAGGTTGTTGAAAAATCAGGAGATACTTGTCCCGGATTGAGGAGATGCATTCCTTTTTGTCCCGGGACAATCGCTTGATTCTGGGAGCCAGGCTTGGGTTGGTGGATTAGAACCGTCATGGCGAGCACCGTGCTACCAAAAATGTGACGATTACGAAAAAGAGGGCAATTTCGAAAAATGCGCCAAAGCTCTCCTGAGCCGCGCATGTAATTGAAAAATCAAGCACATCTTTGTCGCGGCAGAAAGCTTTTTTGCCGCGACAAAGCCGCGACAGAGCCGCGACAATGGGATTGCCAGCAACACCAACCCTGCCTGGTAAACAATGTTCGAGAGATGAGCCTGATTCCGATCCTCCGATCATCTCCTTGCGAATCATTGAGATTTTTGTATCGGGAACGTGTACCGGATGCTGCTTTTGTATCGCAACATGCGGTTTGCAGCGGCATAAAGAGAACGCACTACTCCCTCGGCGCTCGCGGGTTGGTTTCGCGAGCGCCGGAGACACTGCTCCCGCTGCGCATTGGCTGCGCCATCGGGTACGCGCGCTACGCTTTGCGGATTGCATCCACAAAACGTTGCAATATTCAGTTGTCAAAGATCGTTGCGGGAACTACAAATCCCGCTCGCCCCAGGGCGAAGGCGCATCTATCGCACCCAATTCCAGAATTACATCCCTATGAATGGGAGTCAATCAAGTGCTGTCACAATGCTGTCACTCTGACAGCACTTTTATGAGAATTTCGGCCAAAAATGAAGAAAAGCGAGGGGATCCTGCGGTGAAGCCACTGACATGGGCGGGTTATCGGGCGTGCTTAAAAGCGGGCGATGAAGAAATGTTTCCCGTCTCCCATTCAATACCCGTTCTAAAGCCATCGGCTGCCCTCAAACCAGAAATCAAGGTTGCCTAATCCTTCGTGCAAAGGATCTGTCACGGGTTGCATACTTGAGATAGCGAAGTATTGGATCTCTCGCACCTCCCCTGCGGAGCTATTCTTCCCGTAATCTGATTACGGAAACACCGAACGACATTACGGGTGATTTTATTGAACAACACCTGGCAGGCTGCTGAAAAAGTGGGCTTTACATAGCTACTTTAACGGCTTGTTGATTTCTTGGTGATGAAAACCGCGATTAAACCCAATACCGTTCACTTAAGGTGTCCGTTGAATCCTTTTGGTCAACATCTGGATCTGTGCCGCCCCTCCGGGCTCATTTCTATCTCTCTTTTTCCCAGCGCTTACGAAGCTGTGAATGGATTGAAATACGCGAACATACGTTCTGGCGTGAGCGGTGTTCTTACACCGCCAAGAGTGTGAGAACGCTCACAACCCAAAAATCAGCGGATTGCCCGCTAAAGCGGAGGATCTCGGCAGATCAT